>CAVVIO010000010.1:0-8062 GCA_963748095.1 uncultured Bacteroidales bacterium
TATCCGGTGTAAATCGGAAGAATACGCTACAGTACATTGGTGAAATTTGTAAAAACAGCTCTCCCGATTTCAATTTTAATTATATATTTCTGAAAGATAAGTTGGCAAATGAGTACAAACCGGAAATAAATTTGAAAAACGGCTTTCAGCTTTATTCAACCGTGACATTTATAATAGCTTTACTGGGCCTCTTCGGATTAACCTTGTTTCTGATCAGGAAAAAAACCAAAGAAGTAGCCATCAGAAAACTTTTCGGGGCCAGGCTATCCGACACCATAAAAAGATTGACAAGAGAGCAAATTCTGATTACATTAATTGCCAATATAATTGCTGTTCCGGTTACTTATACCGTGATGATGAAATGGCTGAATAATTTTCAATACCGGATTGACATTGGATACATAATTTTTCTGAAAACACTTATCATTACGTTACTATTTACACTATTGGCTGTATTATTCTTAATTATTAGAGTTCACAAAATTAATTTGATGGAGACTATAAGAAATGAATAGTGCATCTGTCTCTTCACTGAATGTAACCCATTGCAAAATCCGGAGCATCATTGACATTAGCCGGGATGCCACAGCAAAATCCGGGATGGAATTGACAAAACTCCTGGAAATTTGCTTTTTGGAAAAATATATTTTACATTTAGGTCGTAAATGGGATTTGGAAGTTGGGGAAATTAAGGTAACCGGTACATTATAGATTCAGGAATAAAACATTAATATATGAAGAAGTTGGGCACAATTCTAAAATAAAATTTTTACGATATGTCAGCAGATACATATTTAGAATTAGAAATAATAAATATTTTGAATAATGAAACAGATTTATAATACTATAGTGTTCTTACTCTTTATAATACTTTCATCATGTGAGTATGAACCAAATGGCATTTTCGAAAGAAACCTTAACCAAAATGTGACAGCCCCAGATATCCAAACAATCGAATTAGATTTATCCCAAAATGAAGATACGGTTGAACTTATTTATAGGAGGGTTTATTTTAATTTCAAAAGCACCAATCAGGCTATACGGTGGGTTAAATTTTATATAAATGACTCATTAGTAGGGACAGTTAATTCAGGTAACAGTTATTATGATTTAAATTATAATTTTTCAAATAATGGTTATTATAAACTTAAACTTGAAATATTCACTAACTCAGGAACGGGAAGCATTGCTGATTCTTTGGGAGCAGAAGGCTTTTTATTTACAACTAAACAATGGATAGTAAGAGTTCATGACACACATTTTTATACTCTTACTTCATCCGTTTCGGATGGATTCCTAAAACTTCGTTGGATAAAGCCCTCTATTGACATTCCGGAATTTATTATTTATAAATCCAATTATGAAATAGGTCGTACTTCTTCATGCGAATTTATTGATAAAGGTTATGTTGGTGAAGGAGGTTTATATAGAGTGTTTTATGTTTCTAATAACGATGATGGACAGCTTGCAACTTATGGCGCAGTTGAAATTCCTAATGAGATGAATATTAAATTTTCCTATGATACTGATAACAATTACTTTGTAAGCTGGGAAAACCTAAAATATTATGCAGCCGTCGATTCAATCATTCTGCTTAGCAAAGACGGTAGTTATACTCCTTATGATATAATTAAAACTACAGACATTAGTAAAGAAGGTTTTGATATTCCTAAGAAATTTTTTGGACAATATAGGCAGTTTCATCTGGTACTAATCCCAAAATATCCGAATCCTTTGTATAGTCAAACAAAATACCCATATTCTGTGTTTGGTTCTTCCAGATATGATTTTATGATTGGATACCATTCACCGATTTTTAACAATTTTAATCGTATTAGTAATTCCGAATTTGTATACCATACTAATAAGTATGATCACGAAAACATTGCTTACAACGATTCCATGTTTAGATACTCTGTTATAGAAAATAAAATTATGGAAAGGTATAGGTACAACCCACCCAACTACTCCTGGTCGGGAGATCATTATTGGAACCCTGCTACTTCACCGGATGGTAACTATTTTATTTCAGTTGTTGGCTTTACGAAAACGGCTATTGTTGGCTCACCGTTTAATTTTAACAATCATAAAATTATTGATATTAGCAATTTAACTGATAATACCGCGAGAATCCCAATATCAAATATTGGAACAGGAATTGTAATTAGTGGAAATAAAAAATATTTATATGATTTTAAAAATAATAGTCTTTTAGGATATATTGACGATCCATCTTCTTTGTATGATTACAATATATCGTCAGAGGGGAAATATTTCTTTTTTAGTGTTTGGCATACAATTTACCTTTATAGTTATAATAACAATGCTATAAGTTTAGTGAAAACCATATATTCATCTTCAACACCGGGTTTTGATTATTTTAATTTTATGGCAAACGACCCCAGTCAAGCTATAAGTTGGAGTAAGGATACCAAAGTATTTAATATTTTAAGTTGTCCTGATATGACTATTGTTAAATCATTTCCAGTTAATGAGGATAAAATACTGGATATAGATTATTACACGAATAGAATCTTATCATTTTCTCCCAATCTATTGGTCGTACGAAGTCTTAATGATGGATCTGTTCTTTATTCAATTCCTGTTGGTTTTTCTACTATTGTTTTAAACAATTGCTTTTTGGATGGAAATTCTATTTTTCATGAACAAGGAGTAAGATATTTCTTGAACTAAAATTAATAAGATATCATTTCATGAATAGAAAAAAAAGTATACTTATTGCAATTTTATTTTTCCTTTGTTCATCTTCTTATTCCCAGATCTTCGAATTCGGGATTCAAACTGGTATAGGTTTTTACAATATGAAAGGTTTAAAAAGACTAAACTCTACTGTTTTTAAAAGTTTACCTTTTCAAGCTATGGTTATTTCAGATTATCCACCATACTTTTATTATAAGCCTGCTTTATTAATGGCCTTTAAAAAGCTTAGATTTGGTCTTCAGGCATCTTTTTATTCAACAGGGTCAAGGATATCATCAAAAGATTACTCAGGCGAATATCTTTTCGATACAAAGACATATTGCATAGTTCCTAGTGCATATATCGATTTTTTGTTATTTACTTTCTTTAGCAAATATAAATTGTCTCTATTTTCCGAAGGAGGTATTACATTCTCAGGTTTAAACCTAAAGGAACAATTAACTGTTAGCAATCAGGATATTACAAATTCGTCTTATTCGTTTCAATCGCAAAATTACTATGTTGAACCTGGTGTAAAGTTTAGGCGTAGTATATATAAGTCTATTAGTTTAGAACTGAATGCAAGTTATTTCTTTCAATTTGGTAATAGTGTTTTTGAATCAGATAAAGGAGAGATACTTAATGACGGAAAGAGGGCAATTGGGCCAGACTGGAGTGGTTTAAGATTTGGGATGTCAATTTTACTTACGAGGCCTTTAAAAAATAATTAAGTAATTATGATTACAGTGCATTTTTTATAGATAACCTCCCACCTCGTAACAGAATGATTCTACGGCGAACTATTTTAACAGGAAACCCCTGTTAATTTGTATTTTGTCAGTTCAAATCATTTGCTTTTTCACTGAATATCTTCTACATTTAGGTCGTAATCGGGATTTGGTGTATCAGGCAGTTACGAACAAATAGTATGTGCTATAATAGCTATGAAGACATCCGGAAGTTTAGGGAGTGGTTATGGGTATGTAAGCAAACATTTTAAAAACACAGAAACACTATGGATTACATAAAGACATTAGGAAAATTTACAAAAATCAGTTTGATTTGTGCATTGATTTTATTGATTTATGGATATTATGCACGATCAGCTAGCATAAACTTTTTTTGGGAAAGTAAATCATTTGGATATGCTCTACTATTAATTGGAGTGATTAGTCTATTGGTTGATGGTATAAGAATTAGAAAAAGCAAAAACAAAAAAGCAATTTGGAATAAAATTGGGATAGGATTTATTGTATTCATTCTTGTTGTACAAGTCATCTTGATAATTGTGATTCCAAACACAATAGCTTTTCGAGTTGCCAAGGATTATATTAAGCATAATTATGAATTAATAAATGAATTGGGAGAGATCAAAGGCTTTGGATTAATCCCGACCGGTGGGATTCAAATAAATAAAAATTCGAACGGAGAGCAGGGTTCTGCATCGATTAACTTGATTATTAAAGGACAGAAAAAATATAAAGAAGTAACAGTCTTTGTGAATAAGAATGTTGATTCAGGCTGGAAAGTAGAAGAAATTGAATAAACAACAATAGCCTACAATACAGGATTTAAGGCACAGTTGAGCCACAAAGAGGTAGTTAGTTCTTAGAACCAGCTACCTTATTTTATACAGGATTGTTATTATTTATTTGCCCAGTCTGGGTGTAGCATCCATCTGTACCTCAATCAGTTTTTATTCCTTCATTTTTACAACTCATCTGCTTAATTCAACAATGCATCGTATTAAATTATGATTAATCTTTGAAATTGTGAACCTTTGTCAGGAAATAATAAATCGACAAAAATTATAATAAGTACAATATGATTGATGTTTCAAACCTTAAAAAGTCATTCGATACCGTTGATGCCTTAAAGGGTATCTCATTCAACATCCCGCAAGGTGAGTGTTACGGACTGCTGGGACCGAACGGCGCCGGTAAAACAACCACGATTTCCATTATGAGCACAATGATAAAGCCGGATGAAGGAGAAGTAAACATTGCCGGGTATGATCTCAGGAAAAATCCGCTGGATTGTAAAAAAAATATTGGTGTTGTTACACAGGAGATAGCACTTTATAATGAACTTTCAGCATATGATAACCTGCTGTTTTGGGGAGGCATGTATAAGATCCCGAAACAGAAATTGACAGAACGCATTGATGAAACCCTGAATTTGCTGGGACTGGCAGACCGAAAGAATGACAAAGTGAGGACTTATTCCGGCGGAATGAAACGCAGAATCAATATCGCTTCAGCCTTGCTGCACCGTCCTAAAGTACTGTTTATGGATGAACCCACTATTGGTATCGATCCCCAGAGCAGGAATCTGATTTTTGAAGTGATCGAGAAACTGCATAACGAGGGAATGACAATTATTTATACCACTCATTATATGGAAGAGGCCGAGCGATTGTGCGACCGTATCGGAATTATTGATAACGGCGAAATAATTGCCCAGGGAACACTGGATGAATTAAAGACTTCGGGATCGATGAAGGAATCGGTTGTGATCTCTTATACAAATCTTACAGACGAACGCTACCATACAATAGAAAAGGAATGGAATGATCTCCAGCGTTTTGAAGATACAATACACTTTTATTCCATGAATATACAGGGTGATCTGTCTAAAATAATTATCATGTGCAATAAGTTTGGCCTTGATATACGGTACATTGATATCCAGAAGATTAACCTTGAAACTATATTTTTAAGTCTAACCGGTAAAAAACTCAGAGACAAATGATAAGACTAGTTAAAAAAGATCTGAAATTATTCTTCAGTAAAAAGCAGGACATATTGCTGACTTTTGCATTACCCATTATTATTATTACCCTGTTTTATTTTGCTTTCGGGAAAATGGGCAACACAGAACAAGATCATTTATATGGAGTTGTTCAGGTAGTAGCAGGCACCTCTGTTATGATGCTTTTATTTTCTGTTGCAGGAATAGGCGGAAGTCTTCTGGATGAAAAACAGGATGGTATGTTGAAGAAACTACTATGTTCACCGGTTCATCCAAGCCATATCCTTTTCGGGAAAATGGTATACGCAAATGTGATTTCCATTATTCAGTTGGTAATCATGTTTATATATGCATGGCTTGCTTTTGGACTGGACATTTTGCATCATCTCCCTTCTATTGCACTCATGATTCTGGCAACAGCCTATGCCTGTTCCGGGTTTGGTATTATCCTTGCTTCTTTTGCCAGATCGCGCCAGCAGGTACAGGGATATTCAACAATTATTGTGCTTGTAATGAGTGCCATCGGAGGCAGTATGATACCTATTTTCATAATGCCGGCAATTATGCAAAAGATTGCCGTTGTTTCGGTTAATTATTGGGGCATCCAGGGGTTTTTCGACATCTTCCTCCGGATGCATACATTTACAAACATTACTTTTTTATCAAGAGTACTTGTGTTATTGGGCATTGGAACGTCTTTAAATTACATTGCTCTTTTGATGTTCAGAAAAAATATTTTAAAGATTGCTTAGATGCTCAAAAAAGCAATGACAATAACATGGTTTATAAAAATTTGAGAAAATAACAGCACTGAAAATTTTTTAACAAGTTTTTCCGTGCTTCAGATTTTTAATTTAAATTAACGACCATGAAATTCAAAGAACTAAAAAGAGCAAATCACTTCAACAAAATCTCTACAATTATTTTCATAGTTGTTACATCTACATTAATTGCCTTTTTCTTTCAGGGGCCTAAACTATTTTCATCATTTATCTACTATCTGAAGTTCTCGTCCTATGGATATGCACTTGGTTTTTCATTCTGGCTCGGCCATTCGGCAATTGGCAAATTTACCGAAGAAAAGCTTGACTGGACCAAAAACCTCAAAAAGGCAAATATAATCAGCTTGTTGATGTACATCGTTTATGGCTTTATTGTTTGTTCAATTTTACCCTACCTGTTTTACCGTTATGTATTAGAATTGAGCGAACGAGATCTTTTTATTACTGTATTGATAATGGCTTTAATGATATTTTCCATTGACATGATTGCTATTTCCCTTTTTTATTCAACTTACCTGACTAAATACTGGAAAAAGTCAATTGAGGCGAATGAGGAATTAAAAAGAGAAAACTTATTGGCTAAATATGAAGCGTTAAAGAACCAGGTAAACCCGCATTTCCTGTTTAACAGCCTGAATACCCTTAGCGGTGTGGTTGAACAAAAACCTGAATTGGCCACTGATTTTATTAAGAAACTATCGGATATTTACAGATATGTGTTCGAGCAAAATGATAAAGAATTGGTATCAGTAAATGATGAAATGAAATTTGTGGAGGATTATATATTTCTTTCGAAAATGCGATTTGGAGAAGCGCTGTTATTTAATTCCGATTTACCTGCCAACAATACTATTCAAATAGTTCCTTTGGGTATACAAATGTTGGTAGAAAATGCCATCAAACACAATATTATAACTGATGATATACCATTACAAATTGAAATAGTGTGGAAGATGGTTCTATAATTGTAAAAAACAACCTTCAGAAGAAGAATACAATTATTGCCAAAAAAGAACCATTGGGACTTGAAAACCTGAAACACAGATATGAATATCTTTCTGATTCATCAATGGTGGTAATTGAGTCTGATAAAGAATTCACTGTAAAATTACCAGTTATTAAAGCTTAATATGTATGATTTGCCTGATAATTGAAGACGAAAAAACAGCAGCCGAAAGGCTGTCAGGATTAATTAAAAAATATGATCAGACAATTGAAATTACCGGGGTAATCCAATCGGTTAAAAAGGCTGTGGAATGGTTAAATACCAATCAGACTCCCGATCTGATATTCATGGACATCCAGCTGGCCGATGGGTTGAGCTTCGAAATATTTGAACAGACCATTGTAAAAACACCAGTAATTTTCACTACTGCCTTTGATGAATATGCACTTAAAGCATTTAAAGTAAACAGTATTGATTATTTGTTAAAACCCATTGATCAAAATGAACTAAATAACGCCATCAATAAATTTAAAGAAAACAATACAACAAACGAGATCCCCACACAGGTATTTGACAGCATATTGCATTCCCTGACAAAGAATTATAAAAACAAATTTGTACTTAAAGTAGGTGAGCACATTAAAGTTTTTACAATTGATGATGTGCAGTGTTTCTACAGCATGGAAAAATATACTTTTCTTCAAAACAATTCAGGACGCGATTATGCCATCAATTATACCCTTGATCAGTTGGAAGATTTATTAGATCCGGCACAGTTTTTCCGAATCAACCGGAAATTCATTGTTTCTTCTTCAGCCATTTCAGACATCATTAGCTATTCCAATAGCCGTTTGCGGGTAAAGCTTCATTCAAACGAGTCGGA
>CAVVIO010000011.1:0-53396 GCA_963748095.1 uncultured Bacteroidales bacterium
GCTATCGCTTCTTGAATCTCTTCATCAGTTGCACCAAATAATTTGGCGAGTGTTGTATGAGCGATGACGCAATATTCACAGGGAATCTGGGCCGCAACCGCAAGCCCGATGAGTTCACCATATTTAGATGGGATGGCTGTATTCGGGTTGTTAACTGATTTGAACAACTCCCAGGCACTAACTCTGACACCCACAGGTAATTTTTTAAACATGACAGGAACACTGCCCATCTGTGCTCTCATTTCTTCCTGGGCCTTCTTCCAACCATCCGTTGGGTTTTCCTGGGCAAGAGCAGTTGAGGTAAGAACCAGCAGCGTAATAGCAACTGTAACTAATTTTTTAATAAGTTGAATAATTGAATTCATGATTAACCTCCTTTTTAATGATGAAATAATCTTTACCAGTTTTTCTAACTTTAACTGTAGTACAAAGTTAAAAGGAGGAGTTCGAAATGGTTATTCTTAAAAGCTCAGTTTTTTTGCTTTAAAGATAAAGTTGTCTTTTTTTGGCCATCATGCAATGGTTGTCTGTTTTTTTCGAAATTGCAGTGGTGACAATCTATATTTTTCTTTAAAAATCCTGCTAAAGTGTGATATATTTTCGAAGCCGGAATTAAATGCAATTTCAGAAATACTTTGTTTGGTTGTTTTTAACAACATCCTGGCATGATTTAAGTCGTTTGTCAGTTAGCCATTTGCCAGGGGTTGTATGGTAATATTCAAAAAACTCCCTTTTAAATGCAGCCAGACTGCGACTTGAAATCCGGGCAAATTCTTTAAGGGTTAAATTATAGGTGTAATTTTTTTCCATGATCTGCCAAATAGGGGTTTTGATATCGTCGTTCAGATGCAGAATGTATGCAAGCAATTGTTTATTTGAAGGATTGGATAATATATTTAGGAGAAGTTCCTTAAATTTTAATTCAAGTAATTTTTCTGAAGGTGGTATCTTTTGTGTGAAATAAGGGAAGCATACTATAAAAATAAGTTCTTGTTACCTCATTCAGATCGATCTTAATAAACATATCGGTTGTTAATTCCGGTAAATTTCCAATCGATAAATTATCCATGAATTCATTGGCAAATTGTATCAGAAATTCATCCGGAATATGAAAAACAAGTACTTCCCAACCCTTTGCATCAGTAACTTCCTGAACATATGCAGTTTTACGTTGAAAATATGATGTTTGGGGGGTTACTTTCCATGATTTCACCCCCTGATGCAAAATTCTTTCTCCTTTCAATGAAAATGTAAATTGGTTGTAATGATTATATAACTGCTCAAATCTTTCTATTTGTGGACACCTGTAATGCACAAAAAGTAAATCTCTCACAGAAAGCTGCTTGAAAGTATCCGGGTGGGCTCTTATGTCATCATAAGTATTAATCATTATCGGGAAGTTTTCATAAAAAAACAAGTTAACAAAATAAATTAAGACAAACAAGTATTTTATGTTTAATGCCCGATCTGAAAAGTATGAATATATTTTAATATAAATGTTCTGGACAAACTGGAAAATGTGTCGGGTAATACCAGATCATTTTCTCCATGACCTTTTATAACTTCATTGTAAACAAAATAAAGATCATTACCATCTCTGAAATTGTAACGCAACCGAAGGTTTATATTACTGATTTTGGAAACTGAATTATATTGAATAAATGAGTTAACACTTAGTTTAACATTAAAAGATGTGGCAATTTTTAGTCTTGCCAAATGAGATATGTAATCATGTGAATTAGTAAATCTAATCTTGTTGTATTGATAAAATCCGCTAAGCGTTAAATATTTTGATACAACGTATTCAGGTTTAATAGTAGCTGAAAATAGTTTTCCTTCATAGAAAGAACCAAGTTTAATAGTAAAATCCGATCTTAATAATTTAACGTTCGAAGTATGATAAGTCAAATTAATTTCATTGTTATAATATTTTTTAGGACTTATTGTTACAGCAGAATTTAACTTAAATTCCTCTTGAGGATGATCATAGGACCTTGAATAATTTAAGGTAAATCCACTGGATTTATTGGTTTCAACATGTATTTGGGGAGTAACAAAATAACTCTCAAGATGATTTGTTGAACCCTGATAAAATGCTTTGGCATATATTTCAAAGAGGATGTAATTAAAGAACTCCTGTTTTGGAAACCAGGCATAAGAAACACGGTCACCAATGGATTTGAAATCATGCCTCGATTCAAATCCAATACCCGGTTTATAGGATTTATCCACCTGAGAATAACTTAATGAATAATTAAAACCTTTCTTCAGTCTGTCTTCCAATTGGAAGTAAACTCTGTTCCTGCCATTGGATAATCCGGAAATGGAAACGGAATCCCCGGAATCATATGACTGTGCCAGGTTTACTTTAAGATAAGTTTGTTTAAACAAGTTGATTATACCATCAATACCATAAGTCAGGTTTTGGCTACCGTCAAATCCCAGCTTGGAAGTGAGAATGCCGCCAACGTATGAGTTGTTTTTTGACATTTGTCTTCTCAAACGCAAAATACCGTAGTTTTCTGAGGGAAAACTGTACTTTTCACGGGATTGAAGTGACATAATTCCTACATCAAATTTATTTATCCTGCCTACCAGCCTAATTCCTCCCCATAAAGGAATTTTTTTACCTTCATTAATTCCAATCCGCCGGCTATAAAACAGCTGGTTGTTATCATCAAAACTAAATTCCATTATGCCAGAACGTTCCTGGAAAAATCTTCTTTTTTCCGGGACAAATATGGAAAATCGACTTAGATTTATTATCTGATCGTCAGCTTCAACTTGTGAAAAATCAGTGTTAAAAGTAATATCCATGTTTAAATTATCATTAATTGAATGTTGAATGTCAAGTCCAAAATCAATCTGATTATCCTGCTTTTTTTCAAATCCGACTGGTTCTTTTTCAAGATTTAGAAATCCCAGTTGTGATAAAAAATAGGGTGAAGTATACCATGGTCGAATGCTTTTTATTCCCGTAAAAATTGCATCCCTGGCCTTCGATGGTTGAACGAATGCCCAGAAATTTGCATCATCTTCCCGAAAGGGGTAAATGTCATCTTCTGCCCGGCCTGCAACATGTCTTATTGCAGCTATTCCCATTATTACGCTGTCATTTACTACCTGAAAACGAAGACTGCTAAAAGGGATACGCATTTCCACCATCCAACCCATGGGAAACATTGAAACAAGAGCATCCCAGTATGAATCCCATGCCATATTAATTGGCATTCCCTGGGCATCATTTTTAACACTATAATCTATTTTGGAACCGGTTGCCGTTGTAGTGAATACCAAAGCATTTTCATTATCATTATAAGTATCCAAAAGAAGTACTATCAGATCTGCGGTGGGTGCTTGCTTATCACGCTCAAATAAAGGCTTTTGTATCGATTTTGGATCCTGATAACATATGGCTGAGCAATAAATATATTTTCGATCATAGGCAAATCTAATTTGTGTCCGCGCATATGGCTTCAATGATGCCCGGGGCCTGAAACTACACATGGGTATCGTATCTATTGAACTCCATTCCGCCGAATCTACAATTCCATCGAATTTAATTGGAGTGTTGATTTTTGGAATTAATGTATTTTTTCCGGACACAAAATTGGAGATTTTAGCAGGCTTTTTTACAGGCCTGGGTTGGCTCCATAATAATCCGGGCATGAAAATAAACAATAGGATACAACTGACCTTCATAATAATCTTTTTGGTTAAGAATATACTTCAAAATTATTATGGATCAGATAATTATGTTTTTCTTAGAAGCTCAGTTTTTTTACTTTAAGGATAACGTTATCTTTTTTGAATTGAAGAGAGAATAAACCAGATATTTTTAAAAACCCTGCTAAAGTGGGATTTATTTTCGAAATCGGAATTGAGTGTAATTTCAGAAATACTTTCAAAAGAAACTTAAAAGGCAGGACGGGTGGTTAAGTGACCGCCTCCTGTATTCCATCTTACACCATCGAAACCAGGTGAAACGAACTCACGAATGCCTTAAAAATAATTTAAATTATGAATAACAAGTGTATAAATTATTAAATTAGTTCAAAACCTTCAAGGTTTTTGAAGGTTTAAACGGTTGCCTTATTAACTAATTTTTACACCAGAGAGAATGTAAGCGGAAAATCTCATAAGTCCTGGTGTAACCCCCCGTGATGCTTTCAGGCGGAGGAGAAGCAGATTGGGTGGTTGGACAACTAAGCGAAGCGATCTAATGAATGAATAAAATAATAGTTCAAGACCCCAATCTGAAAACAACTATAGCAGCCAGGCTTCTTAATAATAAAGAGTACAAACCTATGCTTACACTCTTGAGAAAGCCTGTCCTGCTGAAAGAGGGAGGTGGGGAGGCGAACCGGCGCATCTTTATAATGTATCATTCTGTTGATAACAAATCCTGAATATACAGGCAAAAGCCAAGTGAGAGTTTTTAATTATTTCTAATATTCATGTCCGTAGCCGGGGACAATACGGATAGCGGGGGAAAGGTATTATCTGTCTACCCATGCTTTAAAACTCGCAACACGTTCCCTGCTTACAATTATAACATCCTTTTCAGTCCTGTTTTTTAGTAATATTTTCAATCTGTTCGATGAGTAGGCGATAATGTCCTCAATTGCATAAAGGTTAACAATATAGTTTCTGCTTATCCTGAAAAACAGCTTTGAATCAATCAATTGTTCTATTTTATCAAGCGAATAATCAATGGGATAATTTTTCCCTGAATCCACCTGAATAAAATTACACCTCTCCTTTATGTAAAAACAATTAATTCTTGTAGTCTGTATCGGTTTGAAATGATCACCGATTTTAATCAAAAATCTTTCTTTTATATTTGGTTGCAATTGTTTAATAATTGACTCGAACTTTACAAAATCAGTTTGGTTATAATGAACATTGAATTTGTCAATAGCGCTTTTAAGCTCATCCGAATCAATTGGCTTCAGAAGATAATCAACACTGTTAACTTTGAATGCCTTTAACGTAAATTCATCGTAAGCCGTTGTGAAAATAATAGGTGTTTGAATTTGGTTGTTTTCAAATATTTCAAAACAAATACCATCTTCAAGTTGAATGTCTAGGAATATCAGGTCAGGTTTTGGATTATTCAAAAACCAATTTACCGATTGTTCTACCGATTTCAGAACATCTATAATCTCAATGTCTGGGTTTATTTCTCCCAGCAATCGTATTAACTTTTGTGAAGCAGGTTTTTCATCCTCTATTATTAATACTTTCATCTCTATGCCTTAATTATGGGTAGTTTTACAATAAACTGATTTTTATCTTCTTCAAGAATTAAATCTTTATCAAGAATAAGCTTTACTCTTTCTTTTAAGTTCAATAATCCTGTTTTTGATGTATTTTCTAAAATATTCTTCTTTTGAATATTATTAGAAACCACAATATTATCATTACTCCTTTCTAATCGGATTTTCAATGGTAATTTTTCCGATCGTGAATTATGTTTTAATGCATTTTCAACCAAAATTTGTAAAGATACAGGTACAACTTTGAATTCGTCTGCATGCTGAAAATCAATTTCCAACATAATTTTATCATTATCACGAACTTTCTGAATGTCAAAATACTGTTTTACAAATTCAACCTCATTGTTTAGAGGTACTAAATCAATTTCTTCATTTTCCAAAATGTATCTGTATATCCCCGACAACTTTTGAATGTATTTGTCGGCTTTTTTTGCATCTTCGTACACTATTTCAGAAAGCGTATTCAGGCTATTAAACAAGAAATGGGGATTAACCTGAGATTTAAGATTTTGGTATTTATATTTCAGGTTTTCTTCTCGCAGCCTTTGTTCACGTTCTATTGCCTTTCGCCAAATAATGTAGAAAAAGAAAGCAGAACCGATTAAAACCCAAATTGAGAATTGCCTGATTGCCCCGGAAAGTTCTACTTGAAACAATTGTTTTAAAAAATGGGTCGTATCGATTCCTTTTATCAGGTAAAACACGTAAACGCCAATACTTACAAGTGAAAGCGAAATAACTAATGCAAAAAACACAAATAGTAAATATGAAGGCAAAATATTCTTTTTAACTTGATTTGCCGGTTTGTTTGAATATTTCTGAAATGACCTGAATGCAATACTTCCCATGATAAGCATATTAATAAAGATTACTGTGCCATACATCAGAGTCTCTGCTTTGAATGGGTTTCCTGTCTGTCCCCATTTGAACAGTAAAGAAAAAACTATACTAAATATTAGCGCGGTAAAAAATGCTATTGCTTTTTTATTCTTTTTCATTTCCAATAAATTTAAACGTTATTTCTGTTTATTAAAAACTATTTCTCGTTGCAAGTCAATTAATTGTTCATCAGGAAACATTGAACTGCGTAATTTAAAAATATCGTCCTCAACCATTGAGGCATATTCAACCTGCTTGTCTTCTAATGAAATCCACATTTCGCCGTAGTATAAAGCTCGTCCTTTGACGGACATCTGCTCATTTTCAATTTTAATAGGGTTGTAATAAGATTCAAATTTAACGATTGCACAAATCTCATTGTTATGTTTACTAATCGCTGACCATATCAATTTTTGATACCGGCTTGTAAAAGTTACCCAGTTCTCAAAATTAACATCGTGATTTTCTAAGAACTTAGGAACAAACTCTTTATTAAACTCTAAACTGTCAAAAATATACAATGCTAATCCTTGCATCTGTACAGCATCCGAAACGAGCCACTTTGCTAAATCCCGTTGTTCTACAGGAATGTTTTTATAAAATTCCTCTGATAAAAAGGCAGTATCCATTGCTTTGTAAGAGAAATCATTAAACGATGGTAAATCAGTGCCGCTATATTGTTTTTGTTCGAAATCGTCAATTTGCGCAAGACTTACGTTTTCCCATCCAACAGAGTCATTTATCCCAACAATATACGTTGCTTTAACAGCGTTGCAATTTATTTTATTACCACTGATTGCATCCAAATTCTGCCATTTTAAAGTAACATCATACTTTTGGATTTCAGAATTTTGCAGTTTTATATCACTGGGGTTAATTTTAAAATATTTGCCAATATGCTTGTTTTGAGCTATTGAGCAATTAGAAAACAATGAAAAAACTAAGATTAAATAATTTGAAGTCTTCATACTTTTAAATTTTAATGACTAATAATTGTCAAAGTAAAAGGATAAAATACTTACAAATAAATAATAGTTGCAGAGTCGGTATATTATCATTTCGAATTGTCGATAATATAGTTCAAATTGTGCAACGGGTAAAAAGCTTGTTGACAGCCGACGGTATGGATTCGGTTTTTTTTATTGGCAGGATAAGGATTTAAAAAGTACGAACAACATGTTCGTGGCAGCTGTGACAGGCGGATCCTGCTGAAATAAAAGCAGCTATTACCTTTAAAAGCGGGTTGTCATCCTTAGCGCAGCAAAGGATCCCTCTCTAAGAACAATCTTTCTGAAAACAAATCCTTCACATTACAAAATCTTCCGGGAAAAAATCCTTTTCAATGAACCATCCACATCCTGTCCTGTTTCTCCCTTGAAAAGAAATAAATGGATAGTAGTATAATTAAGAAATTTCAAATATATATGAAAACAACAACTGATTTAACATCGACCTTTACAATAGGGAAAGACATGGAAGTGAACCGGATCGGCTACGGAGGCATGCAGCTCACCGGTTCTGGTGTATGGGGAGATGCCCCGCAGCGCGACACCGCCAAACAGGTACTGCAGAACGCTTATGAAGCTGGAGTGAACTTTTTCGATACGGCCGACGCATACGGGCCACACACAAATGAAGTGCTGATAGAGGAAGTGCTGCATCCGTATTATGATAACATAGTAATCGCCACCAAAGGCGGGCTCACGCGTCCCGGTCCCGGACAATGGATACCCGACGGACATCCCGATTATATAAGGAAAGCCATTGATGGTAGCTTACTGCGCCTGAAAACGGACAGGATCGATCTCTGGCAGCTGCACCGCATCGATCCGAAAGTGCCCGTGGAAGAAACCCTCGGCCCTGTGGCAGATGCCGTAAAGGCCGGAAAAATTAAATATGTGGGACTTTCCGAGGTAGGTATTGAAGAGATTGAACGGGCTGAAAAAACAGTTCCCATCGTTTCTGTTCAGAACATGTACAACCTGAACAACAGAGAGTGGGAAGCTGTGGTTGATTATACAGCCAAACGCAATATGGCATTTATTCCCTGGTTCCCGCTGGCATCGGGTCCCGGTAAGATGAAGGACAAGATCGGTAAGCTGGCAGAAAAATACAATGCCACCGTTGCCCAGATAGCCCTGGCATGGCTGCTGAAGCGCTCACCCAATATCCTGCTGATACCGGGAACATCGTCGTCTGCAGCACCTACAGGAAAACCTGGAGACTGCGAACATTGAATTATCGGATGAGGATTTTGCACTTCTTTCAGAATAAGCAATATATCCTTATTAACACATAATATGGGACCTCCATGACTGTTCCGGTTCATATAAATCAAGGAACATAAAGCATGGGGGTTTTCCATTTATCTGGGCTTATAACAAAGTACAACAATTCCACAGTCAAATGACTGTGCATTTATCAGTTTAAAGCCTGTCTTTTGCTCTGTATTTTTAAAAATAGTCATGCCGTTTCCCAAAATAATCGGGTTGACAAACAGATAGTACTCGTCAATTAAGTTATGACTTATCAGGTCCGAGACAAAGTTACTGCCGCCATATACAATGATATCACCTCCCTCCTGCTCTTTCAGCTTATGCACTTCTTCCGTCAGATCGCCTTTCGCCAGTACTGTATTTTCCCACCCGGCGACTACCGGGTCAGATTCATCAAGGGTTTTGGTAAAAACAACTTTATTTGTATCATACATTTTTCTACCGAATTCATATTCAAGATTAGTCGGGTCTTTCACAACGGACGACCAATAAGTAATAAAACCTTCTGTCATTTTCCGGCCCATCAGGATACAATCTACCGGATCGGTCAAAGCAGTTACATATTTTTTAATATCTTCACTCCAGTCCCAGGTCATCCAGTCGAGTTCACCGTTGGACCCGGCAACAAAACCGTCAACAGTCATTTGTATCTGCAGTTTTAGTTTTTTCATATTTCAGGGATTTTGTGTTATTTTTTGATTTGTGAAGTCTCAGCTATTTTCATTTCATATATCTATCCTACTTTGCCAATTTTACACTTCATTAACAATGATCCTATTTATAATCAATCAATCACTCCCACTTTGCCCGCAGTTTCCATTTTATCCTGAATGCGAAACTTCCTGTTGTTCCTGTTGCAAATATTATCAATGCAATGATCACGGTTCCTGCCATCATAAATGCCACGGGAATAATGCTTGAAGTTTGAAAAAGTCCGATGCTACCCGATGCCAGTCCCGCAATACCTATCCGTATGGTCCCAAGCAGGGCTGATGCACTTCCCAGGTTCCCTTCAAATGGTTCCAGCGCCAGCGCCATAGCATTGGGAGAAGTAAATCCGAGGCATAACAATAAAATAAAAAGTAAAACAAGCGTTTCAACTTTCCCGTACCAGCCGTTATATGCTCCCAGTAAAAAAAACAGGGCTGTAATAACCTGGGTAAATAAGGCAACCCGAAATATCTGTCTGCTGGTAAATTTACGCAGTACCAAAATATTCAACTGACTGCCTCCTATGAACCCTACCGATAACATCGCAAAAATAGCCCCGAATGCCTGGGGACTGACATGAAATACCTGCAGGAAAATAATCGGCGAACCGGCTACATACACAAACAGGGATGCAAAGGAAAAAGCGCCTGCCAGTGCATAAACCGAAAATTGTGTGTTTTTAAGTATGGAAATATACCGGGTGGCCTGGTGCTTTATCCCCAATGATATTTCAGGATTAGCACGGTATTTAACCGGCAAGAAGGTAAAAACAATCCACATCAGGATAACTGCCAGGAGGGCAAGAAAGACAAATATCCATCTCCACCCGAAATGAATAGCTATTACCCCGCCAATAGTGGGTGCAAGCAGGGGAGAAGAACCAATTACAAGTACCAGCAGGGAAAAAACTTTAGCGCTTTCCTCCTGCGAAAAAAAATCGCGTACCATAGTGATGGCGGCTACTGTGGCTACCGAAGCACCCAGGGCCTGAATAAACCGGAAAACCATAAAAGCAATTTGGTCACCCGATAACATACAGGCTATGCTGGAAAGTATGCTTATGCTCAGACCGAAATACAGCGGTTTTTTCCGGCCGAACCGGTCGAGTAACGGTCCGTATAAAAGCTGACCAATGGCAAATCCTCCAAAGAAAGTCGACAGGGAATAAGACAAGGTTGCTGCCGTAGTTTTAAAATAATCAGCAATCTCAGGAACAGCAGGTAAATAAGAATCAACTGAAAAGGGAACCATTGTGGTCAGAGCTCCTAATATCAGGATGATCTTTGTGTTGTATTTTCTGTTGGCATGATTTGTCATAAAGTAGGAAACAAGATTTATGCAGGATAGTTCATGGATGATGTGGTGATTTATTGATGTGATGATGGTAGAGAGACCGAAACCTGTAAGTGATAAAAAACACTGACAATAGACGAAAAATGCTGACTAAGAGTGAGTGGGGAAATATATATATATCAATATGGTTTCTTAATAAATCCATATCTTACTTTGAAACCTGTAACTTCCCAGGTAAGCAGGAATTATTCCCCTCTCTCAGGAAAAGAATGAATACCATTCAATGTAAATTAAATATAGAGCAAACTCCTTTGTCTTTTCGAAATATTTCGGGGTATCCAATTACAAAAAACAGGAAAGCCGGAATGGCTGCTTCCGGCTAAATAATTTGTTATATTTGCCCCCATATTATAGACTGATGGTTTTATCCGTCAGATTTAAAGACATACTAGTTGACAACCTGAATTACTGATTTTTACTAAAACTTAGCAAACAGCAGTTTGTAATTTCTCCGCTTTAATACTGTTCAGTTCACTCTGAAGCTTCGTTAAATCTTTCAGGATATGTACAGAAGCCCCATTAAACTGAGTAGTACGTGTCGAAAATAAATTTTTATAATACTTTATTCCTTCATTCAGGTTTTTCTGAAAATCCAGGTAATATTTTAGTTGAGCTTTATCCGGTTGTTCCGGGAAATCCTCTACTTTCGATTTAAAATAGTCTATATACATTTTCAATTCCTGGATAAACATATTGGGTCGGTCGTTTCTTTTAATAATAACGGCCCTGCCGTAAATATGGTCCGTCATTTCCTGAAGCGATGCAATTTTTGAAAAATAGGCCATATTTGGGCCAGGGCAAACAGTGACTCCCCGGATGCCCGGCTTTATCCACATATTGTTTTTCAATAAAGTTGAATTCCCGAGACTAACACACAAGCAAACTTTGTCGGTTATTTTATTGAACTGTTCCTCGTATTCTTTCGCGTTGAGATTTTTTTGATCGAGTTCTTCAACTTTCATTTTTTGGAATATTCTGGAAGCACTGCAAATGGGCTTTTCAGTAAATTCGGTATTTAACTCCAAATGTTTCTTAATACAAGGGGCCCCGGGATTTCCATTTTTTCTACGATTCTGTTTTTCAATCTCTCCTGAGCTTCCTTTCACTGTATTAAAGAGGATTCCTAAAGGAGAAATACTACTTAAATAAAAGCCCTTTTCATCAGTTTTCGAAATTAACTCCATGCTCTCCTTATCGATATTCACAACTTCGGGAACGAGAAGAAAAGGAGAACCCCAACCTACTGAATCGACTCCATAGTTATCTAACAAAAATTGATGCTCGTCAAATGTACCAACTCCTCCCTGGGCAGTAATAGTAAGTGTTGGAGGAATATTCGGAACCTTCTTTTGAATGGTTTTTAATGCGGCTGAATAAGTCTCATAAAGTTCATCAATAAGTGCTGCCCTGTTTTCCTTAAATTCATTTAATATCGGACCTAACAAATATCCATTGGTGGCAAATGCATGCCCGCCGCAATTTAAACCCGATTCTATCCTGAATTCCGAGACCCATAACCCTTTCTTTGCAAGAAATTTTCCCTGAATTAGGGCCGACCGGTAATCGCTTACTTTTAATATAATTTTCTTTTTCAGATGCCCTTCACTATCCGGGAAAAAACACTCAAACCCAGCCATATATCCAAATAGCCGTGGGTTGAGTCCGGCAGACAATACTATTGACGACTCGAGATCACTGTTGGCAAAACCTTTTAATGCCGCATGGGCATCATTGTATTCTACCGGAAGTGGTTCGTTATTTTTCGAATAGTTGACACGGTCTAGCTTCGTCATTATATTTACATCTATCCTACCCGGAAGCATCTTTTCTTTTAATAAAGCCTGTTTGCTTTTCTTGCTTTCTTCATCGGATTGCAACATTACATTATAATCCTCTTTAAGTTCCGAATCTTCGGGAAGCATTTCGAAATATTTGACAATTTCACTTCCCTGCTCAAATGAACTCTTTTTAAGTTGTTCGAAATTATTTTCAACAAGACTCTTTATCAGGTTGAGATAGGCTGTTATCCTTTTAGCCCTGCAATCGTCCTCTTCTTCGGAAATAGGTATATAAGGCAACCCGTTAAGTTTACAATGAAACTCGCGCATTTCCTCAACAAGTCTATGATCGATTATAGAAATAACCGAGTTTATGCCAAAATGAGCAACTTTGACTGGTGTATCAATAGTATATCCGGTTCCCATTACCGGTATATGAAATGTATGTGGCAATTTTCTATCTTTTATCATTTTTAATCTTTCATTAACCCTAAATAATTTTATTCAGCAATATAAATTTTCAATAAAGTATCCCTTCGCAGAATCCTTCCTCAGATTTTCAAAGTTAATTTTAAACAAAGTTAACATCCATTTCGAAGTATTAAAAACCGGAGGGACTAGTGACATCAATTTAGTGGCAAACATTACTTTTCAGGGATAAATGTCAAAATTCAGGGGTGGATAACACTAATCCCAAAACAGTAATGCAGCAGTCTGATACCTAGGCCATCAGCAGTAAATAGCACTTTATCATTCTAAATGTCGAATAAATAACCACTCTGACTCTTCGCTTTCACATATCCGTTTTATCGAATACTTCACCGAATTCCAACTCACCACTTGCATATAACATAACAGTTTCACTGCCGAATTATCGCTTTATGAACACTAAAACAGATTCATCCGGGTAATTTTACCCTTTGCTGGCAGACATACCGCCCCAACCTCATTATCCCACTCACACATTTGTCTTCCCGAACCTACTCCTGTTTTTGCTGTCCGGTGTTTTCCGCTTTTTAAATACTCAACAGTGGGGAATGAACATCATTTAATGTATCCAAGATAAAAAATTGTCTCTGCAACTAATTTTTGGCAATCGGATCTCTAAACAGAAAAATTGGCACCACTGACCTCCTGCTTATAATCCTTTCACGATTATTCCACAACATTAAAATGCAGCTTCGGCCCGTTATCATCCCGGTTTTGTGAATCATAAAATGAAGCATCAATAGCCCCCAGCGGACGAATAAGCAAGCCTTTTGTTGTTCCATCGAGCAGGCGTTGCATAACCGGCCTTGAGACGGTAATATAATTTTTACTCCCGGGTTCTTCCGTTAAATCTGCATCAAAGATCATCTGGGTATTAAAAACATCGGAATATATATGATCCCCCATAAAATTATTGTAGGTTACACTGTCCTGATCCCAGGAAGGATCGCCTCCCAGAATTTCGATCACCCTGACTTTACCGAATTCAACTCCCAGATCTTCTCCGTATGTATCGCTATACTTCCCTCCTTTTGTCACAGATTGCGTGGTTAGTTCCAGCAATCCCGCCCCTTTGACTTTTGCATTTTTATAATCTCCAAAATCCCAGCGCAATACAGCCCACTGATCGGCATTAACAGTCAGTAACCGTACATCGCCCTCTTTTTCCCGGATATGCCAGTCGCCAAAATTTACATTGGGAAAATTAGAATTAATTAATCCGTCCTGGGTAACGCCCATATGATTTGAAAATGTGCTCACATCAGGAACAGGTGGGTGATAAACCAGTGGTTCTCCCTTATCCGGCCCGGCTTCATTTACATTTACAATGTCGGCCCGGTAATAATCCACATCGGCATAATATTTATCCGGTCCGAAATCAGTGACACAAAACTGTACATAAACCGTATCCCCCGGATGGGCATCAAAATGCTCAGTTGTCATGCTGATAATATGCCATCCGTTTGTATCCGGTATATCATATTCCCGCAGATCTATGTGATAATTCGTTGTCCGATTTGTATTTACCATAAAATTAACCCGGCGAGGTGCATTACTTATGCGAACTTTTGCTTCAACACGTAACTGGTACGCAGGGTTCTTCAGCTTGCTCAGGTCAAGGTAAGAGGTAACATCCCGTTTAATAATAGCCCACCATACATTGTCCTTGTCCTTTGTAGCATCTACCATGATACGGGCATACCCGTCCTTTTGGACCATGTTCATTGTTGCATCCCCGTCGCCGGTAAAAAAAGACCATCCTTCTATGTTCTTTTTATTGAAATTATCCAGGAACTGTGCATGGCATAATCCGGAAGTAATAAATATAAAGATGGAAAGTAGTGCTGTTTTTTTTATTATATGTAATTGAATTCTCATGGTTCTTCTTTTTAATAATTATTGAATTGATGTCATCAGGATAAATATCTATTTAGTTTCTATAATTTTCGCTGCCCAGTCGATATCAGAAGGATTTTGTTTATCCGGGAATTCCGGCAGCATTATTACTCCTTTTTTATCCGTTATAACAGTTACCGGATCTTTCCATTCCCCATGAAGGGTATTGTACCAATAAAGGGAATAGGATGTTTTGGGTTTGAACCCGTTCAAAACGGGCAATACCGACTGGTTTTCAAAATAGAGCAGCGCAAAGTCCTTCCCGGGAGTACGCATCATATACGACCAGCCGTCCAGTCCTTTTTCAGGACTATCCGGGGCTTTCCTGGGATTAATATCTTTATAGGCCGGTAACAGATTTTGATATTTATTTCCTTCAGACAGCATAAATTTTTCCAGGTACTGCATGTAATTTCCCGATTCGTATTTCAGTGCATCCCATATATGAGGCCTCGCTCCGGCAGGTTCTCCGGTTGATGTTATATCGTATGCCGCCGTTCCATGCACATGTCCCGAAAGCCCGCCTGAAAGTACAGAGCCGTACATCTGAGCGCGTGAAAAGTAGTTATCCCTGACCGAGTTTGCCGGCGGACGTTCCCCGTTGGGCATGTTGATCTCATGGTCCCAACCTGTATAATAAGGTTCGAAATTAATGGCCGGATAAGGAGGCACTAGATTAAAAAGCGTATCCAGCGTATAGGAAACACGATGGTCACGCGGCTTGTTTCCTACACTTTGCATGGTCAGCCAAGGGCAATCCTTACCATGTCCGAATGCGGTATAGGTCGAATGGTCGATCAGGGTAGTAAACATCTGACCAAATGGCATGGGACCATACTTATTCAGGTGATAAGTAAGCGCTTCATTGAATTCATCGGCGGTAAGGCTGTATTCTTTCGGTATCCAGTCGAGATGTATCCCGCTGAAAATAATATTGTAGGCGCCGTACCGCGATATCAGGTACTGTACAAACCGGGCATACGATTCGTTGAAGTCGTAATAGGCTTTCCAGGTCGGGCAGATATCCCTTCTCACTGTTTCAATCAGAGGGACAAATCCCTGGTCGGATAAATACTGCATCTTTTTATCCAGACTTTGAAAATAAGCGGGGATTATATGATCAAAATCGGCTACTCCCTTATGTTCCTCCGACATTTCAAACGGTTTATTGCCATATTCGTCGCGCATATCCTTTGCTGTTACCTTTCCGTCTCTTACCGGGTAACCGAATTTCTCCCATGCATTTCTAACGAATACCCCGTTTTTATCAGCATAAGTACTTGCATTGGTATCTGCCTCCCAGTTGGGGAAGCAGGAAATCATACTTACGGAATTAAATCCTTGTTTTTTGCGAAAATGAACAGCGTCTTCAAAACCAATGCCCGGACCGGGAATATAGTCATCCGAAACAACGGCATTCCTGAACGGCAACCGCCAGGTTGTTCCTGCAAGCCAGGTATCGCCAGTGAGAAAGAATGGAGTTCCGTCGGCATACTGCAGGGCATGACCGTTGGGTGTTGCATGTACAAAACCATGCCGGTTGGGGTTTTTCCCGATTTCCTGTGCTGTCCATGCAATGGCTGTATACTCTCCGGTTTGATTATTCAATCCTTTATCATCCGGTTGGTTTGAGCCGCTTTTCCATTTCCATATTCCTGGTTTTGTAGCCACCAGACGAACAATATAAACATTACCGCCGTTCCAGAAAGCATAGACGCGTTTCGAAAATTCAGGGCCATCCAGGTCCACCCAGCAGGTAACATCCGTGTAATTATTGGCATACTTTTTATCAGCTTTTAACACCACCTGCTGCATTTCCCAGGTATGAACAGCCAATGTATCACCGGCTTTCGCATTCACTGAAAATCCACTGCATAATAACATGGAAATAATACTATAAAAGAGCAGGTTTATAAATTTAAGGTTCATAAAAGATAAGATTAGTTGAATGATCAGTTAAGTAAACAGATCTTTCCGATACCGGAAATCCGGACTGAAAATGTAGTTGGTGAATAGTTTGTACCACTATTAAATAAACTTCAAAATTGAGAACTTGCTGCATAGAGTGTATAAATATAATATGGTTTTGTGAATTATCAGCTTAATAGGATAAATTTCTGTCTTTTTTAAACCTGTTTGTCTATGTCCTTAAATTCAATAAAAAACCGACAATTTCCTGCAAAGGAGCATCCACTATCTTTTACTGTTAAAAAATAAATAACGACAATCTTCTAACAACAATTCTCTGTTTATTAGCATTCCTGTTTTCTTATATTCAAAATATGGATTGTAAACCTAAACCCAGCTGATATCTTTTATCAGATCATAAAATTCATTCAATGGGAATTTCTTTCGGGCGGCTTTAATGGAATCTTCTTCTGTAATCCCCTCATCCAGCGAAAGCGTATCGGGATCCTTATCCAGTAGCGCCTTATGTACCTTTGTACTAATGGTTTCTGGACCGTCGTAAAATTTCAGGGGATTGGTATCGTACAGTTGCTGGTCAAATTTCAAATTGGTCCAGAAAGAAACTTCGGTGGTGGTTACCTGCATGTTTTTAATGTTCAGCCGGGCTCTGGCGGCAGAACTTTTAATGCCGGGCACATCCTGGAAAAAGATATAGGCCTGGGTCGAGAGTTTGTTGTTTTCAAGGTAAGATATGATCTTCCAGAAGGCAGACGGAATACGTACCGGGTAATCCCCGGTATTCCGGATGTAAAACCGGTCGCATTTCGTAAATACT
Source organism: uncultured Bacteroidales bacterium (assembly GCA_963748095.1). GTDB lineage: Bacteria > Bacteroidota > Bacteroidia > Bacteroidales > UBA10428 > CAVVIO01. The sequence goes on from CAVVIO010000011.1 coordinate 17,405, forward strand.
GGTCCGGTTATCACATTCAGTTTTGTTGCAATGTTGAATTTGGCAACCAGTTCTTCCACTGCCCGCCATTCATCCTCGTTGAAATTCTTATGTTGCATACAGGCATTGGTATAGGAACAGCTGTCGTTGCTGGCGCTCAAAGCCACGGCTTTATCATCTCCCCAGGTAACTGCGGTACGTCGTGTTAAGTGCCCCCGGTCCCACTGGGTTCCCTCGTAAGGATAGTCGGGGATCTGGTTGTCTCGGCCTACACGTCCGTCGATAAACCATTTCCTCCCTTCTCTGCCAGGTACCGATTTTTCTTTTTCCAGGTCAACATTGGCGGCAGAATACATAGCCTGCCGGGTACTGCGGCTCATCACCAGGGAATAGTGAACATAGGGAACAACTACTTCGTTTGCTGGAAGTCCGGGAGGTTGCAATATATCGGTTTGCAGTTCCGGTCCCGGTACAGGCAGATCAACAGTGAAAGGATCACCCAAAAAATTTTTCTGATAACCGTTTCTCATGGTTTAGTATTTTAAAGGATTAATAATTGAAATCAGGTTTTGCTTTATATAAATATTTGATTGTAAACATCATACATTTCAAAAAATACAAGTTTTCGAAAATAAATCTCATATAAAGTTATATAATTCAGACATTGTTTCCATAATACAAACTGCAAAAAATGACATGCAGGTCTTTTATTATTTCTTCTTTATTGTACTTTTTATAACACTCCTGGGAATCCGGTTCCCTTATTAGAGAGCCTGTGCAGCAAAAAGACAAAGGCAGGTATCAATTTTTTCCACAAGTTATTCCTGTTCATATCTTGTGAATATTAAAAGTCCGGAAAAATAGGGTTTCATGCCTGATTTTCTGAAATTTGAATAGAATCAAAAAACTACCGCATGCTCAATATACCCGTAATTTCAGTACAAGCCAGGACCCTGGCCGAAGCCTACGAGAACGCATTGGTGAACCTTTACGAAAAAGGTACCCGCTTCAAAACCCAGTACGACAAACCCGGTGACCCGCTCAGCATGGACTGCACCATGGACATCACCATTCTCGAACCCGAGAGCGATCCCGTGATCCACATGGCTTTCCCGGGGGGTATAGACAATCTGAAGGAATATGTGCTCGAACTGGAAGGCATCAAAGACCACTGGGTGAAAAACATGAACGACCCGGAAGATACGCGGTGGGAATATACCTACCATGGCCGCCTCGAAAAATATGGTGTGTGGAAAGAACTGATTGACGGCAAATCACAGGAAACCGGACATTTTAACATTAACCAAATCGATAAGGTAATCGACAAACTCGCAAAACAACCCTACACCCGTCAGGCACAGATGATCACCTGGATGCCCGAGGTGGACATCGACCGTTACGACCCTCCCTGCCTGCAATCGCTTTGGTACAGGATATTGGAGGACGAAGAAGGCGTTTTCTGGCTCAACTGCAACATCCGTTTCCGCAGCAACGATGCATGGGGAGCCAGTTTTATGAATATGTTCGGGTTCATACAGTTTAACCGTGAAATTATTGCTGCCGGTGTTGCCCGTAAAACCGGAAAGACCGTAAAGCTGGCCCGTATGAACTGGCACGCTGATTCTTATCATATTTACGGGAAAGATATCATCACCGCAAAGGAAATGCTGTTCGATCGTATCGGTGATGCCCCTTTTGAAGAACGTACCTTTAATTTCAACGATGATTTTATCCGGCAGATGTATGACAGTGCGGAAGGTGCCGTCGTTGAAAAAATAAAACAGTACGACCTGTCGCATGAAAAGGCGGCGGTTTGAGTTACAATTCACCTTATATCATTATAAGTCATATAATCCATTTCAATTTTTGCAGGCTGGCCTGATGACAAATAGACGGACCTGAAAAGATATGTACGGCCAGGATCGAAACTTTTACCAAATTCTGCATATTATCTTACTGTAAAACTTCCGGGAAGGCATGCTTAAATTCATCTTCTGTAAATAGTGTTGGCAAGAAAACTCCATTTTCAGCGTTACGCTTGTCAGAAAATTCCTCATTTACATTAGTAAACTGCAAAATTTCTGACTTCCAAAGCCTTGAAAATGAACTTTTCTTATCCAACACCGGACTTTTCGGGCAAGCACTAAATAGCTAGTACTTGTATTTTTTCCTGTACTCACGGACCTCACGAACCATTTTACCAAAGTGTTTTCCCATCCGTTTCTTGTCTTCTGCATTTATTTCGAAATGTTTTTGTTCTTTAATCAGTTTCAGATAGCTCTCATATACTTTCGGTTCAAGAGTTCCCATTTTATAAGCTTCGATTACAGCACAACCTTCTTCATTCAAGTGCCGGCAATCTGCAAACCTGCAATCCTTTGCCAGCTTTTCTATTATCGGAAAAAGTCCGCCGGCGGAATGTTCTTCATCGAATACGATTCCAAATTCCCGCATACCCGGTGTATCGATTACCAGGCTACCATCGGGCAACCGGAACAGGTCCCTGGATGTGGTTATGTGTCTTCCTTTTCCGGTCGAACCACTCAGGGAACCTGTAGCGCGCTCCCTGTTATCCATTAATGAATTTAACAGGGAACTCTTGCCGGCGCCTGAAGAACCGACCAGTATATATGTTTTATTTGCCTTTAAAACCTTTTCTTTTAATTCAGTTATACCATTTTTGCTATAGGTACTGCATAAATAAACCGGGCAATCCCTTCCCAGTTTTTCCACCTCGCGTTTGTACTTTTCCGGAACATCAGTCAAATCGGTTTTGTTAAGTACAATCACCGGTTGAATATTACAGGCAGATATTTGAACCAGGTATCGTTCCAGCCGCATGATGTTAAAATCCCTGTCGAGTCCCTGCACTATCAGGGCATAATCGATATTGGCAGCCAGCACTTGTTTTTCTGTTTTTGTTCCCGGGCTCCTTCTCGAAAGTTCGTTCATCCTGGGCATCACTTCAATAATGTACCCGGCATTGTCATAACGGATAAAAAATACCCAGTCCCCTACCCTGGGTAATTCTTCTGTCTCCGTTCCATAAAGAATTTTCCCGGATAGTTCCGCTTCTGTTTCACCTTTTCTGGTGATTAGTGTGTGTTTAAACCCCTGAATGGATATTACCCTTCCTGCTTCAGTATCATTTGTTTTATGTTCAGTATAATAATTATGGAAATATGTGTTCCAACCGTAATTTTCTATTGTATTCATTTCAGTATAATTTCAATTTGGACAGGTAGTCTGGCAAATAAAAAAAATGCCAACACAATTGCCCTGTTAAACAATTAGTAAAAAAAGTTTATAAAATCAGATTATTCGCAGACAAACGGTGCGAGAGAAGAGAAGATGTCCGTCTGCAATTAAGCCACAATTATTCCGGCTGTAAGGAAATGATATAGAATAAAATTTGTTTTCATACAGAAACAAATTTATAAAAAAATTCAATATGTTACACCACAACAAAATAAATCCCGAGAATTTATTTGCTTTTATTCAACTAATTTTTAACTTTGCATTTCAAAGAACTTTTTAAAAATGAATTCAAAAGAAGACTCTTTACAGGAATTGGCTGAGATCCGCCGGATAATGGAAAAATCAACTCGGTTTCTTTCCTTGAGCGGATTGTCAGGAATTATAGCTGGTATTGCAGCTATTCTGGGTGCCTTGGTGGCATATTTCGTATTGAGATACGATGTGCGGTATTTTGAGCCTGATGTATATTTCAGTACTTATTATAAACTACCCGTTTCCAGGTACGTCTATCTATTGGTAGCCGACGGTCTGGTTGTACTAGCTGTGGCTCTTAGCTCAGGATTTTATTTCTCTTACCGGAAAGCAAAACGTAACAGTCAGAAGTTCTTTGATGCTACAGCTCTCCGTCTGTTAATTAACCTGGGTATCCCTCTTGTGGCGGGAGGATTATTTTGTCTTGCACTGCTTTATTATAAAATTATTTTTCTGATCGGACCTGCTACCTTACTTTTCTATGGACTGGCACTCATCAACGGCAGTAAATATACAGTAAGTGAAATACGCTATCTTGGCATTTCGGAGATAATACTGGGACTGGTCTCAGTGATGTTTCCCGGATATACCATCCTGTTCTGGAGCCTGGGTTTTGGTGTATTGCATATCATTTATGGTGCGATTATGTATTACAGGTATGAAAAATGAAAAATATCGTTTCCCATTTAAATAAACAATTCGAGAGCCGGATAAGGTTGGGGATTATGTCGATTCTGATGGTAAACGATTCGGCTGAATTCAATACTCTTAAAGAAATGCTGGATGTTACCGACGGGAACCTGGCCAGCCACCTGGCCAGTCTCGAAAAAAATGAAATGATTAGTGTGGAGAAATCCTTTGTAGGCCGAAAGCCCAATACGCGTTACAAAGCCACCGAAAAAGGAAAATTCGCATTTAAAGAGCACCTGGCTTATCTTGAAAAACTATTAAAAAGCAACAAATAATTTTTTTATCCAAATACTTTGTATTTCAAAGTACTTTTAACAATTAAATCTTACAATTATGAACCAAATTAAAGAAATCAGTGAAAGAATGGGAAAATCCATTACATTAAAACTATTGATCATCGGTATTCTTATCCTGGTAATGTTAATACCGGTGAGTATGGTTAGAAACCTCATCTCGGAAAGAAAAGCTACCAATGAGGAAGTGATCAATGAAGTAAGTAACAGTTGGGGCAATGATCAAACCATTACCGGACCGTTTATTACAATCCCTTACAAAACGTATTATAAAGTTGCCGATGAAGTGAAGGAAACAATACACTATGCTCACTTTTTACCCGGACAGCTTTACATAAAGGGAGATATCATTCCCGAAATCCGTAAAAGAGGAATTTACAAGGTGGTTGTGTATAAGTCGAAAATGGAAATATCCGGGGAATTCTCAGCTCCTGATTTTTCCTTTGCCGGGGCAGGTCCGGAAGATGTAATATGGGACCATGCCACCATTAACATGGGAATAACAGATATGAGGGGAATACAGGAAGGTATTACTGTACAGTGCGAAGGTAATGATTATGAACTGAATCCGGGTATTACAACAAAAGACTTGATTAATACCGGCGTCAGCGCATCTGTAAAAGTCAATCAGAAATCACCTCTGAATTTTCGTATTAAGCTGAATCTCAACGGAAGTAAAAATCTATTATTTTGTTCCACTTGGAAAAGAAACACAGGTTAGTATGAACTCAACATGGCCTCATCCAAGTTTTAACGGTGAGTTTCTGCCTCGCACACATAAAATTTCAGACAAAGGGTTCCAGGCCCACTGGAAAGTGTTGCATTTAAACCGTTCCTATCCTCAGCAATGGACTGGCAATGAATTCAAGGTATCAAATTCCGCTTTCGGTGTAAGTCTTCTAATCCCTATCGATCAATATCAGAAAGCTACAAGGTCTGTTAAATATGCTATCATGTTTATTGCCCTAACTTTTATTACTTTCTTTTTTATTGAAGTCATTAACCGCAAGCGGATTCATTCCATTCACTACCTGCTGGTAGGATTTGCACTGGTTATTTTCTATTCTTTACTAATATCAGTTTCAGAACATTTACCTTTTAATGTGGCATACCTAATCAGCGGTGTGGCAGTAATTACACTTATTACAGCGTTCGGGGCAGGGCTGTTTAAAAACAAAAAACAGACCCTGACCCTGTTATCAGTACTGATAATACTGTATGTATTTTTATTTACCATTCTGCAGTTAATGGATTATGCCCTGCTAATGGGAAATATCGGGTTATTCATTGTGCTGGCAATCGTGATGTACTTTTCAAGAAAAATTAAATGGAATGGTGCTGATAATATATAGTTATCAGGTTTCTTTATACTAGAACCTCTGACAAACAACTTACAAGTGCACTCTGTGGTTTAAAAACAAACTGCAAAGTGCACTTATTTAGTCGAACGTGAAAAAGTCTATTTTTCTCATTAAATGTGACATACCTCACAATTTTTTAGGGTGCGTCGGTCAGCAGAAAACAAACAGATCACCACATATTGAACTCTAAGTTGTAGATTTTTCCACTAAACTACATTACTTTCTTTCAATAAAACGAAATTTCTAAATGGAGCCTGATAGAAATTGTAATATATTAATTTAACAATATATACGCAGGAATTTCTAATTTTTTCGGGTGTAAAAGTTTAATCCATATCCCGTTAATTCGCATGATTGAATGCGACGATCCTTCAATTTTAATAATTTGGATACAGATTAAATGCCATGTTTAATGAATGGTTTTGTCCACCTTAAAGACAATAATCAGTTTATTATAGGACCCTGCAAAATTTCTGAAGGATCAGATATACAATTATTTTGCAGCCGAACGCAGGTATTCCAATATGGCTCTTGCCTGTTGTTGCGATACACCGGGACTTGTCATGGGAATATGGTATTGGCTTATCAGGTCTTTCATTACCGGGTCCTCATTTTCCATGTTTACGGTATTCAGCAATAAATTCATAACAAATTCAGGAGTCCTGGTTTTAGTGACCTCTCCGAGCGGCGGACCGACTTTTCTCTGATTAAGGTCATGACAGATCATACATTTTGAGCTGTAAAGATTCTTTCCTTCTTTCACCAGTTTTGGATCAATAGGGCCGAGTTTGACATTTTTAACCGGCCCGATGCCGCGATCTCCGCCCGGAGTTCGGCTTTGGATCGGCTTTGGTCGTATCCTGTTGCATGGAAGCATATTGATTCACTGCTACAGAAAGGGCCATCTTATCCTTCCTGATTATTTGATCGGCCTTATTTTCCTTATGAATAGTAAATCCAAAGGACGACAGTACAAAAATCAAAAAAATCAATCCAATAAGTTTTATTTTCATTTTTCGCAATTTTAGTGTCTAAAAGATCTTCTGCGGTTTAAAAATCTGTCAGAAATTAAACCAGAGTAACACATACAGGTTATTATTGTCAGTGGCATTTCTGTTGTTGCCGTCATAATTTGTATTAGTGCCGTTAAATTTATTGTACATCACATACTGGAGCGAAATCCGGGTATTATACCACGGAAAATAACTCACCTGTGCGATAAGTCCATTGCTGTCGGGGCTTCCTGTTCTGCTCCCGTCAACTTCAGCAGGGGCATAGAGTCCGGGATCCATGCTGCCATTTACAAAAAAATATCCCAGGGTAGCAGCATATCCTTTCTGAAAATACAGGGTGCCGTCAATCTTAAAGGAATTCAGATTGTTGTTTGCATTACTCGCATCTCCCGTACTGGATGAATAGTTGAGTTTCTGTTTCTCGTTTACCCACGATGAATGGATAGTGAGATTGCTTTTAGATAATGCATATTCATACTGCATATCAAATCCCAGGTCCGTATATTGATTGGTTAATCCGGAAACTCCGAATGGATACAAATTGGTAGACATTCCGAATGTTCCTACTTCCAGGTATTGTTTTGTCCATTGATGCTGCAATGCCACGCGCCAGTATGGTGCCGCGCCCTTGATCATCAAACCTCCGTCCAGCGCCTGGGTGGAGCGGTACAAACTGAATTCGCCGTATACCAGGTTGTTGAATAATCCGTAGGCTCCTGCACCTGCAACCTGCTGCGCCAGTCCTCCTTCGATCAGTGTTCCGGCCATTGGTGATGGTGCTGTTCCTGAGGAAGCATATGGAAATCCCCAGGCCGAAGTACTGTTCCAAATATCCTGAACCGTAGGATTGTTGTTTATCGTGAAACCGTATGTAAGTTCTTTGGAACCTAATGTTGCCTGGTTAGAATAGCGAATATCCGCATTATCCATTCCGATAGAACCCTCCTGTCCATCATATGTTATCTGGACAAATGCACCGATGTGAGGGGTAATCTCACCGGCATAAAATAAGCTGAACTGTTGGGGAAATGCAATATTGCCATTTTGAACGCCGGGCTGTTCTTTGTTCAGATAATTAAAAGATGTCTGTGCCATGGCCGATAAGGAGGAGATAGTTAACAACTTCAGTTTGTTAACTCCATTCGCATCGGTCGCGTCAATGGTTTTAATCCCTGCAAGTGTATAACTGTTTAATTTAAATTGCCTTCCGAATGAATTTAGTTCTGGAAAAGTATTATGGCAGGCAGTACAGGATAAACCGGTCTGCCGTGCAAAACTTGGTACCGCTTTTGCATTGCGGGTTTCGGAAACAAGCAATATAATAATTACTAACAACCAATTTCCGGTGAAACGGAAAATACTTTCTAATCCCATTTTTTTGAGGTTTTGGCTAAAACCTTGCCGGATAAATAACATCTGATCTTTCATGATATATTTTCATTAATTACTGAATTAATTCATGATGGATACAACTATATGACATCCAATATTCGCTTTCCAGTCATATAATTCACATTATCATTAACTTGATCATAAGTTCAAAGAACATCATTAAAAAAAAAGACTGTATTTTTATAATGATAAATAAAAGTATAGATTAATATGTTTGCATTTTATTTTACCCGGATTATTCTGAAAGAATTAATGTTAAAAAATCATAAAAAAAGAAATAATGGCCGGTTTTTGTCTCAAATATATTTTACATCTTTTTCTTTTAATGCCGAATAATATATTGAACATAGTCATTACGGCAGGCATTAGTTAAACTAAATGCCTGATTTTTAAATTATAATCCGGAATCGTATCATTCTTCCTCTTTTGTTACCACGATATTTTTGCCATCCATATCAGATTTAACAATATAGGACTCTCCGTTATTATCCAGACTAACCCGGAAAAAATTCATATTAGCAGATTCCACTTTTTCGGTATACGATAACGATCCTGAGGGATAGTTCTTTTGAATATATGATTTTAACAATGCAGGAGCTTCATCATCCGAAACGACCTCTGCCGTTTCCATCCAGTTGCCATCTTTTCCCATTACACAGGTAAACATACTCCCGTTCTTATAAAATTCTATATTGTATAATTCATCTTTGAAATTCCAGTCATAACTGGTTACCTTCGGGTACCTGGACATAAAAGCTGTTTCAATATTACCGGGAAGTTTCTCATCCTGTGGGAAAGCAGTCAAAAAGACATTCAATACAAGCAGCAATGTAAGTGTTTTCATATCGGTGTGTATTTTTAATTAAGACGACACCGGATTCATTTGTAACTGCTTTTAGGATAAAATATTTTTATACTTCACCCTAAAAATAAAATGATAATGTGTATTTAGTATTAAAAATAAAAAAATATAATCGTTAATCTTTTTTTTCCTGCTTGTCTATGATCTCAGCCGGCCATTTTTTCACTACTTCCTCCTCACCCGTGAAATAATCCATCCCTTTTGTTTTCTCAAAAATTTCCATATATGGAAGAACAGCCACTTTCCCGGTGTCGGGATATTCAACTATATCAATACCTGTGGCAACACGGATGTCAAGATACATACAGGGAGAATCGCTGTGGTTGTAAAGCTGATGTGCACTTTCCGGACCTTCTTCGAAGAAAATTATATCTCCAGCAGCTACCTTTTGAAATCCTTCAGGAGTACGCAGGGTTGCTTCACCTGAAATGATCGAGAATAATTCTTCAGACGCCCGATGAAAATGATAAGGGAACGAAAACTTACCCGGATCGAGAGACCGGATATCAAAGGCCAGGTTCTTTGATTTAAGAATTTGCCTGTACCTGGGACTCGTGTGCCAGCTGAATTCGGGAAGACGCACTTCTCTCATCTGGAAGTTAATTTCGGAAGTATGGATAATCTCGGGCATAATGACCTCCTTTTAAAGGTTAAATAATATAAAAACCTTTCAAACTTCCTTTTGTTCAGGAAAATTCTTACTATAAAGGGATATCATCCGGTCGTCTATATTTCTACAACTTAGCTCTTTCGTACTGTACCGGCCATTTAACATCCGCTCCCAGTTCGAGGGCTGCGCGAAGCGGAAAATAAGGATCGCGGAGAAGTTCACGTGCCATGATTATCAGATCGGCCTGTCCGTTTGTCAGGATAGCTTCGGCCTGCGCAGGTTCTGTGATCATTCCAACAGCACCTGTACGTATTCCTGTTTCTTTCCGGATCTGTTCCGAAAGTGGAACCTGATATCCAGGACCCACAGGAATGGCTGCCCCGGCAATATTTCCTCCCGACGAACAGTCAATAAGGTCGACATCTTTGCTTTTCAATATCCTGGCCAGGGCCACCGAATCATTAATATCCCAACCGCCTTCCGCCCATTCGGTAGCTGAAAATCTAACAAACAGTGGATATTCTGAAGGCCAAACGGTGCGAACCTCCTCCACAACTTCCATCAGAAACCTGATCCGATTTTCAAAGCTTCCTCCATAATTGTCCGTTCGGTTATTGCTAAGTGGAGATAAAAATTCGTTGATCAGGTATCCGTGAGCAGCATGTATTTCTATTATTTTAAATCCTGCTTTCAGTGATCGTATTGCTGCTTCCTTAAATCGTCCTGTAAGTTGTTCTATCTCTCCCAGCGTTAAAATATGAGGAGTGCCGCTTTCTGGTGAAAACGGAATGCTTCCCGGGCCTACCGGTTCCCATCCGCCTTGGCTTTTGTTTAATAATAAATTGCCGTTCCAGGGTTGGTTATAACTTGCTTTACGACCTGCATGCGCCAGTTGAATTCCGGGCACCGCATCCTGACTGATGATGAATTGGGTAATCTTCTGAAGCTGTTCGATATGTTCGTCTTTCCAGATACCGAGATCAGCAAAAGATATACGGCCTTCAGGAGAAATAGCTGTTGCTTCGGTAAATACCAGTGCGGCACCTCCTGCTGCACGACTGCCGAGATGAACCATATGCCAGTCGTTTGCAAATCCGTCTTCGCTGGAATACTGACACATGGGGGACACTGTCAAGCGGTTTTTCAAGGTAACTTCCCTGATCTTTAAAGGACTGAATAAGTGAGCCATCTACTTTTTATATTTTATTATCTGTTTTGAAATTATGCAAACCTGCACATCAACATATTCATGCAGATATTGCCGGTTGACAGCTAAATCATATTAAACCCTGCCGCTTTCAAAAAGTTCAATCATTTCACCTGCAATACTGATATTTGTAGGGTGGTCGGGAAGATTGCCCCGTGTATACCATCCGGCTTCAGCAATTTCCACAGGATCAATATTTAGAGGTTGTGCGTCATCTGCTTCGGCAAAAAAACCGATCATCAGTGAACCGGAAAACGGCCAGGGCTGGCTTTTATAATATTTCAGGTTTTTAATGATTATACCCGCTTCCTCCATCACTTCCCTTGCGACAGTCTGTTCAAGCGATTCCCCGATATCAACATAACCGGCAAGTACGGAATAATAATTATTCCTGAAACGTGTATTCCGGGCCAACAGTATTTTATCGCCGGAGGTGATCATTACGATGATTGCAGGTGAAACTTTAGGATAAACAATATTTCCGCAATTAGGGCATTCAATAGCCCGTTCACTTTTTTTCAGTTCGGTCGCTGATCCACATTTTCCACAATACCTGTTGGTACTGTACCAGGACATCAACTGATAGCCAAGCACCCCGATCCAGGCAGCCTCTTTATTTTTAATGTTTCGCAGATCGAAGATATCCTTTAACACAAACAATCCGTTATCCTCGGAAAACTCAGGAATCAGAAAACAATGACTCGAATTAAGGGCAAACAAATAAACGGCCTGCCTGTTGTCAATTTTCTCTGAAAAGTCTTTTTTTTGCGGAATTACAAATCCTTCTCCCTCTGTTTTCAATAAAACCTTGTCATCGCTGTAACATAGTAAATAATCTTCTTCCCGGATTTCATTAACCTGAATGAAAGCATTATCGAATGTACCCGGATTAATCTCGTGAATCATGATTCCTTTTTTCTTATATCAAATCAATAAACATTTTTAATTTTCCAAAGTTTAAAAAATTTCAGATAAAACATTGCATCACATTGTTTGTTATTCCATTACTTGTCGCTTATGTTTTAATTAAAATCATTTAGCCATGAAATACAGAAAGCTGGGAAATACAGAACTCAAATTATCAGCAATTGGATTAGGATGTATGGGTATGAGTCATGCATACGGTACCAGCAACGATACCGAATCGATTGCCACCCTGTTCAGGGCGCTTGATCTGGGAATTAATTTTTGGGACACTGCCGATATGTATGGAAATGGCGCCAATGAAAAACTGGTTTCGAAAGTATTGGTAGAAAATCGAAATAAAATTTTTCTGGCTACTAAATTCGGTTTCAGGTATAACGACGACGGTTCTATTTATTTCGATGGTTCTCCTGCCTATGTAAAAAAGGCCTGCGAAGCCAGTCTGAAAAGACTTAAAACGGATGTTATTGATCTGTACTACGCGCATCGTATTGACCCGAATGTTCCAGTGGAAGAAACGGTTGGCGCCATGGCACAACTGGTAAAAGAAGGGAAAGTGCGCTATCTTGGATTATCGGAAGCTTCGCCGGCATCTATCCGTAAGGCTTATGCGGTGCACCCCATAATGGCTTTACAAAACGAATATTCGTTACTTACCCGTGATGTGGAAAATGAAATACTTCCCCTTTGCCGGGAATTGGAAATTACATTAGTGGCCTTTAGTCCGTTAGCCAGGGGTTTGGTCACCAATACTGTTATTCCGGAACAGCTGCCGGATAATGATTTCAGGAAAACACATCCCCGTTTTTTAGGGGACAACTGGAAAAACAACCAGCTTTTAGCAAGTGGATTTGCCGGTCTGGCAGTACAGAAAAATTGTACCCCTGCACAATTGGCGCTGGCCTGGGTTTTATCACAGGGCCATAATATTATACCTATTCCCGGTACTAAAAGAAGAACATACCTGGAAGAAAATATTCGGTCACTAAACGTCGAACTTACACGCAATGATACCGATACAATAAATGAACTCCTTTTGCACTACCCGGACACAGGGATGAGGTACAACGAGAATATGTTAAAATTAGTAGGTCATTGATACCAGTGTCATTTATGAAAAACAAAACAGGTAAAGTAATACTTATAACCGGCTCTACTGACGGGCTTGGGAAACTGGTTGCATTACACCTTGCAAAGGACGGAGCCACCGTACTTCTTCATGGCAGGGATAAAAAGAAGGGAAACGAAATATTAAATGATATACGACGCATTTCCGGAGACGATAAATCCGAATACTTCAATGCTGATCTTTCCTCGTTAAAACAGGTAAAATCATTAGCTGCTGAAGTAACAGAACGACATCAGCACATTGATATATTCATAAATAATGCCGGTATAGGTGGCGGACCGAAAGTTAACCAGGGACGTGAATTGAGCGTTGATGGATACGAACTCCGTTTTGCGGTGAATTACCTGGCCACCTTCCTGCTTACCCGGGAGATGCTGCCTGTACTAAAAAACAATGGTACACGGATTATCAATGTTGCTTCGGTAGGACAGGAACCCATCAACTTTGATGATGTAATGCTCGAACATCATTATGATGGATTTCGTGCTTACAGGCAAAGTAAATTAGCCATGATCATGTTTACTTTCGATTTAGCAAGTGAACTGAAAGATACCGGAATAACCGTTAATGCAATGCATCCAGCTTCGCTGATGAATACCAAAATGGTACTCGAATATTTCGGAAGATCAATGACAACCGTGGAAGAAGGAGCTGAGGCCCTTGAGTACCTGGCTGTATCACCGGAAATTACAAATGTTACCGGCACTTACTTTGAGGGAAAACGGCAGGCTAAAGCCAATCCTCAGGCTTACGATTCGGAAGCCAGAAAAAAACTGAAAGATTTATCCGAAAAACTGATTAAAAAAATAGCAGATTAACCCAAATTATTCATTCAAAAACGCAGTGAATTGCATGAATGAGCGATGGAGTATGCGTTGCAATTCGGGAACCGAACGTAGTGAGCTCACGTAAGTAAACCCCGATTTAGAGATACCCAAATTTGGGGAATACAATGAACCCAAAATTGCGGTATATCTTAATCGTCAGAAAAATTCATGAATTTTTCGGGTTAAATTCTGGATTTGATTAAAGTTCGATCTCAATACCAACCGGACAATGGTCGGAGCCCATAACCTGATCCAATATAAAAGCATCTTTTACATTCGTCATAAACCGATTGCTGACAAGAAAATAGTCTATCCGCCAACCAACATTATTTGCACGTGCATTAAACCGTTGATTCCAAAATGAGTATTGAACCTTATCCTTATGAAAATGCCTGAAGGTATCAACCAATCCTGCATTCAACAGATTATCGAAACCATCTATTTCAACCTGTGTGTATCCTGCAGTTTTGTTGTAATTTGGCTTTGGTCGGGCCAGATCAATTTCTTCATGTGCCACATTCAGGTCACCAGTAAATATAAGGGGCTTTTTGGCATCCAGATTCTTAAGAAAACCCAACAGATCGTTATCCCAGCTTTTACGGTAATCCAGTCTTTTTAAACCCTGACCTGAGTTTGGAACATAAGTGTTAGTCAGGTAAAAAGTATCATATTCAATGGTAATGACCCTGCCTTCCTGATCGTGTTCCTCGTTACCGATATCATAGATATAACCCTTTGGTTTCAGCCGAGTTAAAACTGCCGTTCCTGAATATCCTTTTTTTACAGCCGAATTTACATACAATTCATAACCCCCCATTTCACGGGCAATATCCTGCATGATATCATCCTGTGCCTTGGTTTCCTGTATACACATTATATCAGGATCCAAATCCTTAATTACTTCATAAAAACCTTTCTTGACCGAAGCCCGGATACCGTTTACGTTCCACGATATTATTTTAATCAGTTTACCCATAATCCTTTTCATTTATAAGAATAGCTAATATAAAGCATTTTGAATAAATATTTCCATGCGGAGAGTTGGTTACCATTGATTATTATTTCAGAAATCATATGGTTATAAACTGCATTTGCCGTAATCTGAATTTCCCATACATCTCATTAGTTAATAAGGAATTTCACAAAAAAACAACCTTTATGTATTGATATTTCATAAGAAGTCTCTCACTGATTCTGCATGTTACACCGAATATGATAAAAAGCGAAATCCAGATAAAACAGGTTGTTTTATCTGGTATTAATCACTGATAATAAATACAATACATATTTAATCTGTTATATCTTTTACATATAAAATTCAAATTATGGTAAGATGATGCATATCATCTGTAATTTATTGCCCCACAGTTAATTTCTTCATAATTTTATTATAGTTGATTGTTATTGTTTACCTGAATCCAATCGTTAGCGTTATGAAAGTATTGATGTTTGGCTGGGAATATCCCCCACATATTTCAGGTGGCCTTGGTACCGCCTGTTTCGGTTTAACCAGAGGCCTAAGTACCCTGAAAGATATGAATGTAACTTTTGTTGTACCCAAAATTTACGGGGACGAAAAGAAATCAAATATAAGACTGATCGGGGCAAGTGACGTCGAACTATCTGGTAGTAAAATAAAAAGACAACATTTATTCGAAAAAAAGAAACTGCTTGAACATAGCCAATGCATTTCTGCATACGCCACTCCTGAACAGTATGAAAGGATGATTACCGAAAGACAACAAAGTTCCAAAAGTTTTATTCATAATTCTTCTACCGGCAAACTTGAATTTACAGGAAAATACGACTCCGGATTATTCGGTGAAATATACAGGTATGGAGTTGTGGCTTCTGAAATAGCCAAAAAGGAACCGCATGATGTTATCCATGTTCACGACTGGCTGACATTTCAGGCCGGTATTGAAGCTAAAAAGGTTTCGGGAAAACCACTTGTAGCACATATCCATGCAACAGAATACGATCGTAGTGGAAAAAAGTACAATGAACAGGTATTTGCCATCGAAAAAAGAGGAATGGAAATGGCAGATAAGGTAATTACTGTCAGTGAGTTTACAAGAAATACAGTGATACGAAAATACAATATTTCTCCCCTGAAAGTGATAACAGTCCATAATGCCGTAGAACCTTTTGCGAAAAGTGAAATAAAAAATTTATGGAAGATAGGTACAAATGATAAGATTGTCACTTTTCTGGGGAGAATTACTTCACAGAAGGGCCCTGGGTATTTTATTGAAGCTGCTTATCAAGTTTTGCAGAAAATGGACAATGTGCGGTTTGTAATGGCCGGTAATGGTGATCTTATGGAAAAAATAATACGATATGTTGCCAAATTACGAATTTCCGACAAATTTCATTTTACAGGATTTCTGAGAGGTGATGATGTATACAGGATGTATGCCATGAGTGATTTATATGTTATGCCTTCCGTATCAGAACCGTTTGGAATTTCTCCGCTTGAGGCAATACAAAGCAACGTGCCCGTAATAATATCCAAACAATCGGGTGTGTCAGAAGTAATACACAATGCCATTAAAGTCGATTTTTGGGATATTGAGGCTATGGCCGATGCTGTTTATGGCATATTGAATTACAATGCATTATCCAATATACTTAAAAACAACAGCAAAAAGGAAGTGGAAAAGTTGAAATGGCAGGATGTTGCTTGTAAAATAAAGGATATTTACTACCAGGTAACTTACCTGAAAGCTGGTTGATACCTGTCATTTTTTCAAAACAAATCTATTCCGGCATTTACACATAACGAATTTAAGATCTGTGATATTCGCTATTAGCATTCTGGTAATTGCAAAACTGTGAATTTATGTATTTCCTTTAAAAAGAAGCTCTCAGACCAAAACCCAGACTTAGTAAAATAGAAACAGCATGACCGAATATCTGATCCGAACGAAACTCAACCGGTATAGCTAACTTATCAGATATTTTTATTTCCACACCGGCTGCTTCTGCCAAACCGACTGTCGTTCCGGAACCATCAGTAAAATGTTGCAGGCCAATTCCGGGTTTTAAGTAAAATAGATCTGTTAAATTGTATTTTGCCAGGAATTCCAGTCCGATTGTACTTACATCGCCCCAGCGATATCTGGTTCCGTAAGAAGTATAATATGCCTCTTCCCAATAATACAAACGATGATAGGAAAGCTCTCCACCATAGTTAATTTTATTCCCGTTATTAAATATCCCCTGGATTGCAACACCATAATGGAACTGGTTCCAGCTATTCAGGTAAGTACTGCTGGTAGTGTTTTCATATTTAAGAGTACCAGTGGCCTTTTCAATGTCAACTGCATTATAACCCACTTTGGGCATTAAACTCAGTTCAAACTGGCTATAGCCATATTTGAATACCAGGGCAAAAACTACAATTAATATGATTTTCTTCATGATAATTGAAATTAGTAGAATTAGTAATTAGATAAGTGTTATTTAATCACTGGTTGAGATACCATTGTACGTTTGACTTAATCCTTTAAATTCATCCTTCACTATAATACCGGATTTCATTAACAATTTCCGCTCTGAATAAGATATTCAGGTTTATTATCAGTCCATAAACCGATTCAATATAATATATTTTTTTGTTTTTACAATAAAACAAGCGTTACGGATACAAATTATAATGAATTACTGATAAGTTCAATATAGAGTTTAGAAATTTTTCAACACTATTTTCATTCATTATCATCCAACCCAAATTAGTTATAAATATAAGTGATGGAATTCTCCAGTCTCCCAAGGTTATTTATCTCGATTCTTCAATACTTAAGTATATAAAAAAAGCATCCTGGCCAACAACCAGGATGCTTTTTTATCATAAGTTTTTTATTAGTTACCTGACTTTATTTCTTTTTCCCTTTTTTTCCATCACTTTCCATCTCCGGGTTTCTTGCTGCTTCGAGTTTTGCCCTGGCATTCTCAACAGATTCCTCTGCTTTTTTTAATGCCTCATCAGCTGTTTTCTTAGTTGTTTTACCCCTGGAGACATTAGCGGTACCTGTTGTCAGTTTTTTGTTTTCTTCCCTCAACTTGTCTGCCACTTTTTTTGCTTCGACTTTGTATTTTGTGTCGATCTCCTTCAGTTCGTTTCTTGCACTGGTAACTTCTTCCTTGTCCTTCGATTTCAATTGTTTTTCAAGTGGCTTGTGCTGTGTGGCGTTTTCCTTTTCCAGTCTTTTTTGCTCTTCTTCTTGTTGTTTAATTTCCATTTTAGCCTCTGAAACCATCTGTGTACCGGTTTCAATTAACGAATCGGCCATTCTTACTTTTTTCTCGGCTCTCTGATGATTTGCCTCTGCATTTTTTAATCCTGCTTCCAGACTTTTAATTTTAGCATCATTTGCAGTAGTTTTTGTCTGTCCGTATGAAAATGACTGAACAACTGTCAATAAAAAAATACTTATAACTAAACTTGAAAGAATTTGTCTGAAGGGTATTTCAGACTTAACCGATCCCTTACATAAAATTAAATTTGTTTTCATAACCTGTTTATTAAATGGATATTTAAAAATTATACCTAAAGTTCCTTTTGGTTTAAAGGGATCGTTTAATAGGGAATTTGCAACTTCAATTTACATAAAGTCCGGCAAATTTGTTTCACATTAACCGGTTTATTTTTGAATTAAATTAATTATACGATTTCTGGTATTGAATTGTACCCAAATTTTGGAATGCAACAGACAAATTGAGTTTTGAATCTATCATTTTTAGAAATTTCCCTGAATTCGAACAGATTTGTTCATCAATTGTTTTTGCAACAGTAATGATGATTCAGGAAAGGGGTTATTGTTTAACCTGAATAAATATAAGTCTACCCAAATTGTTTATGGAAATTTAACAGTTTCCTGAAATATATTTATTAGTTACTTGAAAATCATCCAATTTTATTAACTCATTAATTTTCAAAACGGTGTTAAACCCATATATATGATTTCCCAGCAACCTCCTATTTACTTTTCAGGAATTAAAATTAGCGAACCGGTTACTACTGTTACAGCACTTATGATTTCAGCGGTTTGTTTTTATGCATTTGTCAAACTAACTAAAATTCCGGCACATAACAAGGTACATCAATACCTGCGTTATTATTTTCTTTCTATGGGAATAGCCACTGCCATCGGCGGTCTTATCGGTCATGCCTTTTTGTATGCATTGACATTTTCATGGAAATTGCCCGGATGGATAACGAGTATGTTTGCCATCATGCTGGTGGAAAGGGCTTCGATCGAATATGCCCGTCCATTAATTCATCCACGGCTGGGAGCAATCTTCGGATGGGTAAACCTGGTCGAGCTGGCAACATTTATTATAGTTACATTAAGTACACTGAATTTCTTCTTCGTGGAATTGCATGTAGCCTATGGCTTGCTGGTAGTAGTGACAAGTTTCAATATTTTTATTTACCGGAAAGCCCGAAAAAAAGGCAGTCGTCTGTTTCTTATAGCAGTTGCCTTCTCTGGAATATCTGCACTGATTTATATGAATGAATGGGACATCTCCAAATGGTTCGATCACAGCGATATTAGTCATATCCTGCTTGTTATCAGCGCTGGTTTCTTTTACCTCGGCGCCCGAAAGATAATTACTGATCCGGTTCCTGAAAAAGCCGGTTATAAATGATCTACTGCCTGAATGACTAGGTATGTCAAATAAAAAACAATTCCCTTAAACCTCTGAGTTCGTCAGGAGGGATTATGCCATCAAAATTGAATAAGGAAAAAAATATAATATAATAGTTCACCACGTACAGGTAAGTTATCTGTAAAACACAGAAAATTTTATGATTATTTCCGACAATTCCTTAACTTGTACCAATTAAGCCAACTTTAAACTCTTTTCAGATGCAAAAGAGATGGTACATATTTCTCGTATTAATTTCGTCCTGTTTTTCCCCTGCTGTTTCTCAAGGCTTCATTTGTTTTTTGCCTTTTACAGCGACTATTCAAGGAGAAGCAATAACAAAAAAAGAATTATCACAGGATACCTTGCTGATCAACCGCTGGAATAAAAAAGCTTACGAAAATCGCAGAAAGTATCCGGATACAGCCTTTATTCTGGCCAGAAAAGCTTTGAAACTTGCTTCGGCTATTGGTTATCAGAATGGAATAGGGAATGCTTATATCGCAATCGGATATACGCACCTGGTGAATTACACTAAAAATGACAGCGCATTTTATTATATCCACATGGCCTATGATACTTTCAAAGAACTTGGCGACAAAAAAGGAATGGCAACAGCATGTTTCGGCCTGGGATATGTATTCAGTTTCAGGGGAAATCTTAATGAATCGGAAAAGTATATACAACAAAGTTTACAGCTTTATAAAGAATCAGGGAGCAAAAAAGGAATGTACAATTCATATAACTCCCTATGTTATATTTATAATCAAAAAAAAGACTACCAGAAGGCATTCGATTATATTCAGGAAGCTTTTAACGTTGCCGTTGAAATTAGAGATACGGTTTTAATGGCCGATGCACAAAACAGTCTTGGACATATCTATAAAAACCAGGGATTGTTTCAACAAGCAATGGATGTTTATTTTGACGCGTTGAAACTATGGGAAATCAAGAAGGATTCCGCAGGAATGTCGCTGGCCAATGGCAATATCGGTATTTTGTATTATTATCAGAAAGATTTCGACAAAGCGCTTGAATATTACCATAAAAAATTGCCATTATCAATTAAATCGAAAAACAGTTGGGAGATCAGTAAAACCTATAACAACATTGCACTTGTATATAATTCACTGAGTGACTACGATTCATCTCTTTTTTATTACAAAAAAGGATTGCAACTAAACAGGATGATGAATTATCCGCCTGGAGTTGCAGAATCATATTATAACCTTTCTAATACTTATCTCCAGCTACAAAAAACAGATTCAGCCTATTATTATATCAGAAAATGCATCTCTATCGCAGAAAAAATCAATCCCACTGCAAATCTTGCCGATTACTACATTCTACTCGGAAAAATAGATATGGCAATAAAAGATTACAAAACGGCATTGAAGAATGTAAAAAAAGGGTATGAAATCGGAAAAGAACTTAACATTCCTTTTGCTATTTCTGATGCAACCAAACAATTAAGTTCCATTTATTCAATACAACACAAGTACGACAAGGCATATTCATTCTTGCAGGAACATATGCAAATGCAGGACAGTCTGATAAAAGTTGAAAACATAAAAAAAATTACCAGGCTGGAGATGCAGTACTCATTTGATAAAAAACTGCATAAAATGGAATATGAAAAAGAACAGCAACAACTGGCACATAAAGCGGAATTGAAACAACAAAAATTGTATCTTCTGGGGGCTGTTATATTTACGCTCTTCCTTTTACTTTCAGGAATTCTTATTATCCGCCAAAAAAACCTGCAGGTAAAAATCAAAACTATCGGCCTTGAACAAAAATTATTACGGGTACAAATGAATCCGCATTTTATCTTTAATTCCCTTTGTGCCATCCAGGATTTTATTATCAATAACCATTCGGAAGAAGCGAACCGTTACCTGACAAAATTTGCCAAGCTCATGCGATCTATACTCGAAAATGCAAGAAAAGATTATATTCCCCTTGAAAATGAAATTAAAATTCTGGAAGATTATCTCGAGATCCAGAAATTACGTTTTGAAACCAACTTTGATTATTCGATCGAAATCGCTGAGAATATAGATGCCGAAATCTTCGCAATTCCTCCCATGCTGGCACAGCCCTTTATCGAAAATTCAATAGAGCATGGGCTGTTGCCTAAGAAGGGTAAAGGAAAGATCAGTATCCGTTTTAAGCTGGTAAGCAATCTGATAAGGTTTGAAGTGGAGGATAATGGTGTTGGGAGGAATGGAAGTACACAGAAAACATCTGCCAAAACACACTACGAAAAGCGATCACTTTCCATCGCGCTTACCAGGGAACGGATAAAATACCTGAGAAAAGCTGCAGGTAAAAATGTGCGGTTTGAGATCATTGATATTGGGAATACAAACGAACCTACTGGTACCAAAGTCGTTTTTCAGGTTCCTTTTCAAAAAATAATTGTTTAACAGCTTTATATTAAAAAATATTTTACAAATGAAGGCTATTATAATAGATGACGAAACCAGGGTAATAAACACGTTGACAAACCTGATTCATTCAATATCGCCCGATATTTCAATCGTAGCCACCGCGCAGGACATTGAATCAGGATACAAAACCGTAACCAAATTTTCCCCGGATATTCTGTTTCTCGATGTACAACTACCCGATGGCACCGGCTTTGACCTGTTAAAAAAACTTCGTGCAATTACTTTCAAACTGATCTTTATAACTGCTCACGAAGAATATGCCATTAAGGCCATTAAATGCAGTGCCCTCGATTATTTACTAAAACCCATCGATCCTGATGAGTTATATCTTGCCATAAACAAAGCAAAAATCTTAATTAAAGAAGAAGAGGAAAAATTAAAGATAAAAACACTGATCGATAATTTCGAAAATAAACAATCGCTGCAACATATTGTCTTACACACTGCCGAGTGCCTTCATATCGTCAAAATTGAAGATATTATACGATGCCAATCTGATAATAACTATACATTTTTTCATCTTGCCGATAAAAAACGGATCCTGGTATCGAAAACCATTAAAGAATTCAGCGAACTGTTGAGAACATCGGGCTTTTTGAGAGTACATCAGTCGCACCTTATAAATCTTGCCCAGGTTGACAAATATGTAAAGTCGGAAGGC
Organism: uncultured Bacteroidales bacterium; assembly: GCA_963748095.1. Classification (GTDB taxonomy): domain Bacteria; phylum Bacteroidota; class Bacteroidia; order Bacteroidales; family UBA10428; genus CAVVIO01. Next base: position 39,971 of record CAVVIO010000011.1, read on the forward strand.
GGATACATTCTTATGAAAGACCAGTCGAGTGTGCCGATATCATTAAGCAATAAACAACAAGTATTAAGAGCACTTGAATCTATGTAACCTGTTTTATTATATCCTTATATTTCCTTTTCCATCTTCCGTTTCCCTGTCTCCTCTGTCAATATATAAGTCAGAGCTCTAAAAAAATTCTAATCCAATCCAGGTGAATTCTAAACCAAACCGGGCTAATGCTAATATCCCGAAAATATAAGATATATAAGCTTTATTTTTTGAATTGAATATTCTTTTCTACTGATATTCCAAATCGGACTGAAATGAAAGCAGTCATTTTAATTGTAAAATATGCGTTCCTTCTAACAGGATTAATTAATACACTACCTGTTTATAACCAGATTCATTCTAGTATCGAAATGAAGACAGTTGGAATACGAATAATTGAGATTGGATGGTCAGGTAAAACCTGGGATAAGATCAATGCAGATACCTCTGTCATATTTGTTAAAGAAGGAAGTGAGTTTGGAGGCAAAGATTCTCCTTATTATTTCAGATTACTGGAAATTACCGATTCGAATTCTATAAAAGTTTCCTTCACGGACGATCTTGTAATTGCAGGTGAACCTGTCAATTATCCTTCTACACAGAATCCAGTCATTATTTCCGGTGAGAAAAAATGCTTCAGAATGCGTCTTTTTGATGCAGGTTCTGACTTCTGTATTGAAATTATAAAAACCAATAAGAGTGTTGATTAACATAAAAAATATAACCAGATAATAATATTAAGCCATGAAAAAAATAATTGTATTGTTGATCATATGTTTTCCCCTGATAACCTGCAGTTACAGTCAGGTTAACCTAAAGAACAAACTCAAACGAAAGATCGAACAACGGGTCAACAAAAATATTGATAAAGGCATTGATAAAGGGCTGGATGGAACGGAAAAAGAAATTAAAGATTCTTTTAAAAACGAAGACACAGAAAAAAACCCGAATGAGAAGGCATCCCAAAATCAGACACAATCTAAAACAAATGAGGGGAAAAATACATTGGAGAGTAATACTGATAAAAAACCCGAACTTGCATGGAGTAAATACGATTTTATCCCCGGTAATGAGATTATTTTTGAAGATAACCTTGAAAATGAGGAAAACGGGGAGTTTCCTTCGCGATGGGATCTTGTTCGAGGCACAGTAGAAAATGCCAATTTTGGTGGCGACAATGTAATTATGTTCAGAGGAGGTGCTCCAAGCATAATTCCTTACTTAAAAAACTCTGACACAGATTACCTGCCGGATGTATTCACCGTTGATTTTGACCTCTTTCTTAATGATGGTTCCTTTGATATCTATCTGTATGATTCTAAAAATCAAAAACATCCTTCAAGTTCTCAGGCTGATATAAATCTTTGGGGAAGTTCTATGTCATTATCCTCTGCCGAAAGTAAAATCCCTGACAATGGTTCGATCAAAGGCAGATGGGCGCATATTGCTATTGCATATACTAATGGTAAGCTCAAAGGCTACATAGATGATACGCGACTGATAAATATTCCCCACCTGAATTATAATCCCAGCGGTATCACCTTGCATGCCTATCACGCCAAAGATGAAAATCTTTATTATGTGAAAAATTTCAGAATTGCCAAAGGAGGTGTAAAATATTACGACCGAATACTTCAGGATGGAAAAATAGTTACTAACGGTATTCGGTTCGATGTTGGAAAGGCCACAATAAAGCCAGAGTCAATGGGTGTAATTAATATGATGTATCAGTTGATGCATGAACATCCCGATCTCAAATTGAGTGTAGAGGGACATACAGATAGTGATGGAAGTGAAGAATCTAATCAGAAACTTTCGGAACAGCGTGCAGAAGCTATCATGGATAAGCTGGTTTCGATGGGAATATCCAAAGACAGACTTGTTTCAAAAGGATATGGAGAATCTGTCCCGATAGCATCAAACGACACCCCCGAAGGTAAAGCTAACAACCGCAGAGTGGAATTTGTAAAATTATAATATGAGTAAAACATTTAATGTAATTCATTCAAACTATTACAAAAATTATTGAAATGAAAAATCTCCTAAAACTGAAGCTGTCATATATCCTGTCATTGCTGTTAATCATTACTAGCCTGATACTTTCAGGCTGCAAAAAAGATAACAGCAATGATATGGTTCCTGATAACTTACTGGATAACAGCTACAAAGGATCATTAACGGTTCATTATACCAATGTCTATCCCGCATGGGATGTTTCAACAACCATGGATGTTGATATCGATAAGGTAACGGGTACTTGTTACTATCAGTAACGCTACGTTAAGTTATTCCGGAGAAACACTGGTCTCTGCCGATTCCAAGATCCAAAGGAGTGGTAGTTGGTCTATCAATCCTACTTCGGAACTTAGAAATAATGCCGATAATCCGAATATTTATGTAGATGCAGGTATCGTCATATAGAATGATGTGCAAAACATTTATGCAAAGGATAACACGGGAAACTGGCAGTTAGTCAATTCAACCGATTTTAGTGGGGAGACTCCTGCCTCCGATCTTACTTTTAATCTTAAAGATGCTGAATTGAACGGTGATATTATCTCTGTAAGTGGTAACGGCGGATCGATTACATGGACATTGGTTCTGGCAATGAAAATTAATTAACAACTTCACTCCGGATACTCTTTAAAACAATAAACTGAGAAGCAACCAACTAATATAACAGAAATATTCTAAACTAATTTTCATTAAATATTATAAGGTGCTATTAAGTAATAATTATTTAAATATTAAATCCAATGAAAAAAATCTATTTCACTTTAACATTAGTCTTTCTCGTATTAACAGGTTTAACCATATATTCCTGCAAGAAAGATAAAACCGAAGAACCTGATACATGCCAATTGCGATGCATTGTTAAGTGCTTTCGTTCAAGCTCAAAGTGCATTTGTTCTTGATCCTCAAAACTCGGACAAATGTGAAAATTATGTACAGGCATTTGAAAATTATATCGATAACTGTGGTACATTTTTAACCGAGCAACAGAGACAGGAATATCAGGATGCAATCGACGCGGCGGATTGTTCCAATTAAATTTTAATGTTTAAAAAAGTACAGTCGCTTTTAAATCTTTTATACCGAATATAAAGCTATATCCGCAATGTCTGTGTCTAATTAATCCTTTTAGAATAATGTAAAATTAATGTCATAAAACCATGAAACAGAAACATATTGCTGATAACAGCATTACTGATTTCTGCATCGGTCTTTAGCCAGTTCAGCGCCGAATTATTAAATGTAGTATCGGGCCGTGAAAGATTATACAAGGTATATTCCAACCTGCAACAGTACCGGTACGAATTCAACGAAGATGGCATGAGGGGGATCGTGATCGTTTTCCCGGAAAAAAACGAGACATACATCCTTATGCCTGACAAAAAATTTGTTCAAAAAACAACCTGCGATGGTTTAATGAGCCGGTCGAATGATCCTGTGCAATCATATATCTGGTTTAAGAAGAAAGCTGTTGAAAAAAATGCCGGAACAGAAACGATTAACGGAATCAATTGTCATAAGAATGAGTTATTCATGAATGATAAGAAAATATTTATATCCTGGCATTCCGATAAGCATAATTTCCCCATCCGTATCGTCAATAACATGGCTGACAATACGTATATGGAATTACGCAATATTGAAAAATGGAAAGTTGATCCTGCATTATTTACTATTCCGGATGATTATACGGAAGTGGACCAGCGAATGCGACCGGTAATTCCCGAGCCACCGCCACCGGATAACTGGACAACTATTAATGAAAACATTCCATATGAAGGAGAAGTAAACAGAGGCACAAAAGTAAAAATCACAATCGGACAAACTAAAAACCATAAAGTATTTCTTGTAAATGCCGGTGAGGGCCCCGCTAAGGTAATACACCATTTAATCAGAGAAGGCAGTGAATTACCCGATAACATGCAGGGGCCTTTGGAATACAGAACCAAGAGACTTTTCAAGGGAGAAAACAAAACGAACACTTACTCCTGGAAATCAGGTGATGAAATAATCTTTGAAGTGTATGAAGGGACAATGAAGATCAAGGTACTTCCTGAATAAGTGAAAGTACACCATTCATTATTTTTTCAATAAAGTGCCTGCACCAAAAATAATAGCAAGCCAGATCAGTCCTTTAACCAGAAAGAAAAGAAATCCGATGATCCCGATGCGCTTAATCCATAATTTGAACTTTTCCATTATTCGGTAATCTTAATTATTTGGTATTATAAATATTATGGTTTAGTAGAAGAAATTTCTACCAGGCACCCAGAATACCGCCCATCACTATAAAGAACACAATAAAATAACCGGAATCGATCAGAAAAAGGCGGAATGATTTACGGGCAAAAAGATAATTGGTGCCAATGGCTGTAGCTATCCAGGCTATGCCTACCAATGCCCCGGCAATTATTCCTGTTGCTACATTTGCTTCGGGACCTATGAAACATATCAAGAACAAAAGCAGCAATGAATTCCAGAACAAAAGAAGTACCGAAAATCACAGCCATGTTGGCATTTTTTATCTTTTCATCACTAAGTCCAAGTTCTTTTTGCCATACTTTGCCGAAAAGTACCGGGGAGTACCAAAGACTTCCCAGAATAAAAGCTGCTATGGTAGCAACAATTACCGAAAGCCAGTTGATGTTGGATAATGCAGTTTGAAGATCCATAGTTGTTAGTTTTAGTTGGTTAGAGAGTTTATAACAAGTTAATTCAATTTTTTGTTCACTGTATTAAACTGCCAATAAACTGTTAATTCATTAAATACAATGAAACCCTAACATCAAAAACCAACAAAATTTGTAAAAAGAATAATTTCAGGCATCCAGTTTATTCAGGGCAAAAGAATAGGCCCCCAGTGAAATTGCTTTACTGGCGCCCAGTTTACTGGAAGCTATTCCCAACCGGGGTTCCGGGTCGTAATCCAGGTGTCTTATCAGTTCCCGGGATATTTACTCGTTTCGAATAATTCTTAAGAAATGATTTTTTGCTTCCCGGTTCATCCAGATTAAATACCTGCTGAACGAGCCGGGGCATTTTATCACCTTTTCTGTTCACAAAATGTCCGTGAAGTTCATCCATTACTGCCGGCATATACAGATCACCTGCACCGGCTATGCCGCCACCTATCACTACTATCCCATCGATAAGAGTTAAAAGATTGGCGAGTGTATCACCCAGGCAATGGCCCATTTTCCGAAAAGCAGCTATGGCAGCCTCTTTGTTCCCGATTTTTTGCCCGGAGGCTATTTCATAAATATCCTTTGGCATTAATCCGGAATTATTTTCAGTTCCGGATAATTCCTGATAAACTTTTTGTATCGCTCTTGTGCTCACCCCTTCTTCAGCATACATTTCGGGAACAACACGATTACTGAAAATCCACACTTCTGCCGCCATGGAATTATCACCTAAAAATAATTCTCCGTTTCTTACGATCCCGGCACCAAAACCCGTACCCAGCGTTATGCCTATCAGGTTATTGTAACGTTTCGTACTACCCGCCTTTTCAAGTTCCGAATTTAATTCCGGTAATATTCCGGCCAGTGCTTCTCCGTAAGCAAACAAATCGCCGTCGTTATTAATATATACCGGAATGTTAAAATGTTCTTCAAGAATAGACCCCAGTGGCACACCTCCCCTGAAGGCAGGCAGGTTTTGCAGGTCGCCGATAATACCCATGGGATAATTTGCAGGTCCCGGAAATGCAAAACTGATAGCCTCAGGATTATCTTCCAGTTGCTCTTTTACTTCTTCAAAGCCTTGTTTGATGGTCTTCAGACACAATTCAAGATCGTTGGCATTAGCCGGTTTCTGAACCGGGGATATTATTTCCTCTCCTCCCCGAATGGCAGAAAACACAAAATTGGTGCCTCCTGCGTCCAGGGTCATAACCGTTCTTTTATCGTCGGATATTTTCATTTTATTAATTTATTTACACGACTTAACGAAAGGTATAATATGTAAAGTATACAAATAGCCGGTACCAGGAACCCTGCCATTAATAGTAAAAGTGTCGGCAACAGCGCCAAATGCCAAAGGTACTATTGCACCACCAATAATTGCGGTGATCATCAGTCCTGAAATTTCATTGCCGCGTTCGGGCATGGCGTCGATAGAAATTGAAAAAATAAGCGGGAAAATATTCGCAAAACCTAATCCGATAACAGCAATAGACACAAATCCCAGATATTGACCTGTAGAAAGGAATAGTCCTCCGATACCCAGTAATGAAAGAATCGAGGTGATGATGAGAAAGCGTTTTGGCGGGAGCCAGTTGAGTATTACACCTCCCAGAAATCTTCCTGTCATAAGTGCCAGAAAGAAAAATAAAGTTCCGAAAAGACCGAGCTCATGTATATCGAATTGAAACCGGTACGATAAATAGTTGGGTAATTTTGCACTCATACTCACCTCTGCCCCCACATAAAGAAAAATACCCAATACCATCAGGGCGATAAACGGATTTCCAAGCAATCTGAAACAACTGGAAAATGTTGCCGGATTGGATTTTTCGTCCTTTCGTTCTTCTATTTTAACAAAATAAAGATAAACCAGTGTTATGGCAATAATAACAGAATAAACCGGAAAGAGTAATTTCCAGTCCATGCCCCAGTATTTAAATGCAATTATCGGTATTAAAGCTCCGGACAAAGAACCGATTGCTTTCACAAATTGTCCGAATGAAAGGTTCCTGGAGAATTTTCCTTCCGGTGAAACATCACGCATAATGGGGTTTCCGGCTACCTGCATCAGGGTGGCTCCGGTTCCCAGTAATAATAAGGAAGTCAGTAATAGTACAAATGAAGAATAATGACCGATAATTGGCATAACAAGCCCCAACAGGGCAGCTGCCAGCCCAAGTAATAAAACGTGTCTTTTGCCTTTTCTGTCCTGGTAAATACCAAGCGGAACGGATAGCAATCCGAACATAATAAAACCCATGAATGTTACAAATCCTGCTATAAAATTAGATAGACTAAATTCTGTCTGAAGCTGACTGGTAAGTGGGCCGACAACATCTCCGAAACCCATACAAAGAAAAGCAAAAAATATAGGCGACGATTGATTATAATTCTTTTTCATAGCTGTCATATTAATTTCAATTAATGATTTTTAGCCAGGTTATAAGAAATCTATTTATTTCATCAGATTGTATAGTTTATCAAATAACCTTTGAATAAATTATGAAAGTGTCTCTGGTTGCATTTTTATTCTTTTCTATCTGGCAAAGTAGCTCTTTTTTCGTTCAGCTTAGTACCTATCTCCTTCATATACGAATCGCTAAGTTTATACATGAATATAAATATTGCAGACAGTATCGCCCCGATTGCCGGGAAAAAACTTAGCATCATCCGTAAAGCATGCTGGGTATCGGCTGATTGGATAACATTTGCTTTAAACCCGTAATAAGCAAGTAACCATCCTGTAACTGCACTTCCGAATGTCCATCCGAATTTTTGTGACATGGAAGAAGAGGAAAAAATCAGTCCGGTAGCCCGGCGACCGGTCTTCCATTCGGAGTAATCGGCAATATCGGCATACATCGACCAGAGTAAGGGGAAGATACTACCTGCACAAATGCTGATAAGGCTTTGGAATATGAGAATGGTTATGTAGTTTTCCTTATGTACCCAATAAAAGAATATACTAAAAACAGTAGCCATCACCATTGCCATGAAATAAGTTCTCTTTTTTCCGAATTTATTGGCCAGGGGTGTTACAAAGATGATACCTACAATATTGAAGATTTGTCCGATTACAAAATAAACGGATACTTTTGTCTGATCTCCCAAATAATATTTAAAGTAATAAATGGCTGCCCCGTCGCGAATTGTATTGAATACAAGGGCTGCAACACCGGAACCCAGTAAGATCCACCAGGGGCGGTTTTTCAGAAGATCCATCAGATCACGGCTCAAATTACTTTGCTTCTCCTGGATAGGCTTTACCCTTTCCCGTGTCCATGAAAATGTTAAAAAGAATAACAGTGCAGCAATCAAAGCAAATACAGCCACTGACATTTGCCACCCCTTCTGGGCTTTTTTATCGAGAAATCGATTCAGTTCTTTTTCTTTTGAATTCAGCATTTCTAAAGAACCTGTTTTTGCAGTGTTTAATGTAGTTACTCCACCGGTAAGCACACTCTTTTTGGCTGAAGAAACAAATCCAGTTAAAGATGCCCTGGTAACCGAATCGAGTGAGAGAATTCCTGATGCCGCCACGGACCCTTTACCCAATGAATCAATTTTTTCTATCGAGGAAGATACTATTGCATTCAACGATTGATTCGACAATTTGGATATTTCATCAATATTTGCAACCAATACCCGTGCTGCCGAATCACGATTGATCCCTTCAGTTAAAGATTCTTGTGAGCCTGATATATTAACCATTGATACCGAATCGATCCAGTGAATTGTACCGCTGGCAACAGAGTCGATTTTTTCAATCGCAATTTTTGCATTCGAATGTTGTTCGATGGTGATGTCCTTCCCCATAAAAGTATTTACAAGCGGATTGACCAGAGCAAGGGCAACAATGCTTCCACCGAAAGCAAAGACCATTCGGAAGGAAGCCAGTGTGGTTCGCTCTTTTCCGTCGGAAGTCATTACTCCCAGTAACGATGCATAAGGAACATTAATAGCCGTATACACCATCATCATTAATGAATAGGTGACATAAGCGTAAATAATCTTCCCTTTCATCCCAAGATCAGGTGTTGTAAATGTGAGTATCCCTATAATTCCAAACGGGATGGCTATCCACAAAAGATATGGTCTGAATTTTCCGTAACGGCTTTTCGTACGATCACTGATAACCCCCATTATCGGGTCGTTAAGAGCGTCCCATATACGGGTAACCAAAAACATAGTACCCACCACTGCAGCAGGAATTCCAAAAATATCAGTGTAGAAAAAGAGCAGGTACATGGAAAACAGCTTCCAGAACATGGAAGAAGCGGCGTCGCCAAATCCGTAACCAATCTTTTCTTTTAGTCGAAGTTTCTGTATTGTCATATTTTTGTAGTTAGCTTATTTACAGATTTTATTTAGCTGTGTAAATTACTTAAATAAGGTTATTTTTAGCAAGTCTGGTTAATATTTCTATCAGGGCCCTGCTGTTGTGATAGGGGCATTTCCAGAATCCTGCTTTATCCTCAGTATTAACCGGATTTCCTTTTTCATCGACTCTCCAGAACCATTCCCCGTTTTTCCTATCGATCATTTTTTCATATATAAATTGCCAGGTTTTAACGAGAGTTCTCAGATATTTATCATTACCAGATATTTCATAGGCATTCATCAGACCAACCAGTGTTTCTGCCTGTGGCCACCAGTGTTTATCCTTGTCGGTATGTCCGGAAATATTGTCTTTTTCATTAAAGATCGAACAGTCGTTGTCCATACCTTCTTCCATTGTAACATTAACCATGTGAAGAGTTGTTTCTTTTACTTTTTCCTGTAAAATGTGATCTTCGAGAACTTCGGCAGCTTCATATATTAACCAGGAACCTTCAATATCATGTCCGTAAGAAGTAATGGAAGAACGAACCGACCAGTCCTCTCCGAAGAATAACTGAAAATGGTAGCTTGAATGATCTATAATTTTGTCGAGAAATGTATTGACAAGGCCCGTTGTCTGTTTCCTGAGTGTTTCATCTTTCCAGTAACGGTAAAGGTTTGTGTATGGTTCCAACAGGTGAAGGTGGGTATTCATGGATTTAGGTTCATTGGCATCCTTCGGGCTTAATCGCATATCTTCCAGAGTTTCCCATCTGCCCCCAAGTGCTTCTATGTATCCACCATGTATAGTATCGAATGCATGCCTTTCAATCAATTCATAAAGTTGAATTGCATACTTGAGTGAATCAGCACTCCCGGATGCTTTGTAAAATTCAGAAAAACCATATATGCCAAAACCCTGAGCATAAATTTGTTTTCGGTCATTCAGCACATTTCCACGATAATCGAGTTCCCAGAATAAACCACCGTTTTCTTTATCCCAAAAGTGATCAACCAGGTACTGATATGCCCGCTCTGCCAGTTCAAGGTATTGCTTATCATGTGTAAAATTATAGGCGACTGAAAAGGTCCATAATATTCGTGCATTCAGAACAGCTCCTTTCGAACCTTTTTCGATAACCCGGTTATAATGATCGATCTTACCTAGAAAACCACCGTACTTTTCGTCTACTGCATTATCCTTCCAATATCTGAGAATATTTACCAACTCATCTTGTAGTTGGGTTTTGAGTAATTTAAGATCCAAATTCATGTTTTGTTATTTCATAAATGGCAGATTCCGGTCTATCAGTTTATTGATTGACATTACAGAAGCAGCCGACGTAAATTCATCAGGGGGTGTGTTCATACAATAATCCATCAACAATTCTATATTTGATGTTGCAACGTGCATTCTGGTGTCGGAAGAAGCATAGTAGATGAATACGGTACCGTCTTCATCCAATATCCAGCCATTACTGAACAGAACATTTGATACATCACCTACCCTTTCGGTACTTAACGGTCCCATGAATAATCCGCCAGGTTTATAAATAACTTTCCATGGTTCTTTCAGATCGGTCATGAACATATACAAAGTGTACCTTAAGCCTGCTGCTGTGTTTCGCACACCATGTGCCAGCTGCAACCAGCCTTTATCCGTTCTGATCGGCGCCGGGCCCAGACCGTTTTTAAGTTCATATACAGTATGGTATCTTTTGTTATCCACGATTTTCTCATCTTTTAACTCTGCCTTTTCTATCGAATCGGATAAACCAAATGCGATACCACCGGCATTACCGGTTTCAATAAATCCATCCTGTGGCCGTGTATAGAATGCATATTTCCCATCGATAAAATGAGGAAACAGAACTACGTTTCTCTGCTGAGGCGATGGCGTAATCAGATTGGGCAAACGTTCCCAGTTAACCATATCTTTTGTACGGGCGATGCCTGCAGCAGCAACAGCACTGCTTGTATCACCGGGTCCGGCATCCGGATCCTTTATTTCGGAACAGAAAACACCATATACATAGCCATCGTCATGTTTTGTTAACCGTATATCATAAACATTCACATCCGGCTCATCCAGTTGTGGCAGTGTTATCGGCCGTTCCCAGAATCTGAAATTATCTACACCATTGGGACTTTCGGCAACTGCAAAAAAAGATTTTCGGTCATTCCCTTCGGTTCTTACCACCACCAAATATTTGCCATTCCACTTAATAGCCCCTGCATTAAAAGTAGCATTGAAACCAATTCTCTCCATTAAGTTGGGATTTGTTTCAGGATTCAGATCATAACGCCAGTGAAGAGGTACGTGATCCCTGATCAATACAGGATTTTCGTAACGGTTGAAAATTCCGTTTGTACTGAATAGTTTCTTATTTTCCTTTGCCAGAAGCTTCTCATGTTCTTCTTTAATTATTTGCCATCTTTCCTTAAATGTGTTATTACTCATACCATATTATTTTGAGAATATTAAATTAACTAATCACCCTATTATATTTCAATTGATTGAAACAGGGCGTCAAAAAGTATCTTTTCCTTCTTTTCAAAGCAGGTCAAATCACCAGGCAACTTTCAGGGATGCAAGATACATCAGGACGTTACATATAACAAGTATGTTATTATCGAATTATAATATTAATTTTTCAGGCAAGAATCAGAAAGTGTTACAGGTAAATTGAAAATCAAGTAAATTTAACAGCAAACCAGATGAAAACAACATTATTTTATACTAAAGAAGCAACATGCAATTTTTTATCTTTATATTATTTATCAATATAGCTTATATTATTTTATCAGAATTCTTATTTTTAGGACAAAAAAATATGGAGAATGTCCACAGGGAAATCACCCCGCTGAAAGAAAGTGACTGTTTTCTTGTCTTTGACCGACAGAAAACCGAATTCAATTTTCCTGTTCATTTTCATCCGGAATATGAAATCAATTATATTTCCGGGGCGAAAGGGGCCAGAAGAATTATCGGAGATCATATTGGTGTTATAAGTGATTATGAACTGGTACTGGTGGGACCGAATTTATATCATACCTGGGAAAATTATCAGAATAACAGAGAAAATTTCACTGAAATCACCATCCAGTTCCCACGGGATTTATTCGGAGATACCTTGCTCGATAAAAATATCCTGACACCCATTCGTGTTTTACTGAATAATTCCCAAAGGGGAATACTCTTTTCGGAAGCAACCTTCAAACGAGTACAGGATAAAATCCTTATGCTTAGCAGAAAACAAGGTTTCGATTCATTTCTCGAACTTCAGTCTTTGTTGTATGATTTGGCCAATTCCCGTGATCAAAAATTACTGACTAATATTTCATTTCAGCGTACCAGTGATTATCACAACAGTGAGAAAATAGAAAAAGTGTACAACTTCATAAAAGATAATTACCGAAAAAAAATCAAACTGGAGGAAGCAGCCGGCTTACTGAATATGTCAGTTGTTTCTTTCTGTAGGTTCATTAAACAAAGAACAGGTAACACATTCATCGATTTTGTAAATGAAATGAGGCTTGGATATGCAACACGGTCTTTAATTGAAACAAATAAAAGCATTTCCGAAGTATGTTATGATTGTGGGTTTAATAATATTTCAAATTTTAATCGCATCTTCAAAAGAAAACAAGGCAGTTCGCCAACTGATTTCAGAAACAGCTTTAAGGGTATCCGAAATGTTTATTAAGTAGTGAAGTACATTTAATCAATTTATTTAAAATAAAACCGGGATAGCGGTTCATATTGATAAAATAAGCCTATAATAATACAAATTCGAATTAGTAGATAATAACAATTTCGTATAGCTTTGTTTTTATATAAATGCATTCGACTGACAATAAATAATTTATTTCCGCTCTATACTATTTACAGGATTTTTTTCTCTTTATTAAAACTAAAACTTCAAAACTACTGATTATGAAACGCATCTTGATTTTTTTACTTACAATCCTTACCGGATTAATAACTTATTCTCAAAATAACGGATTTGAGAATTTCATTACAGCATCCGGTAATAAGCTCATGGACGGACAAAAAGAATTCAGATTTATTTCCTTCAATATTCCTAACCTGAATTTTGTAGAAGATGAAATGGCTTTCGGAAAGCCTCATGCATTTGGTTTACCTGTGAGTTATGAAATAGAAGACGCTATGAATTCTGTAAAACAAATGGGTGGGCAGGTTATCAGGTTATACACTTTCCCCGTGAAAAGATCGGATGAACCTGCAAATGTTCCCAAATATGTTACAGGCCCGGGCGAATTTGACGAAAATTCTTTCCTCACGATGGATTCTGTTCTTGCCCTTGCCAATAAAACCGGAGTGCGCCTCATTGTATCATTTCTCAACAACTGGAAAT
>CAVVIO010000012.1:0-96793 GCA_963748095.1 uncultured Bacteroidales bacterium
TTTTTTATCTTTCAGATATCAACCCTACGTCCCTTAGCTTTAAGCCTTCAGGAAAAGAGATTAATATTAATCTGGAAATAAAACAATCGCAGAAGTTTATTACCGTTTCAAAAGATGGAGAATTCGACGGATATGCCAGTTCGTTTTCCATTATTACCAACCAGGTGGATAAAGCCCGGTCGTTCATCGATGCTGTAAAAACGAATATAGGCTCCTGTAAGGAATCAAATAAATCATGGAGCTCCCCCGGTGAAGCTTATGACTGGTTAATAAAAAATATCGGTGAATCGACAAGCAGTGGCAAGACTTATAAACAATCGCTGACAAAAGGCGCTAAAAGTTATATTGCCAAACTTCAATCTGATGTAACCGATAGTAAAGGAAATCAGCAGAATGCCCAGTATATATTCGATCTGAGTGATATAAATCCTGCAGGTATTGACCTGATCGTATCCGGAAAATCTTTAAAAGTTGAGTTAAAGGTTCGCGACAATAAATATTATATACAGGTAGTTGATAACGAAGGGGTATCCTATTCCAAAAATCTGGACATCTATTCGGATGATATTGAAAATGCCAGAAATATAGTAAATGCTTTTAATTTACTGGTTTCAAACACAAAACCGGAAAGAAAAGAATGGTCCGGTTATGCACAGGCACTTTCATATATTAAAGATAATCTGGCAAGTGTTAAAGTGGGAACCAGTACTTATGCCCAATCCATGACCTTCGATGCTTCTCCTTCGGGAATAGTGAACTTTAAATCGGTTGAAACCGACTCGAAAGGAGCATCCGGCGAAGTTGTGAGTTCTTTTTACCTAAGTGATATACTTCCTTCTGTCGACTTAAATGTTTCTTCTAAAAATGCCTATTTAGAAATTAATACAAAAGATAAAAATAAATTCATCCGGCAGACTAAGGATGGAAACCAGGAATCTTATGACAATTCTTTGAAAATTTATGTGGAAGATATTGATAACGCCCGTGATATGCAGCAGGCTTTATCATATGCCATTCAGAACAGCAATCCGGGCATTCAGAATTTCACAACGCTTGAAGGTGTTACTGGATGGCTGAAAAGCAATCCGGGAGAAGTTACCATCGATTCGAAAAAATACGGGCAGTCGATAACTGTATCGGCCGGTTCCGAAAATAAACTCGATCTGCAGGTAATTACTACGAATGAGGATGGCAGTAGTGTAAAAGAACAATTCGAAATTTATCCGGAAGATATATCTGTGGAAGACCTGCAAATTAAAGTGAGCGGAAAAAAACTTTATGTCCCCGTATCAACAGGTAAATTGAGATATATCAAAGCATTTAAAGACAGTGAACTGCAAAACTACGCATCCTCCACAGATGTGCTTTTTGATGATGTGTTAAAAGCCAAAGATTTTATCGCTGCCATGAAATTCCTTCATGAAAAATCGAAAGTTGCCAACCGTTTATTGCAGGATAAAAGTGCTGCATGGAATTATCTTGCCGGGCATCTCGGAAAAATAGAAATTGCAGGAAATGTATATGATCAAAAAATAGAAAAACAGGAAGACAACAGCTGTAAGATTAAATTTACACGGGTTGAAACAGACAGTAAAGGCGCAAGTACCGAATATGTATATGAGTTCGTAGCCTCTGATATCGATCCGGCAAATTCCGGTATTTCAGTCAAGGGAAAAGAATTGAGTGTGGACCTGGTAACAAAGGGAAAACAAAAACTGATCAAACCTTACAAAAACGGGGAAGCAGGAAATTTTGACATTGATATGAATGTTGTTTCCGATGATGTATTGCTTGCAAAAAACATTTTAGCGGCTTTTACTACATTATCAAATAACTGCAAATAATTTTTGCAGATTCATAAATAATTGATGTTTGTGAATCTCTATTTTTCATTATTAAGATAACACAAAAAAGGCTGAAGAAAATCCTCAGCCTTTTTTTATGCTCGTTATATTTTACTTTCTTTTATATTGAAGGGTCTGTTGAATTTTATCCAGATTGATTGTTGTTTTCTTTGTGGATCTTTCGAGATAAATATGTTGTTTGTTACTTTCTGTACTCTTCACCTGTGAAATATTAAACTTCATAACTTCCACACCATCACCTTCTCCACCATAATCACTGGTACCTGGTTCAAACGAACCATAGTAAGGGTTACTGCCTGAACTTGGTGTGATCAATTGGTTATCATAACGGGCTGTAACAATGTAATTAGTTGTGTTGGTAACCGAGCAATCCGAAAAGTAATCAACCCTTACGATGTATTCACCGGTTTTAACATCGGAGGGGAAAATGTAAATAATATTCTCATTATTCACACTGTCAATCCAGCAACCAGGATTTGAATCGAGATCCAGCACTCCGGTCGTTGTTGAATCATCAACAATATATTGTGCCAGATCGCTTGTGGTTAAATTCAAATAATCATTTGGATGATCAGTATAAATCTGTTCCCAGTTATAAGTGATTTCTCCGGTATTACCGTAATAAATTTCATTACTGTCGGGCTCCACAAGGTGAAGGTCCACGTCATTCAATAAATCCCAGGATAATGATACCTGTAGTTTTCCAACTGCCGATTGTTCGATCGTACTCACACTAATCTCGGTTTTTCCGCCGATATCACCGGTTGCTTCATTCTTCATTTCAGCTACAATGGTAAATTCCTTTGTAGGCATATTTTCATTAAAAAGAATTACTGCTACATATCCGTCACTGGTGCTTTGCAAACTGGAAACAGGAGTTTGGTAATATCCCGAAGATCCTTTGACACCAAGTAGTAAATGACTTACAGCACTCTGTGTATGAACATTAATGGGTGTGCTTCCACCTTCAAGCGCTTTACTGTTTGCAGTGATAGTGGCCGCAACATTTGATCCTGATTCACCTGGCAATCCTGAATTTACAAAAGTCCCGTTTTCGACATTAATATAATCGCTTGACTTCACTGAATCGGAATTCTTGTCCTTTTTGCACGAAAACATCAGACTTGTAATTAGCACAATTGCCGCAATTTTAGTAAAAGTGAGATTTTTTTTCATCTGTTTAATAATTTAATTAGTTTATTAGTTATTGGTATAAATAGATTTTTTTCAATTTAGTTATTATAATTTTAATATTTGTTCATTGATAATGTTTTTTAACGGGCCCGATAATATCTTGTTCTTATTTTTATACCAATCGTCTGAATTATTTGAGGAACAACTTATATCAGATAATTAAATATAAAACACAAAAAAGGCTGAAGAAAATCTTCAGCCCTTTATTGAATTAGAATTATGATCCTACTTGTTGTTATATTCGTATTCCAGGTGTTCCTGTAATTTATCCAGATTTATAGTCTTTTTCTTCGGCCTTTCAAGATAAATGTGTTGTTTGGTGCTTCTGGTGCTTTTAACCTGTGAAATATTGAACTTCATTACTTCCACACCGGCGCCCTGTGCACCGAAATCATCCGTCCCCGGTTCAAACGATCCATTATAGGGATTACTTCCCGAAGTGGGTGTGATCAGTTGGTTGTCATAGCGTGCTGTAACGATATAATTAGTTGGTAAATTACCTCCAACACAATCTGAATAGAAATCAATTCTCACTGTGTATTCACCGGTTTTAATATCGGAAGGGAAAATGTAAATGATATTCTCATTATTAACACTATCTATTGAACAACCTGCGTTAGAGTCCAGATCAAGCACTCCGGTTGTTAACGAATCATCCACGATATATTTTGACTTATCTGCCGGCGTTAAATCGAGAAAATCATTTGGGTGATCTGCCATCATTTGCTGATAGTCATATGAAATATATCCGGGATTTAAATAATAAATTTCATTACTGTCAGGTTCCACCACGTGCAGGTCAATATCATTCAGTAAATCCCAGGACAATGAGATTTGTAATTTGGCTGCTGCCGATTGATCGAGCGTACTGACCTGAATTTCTGTTTTTCCACCTACATCACCCGTTGCATCGTTCATCATTTCAGCTTCAATGGTAAATTCTTTGGTTGGCATATTATCGTTAAACAGAATAACAGCAGCATACCCGTCACTCGTGCGTTGCAAGTCGGAAACAGAAGTCTGGTAATATCCTGATGATCCTTTAATACCAAGTAACAAATGACTTACAGCACTTTGTGTGTGAACATTAATCGGAGTGCTTCCACCCTCCAGAGCCTTGGAATTTGCCGTAATGGTGGCATCTACGTTCGATCCCGATTCGTTGGGTAATCCAGAATTGACAAAGGTGCCATTTTCCACGTTAATGTAATCGCTGGTGGTGGTTACCGGATCGGTTTTTTTGTCTTTCTTACATGCAAACAGCAGGCTGGTAATAAGCACAATTGCTGCGTACTTAGAAATAGTGTGAATTCCTTTCATGAGTTTAACATTTTTAAATTAAAGTTTTAAAATAATATCTCTTAATTCTCAAATCATTGCAGTTATCATTGCTTTATGAGGTTACCGTGTTTTGATGAAATTCATTACCTGGCCCATCTATTTTTACAGGTTTAAACAGTCAAAATTAAATTATAAGTATGGATAACTATTGTAAAAAATCGGCAGGGAGTATATGATGTCTTCACCAATAAAGGATTATTGCAAATAATAAAAAAGAGGTTCATCTGCAACAGGAAAACGAACCATAAATATTTTTAAATACGATTCGAATTAAATAATACTAGAGAGGGAATAAATTATATAAAAGGTACCTTTTAAAACCATGTATCCTTTTTGGAGAAAAGGAAGCTTCCCTTTGATCAAAAAAACAACATCTTATTACATATAGCTGTAAATCACCGAAAGCAGATATCACCTATAACATATTAAACTCTATGGATTCCGGCACTCTTCAATTTGGGTACTTAAATGTTTAATTCAATCTTCATCAGCACCTGAAACAAAAAAAGCAGCATGTACCGGAGGGGGGCATTTACTGTCAAGGCCTTTTACAGCTTTCCATATCACTTCGTTAAAGGGCTGGTCAGGAGCTCTGTCTTCTTTACTGAAATCAAATTGTTCACTTATCCGTGCATATTTACTGTCTTCAGTATTTATTTGGTTCAGATCAACCTGGCAGGGTTTTACAATAAAAGGTGGATGATCAGCTACCGAGTTGAAACAACCTCCACATAGGAACTGCTGAAGCATCGTACTGGCTCATAGGCGGAAGTCCCAATATCAATTCAATGGTACGCAAAATAGATGAAGTGGTATACATGGAATGATCTACATAATTCTTTTTCACAAATCCACCGGCTACATATACGGTGGACCGGTGTGCATCAACATGGTCGGGTCCGTTTTGGGCATCATCCTCCACTATAAACACCACACTTTCGTTCCATATAGGTGAATGGCTCAGATAATCGACAAACAATCCCACTGCAAGGTCATTATCTGCCACGTGAGCATTCAGGCGTTGGGCGACCTAAATTTAAACCTTCTGTATGATCGTTGATTATATGTAGAGTACTAAGTTGAGGAACAGCATGGATAGCAAGCAGCGAATCGAAATCCCTTTTCCACTGGCGGAAGCGTACTGTATCGCGCACTGTTTCATCCCAACTGGTAAAGTAAGGACAATAATGGTTTTCCAGTACCGGAATATTGGGCTTGTCACTATGCATAAATTCACCATAAGTACGATAGCTTACACCATATTTTTTACAGGTATTCCATAAAAAGCCGTTTTTGTTATTGGCAATGTCGCGGTTACCTTCTGCATCGTATTTGCCTCCCCGGTTACCGTAGCTGGTTGGCCATGTTTTTTCGAGATAATCAGTAGCATAAGCTCCCATGCTCCAGTTATGCCCGTCAGCGCTGACTTCCCCATCTACATAGAAATTATCGAATAACACAAATTCCCGGGCCAGGGCATGCTGATTAGGTGTAATATGTTCACCAAATAATACAAGGCTTGTATCCCCGTTCCCTTCGGGTATATCTCCAAGTACTTGGTCATAAGTACGGTTTTCTTTAATAATGTAAAATACATGTTTTATAGGTGACGTGTCTCCCAGTCGCCCCGGAACAGGATTTCCGGCAGGAATAGCTGCATGGGTAAAACTGTCGGGCAGGTATGGGCTGTTCTGATAAACAATCTTTGAATAAGTACCCAAAAGTTGTGCCTTGGGTGTATCCAGAACCTGCAATGTTCCTTTAAATAATCCTGCAATATATTGAACATGCATTTTGTCCAGTTTTTCGCCGTGCTGGTAAACTACCTCTTCCCCTTTCCTGTATGGATTAGGGCCGTACGGATTAGCCATTGACATATTACCTTTCCCGTTGGAAACCACTATTTTCTCACCAACGGTCCGCACGCATGTAGGATACCAGCCTGTGGGGACAAATCCTTTGCTTTTGGCATTTCCCGGGGAACTTACATCGAAAACTGCCAGGCAGTTATTATCGGCGTTGGCAACATAGAGATCCTTATCATCGGCACTTAAAGCAACACTATTGGTTGTGGAACCTTCCGGTGAATTGGGATACATGGCTGCATTTAATGTTTCAATCACCTTCCGTAACTTTAAGTCGATTACAGAAACCGAATTATCATTGGCATTGGCAACAAACAAATATTTGCCGTTACGTGTAATACACATATCGTTAGGATTATCACCTACAGGTATATATGCAGAGAAATTACCGGAACGGGTATCGAATATTTCCACCCGGTCGCAACCCCAGCAAGTGATATATAATTCGTTACGATCGGGAGATAATAAACAAGTATAACCTTCTCCGCCAAGTGAATGACGGGAAACAACCTTTTTATTTTTCAGATCATATACATACAATGCGTTGTCTTCTTTTGTAACGGCATACAACAACTGCTTTGTGTCATCTACTGCAATTCCTGCTACTGATATTTCTACAGGCCATGGCTTATCGATTGCAAATGTATCTTCCGGTACAAGTTTCCTATTTCGGATAAGATACCTGACAATCCAATTATCATTGCCACCCGATGCATACAAATACTTATTATCACTTGAAAAAGTCAGTCCCAGCCATGATTTTGCCATCACCACCGAATCAAGGATTTTCCAGTTTACGGCGTCAATCAGGATAACGCTTTGAGTACTTTGTCCGTTATTGGTTACTGCCAGTAACTTATGTGAAGACGATACGGCAATATTCAACGGAAGATCGCCCAGCGGCAGCATTTTACCCACCGGTGTAAGTTTCCATCCATTAGGCAGGGAGACGGTTTCGGTTTTAATATTATCCGGACTTTGAGCTAAAGTGAGGCTAACGCTTATTAACTGTAAAGTGAAAAAAATAAGATACTGTCTGAAGTAAAAATATATCCGTGACATTTAACTATTGTTTTAATAAATATATCAGATGTAAAATTGGTATAAAAATACCAGAAGCAGGTAAAATTAACCTTAGAAAATAGTTTATATGAATGTGACTTTAAAGTATCAAATCTGATTATCAACTCTTAGGTCAATTCCGGCTTAAGACCAAAAGCAAGCCAAAAAAGAAGTTTTTAACTTACAAATTTATGTGATCTGAAAATTTATAAAGTACTAGTTACAAAAGAAATCAAGCATCTCTTTGTCTATTTAAAATAGGTGAAAAGTATCCCTATGACTAATGTCATTCCAAATAGGTTGGTTTTTAACGAAATTAAAAATCTAAAAAAATTTACAAATGAATGCAGAACTTTTTTTAAAAAATCTAAAAAAAACACACCCCGGTGAAGATGAGTTTCACCAGGCTGTTGGAGAAATTTTAGAATCAATTGAAGAAGTGTACAATCAAAATCCGCAATTTGAGACGCTCAAGATCATTGAGCGGCTGGTAGAGCCTGATAGGATTATTATTTTCAGGGTACCCTGGCAGGATGATGAGGGAGAAGTACATGTTAACCACGGGTATCGGATTGAATTCAGCAGCACACTTGGCCCCTATAAAGGCGGTTTGCGTTTTCATCCCGATGTAAGTCTGGGAACCTTCAAATTTCTCGGATTTGAACAGATATTCAAAAATGCCCTAACGGGTTTACCTATGGGCGGTGGTAAAGGAGGATCGGATTTCGACCCCAAAATGAAATCGGATAATGAGGTAATGAAATTCTGCCAGAGTTTTATGTCTGAATTGTTCCGCCACATTGGACCGGAAACAGATGTGCCTGCCGGCGATATAGGTGTGGGTGGCCGTGAAATCGGTTACTTATACGGACAATATAAACGACTGGTAAACCGGTTTGAAGGAGTTCTTACAGGAAAAGGTCTTACATGGGGAGGAAGCTGGATAAGGAAAGAAGCTACCGGCTATGGGTTGGTATATATCACACAACACTGGCTCGAACAGCACAAAACAACTATCAAAGGGAAAAGAGTTACCATGTCAGGTTCCGGAAATGTAGCTATTTATGCTGCAGAGAAGGTTATACAACTTGGTGGAAAAGTAATTACCATGAGCGATTCCAATGGCTGTATTATTGATGAAAATGGTATTGATCTGGACCTGGTGAAAGAAATCAAGGAAGTAAACCGCGGGCGGATTAAAGAGTATATAAAATCAAGACCTGCTGCAATTTTTAGTGAAAACAGGAATGATGTCTGGAAAGTAAAATGCGATATTGCTTTACCAAACGCCACCCAGAATGAACTGGATCTGGATTCAGCAAAGTCGCTAGTATCAAATGGCTGCATGGTAGTTGCTGAAGGAGCAAATATGCCCGTTACCACGGATGCGGTTCATTACTTGCTTAAGAATAAAACAGGTATGATCCCCGGGAAAGCAGCTAATGCCGGGGGCGTTGCTGTATCAGGACTGGAGATGACCCAGAATTCGATGAAATTACAGTGGATGCCGAAAGAGGTAGATGAGCGTTTATATAAAATCATGCTCGGAATACACGATACATGTGCCAAATACGGAAAACAGCCCGACGGATACATCGATTATGTAAAAGGTGCAAACATTGCCGGTTTTCTGAAAGTTGCCCATGCAATGGTAGACCAGGGACTGATCTGATAAAACTTTATAAAACTTTAAATATAAGAAGGCCTGAATTAACAAATTCAGGCCTTCTTATATTGTCTATTCCTACAGTCAAACGCCTGCAGTCCGGTATATTATTTCATGCTTTTCAGATATTTGTACAATTCACTGTTGGTCGATAGAATTACTGATGTAGTGGAATCGAAAGTTTTCTGAAAAGTTTCCATCGACTTAAGGAAAGCATACAGTTCCCTGGAACCACTTGAGCGGTCGTATGCCGATGCATAGATTACAGCTGCTTTCGCATCTGCTTTTCCTTTTATTTGCTCGGCTTCTTTGAAAGCTTCGGACTGCACAGTTTGAAGTTCCCGTTCTTTTTCACCGTTAATACGGGATGCTTCCCCCTGTCCTTCCGACTTGAATTTATCGGCTATCCGGTATCTTTCACTCTTCATACGCTCATATACCTGTTCACGAACATCACCCACATAATTGATCCTTTTAAAGCGAAAATCAAGAATAACTATACCTAAATCTTTTGCCTGTTGGTTTGCCGATTTCAGGATCATTTGCTGTATTTTTTGTCGTCCTACATTAATATTATCAAGAGAATCGCCTATTAATTCACCAATTGAACCTGAAGACATGGGCGTACGGTTGCTGGTACGTACTGCTTCTTCCAGGTTATGATTAGCAATAAAATCCCTGGTCTGTCCGTCGAGGATATCATCCAGCCGTGATTGTGCGCCTCTTTCATTCCTCATACGTTTGAAGAATTGCAACGGATCAGTAATCTGCCAGCGGGCATAGGTATCTACAAAAATGAATTTTTTATCTTTTGTGGGGACCTGGTTGGGATCGCCGTCCCATTCCATATACCTTTTTTCAAAATAGTTGGCTTTCTGAACAAAAGGAGTTTTGAATTTCAAACCCGGAGTGGTAATTGCTTTCCCGACTGGTTTACCAAACTGGGTAATTACCACCTGTTCAGTTTCATTGACAATGTAAGCACTCTGAAACAGAACGATTAATGCTATAATTGCAAGGACTATTATTATGATTGCTTTTTTACCCATGGTTACTTATTTATTATTTAGTTGCATTTGCAAAAGAGGTAACACATTACTCCCTTTCTCATCGGTGATAATTTTATTGCCCAGACGGGGTATTACATCCTGCATCGTCTCCAGGTAAATTCTTCTACGGGTTACCTCAGGAGCTTTGATATATTCGAAATACAGTGCATTGAACCGGGCTACTTCACCCTCAGCATTGTTCACACGGGCGGTAGCATATCCTTCCGCTTTTTGAATGGTCTCTTTTGCCTGGCCTTTTGCTTTTGGAATAACTTTATTGTATTCCGATTTAGCCTGATTGATAAGAGTTTCTTTTTCCTGCTGAGCCTCGTTTACAGCATTAAATGCAGCTTTAACCGATTCAGGCGGATTGACATCCTGCAATACCACCTGGTCGATTTTTATACCCAATGAGTATTCACGACATATTTTTTGAGCCAGTTCCTCTACTTTATTGGAAATTTCTGTTCTTCCCACTGTCAGTACTTCATTCACGGTCCGGTCTCCTACTATTTGCCGCATGGCAGCCTCTGAGATATCACGCAATGAATTCACCGGATTCCTTACCTTAAACAGAAAATTATAAGGATCCTCAATCCGGTATTGTACTACCCATTCCACATCGGCAAGATTCAGATCTCCTGTTAACATCAACGATTCATCCGCTGTACCTGATTTGGTATATTCAGTTTGTATTCCTGCCTTAACAGTTCGAAAGCCGAATTCCAGTTTTTGTTGCCGTTCAACTGGTACTTTGTATACCTTTTCCATAAAGGGTAACTTAAAATTCAAACCAGGTTCCACTTTACGGTTAAATTTGCCAAAACGGGTAATTACTCCCACTTCTTCAGGGTCAATCTGAAAAAATGAACTGGCACCCAGAATGACCAGCAGTAAAATAATTATTATCAGCCTCGAGTTCCGGACAATTTTTTGTAATCCGGGAGGCAGATTTGCATCATTAAATTGATTATTAGCCATTTACTTTATTTTTAGTAGGTTTCCTACAAATATAAGTTTAATTTGATGGGATACCAACTTTTACAGCTTTAATCGAGTGTTTAAACTGTGAAGTTGAAATGGTAAGATTTATATATCTAATCAGGAATATTTACTTCACCGAAAAGGTCGAAATCGGTGGTAGAAGTAATGGTTACCGGGTAAAAATTACCAATTTCCAGCGCTTTATCGCTTTTAACCAATACCTCGTTATCTACTTCAGGAGAGTCGGCTTCCGAGCGGCCAACAAAGAATTCACCTTCTTTACGATCGATAAGTACTTTCAATATATTTCCGGTCTTTTTACGGTTCAATTCGGCTGATATGGATTGTTGCAATTCCATAATTTCGGTAGCACGTGCTTCTTTCAAAGATTCAGGAATAGCATCTTTGAAATTTCGTGCCGAAAAAGTATCATCTTCCTCGGAATAGGTGAATACTCCCAAACGGTCGAATTTAACCGTTTTCACAAATTGTTTTAACTCTTCATATTCTTCTTCTCCTTCACCGGGATGCCCTGCCAGAAGCGTGGTACGTAATGTGAGATTGGGAATTTCACGGCGGAAATAATCGATGAGTTCATAAGTATGCTGGCTAGTGTTGCCACGGCGCATTTTCTTCAACACATTATTGCTGATATGCTGAAAGGGAATATCCAGGTAATTGCAGATATTTTCACGTTCTTTCATAACCCGTATAACTTCTCTCGGAAAACCTGCAGGATAGGCATAATGCAGCCTTATCCATTCCAGTCCTTCAATATCAGAAAGTGCACGAAGCAGGTCGGGTAACCGTTGTTTCCGGTATATATCCACTCCGTAATAAGTAAGATCCTGGGCAATGAGCATCAGTTCTTTCACTCCCTTTTCTACTAAAAGACGGGCTTCATACACCAATTGCTCCATTGTTTTAGAGCGGTGTTTGCCACGCATCTGGGGAATGGCGCAAAATGAACAGTTCCTGTCGCAACCTTCCGATATTTTCAGGTAAGCATAATGGGAAGGTGTAGTGGTAAGCCTCTCTCCTACCAGATTTTGCTTATAATCGACCCCCAGTGATTCTACAATTTTCCGGATATCGTTGCTTCCGAAATACCGGTCCACATCAGGTATCTCGATCTGCAGATCTTTCTTATACCGTTCCGAAAGGCAACCCATCACAAATACCTTATCGAGCAGGCCATTCTCTTTAGCCTTTATATATTGCAGGATCGTGTTGATGGATTCTTCTTTGGCGTCTTTTATAAAACCACAGGTATTGATAATTACAGTACGGGCATCGGCAGGATTGGCATCGTGAATTACTTTCAGGCTGCCAGCATCGAGCTGTTTCATCAGATACTCCGAATCGACCAGGTTTTTTGAACAACCTAAAGTAACAATATTAACAATATCATCCTTATATTTAGTCTTCAAGGTTTTATAAAATTTTACTGGCTTAAAATCTATTTTAAATATGTTGTGAAATAACGCATTTTCCTTCTACATATAAAGTTGCCGGGTGAAAAATTGAATCTAAATTATTTCACAATTAAATTGGATACAAAAAATTCCTTGCAAGGAGGGAAATGTAGTTTTATTAACCGGAAAACAGCGAATTGACAAATTCGTAACGGTTGAATATCAGAAGATCTTCCAGCTTTTCACCAATACCAATAAATTTGACGGGTATTTTAAACTGGTCGGATATGCCTATCACAACGCCGCCTTTTGCCGTGCCATCGAGTTTGGTAATAGCAAGGGCATTTACCTGGGTAGCTTTGGTAAATTCTTTTGCCTGCTCAAAGGCATTTTGTCCGGTAGATCCATCCAGAATTAATAATACTTCGTGCGGTGCATCGGGTACTACCTTTTGCATTACCCGTTTTATTTTGGTGAGCTCATTCATCAGGTTAATCTTATTATGCAACCTGCCGGCTGTATCGATAATCACTACATCGGCACCGGAAGTTACAGCCGAATTTACGGTATCGTAAGCTACAGATGCCGGATCGGATCCCATTTTTTGTTTGATGATAGGAACGCCCACTCTTTCGGCCCATATTACCAGTTGGTCCACAGCAGCAGCCCTGAAAGTATCAGCCGCTCCTAATACAACATTTTTGCCGTTTTGCTTGAAATGATGAGCAAGTTTACCGATTGTGGTGGTTTTTCCAACTCCATTCACCCCTACAACCATGATAACATAAGGTTTTGATTTTAAGGGAGTGCTGAAATTAAAATCTTCGCCGGTTTCGTTTTCTTCCAGTAAACCGGCTATTTCCTCTTTAAGAATGGAATTTAGTTCGTCCGTTCCTATATATTTATCATGGGAAACCCGCCTTTCAATCCTTTCTATGATCCGGAGCGTGGTTTCCACACCAACATCGGAAGTAACCAATACCTCTTCGAGATTATCGAGCACGTCATCGTCAACCTTCGATTTACCTACAACTGCCCTCGAAAGCTTTTTAAAAACACTTTCTTTGGTTTTTTCGAGGCCTTTATCAAGGTTCTCTTTTTTATCTTTTGTAAAGAGTCCGAATTTTGCCATAATCAATAACTGTTATCGGTTAGTAAAAATAAAAAAAGCTTTCTTATGTAAAAGAAAGCTTTGAAATACTTTTACTGTAAACAACCAATTTTCTTAATCAGCAAAAAAATCTTTAAGGTGTTCGTTGTTTACTATTTCTTCTTTGAACATATACGCTCCTGATTTTTCAGATTTTACCATTTTAATACATTTGGTAAAATTTCTTCCTGCTCCGGTTTGTAATGTTGCAACAACTTTCTTAGCCATAATTCAAATTATTTTATTTCGCGGTGTACGGTTACTTTTTTCAAAATAGGATTATACTTCTTCAATTCCATTCGGTCCGGAGTATTTTTTCTGTTCTTGGTAGTAATATACCTCGATGTTCCTGGCATACCGCTATCCTTATGCTCAGTACATTCAATAATTACCTGAACTCTGTTCCCTTTCTTAGCCATGATTTATTATTTCTGAATATTAATAACTTTTAATAAAACCTTTTGTTTTAGCTTCTTCCAGTGCCGGTTTTAATCCCTTTTTATTTATATTTCTCATACCGGATGCAGATACCTTAAGGGTAATCCAACGATCCTCTTCCGGAAGGTAAAATCTTTTTACAAACAAATTCGGATAAAATTTCCTTTTTGTTCTTCTTTTAGAGTGAGAAACATTATTCCCCACAATAGCTTTTTTTCCTGTTATCTGGCAAACATTTGACATCTTTCTATCGCTTTTATGACGTTCTTTTTAAACAGTGCGCAAATTACGTTAATTTTGTTTAAAAAATCAAATATTAAGCGAAGTAATTTTTTATGAAAATGAAAAATTCTTAGCGGAAATAAAAGTTAAGGTAAAAAAATTGTTTTTTCTGTCACTCAGGATATTGGATGAATGAATTTTGATATATTGCTAAAATTGGATAATAACTTATCTGGCAATTACTTACAAAACATAAAAACTCACATTCCGAAAAATGCAATATATAGACAGTGATATAAGATATATTGGAATTACAACAACAAATAAGAATGTTAAATACCACTAATAACCAATTATAACTAATTTTGATGACAACTGTTAGTAATAACTGTGCAGCTAAAGTCAAATAGATATCGGATAATTTAACTGAAATAATATGACAGCAAATAAATTTGCAGTAATAGGTTTAGGCCAGTTTGGCAGGGCTATTGCCACAAAACTCACCAAGAAAGGAGCTGAAGTACTGGCGATTGACAGTGATGAGGAAATAATAGATGAAATATCTGGAGAAGTGACTTTTGCAGTAGCTCTTGACGCAACAGATAAAAAAGCCCTTTTATCGCAAAACATACAGGATTTCGATGCCGTGATAGTAGCCATTGGTAACAATTTTGAACAATTATTGTTATGTTCGGTATTGTTACTGGAATTGAACGTAAAAAGAATCATTTCACGTGCAATAGGTCCCTACCAGCGTACTATTCTTAAAAAAGTAGGCATTAAAGAAGTTTTGATACCCGAAAGAGAGATCGCCACCATGCTCACGGAAAAATTATTGAATCCGAATATTATTTCTTATCTGCAATTACCGGATAAGTACAGAATAGTTGAAATAAAAGTTCCTGAAGGCTCTGTAGGACGATCAATCGGTGATCTGGATCTTCGGGACAGATACAATCTGAGTCTTATCACCATCAGTAAGGAAAAGGAGGTTATTGTGGACGGGAAAGTTGTTCTTGAAGAACACATCAATATCCCTGGACACGAGACAATTCTCAACGATGATGATTTTTTACTGGTTTTTGGAAAACAAAAAGATATCGATCGTTTTATGGAGGTAAATAAGTAATAAATAACACATTAAGTATATTTACTTATTCTATTAATTTAAATAAAGTGATGTTCTCATTTCCAAAGAAAAACACATGCAGATAAGTCCCGACTTTATAAAAAGAATTCGTGAAGCGCTAAATATTATTCGCTATGACACTCGCGATCTGGTCCGGAAAGTAATGCCATTTCTGCGAATTATAGTTTCCCTGGCTGCCCTGGGGAGTATCATTTATTATTATGGATTTCCAAAGACCGAAAAGTCTATAACTATATGTCTGGGTATCATTGAATTCAGTTTTATTTTTTACGTCTTTAAATATTTACTGTATTTATTGTTCGAAGCTCATCCCCTGCAATATATCCGGACAAACATGGTAGAAAGTATTATTATTATTTTACTGATCGTGTTTGGCCTGAGCTATGTAATTTTCGGCAGGCATTTAATTACCAGCTTGATCATTCAGTTCAAACTACCGGATATCATAACTTACCTGATATTAATTATCCAGATTTATTTCCTGATAATAATAACAATAGAGATTGGTCAGGCCAGTCCCTTCCTGGCAAAACTGGATATTGGCCCTGCTATGTTGTTGATTTTCTCATTTTTGTTTCTCATTTTCGGCGGCACCGGACTTTTAATGCTGCCTGAAATGACCGTAAATCATCACATTCCTTTCATTAATGCGTTGTTTACTTCTGCCAGTGCAAGTTGTGTAACCGGTCTGATAGTAGTAGATACCGCCACATTTTTTTCTTTTAAAGGTCAGATGGTCATTATGTTGCTGATACAACTGGGAGGCATCAATATTATTTCATTTGCTACGTTTTTTTCTACATTTTATTCACGGTCAACGAGTGTTCGTTATCAGTCGCTCATGAAAGATTTTTTAAGTACGGATACATTTTCAGATACCCGTAGCATATTACGGGAAGTAATATTTTACAGTTTGATTTTTGAATTTGTCGGAAGTATTCTTCTTTATTTCTCATGGGGAAACCATGTTGTTTTTTCAAGTATAAAAGACAAACTCTTTTTTACTGTATTTCATGCGATCTCTGCTTTTAACAACGCCGGCTTTTCGCTGTTTACCAATAACTTATACGAACATGGGATCAGATATGCCTACGGCCTGCAAATCATCATTGCCTTTCTCATTATTTTTGGCGGGATCGGGTTCATTACATTAAGAGATATACTTACCAATATTTCGTTGCATAGAAAAAGAATCCATTTTTTTAAAAGACTGCAGGTGAATACAAGACTGGTTTTGCTGATTACAAGTATATTAATCATTACCGGGGCAGTAATGTTTTATGTGCTGGAGAGGAACAATGCCCTGGCCGGCAAAGATCTTACAAATTCTGTTATCACCTCCCTGTTTCAATCCATAACCACGCGTACTGCCGGATTTAATACAGTAAACTTTTCAAGGTTGAGTGTGCCTCTGATCATTCTGTTTATGTTCCTGATGTATATCGGCGCATCGCCCGGATCAACCGGAGGAGGTATAAAAACCACTACCTTTGCAGTAGTAATAAAATCAGCTCTGGATACAATACGAGGTAAAAGACATGTTGAATTTTTCAAGCATTCTATCTCGTTCGAAAGTATCAATAAAGCATATTCCCTGATGCTGTTTTCAGGAACACTTATATTTATGTTTACCTTTCTGCTGGCTATTACAGAGCCTGGCATCGCATTTTCACGTTTGCTATTCGAAGAAATTTCAGCTTTTGCTACAGTAGGACTTTCGACAGGGATTACCGGAGGTTTATCTGTTGCCGGGAAATTCATACTTATATTTTCTATGTTTATAGGAAGAGTAGGAACACTTACCCTGATACTGGCTCTTAGTAAAAAGGTTTTTTATACCCGGTATAAATATGGGAAAGCTAATATAATGATAGGCTAAATATTAATAAATCAATAAAATATCTATTGTTATTTGAATCAATGTTTTAATAATTCTTCTCGAAGTAGGTTGAGTGTAGTTATAGTTGCCCGCAGAATATTCCGTTCACGATTATCACCAAAATGAAATAAACGGGTTATCGTTTCTTTTTCTGAAGCAATGGCAATCCATACTGTTCCAACCGGTTTTTCAGGAGAACCTCCTCCGGGTCCGGCTATTCCTGAAACAGCAAACGCATAATCGGTATGGTATAATTGCCGGATACCTTCTGCCATTTCTTTTACTGTCTGCTGACTTACCGCACCGTAATCCATCAATGTCTCTTCGGATACCTTTAATATGGATTGTTTTATCTCATTGGAATAGGCAACCACCGATCCTTTAAAATATTCGGAAGCACCCGGAACAGAAGTAATTAATCGGGACACGTTGCCTCCTGTGCAACTCTCTGCTGCTGATAATGTCTGATGTTTCTTTTTTAAAAGCTTCCCGATAATTTCTTCCAGTTTATCATCATCATATCCGAAAATATTTTCCGGTAATAATTTTTGTAAATATTCAATCTGATTATTCAATTCTTTGTTTAACTGATCGCGGTTTTCACTTGAACCAGATAATCTTAACCTTAATATTCCTGGAGAAGGTAGAAAAGCTAACCGGATATTGGAAGGCAAATTTGACTCCCAGTCTTTAATTTTTTCTGCCATGACCGATTCTGCTAATCCGTGCGTAAGAATAGTTTTGTGTAGAATAACGGGTAATTTGTTTCGCTTAACCAGTTCCGGAATTATTTGATTGACAAGCATTTCTTTCATCTCAAAAGGAACACCAGGCATGGAAATGAATTGAACATTGTCTTTAATAAACCACATACCTGCAGCTGATCCGATATGATTAAAAATTATTTCACAATTATCAGGCAGATCAGCCTGTTCCAGATTTCTTTCAATCAATAAGACATCTCTTTTCTCAAGAATGTTTTTAATGTTTGTTACTACTTCTTCATTTCTAACCAGTTTGCTGTTAAAATATCCGGCCAATGTGTATTTGGTAATGTCATCATTGGTAGGCCCCAGTCCCCCTGTTAATAAAACCAGATTTACTCTGTTTTTAGCTTCCTCCAATGCATTCAGTATTCTGTCCTTTTTATCCGGAATCGAAGTAATCTGATATACATTTATTCCGGCTTTATTTAATTCTGTGGCAATAAATGCCGAGTTTGTGTCAACAACCTGTCCTATGAGTAGTTCGTCCCCAATAGTAATTATTTCTGCTTCCATCAAATTATTGAATTAATACCAACAAAAAACCATTTTATGTGTCAGGTCATGCGCATATAACCATCAACACGAATCTGAATAATAAGAAACAACAAAAATATAAGATTTAAAGAAGCGGTAAGTAATAAATATTTTCAGATAAAATATTGCCGATTCAAATATCAAATGTTATAAAAAAGAGCGGCAAACGGGGATCGAACCCGCGACCTTAAGCTTGGGAAGCTTACACTCTACCAACTGAGCTATTGCCGCTTGTAATATCAGAATAAGAAATAACTTTTAAAAATCAACTTTGAAGCTGTAATCGTAAAATCACAATGCTTTAAGTGGACGCAAAGGTAATAATTTTACTTCATCTAAGTTTTAAGAAATAAAGAACCTGAATATTAATTTTAAAATTCTTTTGTTCTGAGCCTTTCACGGGACTCGAACCCGCGACCTGCTCATTACGAATGAGCTGCTCTACCAACTGAGCTAAAAAGGCTTACATAAAATCAACAAAATCCATTTTTAAAAGGATTGCTGATTTAGCGAGCGTAAAATTAATGATTTAAATAAAATTTAAGAATCCTGAGAAAGAAAAATATCCCATACACATAGATTAATTATCATTGTGAAAAATATTCCAATGAATGGCAATAAGAAAAGTCATAATTTTTATTACTTTTATATCATTACAATTTCTCATTCCTTTCAATTTGTTAGTGATGATTGGTTTGAAAATGGATCTGGAATAAATAGAGCATTATCTAATTGAACAACTATAAATTTCCCGCATCTAATAAAGATTAATTAAACCCAACCTGATTATCTGTAAAAAATGATTAATAAAAGGCCTATATTATTGCTGGAGGATGATCATGTAGATGCAATGATTGTAGAACGAGCACTGAAAGACCTGAAGGTAGAAAATGAGCTGATTATAGCTAAAAATGGCGAAGAAGGTCTGGAATACTTAAGAGATAAGGAAAACCATTTACCAGGTATAATTCTTCTTGATCTGAATATGCCTCGCATGAACGGCCTTGAATTTCTGGAAGTTGTAAAAAAGGATGATCAGTTAAAAAAAATTCCAATTGTTGTGCTGACAACATCGGACGAAGAAAAAGACCGGTCGGCAAGTTATAACCTGGGAATAGCCGGTTACATGACAAAACCGGTAAATTACCCACAATTTGTTGAAGTCTTGCGCACTATCACCTTATATTGGTCTTTATCAAAAATGCCCTAATCAACTTAATATCAACGGAATTATGTAATTTGCTCTTGTTAAATATTTTATCGATCAATATTTTTTACACAAATATGTTTTCAGGGCACCCATCATTTATATCTTTTACGGCACTATACCGGATTTTAATGTCGAAATTTTATATATTCTGCACTAAGAATCTATTTCTTTCATCCCCTTTACCCATATATAATCAGGCTTTTCGACCACTATACAAATATATTATTCTTATAATTTTTTCGACTTTCACTAATAATGAAATAATTTACAGCCAGTGTAAAACTTTTCTTTTCAATCATATTAACATCCAGGATGGTTTATCTGATCAGGTGGTGACTTGTATAACCCAAGACAGTACAGGGTTTATCTGGATTGGGACAATTAACGGGCTTAACCGTTATGATGGGTATAATTTTAAGGTATTTCAGCACGATGTTTTCAATAACGCTACTATAAGTAATAATAATATAAAAGATATTCTGGTAGACCATTGCGGAAACTTATGGATTGCAACCGATGACGGTTTGAATAAATTCAATAAGAATCTGGAAAATTTTACTAATTATAATGAATTTCCGGCTGATTCCTTTTTGCAAATAACCAGAAATACCCAATGTATTGCAGAAGATAAAGATGGTGTGATATGGTTGGGAACAATCGGGTCGGGATTAATTGCTTATAATCCGGGAAACAAAAAATTCATTCAGTTAAAATCTAATAAAAAGGATGAATTTAGTTTGCCCAACAATTCCATTTCCAGCATTATAATCGATCAGAAAGGTACATTATGGGTAGGTACATCAAATGGCTTATCCATACTGGAAGCAGTAGAAAAAAAGAAACTATGGAAACCTTCCTCAAGACTTATTTTTAATAATTATTTCCATACTGAAAGAAAAGGCAGCCTTATTTCCTCCAAAATCAATTGTTTATTTCTGGATAGTAAAAAAAATATATGGGTTGGCACCCCCAATGGCTTATCACAACTAACATTGGAGAACGTAAACCCAATGTGGTTCATAAATTATTCTCACCAGATTAATGATCCTGAAAGCCTTCCAAGAAATTATATTTGGACTGTTTTCGAAGATTCTAAAAAACAATTATGGGTCGGCACTGAAGAAGGTTTAACCCTTGCTAAACAATCAGAAAAAAATGAAAAGTTAAAATTCTGTTATTATTTACAGGACCTGACAAATGCTCAGGCCTTGCATAACAGCACAGTACGCGCCATGTACGAGGATAAATCGGGATTATTATTTATGGGTACTTTCGGAGGTATTAATACACTTAATTTAAAACAAAAAAAGTTTGTTAATTATTCACCTTTCTCTAATAGAAAAAATAAACTCGAAGTCAAAGATGTGTATGAAGATAGTAAAAATAATTTATGGATGGCAAGCTGGCATGGATTGTTCAAATATAACAGAAATCATGAAAATTATATCATTTACAATGCTGATTCCACTAATCCTGCTACAATAAATAATGATCATGTATGGTCTGTAATCGGTGATAAATACGGATCGATATGGGCAGGTACCAGTGAGGGACTTAATCGTTTGAATACAGCTACAGGAAAAATCACGCATTATAAGAACGATCCCGCAAATATTCATTCATTATCAAATAATTTTGTAAACTGTCTGACTATAGACAAGAAAAACAGGCTTTGGGCAGGAACAAACTATGGAATTTCTGTTTTAGATATCAACACGGGTACCCCAACTTTTAAAAATTACGTACCGGTAATCTCTCCCAAACTGTCATCAGAAAATTATGTATACAATATTTATGAAGAGGTCCACGGTACAATGTGGCTGGCTACCGGATCGGGATTATATGCATTTCATCCTGATTCAGGCACATTTACTTCATACCATCATGTACCAAATAAACTGAACAGTCTGATTTCAGATAATGTATCCTGTGTTACTGAATTTCCTGAAGGAACTTTCTGGATAGGAACGGATGAAGGTATGGACAAATTTGATCTTAACACAAACCATTTTGAACATTATGTAATCAAAAACGGATTACCTAATAATCAGATAAAAGCAATTCTGCGCGATGACTCATTAAACCTTTGGATTAGCACTGCAAGAGGCTTATCGAAATTTAATATCCCTTCAGGGATTTTTACAAACTTTTTTGAAAATGACGGCATTGAAAGTAGCATATTTACTGCCGGGGCATGGAAAACAAAACAGGGTGAGATGCTATTTGCCAATTATAAGGGTGTTCTGGGATTTTATCCGGACAGTATCTATCTGAATGAATATGTACCCAATATCTTAATAACCGATTTTCTATTATACAACCAACCTGTAAATGTAGGGCAGCAGGAAAATGGAAGAGTTATTTTACCAAAACCTATAAATCAAACCCACACACTGATACTATCTTTTAAAGATTATGTTTTTTCATTTGAATTTGCAGCACTTTCCTATATGAACCCCGAATTCAATAAATATTCTTACCGAATGGATGGCTTTGATACAGGGTGGCAGCAAACAACAGCCGACAGACGATTTGCCACATACACAAATCTTAATCCGGGTAAGTATGTCTTCCGGGTGATAGGAAGTAACAATGATGGTAAATGGAATAATATAGGAACATCCCTGAATATTATTATAACTCCTCCCTACTATAAAACCTGGTGGTTCAGAATAAGCATTATTTTACTGATTATATTTTTAATTCTCACCATATATTATTTAAAAATACGATCGGTACAGACGCAACAAATAGTATTACAGGCAAAAGTTGAAGAGAGAACCAGAGAACTGCTGCAGGTAAATGAAAAATTAAAAAAACAACATAAAGAAATCCGGGAACAAAAAGAAATTCTTGAAATACAGAAAGATAAGATTTCTTTGGTAAATAAATCACTGGAAGAATTTTCCTATGTGGTTTCTCATGATCTTAAAGCTCCACTCAGGGGTATCCGACAATTATCGCACTGGCTTGCACAGGACTTTCACGAATCGCTGAATGAAGACGGACGCGAGATAATAAGGCTTCTTACCCGCAGAGTAGATAAAATGAGTAAGTTAATAGAAGGTATTTTGCAGTATTCAAGGGTTGGGAAAAAAACCGTTTATATTCAGAAAATAGATCTCAATAAGCTGGTAAAAGATACAATAGATATGATCTCCCCTCCTGAACATATTAATATTGAAATAAAACAGTCATTACCTTTATTAAATGCAGATATCACTCAAATGGAACAGGTATTTTTAAATCTAATTAGTAATGCTGTAAAGTTCATCGATAAACCAAAAGGAGAAATAGTAATTAATTGTGTAAATAAAAAAAATTATTACGAGTTCAGTATATCGGATAATGGTATCGGGATCGAAGAAAAGTACTATGAAAAAATTTTCGGTGTTTTTCAGACTCTTAACCTGCAACGTGAAAATCTGGATACCGGTATAGGACTAACCATAGTTAAAAAAATAATTGAAATGTGGGGAGGAAAAATCTGGTTGCAATCAGTACCGGGACAGGGATCAACATTCTTTTTCACAATTCCGGAAAAAATTAAAATTTCTTAGGATTTATTTGAAAGAGTAATTGATAAATCCGGTTTATTAATTTTTAATCAGTGCCCTTACACGTTGCAGTAAAGGAGGATGTGAATAATGAAAGAAAACGTAAGCCGGATGTGGGGTCAGGTTACTCAGATTTTTAGAAGTAAGTTTTTTTAATGCTGTTATCAATGGTTCAGCTTTATAATTTTCTTTTGCATATAGATCGGCTGCATATTCATTTTTTCTCGATAAGATATTCATTCCAATTCCGACTACCAGGGATATTGGGCTATATAGTATTCCGAACGCTATCAATCCAAGTTGGAAAAATGGTTTCTCAGATCCTAAAGCATGCGAAAGAGCCGGATTTGCCAACATTAATGATAAAATATATAAAGTAATTCCTGTTTGTACGATACCGGCCAGTATACCCGTAAGCGTGTGTTTTTTCTTATAATGGCCTATTTCATGCGCCAGCACTCCTACAATTTCATCAGTAGTCATATCATTAATAAGTGTATCGTATAATACGATTCTTTTTTTTGCACCTAGTCCGCTAAAATAAGCATTGGCCTTGGTCGATCTTTTTGAACCATCGATTACAAAAATATTATCCAGCTTAAAACCAACTTTGTTGCTGAATGTTTCAATGGCTTTTCGTAAGTCTCCTTCTTCAAGTGGCGTCTGTTTATTAAAAAGAGGTACAATTAGTGAAGAATAGAACATTGTCATGAATATTGTGAATGCACTTATAGCTATCCAGGCATATAGCCAGAAATAGTCAGTAGTTAACTGATAAAACCAAATGATGAGCGCAAGTATTCCTCCCCCTAATATTGCTCCCAGTGCCCAGCCTTTCAGTTTATCAAAAATAAAGGTTTTGATTGTCATCTTATTAAAACCGAATCTTTCTTCTATTACAAAAGTATCGTATAAACTAAAAGGTATATTAATAAGATCGGAGGCAAACATTATTATTCCAAAAAATATCAAGGCCCCTATAATTGGATTTGTGGATACTTCTAATGCAATATTATTCACATAACTAAATCCTCTCAAAAACAGCATCAGCAAAATAAGCCCGAAACTAAGGGTACTCGTAATCATGGAAAAACGATCATTCACCCGTTTATATTCCTGCTGTTTTTTGTATTTTTCTTCATCGTATATTCCTTCCAGTTCAGATGGGAGATTAACGGATATCTTGGATGTATTCAGTAAATCAAGTATTCGTTCCAGCAGATAATTAAAAATTGTTATACTTATAATCAAATAAAAAACAGTATTATGCATCGTAATCCGTTAATAAGTTAAGTGCGCAAAAGTAATAATAAAATAATGAAAATGCCATGTAAACACAAACACATCATCCGGCCTTTTGTTTGTAGCCCAAGAATATAAAATTATGAGTTAACTTTCATTGATTTAATTGTGAATCAATGATCTTATTCACTTGCAGTCTGGTTTCCAAAATTTTCCAGTATTTTTTTGTAATGGGATTATCACTCAAAGTATCCGATTTTTCAATCCATGGTATAGCCAGATCTATCCTGTTCTGCATTTCACAGGCGAGCGCCATATTAAAAGCGGCCCTCGCGGCTATCTTTTTATCAGGATTTAGGGTTTGAGGATTCCAAAATTCTGCAGCTTTCTTCCATTCGTTTTTTCTTATATATTTTTTTGCCAAACGAAATTTTTTATTTCCGGCTATAAAATAAATACGATTAATTCCATCTGCCCAATAAGGAGCTATTCGTCTGCCATATTCGGTCCCTGCTTTATTAAAAGATTTAATGATCATATTCTCAACTGTTGGAAAATTGGAAGAAGCATCTGTGAAAGTTAATTCTATACTTTTCCATTTTAATGTATCAGATTGTGAATAATAATCATCTATTTGATAATTATATGGATCATATAATTTCCAAATTGTTTTAATAAATATTAAATAATCAATTGTATAGTAACCAAAAAAATTCGTGTTTATAAACAGTGAATCACTTAAATTGAAATATTCCAGAGCCAATAATCCATCTGTACTGTCAGTATCGCATTTTTTCTTTACATCGGCCCATGGAATAGAAGGATCAGGATGATGAATGTTTTTTATCCCTTCATAATTTCCAGATATTTTAACTCGCTGGTAACGAGGTGATTTCTCCAGTACATCTGAAACTGCATATAGTCCTTCTGCTGACAATGGGTAGTAATTTTTTGTTGAATCCAATATTACGTCATTCAATGAGTCCAGGCTACCTTTAATATTTTCAGGGTAAACACGGGATACTAAACTCAGGCTTTTTACATTACCTGGAATCTTTTTATCAGCAGGAACAAGAATACTGATACTGATGTCTTCCGTAGGGGAACAGGCAGTCACAAGAATCATAAGTAACAGCAGAATAATGCAATATGGAGACTTTTGAAACATTAATTTGGCTTTTCTGCACCTCACTATTTTATGCTGTTTTTATACTAAAAGAATAAATTATTAACAAAAAATATACCAAATAACTTAATATAGATCCCCTATAAATTATCATTTTTTAAAAAGAAATAGCCTGATATAAAGTTTTAAAGTTTAGATTTGAATTTAAAAATAAAACTTTATACCAGGCTATTTTCAATCCTTTAATATCATCAGGTTTTCATTGCTCCGCAAATATTCAAAACCTGGCCACTTACATAAGAAGCAAGGTCGGAAGCCAGGAACAATACCACTTTAGCAACTTCTTCAGGGGTACCACCCCTTCTCAAAGGAATCTGACTTTCCCATTGTTTCCTTACATCTTCAGGTAATTTATCGGTCATTTCTGTAAGAATAAATCCGGGCGCTACTGCATTGCAACGTACATTTCTCGAACCCAGTTCCTGTGCAATGGATTTGGTAAATCCGATAATTCCAGCTTTGGATGCAGAATAGTTTGCCTGTCCTGCATTACCGCCAACACCCACCACTGAACTCAGATTCACAATCGACCCTGTTCTGTTTTTCAACATTATTTTCTGAACGGCTTTTGTGAAATTAAATACAGATTTCAGGTTTACGCTGATCACAGTATCCCATTGCTGTTCGGTCATACGCATCAGGAGTGTATCCATAGTGATGCCGGCATTATTGACCAGTACATCTACAGTACCAAATTCTTTCACTATTTCATCAACTACTTTTTCTGTCTCGGCATAATTGCTGGCATCGGAAGCATAGGCTTTTGCTTTTACTCCGAGCGCCAATAACTCTTTCTCTGTAGCCTGGGCATTTTCATCATATTTCAGGTCGGTAAAGGCTACATTTGCACCTTCCTGTGCAAATTTAATTGCTATAGCTTTACCTATTCCCCGGGCTGCACCGGTTACAATTGCAGTTTTTCCTTCGAGTAATTTCATGTTAATGGTTTTTATTTGAACTTCAAATTAAACAAAGTTATACGATATTTTCAAGAGTCATTTATTCGTAAAACTTTTAAATATGGAAATTATATTAAAAAAGCCAGCAAAAGGCTGGCCATAAAGGTTATTATTTGTTATTCTTTAGCGCTTCAGCCATTGCTTTTCCAATATTGGCAGGTGATTCTACTACGTGTATCCCGCATTCGCGCATAATTTTCATTTTGGCTGCGGCTGTATCATCCGCCCCACCGATTATAGCTCCGGCATGTCCCATCCGGCGACCTTTGGGAGCTGTTTGTCCGGCAATGAACCCAACCACGGGCTTGGTGCCGTTTTCTTTTATCCAGCGGGCAGCTTCGGCTTCCATGCTCCCTCCGA
Source organism: uncultured Bacteroidales bacterium (assembly GCA_963748095.1). Classification (GTDB taxonomy): domain Bacteria; phylum Bacteroidota; class Bacteroidia; order Bacteroidales; family UBA10428; genus CAVVIO01. The sequence goes on from CAVVIO010000012.1 coordinate 27,096, forward strand.
TTTCCCCGATCATTATAATTCCTTCGGTTTCTTTGTCTGCCATTAGTAGCTTTATTGCTTCAAGAGTTGTAGTTCCGATAATAGGATCACCACCTATACCAATACAGGTAGATTGTCCTAATCCTACTTTGGTAATCTGATCTACTGCTTCATAAGTCAATGTCCCCGAACGGGAAACTATACCAATAGTGCCTTTCCGATGAATAAATCCCGGCATAATACCCACTTTAGCTTCATCCGGTGTGATGATGCCAGGGCAATTTGGTCCGACCAGCCGGACATCTTTCCCAACAAGGTATTCCTTAACTTTTACCATATCAGAAGTCGGTATTCCTTCGGTAATACAAACAATTACCTTAATACCGGCCTGAGCAGCTTCCATAATGGCATCGGCTGCAAATGCCGGTGGCACAAATATTACGGATATATCTGCACCGGTTTGCTTTACTGCATCCTCTACTGTATTGAATACAGGTTTATCAAGATGAGTTTGTCCACCTTTACCAGGAGTAACACCTCCTACTACATTTGTTCCGTATTCGATCATCTGGCCGGCATGAAAAGTACCTTCGCTTCCGGTAAACCCCTGAACAACAACTTTGGAATTTTTATTTACTAATACACTCATTATTTTTAGCTAATTTAAAACTGATGCCAAAAATAAATTATTTTTGGCTGGTTTACAATTTCACCTGTCCTTTTCTGAATTATTTCAACAGATTGATCATAGAAACTACTATCCTTCCGAGAATGGTGAGATTAATTGCATTGACAAAATTTCATATTTATTCATCAGGTTAATATTCTTACCCGGTTACCTTCTTTAAGACATTATTTTTCAATTGATATCAAGTATAATTTTATCAACATATTTCAAACTATACCCTGTTTTAAATGGGGATGTTTCTTTATATTTAATATTAATTTTACAACCATGCCGGTATAAATTTAGGGGGATATAAAAATTATATTACTTTTGCACCGAATTTTAATATTTATACATTTCATCATTTAATTACATATACAATGTTTGATACCGGACTTACGGCTTTTATGATTTTGGCCACCAGTTTAGTAATGCTAATGACACCAGGACTTGCTTTTTTTTATGGCGGACTGGTAGGTAAAAGAAATATCCTGAATGTAATGATCCAGAGTTTCGTCTCTATGGGAATCACAACGGTGTTATGGTTTTCTTTTGGTTATTCCCTCTGTTTCAGCGGTGGCGAAGGTGAAATAATTGGAAACTTACATAAAGTTTTTCTAAACGGAGTTACACCTGATTCAGTATTTTCTGCGGATAAACGTTTTCCTGAAATAGTATTTATAGCTTACCAGATGATGTTTGCCATCATTACCCCTGCCCTTATAACCGGTGCTTTTGTACACAGGGTAACATTCAAAGCTTATCTGATCTTTTTAGTCGTATGGCAGGTGTTTGTTTATTATCCCTTTGTACATATGATATGGGGAGGCGGATTGCTTGCAAAATGGGGTGTGCTGGATTTTGCCGGAGGTGTAGTGGTTCATACCACGGCTGGTTTTGCGGCACTTGCATCGGTATTTTATGTTGGATCACGTCACGTTAAAAATCATAAGCCCAACAGTGTTCCGTTAATGGCTGTAGGATCAGCTCTTCTTTGGTTCGGATGGTATGGTTTTAATGCCGGAAGCGAATTACAAATGAATGGTATAACAGCGATGGCCTTTTTAAATACGGATATCTCTGCATCCGTAGCAGCAGTAGTCTGGCTGATCCTGGACTGGACCATTGGAAAATATAAACGTCCGACATTTATCGGTTTACTGACAGGATCTGTTGCCGGACTGGCTACCATCACGCCTGCAGCAGGTTATGTAACCATGCACATGGCTTTTATTATTGGAATAATTGCATCTGTAAGTTGTTTCTATGCCGTGAAAATTAAAGAAAGAATGGATTGGGACGACGCTTTGGATGTTTGGGGAGTACATGGTGTCGGTGGTCTTGTCGGTACTATACTTTTAGGTATATTCGCTACAAAAAGTATCAATCCTAATGGTGCGGATGGTTTGATTTATGGTAACTTTTCCTTTTTCTTTAAAGAGATCGTTACCATCATAATAGCAGCACTTTATGCTTTCATTTTCACCTATATGATGTTAAAAATGATTAATCTGATAACACGTGTCAGGGTTTCTCCTGAAGAAGAAGAAATGGGACTCGATGCAGTTTTTCATGGTGAACAGGCAAGGGATTAGAAATTTTTGAATAAATAATTTTAGTATTCCCATACTTAATGGATTATTGAAAATGGTTTTGTAAAAGGGAAGTTTACAGACATATTGTAATAATATGTATTCCTATAGTTAATACATTTTATAAATAGTTAATATCTGGACAACTGAAAAACCTGAAAAAAAAATTAGTTTTCCTACTTTTGCCGCATATAGTACACTATAAATTATCCGAACATGATATCCATTTTTAAAAACCGGTCAGATTACGTTTTTGTTGTAGAATCAATAGATACACCCGATAAAAATACGGTAGAAAAACTCTGCTGGTTGTTCGGTAATGCCACATTGATCAAGGAAACTTCTGTCAACGGATACTTTATCGGCCCCCGGAAAGAAATGATCACTCCATGGAGTACCAATGCTGTGGAGATTACTCAAAATATGGGGATCGGTTCCATAAAAAGAATTGAACAGTTTTTCGGGGTTCCGGATAAATCGGCAGAATACGATCCCATGTTACAAAAGATATATGAAGGAATTGATCAAAATATCTTTACTATAAATCACCAACCCGAACCGATATTATTTATTGATAATATTGCCACTTACAATCAAAAGGAAGGCCTGGCGCTAAATGAAGAAGAAATAAAATACCTGGATGAATTGAGCAGTAAACTGGGAAGAAAACTCACCGATAGTGAAATCTTTGGTTTTTCCCAGGTAAACTCAGAACATTGCCGTCATAAAATTTTTAATGGTACTTTTATTATTGATGGAAAAGAAATGGATAAATCGTTGTTTCAGCTAATTAAGCAAACAACCATTTCGAACCCTAACCGCGTTGTATCAGCCTACAAAGATAATTGTGCCTTTGTAGATGGGCCTGTTATTGAACAATTTGCCCCGGCAACCCAGAACAAGCCGGATTATTTCGAAATAAAAGAAACCGAATCGGTTATATCACTGAAAGCAGAAACTCATAATTTCCCTACTACTGTTGAACCTTTTAATGGAGCCGCTACCGGAACCGGCGGTGAAATACGCGACCGTATCGGAGGCGGTAAAGCAGCCATACCGATGGCTGGTACCGCGGTTTACATGACTTCCTATCCCCGCCTGGATAATGGACGATCCTGGGAAAAGAAAGATCCTCCCCGCAAATGGCTTTATCAGAGTCCCGAACAAATTCTTATTAAAGCATCTAACGGGGCAAGCGATTTTGGTAATAAATTCGGACAACCCCTGATATGCGGCAGCGTGCTTACCTTTGAACATTCGGAGAATAATAAACAATTTGGTTTCGACAAAGTAATAATGCTGGCCGGGGGAATCGGTTACGGAAAGAAAAAGGACAGTGAGAAAGGCATCCCCGGAAAAAATGATAAAATTATTCTATTGGGCGGTGATAATTACAGGATCGGTATGGGAGGTGGTGCCGTTTCATCGGTCGATACCGGTAAATTTGCCAATGCTATCGAATTAAATGCTGTTCAGCGTTCGAATCCCGAAATGCAAAAAAGAGTTTGCAATGCCATCAGGGCCCTGGCTGAAAGTGACGAAAATCCAATAATTTCCATACATGATCATGGCGCAGGCGGACACCTTAATTGTCTCTCTGAGTTGGTAGAAGCAACCGGTGGTAAAATAGATATGTCGAAATTACCTATAGGCGACCCTACCCTTTCGGATAAAGAAATAATAGGTAATGAATCCCAGGAACGAATGGGTCTGGTACTTAAAGAAAAAGATATTACCCTGCTGAAGGAAATTGCCGAACGTGAAAGAGCTCCGATGTACGTGATTGGTGAAACCACCGGAGATCATCAGTTTACATTTGAAAATACGAATAAAAAGATAAACCCTCTCGACCTGCAACTGGCAGATATGTTTGGCAATCCACCAAGAACCATCATGAAGGATGAATCGGTATCTGCTAAATATAGTGAGTTTCAATATAACCCTTCAAAGTTGGATGAATACCTGCAGCAGGTTTTGCAACTCGAACAGGTAGCCTGTAAAGACTGGTTGACAAATAAAGTCGATCGTTCGGTTACCGGTAAGGTGGCCAAGCAACAGACTGCCGGGGCAATACAGCTTCCATTAAATAACGTGGCTGTAGTAGCACTCGATCATACCAGTTATCGTGGAATAGCTACTTCTCTGGGTCATGCTCCGGTGAGCGGATTAATTGATCCCGAAAAAGGAACTATTCTTTCTATAGCTGAAGCACTTACGAATATAATCTGGGCTCCCATAGAGTTGGGTTTAAGAGGAATATCACTGAGCGCCAACTGGATGTGGCCCTGCCGAAACAAAGGTGAAGATGCACGGCTATATTCGGCAGTGAAGGCAGCAAGCGATTTTGCCCTTGGCCTGGGTATAAACATTCCCACGGGAAAAGATTCCCTGTCTATGACTCAGAAATATCCAGATGAACAATCTGTGCTTGCACCGGGTACGGTTATCATCTCGGCGGCAGCCGAAGTGATGGATATTCGAAAAACTGTTGAACCGGTATTACAACCCGTTAAAGAATCGTTCATTCTGTATATTAACCTGTCGAAAGACGGATTTAAACTGGGGGGAAGCAGTTTTGCACAGGTTCTGAATAAACTTGGAACAGAAACACCTTCTGTTATTGATATAGCTTACTTTGGAAAAGCTTTTAATGTGATACAGGATCTGGTGAAAAGAAACCTTATTCTGGCAGGTCACGATATTTCATCGGGAGGTATGATCACTGCCCTGCTGGAAATGACTTTTGCCCAACCCGGTATAGGCATGGATATCAATCTTGATTATTTCCCGGAAAAAGATACTATTAAGATACTGTTCAGTGAAAATCCGGGATTGTTGATTCAGGTTGAAGATCTGTTACAGGTAGAAGAATACCTCAAAGAAAACAAGCTGGAATACTATGTGCTTGGATTACCTAATTTCGATAAGACAATTGGTATTACGCACGACCAGCAAAGATACGATCTTCCGATAGAGAAACTGCGTGATACCTGGTACCGTACCTCCTATTTGCTCGATCGTAAACAATGTGGTGATGAAAAGGCACTCGGCGCGTTTTTCCAATTATAAAAAACAAGCACTTCAATTTACATTTCCTGCTGATTTCACCGGCAAAGCACAGCAATACAATATCGACTTAAAACGAAAAAATAAAACCGGGATACGTACTGCCATTATCCGCGAAAAAGGAGTGAATGGAGATCGTGAGATGGCATATTCCATGTATCTCGCCGGTATGGACGTGAAAGATGTACACATGACCGATCTGATTGCAGGCAGAGAAACTCTTGAAGATATTAATATGATCGTGTTTGTAGGCGGTTTTTCCAATTCCGATGTTCTTGGCAGCGCCAAAGGATGGGCTGGTGCATTTTTGTACAATCCGAAAGCCAAACAGGCACTTGACAATTTTTATAAACGTGATGATACTTTAAGTCTGGGGGTATGCAATGGCTGTCAGCTCATGATAGAACTTGGGCTGATTACTAAAAAACATAAAAAAATGCCTGAAATGTTATTCAATGAATCCCATAAATTTGAATCGGCTTTTATTAATGTTGATATACCCGAGAATAACTCCATAATGCTTCATTCACTTGCCGGAAGTCGTCTCGGAACATGGGTGGCACACGGAGAAGGAAAATTCAGTCTTCCGCTCGATGAAAATCAATATCATATTCCATTAAAATACTCTTATGCTGAATACCCTGGAAATCCTAACGGTTCGGATTATAATACGGCTGCATTATGTTCGGAAGACGGTCGTCATCTGGCAATGATGCCTCACCTCGAACGATCGGTTTTTCCATGGAACTGGGCGCATTATCCGGCCGATCATAAAAGCGATGAAATAACACCCTGGGTGGAAGCTTTTGTGAATGCCCGTAATTGGATACAAACCAAAAAGTAAGCCGACTTAAAATATGCCACTAATAATCGAAATTCCAGTCAATATCAAAAACAGACTTGCAGGTGTAAAAGCAGGTAATTAAAATTTTAAATTTTTAACTTCACAATACACTTAATAATCTGATTCGAAGATGAGAAGTTGGTTTTGGGATGCGATTATTTATCAGATATTTATTGACAGGTTTGCCGGATTTCCGGATATTACAGGTTGGGAAAAGCCGAAATTCCTGGGCGGAAATCTAAAAGGGATTATCGAAAAACTGGATTACCTGTCCGATTTAGGTATTACCACATTATGGTTGTCTCCTTTCTGCCAGACCAGCGCATACCATGGTTATCATATAACCGATTTTTACAAGGTAGACCCGAATTTTGGTACTGAAGAAGATTTAAAAGAACTCATCACCAGTGCACATTCAAAAAACATGCGGATTATTACCGATTTTGTACCGAATCATTGTTCTGCCTATCATCCCATATTCCAGAAAGCTCAAAAAGATAAGAACAGTCCATTTTATAACTGGTTCTATTTTAAGAAATGGCCGGACGATTATTTATGTTTTCTGGATTTTAAAATTCTTCCAAAATTTAACCTGGACAATAAACAGGTAAGCCAACATTTAATAGATTCGGCAAAACACTGGTTGTCGATGGGTATTGATGGATTCAGAATTGACCACGCTATTGGCCTGCCTCACGCTTTTCTGAAAATATTCAACAAAGAAGTAAAAGCTGTAAATCCCGAAGCGGTTTTAATCGGGGAAGCCTGGATAGCCGGAATGAGTTTTAGAAACCTGAAAACTATCCGGATAAAAAACAAATACCTGCGATGGCTCACCGGGATAAGGCAGGAATCGGTAGAAAAAGAATATTACGGGGAACTGGACGGTGTACTCGACTTTTATTTTCGCGACCGGATTATCGAATACATTGCCTGGAAAGAAAAACCGGAAGATTATACAGCAGTAATTCATGAGAAACTGCTGCATCATTACCGGAATTTTCCGGATGATTACCTGTTGCCCAATTTTATTGACAACCACGATATGAGCCGGTTTTTATTTGAGTGCGGTCAAAATCGCGAAAAGTTAAAAATGGCACTCGAATTACAGTTCAGTCTCTCCCAGCCACCAGTAATTTATTATGGAACCGAAACCGGTTTGTCGCACCATAAACCGGTATTAGTAAATGAAGGTTTTTCAGATATACAGGCGCGCCGTCCAATGCCCTGGCAACGAATCGACAAGGATATGCTGGAATTTACCCGGGCACTTATAAAAAAAAGGAAATCGGGAAAGGGGAAAATATAAAACAAAGAATGTGAAGTTGCGATATCACTTCCCCATCATTTTATTTTTCATTATATTCATATCCTGTTTCAGGTTGGCAACTGTTTTCATCAGTTCATCCCTGGGAATCATTGGATCGGGAATTTCAGAACTGATATAATGAATGAACTTCCATACTTCTTTCACTTCATTCACAGGCACATCAAAAGGTTCGTACAACGGATTCAGTGAATATAAACGCAGTTTCTTTTCCTGCTCTATCAGGTTTTCCACAATTTTAAAAACAATACCTTCGTCAAGGGTGAAAACCACATATGCATGGCCGGTTATAAGTGTATTCCAGTCCTGCACATATTCTCCGGTAACCCACGCACCATGAGGAATAGGTAACATAGAATCACCACTTAGCTGAAAAGTACGATACTTTTTCTGTCGTGATAAAAAAGGCAGCTTAAACGATGGCAGTTCTTTAATGTATTCGGGATCGGCAAAACCGGTGGCATAACCTGCTTTGGCTTTTTCAGGTACCAATTCGATGTTATCTTCATTATTATTATCGACAGTGGAGGTTAACACCCGCAGGTTACTTCCTTTTACATATACATCACCTCCCATTTCGAGCTGAGTAAGCTGACTTGCTGTAAGAGTCTGTAAATCTACTTTAACCAGCGTATCTATAGAAATACCAAAATATTTCGAAAAAGTAAATAATGCCTGGACGGTTGGCTGACTTACCTGGTTTTCGTACCCGCTAAGGGTGGAACGTTTCATCTCCAGGGCATTTGCCACTTCATCCTGGGTAAGATTCTTACGCTTCCGTAATAATTTAATATTGGTAGAGAAATACATGGTCTGGTATTATTGTGGGTTAATATTATAAAAGATTAATATTTAATCTTATTAATGATTATTAAATAATCAAATTTATACAAAAAATTCGAAAACACAACATTTAATTATAATGATTAGATAATAAATTTTTCACCTGTTAAATCTTCCGGCAGTTCCTATATCCAACTTCTATAAATGTTTGTTCATATCTGATAAATCTACAAAACACCAGTGATATATCACTGATTGACGTATTCAAATAAGCAGCGAATAGAATATTGAATTTTCCAATCCAATATCATTCGGTAATGACTGAATCGGGGTAAAATTAATTAAAGACCTAAAAAATGTAATTTCTGTTAAAGAAACCAAACGCGATTATTCATTTTCCTTCTTCGACAAATCCATAACACAGGTATAATTTTTCCATGATCGTTTATCCAGGGAATGTAAGTTGGAAAATTTATCAGGGTTCAATTTTCGTAAAGCGGATCTCTTTGCCTGTTTCATAGGAAATAACTGTATGGCAATACCTTTCATGTTTTTATCATCATCAATCCAGGTGGTCGCGAAATAATACATTTTTAATTTCAGGTACCCGTAATACGGATCGACAAGATGAAAATATTCATTTTTATGGGCATAAAGTACAGTCATGTGATTTGGCATATAGAGTATAACGGGAAACTGGATTTCCTGGTAAAGCTGTTGCATATCCGCTTTCACTACCTTCACATCAAACCCTATTTTTTCAGCAATATAAGCCAGATCGTCCACACTCATTGAATTCAGATCACTTTCAGCGGGAGCAAACCTTTGAAGTTTTTTATAGGATATTTTCTTACCGTAATAATATTTATGCATCATTTGCAGGCAAACCATCCCTGGCTGAAATCCTTTTTTCTGCCTGTAATACGGAAAAGAGGAAAAAAGCGCTTTTCTGGATGTAAGTCTTATAATGACAAATAGTAATACCGCGATCAAAAAACCCAGAATGAAAATAATCCGCCTCTCTCTGAAATTCATCCGTTCCATCTGATCCATCTGCAAACGGTACAGGTAGAGCATAATATTATACCCTCTTTCTATTGAATCAGTATTGAACATGGAAGTACTGGTATCAATAGTTGTAATTGTATCGCTATTCAAAATATTATCAGCTGCCGATAAACGGGTATTTTCTGTAAGCTGATTTCCCCATATATTATTCATAGCACATAAGAGGGCTATGCACAGTACACAATATTTCATGTAAAAGGTTTGGTTAACAATCTTCCGCATTACATTTCAAATATAAAGGTGAATTTTTAATTTTTGTTCATAATCACAGATAATTTTAATAATTTTTGATGTAATTAACTGAAATAGTGGTTAATGATTGTCAGAATAGCTTGCTGTTCAGAATCGACAGATAATTATATTTTAATTTTCACAAAAATAATATTCTGAAAAATCAATATTATTAAGAAATAATGATTATATTGCAATCGTTTTAATGATTATAATATAATCACATAGCTATGAATGCAAAAATTTATTTTTCAAAACAGGGAAAAGGATGGTCGGAAGTAGAAATACCATCGGTCTTAAAAAATTCTTCTGACGATGAATTAAAAAAATGGGCTTACAAAATAATGGATAGTAGTAATTATAAAAGTTATCTTATCTCTGAAAATCCAAACCCCTATCCTATTTATAGTAAATAACTGGTAATGTAATAATTACCTGATTAACCGGAATGTCAGAATATGAACATTCAGGTTATCATTAATTGCTGTTTTTTCGATATTTGTTCCTGCGAAATTCAATCACCTCTGTTAATTCTGTTAAGAGGTATTACAATTATTCTGAAAGTATTAATATTCAATACACTGCAACAAAATTCTACTTGTTATCGTTAAAAAGACGATAAACAATTGTTTACCAAACCATTCATCATGAAAAAATCAATATATACATTATTATTAATGGTTGTATCATTATTACTTTTTACTGCTTGCGAAAAAAGTAAGGAAACCGATCCTGGAACTGAGACTCCTCCAGTTACCGGAGATTCAACTATTGCCAGTTATGCAGTAGCAAAAGAAAGTGTGTTAAGGGCAATTCCGCAGGAATATATCAATCAGGCCCGTAATACGCTTCATATCGCCTATCAGCATACATCACACGGCACTCATGTTGCCTATGGCTTATTCGGCCTTCCCGATTATAAAGCCGGGGACGATGTTCTTTTCGGAATTACCAATAACTCGCCCCAGACTGGTAAACTGGATTTCAGGGATTATGCCATGTCAGATTATTCAGCCGAAGGTGAAAGTGCTGTAGATTTAAGTGCCAATGAAACAGCTTTTGTCCAGGCAACCAGGAATTACCTTGATGATCCCGAAAATGCGGAAATCAATGTAATCATGTGGTCGTGGTGCAGTATTGCCGGACATGCGGTTGCTACAAATTATTTACCGGGTATGAAAATCCTGATCGATGAATACAGCATAGGTGGTACTAAGATCGGAACGGGTGCCGGCCAGCGGGAAATCCCGGTTACATTTATTTTAATGACCGGACACGCAGAACCTGACAATAATGTTGGTGACGGCAAACCAAAAAACCAGGCAGATCTGATAATTAATTTCAGTGTTGAAAATCATCTGTTTTGTCTTGACTATTATGGGATTGATACACATGATATGAATGATACCTACTGGGAAGATACCGGTGATAACGGAAATTCGACGGCATACGGTGGAAATTTTTACAGCGACTGGCAAAATGCACACGCAGCAGGTACAGATTATTTTGAAAACAAATCAGCACCGGGAGGCAGCGTTACATTCGGCGCACACAATTCACAGCATATTACTGCCAACCGTAAAGCATATGCCATGTGGTGGATACTGGCCCGGATAGCCGGTTGGAACGGGGAATTAAGCAGCTAACAAATTGTAACTGTTAATGATGATAAAGCTGATTATTAAAATAGATCTAATTATAGAAAATCTTAATAAAATCAAAATGAAACTCACTTTTTTTCTTTTATTGTTCGTATCGGTTCCCCTGTTTTCACAGGAGTCCGGTTGTATTTCAGGAAATTGTGAAAACGACAATGGGGTGTACGTTTATACAAACGGTTTTAAATACGAAGGGCAGTTTGTGAACAGCCTGCGCGAAGGACGTGGTAAGCTTATCACACCCGAGGGAGAATCTTACGATGGAATGTGGGCCAAAGATGCATTTGATGGCCAGGGAACCTACATCTGGTCGAGCGGGGCCAAATATATCGGGGAATGGAAAAATGGGATCCGCAATGGCTATGGTATTTATTTTTATGCCAATGGAGATAAATATACCGGATATTTCAAAAATAACATGTTCAATGGTAAAGGCAAATACATCTGGGCGAATGGTTCTGTGCAGGAAGGTTATTTTATAAACGGACAGTATGCCGGAGAAACCGGGGATAATACTTCATCGCCGAAATAATATATTCTGTTAAAATAAAAAAAAGGGCTGTTGTGCCCTTTTGTCGGTTCGGAGGGGATCGAACCCTCGACCCCATGATTAAGAGTCACGTGCTCTACCAACTGAGCTACGAACCGTTTTGCCTGTGCAAAAATAGAAATTTTTTAGAAAATAGAGCATAATTCTATTCTTGCTTAAAGATTAATTTTCAATCTTACGTTTTAAATTAAAAATTGTATACTTTCAGCAAGTAGTCAGATAGATTGAAATCAACTGGCTTCTGATTTTATATTGCAATATTTCCGGTATGGTATCAGTTAGTTTATTAATTTTATGCTTTTTTTATTATACATAATATATATTGATATACAGCTTCCTGAAGCCTCTACCCCTGTAAAATGAAAAAATTAATTGGAAGTTTATTGATAATGCTTGCTTTTACTTGTAGTCCTCAGGTAAAAGCTGCAAAATTATCGGATAACGCGAAAGTCTACATACTTACTGTTTTGCCTGGTAACGAAATTTATACGGTTTTTGGCCATAGTGCCATACGGGTAAATGATCCGGTAAACGGAATCGACCGAGTATACAATTACGGCACTTTCGATTTCGACACTCCTTTTTTTTATTTGAAGTTCATAAAGGGAAACCTCATTTACCAGTTAGACTGGTCAGAATACGAACAGGAACAGGCACAATGGCCTTATGAACAACGAACGGTTTACGAACAGCAGCTGAATATCAGTCAAAAGGAAAAACAAAATATTTACGATAACCTGGAAAATACATTCCATTCAAAAGCACGTTATTACAGGTATGATTTTTTCTTTGATAATTGTGCTACCAGAATAAGAGATATCGTTGAAAAATCGCTGGAGGGTAAATTAATATACGACACTACAGGATTTTACGGAAAATCCTTCCGGGAACTCATACGTCCCTATATCAGACAGAACTATTGGCTGGATGCGGGTATTAATACTGCACTCGGTTTGAAAACCGACCGGACTGCCGATACAAAGGAATACATGTTCCTGCCTGAGTTTATCATGCAAATATATGCGAATGCCCGCCTGACAGAACATGGCGATACAGTAAAGTTTACTTCAACACCAAAAATAATTTTTAAAGGAAGTATCAAACCCGGTACTGAAAAGGGCCATGGTCAGTATATTCCCTGGTTGATTTTTGTATTTCTCTTTCTGCTGACATTTTATGAAATCTTCCGGAAAAAATTTTATCGGTTTCCTGATGCTATAATTCTCTTCATATATGGATTAACAGGATCGGTTTTATTAATCTTCTGGTTGTATTCACTTCATGCAGTATTGCATAATAATTTTAACCTTATATGGTTATTCCCGTTGAATTTACCTGCAGCATTTATGTTATGGAAAAATAAGTGGGCGAAGTTGATTTATTATTATTCGATAATTGTCGCAACCAGTATTTTTCTTTTACTGATTCTCCAGCCTTTCATACCTCAAAAGTTAGTTATTGAACTTTTACCACTGGTGCTGATCGTTTTCATTTCATTGGTAAGAAATATTCTACATTATTTGTTCAGAAAAATAAATAATTCCGAAATATAAAATTTCTACTCGCTACAGGACATGCATCAAAATATTCCGTAACTTTATTTTTCACTAGAAACTATATTCAAATAAGTTACATTTCTGCAATTCATAATAAGTAAAAATGTACAGGGATAAAATCTTTAAGAGATTTAATGTTGTTGCGTTATTGATAGTATTCAATGCAATTATTCTTTCTTCGTGTATGTCACAAACCGATAAAAACAAAACCATGTCTAACCATAGATGAGAAACTTCAAAATCGTGAACCGGTGGTTGCCGGGGCAATTTTATCCGGCAACCGAAAGTGCACTGAAAGTCCGATATGGAGCAGTTATTTTCAGAGGTAAAATCTGATAAAGCAATAACCTCAGAGCACATCGATCGTGATAAAGTACTGGCAGTGATCTCGCCTCATGCCGGTTATGTCTTTTCCGGACGTATGGCAGCAACCAGTTTCAGCCAGATCGATCCAGACAAGCAGTACAATACTATTTTTGTAATCGGATCGAGCCACCGGATTACATTTAACGGTGCTTCCGTATATAATAAAGGGAATTACCTCACTCCTCTTGGAGAGGTAAAAGTCGACCGAACTATTGCCAATTTGCTGATCGACGATTACAAATTTTTCACATTCCATCCCGATGCACATGACGGGGAACACAGCCTGGAAGTTCAGTTGCCTTTTTTGCAATATATTTTAAAAAAAGATTTCAAAATAGTCCCCATTGTTTTGGGAACTCAGGATGAAGGTACCTGCAAAAAAATCGCCGAAGCCCTGAAACCTTACTTTAATGAAGACAACCTGTTTGTTATCAGTACCGACTTCTCACATTATCCGAAATACGATGACGCGGTAAAAGTTGACCAGCAAACAGCCGATGCGATAATGACCAATAACCCTGTTAAGTTCATTAATACGCTTGACAGGAACAGAGATATGAACATTCCCAACCTGCTTACCAGTATATGTGGGTGGACATCAGCACTTACACTGTTGTATATCACGCAAGACATGCCGGATATCCGGTATATTCATGAAGCCTACCAGAATTCGGGCGATTCCAAAACTTACGGAGACAAATCAAGAGTGGTAGGATATCAGTCAATAGTTGTTATAAAGGAAACGTCTGAAGAAAAAAAGGAGTTTGGATTAAGCAGGCAGGATAAAAATGATTTGCTCAGCTTAGCCCGCAATACGATTGAATCGTATGTAAAAACAAATAAAAAACCAGGTATTGATACAGAAAATTTTTCACCTTCCTTATTAACACCGGCAGGGGCATTTGTTACATTGCGTAAAAAAGGAAAACTCAGAGGATGCATCGGCAGTTTCAATCCGGATATACCACTTTATAAAGTCGTACAGGAAATGGCTGTTTCTGCTGCTTCCAAAGATTATCGTTTCAGTCCGGTTACACCCGATGAGCTTGACAAGATAGATATTGAAATATCGGTTTTAACACCACTAAAGAAAATTAATTCGACAGATGAAATTAAACTGGGCAGGGATGGTATCTATCTAAAAAAGGGATACCATTCCGGCACCTTTCTTCCACAAGTAGCTACTGAAACCGGATGGAACCTGGAAGAATTCCTTGGACATTGTGCTCGTGATAAAGCAGGTATCGGCTGGGACGGATGGACTGATGCCGATATTTATACTTATGAAGCCCTTATTTTTTCGGAAAAGGAATAACCAATTGCTTTGCTGAAACGAGAACCGGAAGTTATAAATTTACAGATATTCTTATTCTAAAGAAATAATTCTTTATACAATCCCCGGAAAAAAGCCCTGGCATTGATTCCCAAAACCCTGTTCCGGTAACCTCCTTCCTGCACAACAAGAGTGGGCAGATGAAGTGAAGCAATTAATTTGCCATTTTCTTCAAAATCTTTGGAACCGAGATTCCATGTTCCGGTCGGGTCGCCTTTGGCAGTATCGAGACCCAGCGCTACTACCAGAAAATCAGGCCTGTAATTTCCAATCTCTTTCAGGGCTTTACTCAGAGTCAACCGGTAAGCAGTTCCGTCAATGATCTCCTGTAACGGATGATTGATATTGTAACCTGTACCTGCCCCCTCGCCTTTCTCTTCCCTGAATCCTGAAAAATAAGGATAGGCAAAAGAGGGATGACCATGGATGGAAATTGTCAGCACATCCGCCCGGTTATAAAATATCTGCTGTTGGCCGTTTCCGTGATGATAATCCACATCGAGAATGGCTACTTTTCCAAACCGGCTGAGATAATTGGCTGCAATTGCATTATTATTAAAATAACAAAATCCTCCGAATACAAATCTTTCAGCATGGTGACCAGGCGGCCGGGTAAGTACATAAGCAGCTCGGGTCCCTTCAAGAACAGCATCGGCAGCAGTTAACGTGCAATTTACACCACGTCTTGCTGCCAGGTAAGCATTCAGATTCAGGGGAGTAAAGGTATCGATGCAATAATATCCGGCACGAACCGACAGTTCTTTTGGCGGATGTGCAGCGTTTCTTATGGGAAAAACGTAAGGATATACCGATTTTCCCGGTTTCATTTCACTGCAGACCTTCTTAAAATAATTGACATATCCTTTATCATGAACTTCCAGTATATACTTATCGGGATATTCCGAAATTTTACCCTGGCGGAACATTTCGGTATTTTCAATTTCACGGATTATACTGGTAATTCTTACGGGCGATTCTACATAACCTACTTCTTTAATGTGATGGAGCTCATGCTTATCGTTGACTACCAGGAATATTTTTTTCCGGGACATCTGAATTCCGGAAGAGATTTTTTCGGCCTTTTTCTTATAAAGGTACGGTCGCAATTGTATCGGATCGTCCTTGACTGAGCCCACCACATTTTTTATGTAAGATTCGGGACAATAGTCCCCGTATTTTCTCTCAAGGATTGCCCGGATAATTTTTTGTGCCGATTTCCCCGAAACCGGCGTGTTTTTTCCCAGATCGTCGAAAACCAGGTAAGGCGGACAATCATCTCCTTCTTTTACAGGAGTTTCGTATTTAGTGTTGATTACCGGCCGGGCTCCATATTGTTCATAAAATGCCAGCCGTCTTTTATTTTGTTCAACAGTTACTTTATTGGAACACAAGTCCGGATTATCGGGCAGGCATTCGAAAAAAATACCAGGTGAACGCAATGCAAGCGCCTCGTCACGAAGTTTTTCGTAAATCGCCCCACCTACTCCTGATGAAGTTTTTCCGGGCGAAACAGCCAGGAAATCGAGATAACAAAATTTCAGGTCGGACATGAACAACAGCAGGGCAAATCCCCGTATGTTTCCACGTGTGTCATCGGCAACTATCAGAAAAGTCTGGTATTTGTATTTCAACGGATTAACTAGCTGTTCGGAAACCTCGTCGATCTTTTCTTCCCTGATATCCGGAAATTGTTCCCGGATAATGGACTTCACCTTGTTCATTGCCTGAATATTGGCATCCAGATATGGATTTGAAATTTTACGTATCCGAAGCATATAATTTTTTACTGAAAGTATGAAAAAAATCAACGGATAGTATGTTCTTACATATTAAAAAGCTTTAAACTTCCTAAAATAGCTCCATAAACAGTTACTAATTCCTATTTTTGTAACCGATGAACAATTAATTACTTCCTATGTCAGAAAAGGATAACAATGATTTTTTTAATCCTGGTATATTACTGGAACTGGTAACTATGAAAATGCCATTCGGGAAATACAAAGACCGTATTCTTTGTGATCTGCCGGAACCCTACCTGCTTTGGTTTCATCAAAAAGGATTTCCCAGCGGTAAACTGGGAGTATTACTTTCCACGCTATATGAAATAAAACTAAATGGACTGGAATATCTGCTGGAGCCGTTAAAATAATGCCGATAATTTCCTTTTGCAATATTATTAATATCATGATTCACATGATTCTTATAAAGGAATTATTCTAATAAATTAGTTTTTTCCTGAAATATTATAATATTTTTAAATACTTATTATAAATTCGTAATGAATTTCTACGAATTCGTATTAAACTTTACGACATGCCTCAAAAATACAAAATCATTCAACAATTAATAGATCTGTGGCAGGAATTCGAGGACCAAGAGGAAAATGCTGATTTTCAAAAATTCGGGGAATGGTTATCCGAAAGGCCGGCAGAAGGCAAAAAAAATACGTACGGCGAGGAGATTATAACAACAGATCAGATCAACATACCGTATATGGAAGGCATGGCAATAAAGGAGAAAATAAATTTTCTATTATCCAGATTATCACGTTTTTATGATTTTTACACAAAAAAATTTTTTAGTAGTTTACCTATTAATAACCAATTGGAATTTCAGTTCCTTTTATCGTTAAACAAAAGCGGCATGCCCAAAAAAACGGAAATTATCAAATCACAATTGGTTGAGTATACAACAGGAATTGATATACTGAAACGATTGTCACGGCTGGGATTGGTCGAAGAGTATAAGGATAATCAAGACAAACGAAGTATACGGGTTCGAATTACCTCCGAAGGAAAACGAACACTTATTGAGGCATTGCTTCGCATCAAAAAAATCAATGATCTGTTTTTTAAGGAAACAGACATAAAAACATGTCGTTTGTTGATAAATCCATTGATTACTCTGAATAATTATCATACGATCCTGTTCGATAAACACTCGGGAAAAAATTATTTCGAATGGCTGGAACTGGCCATGCTTCCGGAATAGTATTTAATACCTGTCCCAGGTATCCTGATTACTATCGTGGGGAAAAATAGAACCAATTTATGAATTCATAACCCGATGCGTAATACCCGTTATAAAAGTCCCGGTACACCAATAATCAACAATGCGTTGGAAATAAAAAGACTTTCTGTGATCAATGAAATCATTGCCGTATTTCAGAAATCACTTCCTTTAAAGGAGTCTCTGCTAAAAATATGTAACTTACTTCCCGATGCATTCGAATTTCCTGAATACATTGCCATAAAGATACTCTATTCCGATTTACAGGTTCAGAACAAGAATTTTCTGGAAACCCCATGGATGGAACGCCATCATTTAAAAATTCCTGGTAAAAATAAAGGAACACTGGAAATATACTATTCAAGAGAATATATAGAAAAGGTTGATAGGGAGTTTCTGTTGAAAGATAACCGGTTTCTCGATAAATTTATGACCATCATAGCCGGTGAAATATCAAAAAAGGAACTGGAAGAAATATTCAGTGACAATACCGAAAGGGTAAAAGAGCTGACAGGTATTAACAGAACAACAGCCATTCTGAAAAAAGGAACCTCCCTTGAAGAATCACTACAGGAAATTTGTTCATTTCTTCCCGAAGCATGGCAATATCCCAGGCACACTGCTGTGAGGATAATATATGAAGACAAAATCTTTGTAAACAAAAAATTCAGAAATACCCAGTGGACACAACAACAGTGTTTCGAAACTCCCGACGGTAAAAGCGGGTTGATTGAAGTTTTTTATCTCAGGGAATTTCCGAAAGAAGATGAAGGCCCCTTTTTGAAAGAAGAAAGAAACCTGCTGGATAACCTGGCCGCCCTTATATCCGGAACTGCCTCGAAAAATGCATTACAGCAATTACTGATTCAAAATACGGAACGATTGAAAGAACTCAGGGGTATAAGTCAGACATCAGCAGTCCTGAAACAATCGCGTAATATAGAAGAGTCTTTACAGACTATCTGCTCTATTCTCCCGGAAGCATGGCAATACCCTGAATTCACCGTTACCAGAATCATCTATGAAAATGAAATATTTACCAGTCCTAATTTCAAGGAAACAAAATGGGTTCAGAAACAGGAATTTGAGGCCCCGAATAATAAAACGGGAACCATTGAAATCTATTACCTGAAAGAATTTCCCGCGGCTGATGAAGGTCCCTTTCTTAAAGAAGAACGTCATTTACTGATTAATCTTGCAAACCTGATTGCAGGATCAGCTACCAAAGATGTCTTCAATAAATTACTGGCAGAAAACAAAGAACGGTTAAAAGAGTTAAGAGCCATAAACCAGACCTCGCGACTTATTGCCCAAGGTTTATCAATTGACGAAACTTTACAGAAAATATGTAATATTCTTCCAAAATCCTGGCAATATCCGCAAAATACAGCTGTCCGTATCAGATATGAAGACAAGGAATATCTTACCCGGAATTTCAGGGAAACGGTGTGGATTCAAAAAGAGAACTTCATAACCATTGATAACAAGAAAGGAACAATTGAAGTTTTTTATTTAAAAGAATTCCCGGATTGTTACGAAGGACCTTTCCTGAAAGAAGAACGACAACTTCTGATCAATATCGGCAAGTTAATCAGCGGTTACCTTAATAACTACAAAGGAAGAGAAATTTATAATGATACTTTATCGATCGAACGAACTACTCATAAATCTATTGAATTCCGTGAGTCTCTTGTAAAAAACAAACAACCCCTTCAGCTATTCTTCAATAAGCAGGTGATTGACAAGTATATATATTTCGATATGATGAAATACAAGGTGAAGGAAATACTCTTTGTTGCCACCTTGTACGATGCTTTTATCCTTGAAAACGAAGACCGGTTCTTTGAACAATTCATGGGGGAAATATATCAGTACAGTCTGTTTTCGTTGCCGAGGATAACAGGTGTAACATCGGCAGAAGAAGCTCTGGAGTTGTTGGGGACTACCCATTTCGACCTGGTCATTCTCATGGTCGGCCTCGATTCGAAAACACCGATTGAACTCGGAAAAAAGATCAAGCAGAAGCACCCACAACTGAACATTCACCTGCTGCTTAACCAAAAAAGTAATATTAAATACTTTGAAGATCTTGTACCGACAATTAAATGGATCGAAAAACTTTATGTATGGAACGGGGATTCACAAATATTTTTCGCTATTGTAAAATCAATCGAGGATCATGCGAACGTGGAGGACGATACAAAAATCGGATTGGTACGAATCATCTTGCTGATTGAAGATTCGGCACAATATTACTCAAAGTACCTTCCCATTCTCTATTCTATTTTCTTCAGTCAGGTACAACAGTCATTGGAAGAAGTTGAAAAGAACGAGCTGGAAAAAATATGCCGGATGCGTTCGAGGCCTAAAATACTTCACGCCCGAAATTATGAAGATGCCATCTATTTTTACAATAAGTATAAAGATTTTCTGTCATGTGTAATCTCCGATGTGGAGTTTGAACAAGATGGAAAAATGAATAAAACAGCCGGGATCTGTTTTATCAAATATATCCGTTCACATCTGATCAACCTTCCTGTAATTTTACAATCAGCCGATCCGCATAATGAAAAAATTGCACAGGATCTGGGTGTTACTTTCATTAATAAAAATTCGGAAAGCCTGTTGAACGAATTAAAAAAATTTCTGAAGCATAATCTTAGATTCGGAGATTTTGTCTTCCGGGACAAAGAAGGGAACCCCATTGCCGTAGCACGTTCGATGCGTGAATTCGAAACCCTTTTCCAGCAAATACCTGAAGAATCGCTGTATGTACATGGAATTGACAATCAATTTTCGCTATGGTTCATGGCCCGTGGAGAGATTCAACTAGCCAAAACACTTAATCCAATAAAAATCAGTGATTTTGAGGATCTTGAAGAATTCCGTTATTTTTTCCTGAACACGTTGAAAAAGTACAAAGAAGAAAAAAAACGGGGTAAGATTCTGAATTTTGATGAAACTTCAATACTGGATGAAAAGAACATTGTTAGCTTCGCAAGTGGTTCACTTGGTGGAAAAGGACGTGGTCTGGCATTCATTAATACTTTAATATATAACCTCGATTTTTCAAATTATACCCGGGAGATAAATATTCGCACTCCTATAACGGCCATTATCGGAACCGATGAATATGAAAACTTTCTGGATAAAAATCATTTGTATGATAAGATTATAGATCCGAATGCAAGTTACCTGGAGATCCGGCAACAATTTATTCACGGTAATTTATCATCCCCATTGATTAAGAAGTTAAAGGTCTTTGTCCGACAGGTTAACAAACCAATCGCCGTGCGATCATCAAGCCTATTCGAAGATTCGTTGACACAACCCTTTGCAGGAGTATTCGATACATATATTGTCCCAAACAATAACAACAACAAAAAAGTTACACTTGATCGCTTGATCACTGCCATTAAACTTGTATTTGCATCTGTTTTTTCCGATAATGCAAGGACCTATTTTAAGGCGATTCACCATAAAGTAGAAGAAGAAAGAATGGCAGTAATCCTTCAGGAATTGGTAGGTAACCAGCATGATCATTATTATTATCCGGAAATCAGCGGTATAGCGCAATCCTACAATTTTTACCCAATAGCACAGATGAAACCTGAAGAGGGATTTGCGGTAACTGCAATCGGACTTGGGACTTATGTGGTAGGTGGCAGAAAATCGTACCGTTTTTCTCCCACGTATCCGGCAATAGAAATGTATACAACAGAAGATTTATTAAAAAGTACACAGGTAGAATTCTACGCCCTTGATCTTTCGCGTAAAAAAATTGATTATTTAAAAGAGGGCGAGCTGGCCTCTCTCTTCCTTCTGGATATAAGTGCTGCTGAGAAACACGGTACCTTGAAACATTGTGTTTCGGTTTATAACAGGAATAACGATAAAATTGAGCCCGGGCTTAATGCAAATGGACCATGTATTATTAATTTTGCCGACATTTTAAAATTTAATTATATTCCCCTGGCCGAAACCATCTCCGTATTGCTAAATACCGCAAAAGAAGCTTTTGGTGCGCCTGTAGAAATAGAATATGCTATCGATTTATCAGGATCTCAACATAATCTTCCTACTTTTTATTTATTACAAATCAAGCCGTTGGTGGGTAATCAGCTTCATGTGGATTTTGACCTTGAACATACCGATGCATCAAAAACGGTACTTTTTACAAGTTCGAGCCTTGGAAACGGTAAAATCGATTATATAAGTGATGTAATATATGTCCATATCCCTGCCTTCGACAAGATGAAAACCTTCAAAATGGTTAAAGAAATTGAATACATTAATAAAATGATGCAAAAACAAAACAGGGAATATATTCTGATAGGACCAGGCAGATGGGGTACCAGGGATCAGTACCTGGGAATTCCAGTCGACTGGTCACAGATATCAAATGCCAGGGTAATTGTAGAAGTAAGCCTCTCAAATTATCCGCTTGATTCTTCTCTGGGATCACACTTTTTCTATAATTTAACTTCGATGAATATCGGATACTTTTCCGTACTGGATTCATCAAAAACGGATTATATCCGCTGGAAGATGCTGAATAATCAAAAAATAATTTACCAGACAGATTATTTTCGTCATGTCCGGTTCAAAAATCCTTTAACGGTTCTGATGAACGGGAAGCAGAAAACATCAGCAATAATCATCAATGAATAACTGGAATGAATCAAATATCAGTAGTTATATATGATGAACATAAGTTAGTACAGGAAGGTATCTGTTCTTTATTAGAGGATTCGCCGGATATTGAAACTAACATGTGCTCCAGTGATCCTGATTCCATTATTTATAGATTAAAAAATACCCTGGCACATATTTTATTAATAAATATTCATTTATTTTCAGACACATTACTAAATTTTATCAAGCAATTAAAAATTCAATATCCAAAGATCAGAATTCTAATACTTTCCGTTCACAATGATGAAGATATTATTATAAAGACAATAAAAGCAGGAGCAAATGGTTTTCTTTCCAATGATAACGGAAAAGCAGATTTAATTGAGGCCATCTATTCACTATATAATGGTCATGACTATTTCAGTCAATCAATTACTCAGTTGTTACTCAAACAATACATTCAAAAAATTAAAGTTAAGGGTAAAAAACCAGAAGAAAAATATCAACTTTTAAGCCAGCGGGAGATTGAAATCATAAAATTATGGGGCGAGAGTTTTTCCAATAAAGAAATTGCGGAGAAATTATTTATAAGCATAAGGACTGTTGAATCGCATAAAAATCATATTATGCAAAAGCTTAACACAAAAAACAGTGTGGACGTTATAAAATTTGCCATTAAAAACAATATAATAGAGATTTAAAGAGCCTAATACACAAAGCATTTTTAAGAAGATTGCGGAAATATATCAGTGAAACACGTAATATGAGGGGGGTGGAGTATCAGCTTTCGATTAGTTTATTATTTTAGTTTCAAAATCATGAAACGGCGCACTGAATGCCTTTCTCATAGTAGTTTGAATAAAAATTAAAGATTAAAAATCTCATGGCAAATATTCTGGATGTAAAAGTCAATGATTTTATGGCAAAAATAATAGCCAAAAATCCCGGAGAATCCGAATTTCATCAGGCAGTAAAAGAAGTAACTGAATCATTAATGCCTTTTATCGAAGAAAATCCGAAATATAAATATGCAAAGATACTTGAACGAATGGCTGAACCGGAGCGTGTAATAATGTTCAGGGTGCCCTGGCTGGATGATAAAGGTCAAATTCAGATAAACAGAGGATTTCGTGTTGAAATGAGTAGTGCGATTGGTCCCTATAAAGGAGGATTACGTTTTCACCATATGGTCAATCTGGGTACATTGAAATTTCTTGCTTTTGAACAGGTTTTTAAAAACAGTCTGACAACCTTGCCAATGGGAGGCGGAAAAGGCGGGTCGGATTTTGATCCCAAAGGAAAATCGGACAATGAGGTGATGCGCTTTTGCCAGAGTTTTATGACAGAATTATACCGTCATATTGGTCCGGATACAGATGTTCCGGCAGGAGATATTGGAGTTGGTGGTCGTGAAATAGGTTTTTTATTTGGTCAGTATAAACGACTTAAAAATGAATTTACCGGAGTACTTACGGGTAAAGGAATTGAATGGGGTGGCAGTCTAATTCGTCCGGAAGCCACCGGATATGGAACTGTATATTTTGCACAGGAAATGTTAAAAACAAGAAATTCTGATATGCAGGATAAGATCGTAACCATCTCCGGTTCAGGAAATGTAGCACAATTTGCAACAAAAAAGGCAATTCAGTTTGGTGCCAAAGTTGTTACCCTTTCCGATTCGAATGGTTTTATTTACGATCCTGATGGAATAGATGAAAGTAAACTAGCTTATATAATGGAATTGAAAAATATCCGACGTGGGAGAATAAGTGAATATGCAGATAAATTTAATGCTAAATACTATAACGAAGACCGTCCCTGGAATATAAAATGCGATATTGCATTACCCTGTGCCATTCAAAATGAAATCGACGAAAAAGATGCAACCACATTAGTAAAAAATGGTTGTAAAGTTGTAGCCGAGGGCGCCAATATGCCTTCTACACCTGAGGCGGTTGAAATATTCCTGAATTCCGAAATATTATACGGACCGGGAAAAGCCGCAAATGCCGGTGGTGTTGCCGTATCAGGACTGGAAATGACACAAAATTCCATGCGCCTTCCCTGGAGTATTGAAGAAGTAGATAATCGTTTACACCAGATCATGATTAATATCCATGAAACATGTGTGAAATATGGAAAAGATAAACAGGGTTTTGTAAATTATGTAAACGGAGCAAATATTGGTGGATTTATCAAAGTAGCGGATTCTATGTTGGCTCAGGGATTAGTATAATAAAATAAAAATCAATCTGATGAATTTACCAGATATTCATCCGGTTGATTGAAAAATTGATAAAATATTTGTTTCTGAGAGCATGACCTGACGGACAGGTACGACAGATAAATGTCTTAACCTGCTCTTATCCGGTACATGCTAAACGGACAAATGAAGGAGATTTGGGGGAGTGAATATAATCATGAAAAGCAACTCCCCCGTCTCTTCCTGAAGTTTATTCTGATTATTAATCTTATACTGCATAAAAACCCGGTAAATGTGAAAATGTTCAAAGTTTTTTTGAATTCGCATTTAATCGAATAAAACTATACCCGTTTTTTTTTTATAATGAGGAATTAAGTAAATTATTTCAGCAAATTAATCGTTCCTTTCTTTTCCACAATATTTCCATCCCACATTTCAGCCTTCAGAATATAAACGTATGAATCGATGTTCTGGGTTTTCCCGTTATACGTTCCGTCCCATCCCTGACGCAGGTCATCGGTAAAGAATATACGGTTACCCCAGCGGTTATATACACTGAATTCAATTAATTTTTTAATCCCCCACCCTTTCACATAAATTACATCGTTAATATTATCACCGTTTGGAGTAAAGGATGATGGTAATTCCAGTGAATATGCTTCCGTAACATCAATGTTCAGGTTGTACGTTTCATTAAAACAATTGTGCTTATCGGAAACTTCAAGCGAGTAATAAGTTGAATGCAAAGGTTGGGCCACCGGGGAGGCGCAATTACTGCAGCTTAACTGATAATCGGGTGACCAGTTGTAAATAAATTCACCACTTGAATCAGCCAGAATTTTCACAACTTCACCGATAATGATCGTAGTATCCGAAGGTGAAATACTCAAATCAGGGGGCTGCTGAACAGCAATATTTACCACACCGGTATTCCTGCATGCATTAGTTGTATCTATAATAACTGCCGTATAAGTTATGTTACTTTCAGGCGAAGCATCCGGAGAAGATATTGACGGATTACTCAATCCCTGAGCCGGTGACCAATATATCAGATCTCCCCCGGTGGCTGAAATAACAATGGATGTTCCTTTACAAATAGTGGTATCATTACTTAACAACAATGGCGGTAAAGGATTTATTGTTAAAGTTTTTTGCAGGGTATCACTACAACCAAAGTCATTGGCAACCTGTAGAGAAACAGTATAATTACCAGTTGAGAATTGTTCTACCGGATCGGTTACCGTACTTGATATTCCATTGCCAAAATCCCAGTTATTCACATCATTTCCGGTTGAATAATTCATGAAATGAATATCATACTGATCACACATTGCTGAATCTGAATAGTTAAAAGCAGCCATTACATTATAAATTAGTAATGTATCCGTCACTGGCGGTGGTGAGCATTTTCCCGAGTCGCCATAAAGCAACAATTTTGGATAGATATCTCCCATTTCGGCATATACATACTTAATCGGATCACCCTTAAGAAATATACCATTGCCCATATCCCATTCAAAATCATAAACGTTGTTAGTGTCTTTTACACTGAAAGTAATGGAATCACCACGGCAGGCTTCTTTCGGGAAAATATCAAAACTACCGGTAGGTCCCGACAGGGAAATAGCACGTTTAAATGAATCTTTGCAACCGAAAGAAGTTTGTATTACCAGTTGCGATTGATAATCTCCCGGGTACGGATAGTTGAACTTGGGAGTTTCCGAAAAAGGACCCGTATTATTATTGTATCCGAATTCCCAGTAACTCAATGAATCAACTACCGGATCAGAAGGTGTATAAGTAAAGCTTATTTGTTTCGGATAACAATTCCAGACAGAATCGGATACCAAATAGGAAGCATCCGCTTTCTGTAGTTGAATATAATCTACCGGACTGGTATATGTATCAGGACATCCGTTTTCATAAACTGTTAGAGATACCGGATAATTTCCTTTTGTGGTAAATGCATGAGTTAGTGGGTTATCAGTGCTTCTGCTGATTGTTCCGTCTCCAAAGTTCCAGATCACACTGTCACCGGCAAGATAGGCATAGTTAAACTGGATATTATCACCTACACAGGCTTCGGTTTTGTCGGCAACGAATTGTGCATCAGGATTTGCCGTGGATACGGTTTTCGAAAAAGTTCCTATGCATCCCATTGTATCAGTAACGGTCAGTGTTACAGGGAATGTTCCAGGTGTGTCGAACAGGTGGTTGATTGTATTGATTTTTGCTAAATAGCTGGTATCACTCCCGGTACTGAAATTCCAGCTCCAGCTCTCAATCGGGTTGACATCAGCTTTCGAGGTATCCATAAAGTTAACATCAAAGGGCGAACAACCTAACAGTTTATCTGCTGTAAAACCGGCGAACGGCTGAAATATCCTGACCGTCTGATAAGCCGTATCAATGCATTCGTTATCGTACATGGTAATGAGTTTGCCCGTAAAATAGCCCCTTGACGGAAAATTAACAGATACCTGATCATCATTGGTGCGTATTTTTGCTATAGTATCAAAATCCCAGAAATATTTCTCAAAACAATAATCCAGTTTGGAATATGAACTGTCACTATGAAATATTACAGGAGTATTAGCACAGGCTATTGTATCGGAATAAATCGAAGCATGCGGTTGTCTTACTTTCAGTTCCATATCTGATATATCTGAACATCCGCCATTATTGGTAGTCAGTTTTACTACGTAATTACTGTCTTTCGCATAGGTATGTGTAGGATTCATTGTAAATTATCCGTTTGTCCGTCTCCGAAATCCCATTCGAAACCTGTGGCAGCTGTCGACAGATTGGTAAAATTGTAAACATACGGGTCATCACAGGAAAAATTATAGGTGAAAGCAGAACTTGGTCCGTTGGCATATAGTATAGCTGGTTTGGTTGTATCCGACAGGCAGCCATTGTAATCTACAATCAGTGTTACATCGTTATTCCCAGGGTTGGCATCAACATTCCAATATGGATCAGGATTATCAGGCGACAGAAGGAATACTGCTTCCATTTACAAAATAATGCCACTTTTGTATCAGTTCCGATTCAGGTGTATTATCATGAAACTGAAGTTGCTCGTTCGGACATACATTTGTCGAACTCAATGTAAAATCAGGTTTGAGTTTTTTTCCTACCCTTATTTTAATAATAAATGACGTGTCCGTACATCCCAGTGAGTTGGTTATGACAAGTCTACTATCATAAATAGCATCAGATGCATATGTATGAGATGTCATATTATTTGTAGTATTCAATGTATTACCGTCATCAAATATCCATTCCCGGTTGGTAATATTTTCATCCGAAAGACTTACATCTTTAAAATTCACGGTTAATGACTTGCAGCCCATTGTCGTGTCGACAGTGAATAAAGCTGTTGGTTTTTTTATCCGAAGGGATTTACTGCTGGAACTAATGCATCCATTTGCACTGGTAACTTCAAGTGTAGTAACAAAATATTCGTCTCCATTTATAACATACTGATCGGAATCAGAGGGTAATGTATATGTGTGTACAACATTTTGAGAAGCAGAAGTAGTTCCATCCTGAAAAGTCCATTTCCAGGAAGAAGCATTGGTTGATTTATCTGTAAATGTAACATCCACCGGAGTTGCACAGGAATAAGTTTTATCCATTGTAAAATCTGCTTTCACATCTTCCACAGAAAAATTCCAGGAAATAGTATCGGCACAATCGGTTCCGGGGGCTGCAATAAGCAGTACCTTATAATCACCGCTTTGCCCGTATGGCCTTACTCCGCTTTGGTTATAGGATACTCCGCCTCCGGTACCAATGAATACCCATTGTACTGAACCGGTACCGGTAGAAGTGCTGTTAAAATTAACACTACCGGGACAAATAACATCGTTGTTTTGAATTGCATCCCCACCCTGGGTTAATGTCCCTTGCGCCACAACATGGTTAACACTAATAGTGGAAGAGGTACTTGCTGAACATCCGTAATCACTGGTAACCTGAAGATGAACGTTATAATTATTAAACTGATCATATATATGTGAGGGACTTGCTGATTCGGATGAATCACCATCAGCAAAGACCCACAGATAGGTAAGCGTTCCCGGACCTGTAGAAGTATTGGTAAACTGTACAGTGGCAGGAATATTGCAGGCTGTGGCAGGATTAGCTGTAAAGCCGGCAACAGGTTGGTTCGCCACATCGATATTCTTTGAAGCATTGGACTGGCATCCGTTATCATCGGTTACCTGCAGAAAAACCTCGTAAGTACCGGTATTATTATATATATAGGTAGGATCCGGCAAATTGCTGGTAACACCATTTCTAAAATCCCAGTTCCAGGCTGTGATAGGTGCATCCCCTACCTGAGAATTATCCATGAAATTTGCCGTATAAGGAACACATCCCTTGACGCCAATAGAGAAATCAGCCGTTGGGGCTTTATATACTGTTACTGTTTTTGAAATCGTGGCCGAATCATTGTGAATAATATCTTTAACCACCAGGGTAACTGTGTAATCCTTGGCTAACGAATAAGAAGCTGAAGGATTTGTAAGACTGGAATGGTTGCCATTTCCAAAATCCCAGGAATAGACAATACTATCACCTGCTGTGCTTAGATTTGTAAAGTTAACTTTTAATACCGGAGTACATCCTGCCTGCTTATCCATCGAAAAATTGGCAGTTACCTGAGAAAATGTATATAATTCTGAAAAAAATAAAAAAAATATCAACCGGATGGAAGTTGTCAGTATTTTCACGGGAAAAAGTTTAGTTTAGTAACATACTTCTGGTGCATAATACTTTATTTTGCCCATCAGTAATGGTTTTATAAAGCAGATTAATTATATCTTTTTTTGTTAAAAATATCATTTTAAAAGTAATATAAAAAGAAAAAAATCTATCTTGGCATAATATTATTAAAAATATTGTTTCTTAATATTAATAATAATAATTATTTTTCCTGATATTTTTAGCAATTTATATATGATTGTCTCCAAAAAGAAGGGTTTTTATACGGTTATACGTACGATTCTTTTTACCCTGATTCTCCCGGGTTGCTTTATCGCTTCTTCGCCATTACATGCCCAGGATATACATTTCAGCATGTTTAATGCGAGCCCGTTACTTCTAAATCCTGCCAATACAGGAAATTTCGACGGAGACTGGCGAATTGCAGGTAATTACCGAAACCAGTGGCTGGCCATTAGCAAAACTTTCAGGACTGCTGCAGTAAGCTTTGATAAACAAATATATTTTTTAAATCAGAAATTCAGCGGAGGAGTATACCTTGTAAATGATGAATCGGGATCGCGCGGGCTGATTTTTAACAAAGCTTATGCATCGTTGGGGTATAACCGCGTTATAAACAATAATTATCTGAATTTCGGTCTACAGTTAGGATATGTTTACCAGGCATTCGACCGGAATATGACCACACCATCGCAATGGAATAATACTACCGGCGGTTTCGATCCGACATTACCAACTCTGGAACCGAATGAAGGGGAAAACCGTTCGTATCTTGACGTGAATGCAGGTTTGTTATGGAAAAAAAATATCAACATTTTCGTTCCTGAAGTGGGACTGGCATTTTTTCATCTGAATTCTCCGAATTGGTCGTTTTATGGATATGACGAACACCAGCCTATACGTTTTACATTACATACAAAAGTAAAAACCAAATTAAACGATGAAATATATTTGTTACCAACCCTGTTATATATGCGACAGAAAGGAGCTACTGAAACGATAGTTGGTTCCGGTGTAGGCATGAATCTGTTTGGTAACAGATCGAGTGTAAAAGAAATTACCGGCGGATTATATCTTCGTAACGGTTTTTTCAACAGCCCCGATGCCATTTCTTTAGTAGGTGGTGCTACCATCCGAAGAATTGAAGTAGCCCTGAGTTATGATATTAATATCTCTGGATTATCGCAGGTAACCGGCTACCGGGGAGCTTTTGAAATATCATTCATATATAAAAGTATCAGTACAGTGTTGAACAGTTATTCCATTCCGTGTGAAAGGCTTTAGATTGAAAATTGGATTAGTATTGGTATCTCTCACCTTTAGCTGGATAGCAAATGCTCAGCTATCAAACATTGATGAGCTGACACCACAGCAACTTAAAAAATTTGCGAAACATTCCGAGCGTACGGGTGACTTTTTTACCGCTATCTATTTTTTTGAGCGTTACCGTGAGTTTCGCCCGAATAATACCAAAATTAATTATGAACTGGCCAACCTGCAGCGGGAAGTAAGAAATTACGAAAAAGCAAAAGAACTTTATAAAAAAGTTACAGATGCCACTTCTTCCAAAAAATACGTGCTGGCTCGTTATTACTATGCCCAGATGCTGAAATCGACTGGTGAATACGATGAGGCTATAAAAGAGTTTACCAAATTCCGCAGAGATTACAGGGGCCAGAAAGATTACCGCGATCTTAGCAAACTTGTAAGAAGTGAAATAGAAGGCTGCGATTCAGCCAAAGTTATTATTGAACATCCACTGAATGTGACGGTTGAGGATCTGAACTCCACCGTAAACGGTCCTCATATCGAGTTATCTCCTATTCCCGTGGATGATACTACATTTTATTATGCATCACTAAGGGTTGATTCTCTGGTTTATTTTAACAGTGATAATGTTGATTCCGCTATACCTACCCGGCAGTTTTATGTAGCAAAAAAGAAAGGACTCGACTGGATTGGTGGCAAAACCTTACCCGGGCCGATAAATATACCAGGAGTAGAAACTGGAAACGGAGTACTCTCGAGAGACGGGAATCGTTTTTATTTTACACGTTGTTTTAAGAACTGGCAGGGTAAAAATATCTGCAGTATTTACCTGACCAAAAAAAATGGGACACCAATGGTCGAAGCCAGAAAAGCTTCCCCCGTTGATAAATGACCCCAACTATACATCTACTCAGCCTGCCCTGGGACGTACTGCCAAAACCAACCGGGAGATACTTTATTATGTATCCGATCGTCCGGATGGGCGTGGTGGACTCGACATCTGGTATACCGTATGGAATGATAAAAAACAACTATTCAGTAAGCCAAGAAACCTGGGATTTAAAATCAATACTGCCGGTGACGAGATGACCCCGTTTTATAATTTATCAACCCGTAACCTGTATTTCAGCTCTAACGGACTTCCCGGGATCGGCGGACTAGATATTTTTAAAGCTTTTGGGGAACGAAATCGCTGGAGTAATATAAATAATCTGGGATACCCGATAAATTCAAGTTACGATGATCTCTACTTTACGGTAAACAAAAGTGGGGAATTCGGCTTTTTCGTTTCCAACCGTCCGGGTGGCAAGTCCATTAATAATGAAACCTGTTGTGATGATATTTACTATTACCGTTGGAATGAATTCATTCATATATCGGTTACCGGGACCATTTATCCCTTTGAAAAAGACCGGTTCGGAAGAAAAAAGGACCTGTCTAACTTCGACTTTATGAATCCGGATTCTTCCATTAAACCACTCGATCACGCAGTTATTGCTCTGTACATGCTCGACAAAGAAACAAAGCAGTACGAATTTATGGACAGGGATACCACCGGAAAGAATGGTAAATTCTTTTTCGATATTCAACCTGATCAGGATTATGAATTCAGGATGGAAGGATTTCAGTATTTCGATAGTAAAGAGTACTTGTCTACCCAGTTCTTCAACTTTTCAGATACGATCGGGCTACCGCCTATATGGGTAAATGTGCTGAGTGAAAAGCCGATTGTCCTTCACAATATTTATTATGAATTCAACAAAGCTGAATTGACGGAAGATGCCAAGCACGTGCTTGATACTACTTTACTTGTAATGTTAAAAGAAGCTCCTGAATTTATTATCGAGGTAGGGTCACATACCGACAGTATTGGTGGTGCTGAATATAACCTGCAACTCTCACAGGAAAGAGCTGATAATGTAGTCAAGTACCTGATAAGTAAGGGCATATCTGCCAACAGACTAGTTGCAAAAGGATATGGTTCGGAAATACCCATTGCTCGAAATACAAATCCCGACGGAACAGATAATCCGGCAGGCAGGGAAATGAACAGGAGAACGGAATTCAGGGTTATTGGTACCATAGGTGGCGAGACCGAGGATGAGGATTACGGGGATAATTGACATTTATAGAATTTGTATTCCTTATTCAGAAAATAAATTAACTTTAACAATAACCGGAAAATTCTGACAATTGTAAAGCTTATACCGAAAAATCTGATTAAAATATAAAGAGAAACCATGAACTTCAGAGCAATTAAAATAATATCGATCCTGATTTTTTCTTTTAATATTCTCAGTTTTACCAACGCACAGGTTGTTACCTGTTCAACCGTAGTAGACTCAACACAAATTAATTTTGAAAACAGCATCACAGACAGTATTACTGCAATGATACCATTAAACCGTACTTTTAATATAACAGTACATGTTGTAAGATATAGTAATGGTGAAACCGGCGTTAATCCCAACGACATAAATCAGTACATTGCAGAAGTCAACCAGGCATTTGAACCTATAAAAGTTACCTTTCAGATTGGCTCCTACGACACTATAGATAATTACCAACTGGATTATATCCGGCAGGCAACTACTGAAAAAGATTTAACATCCAGATATTTCCAGCTGAATACGATTAATCTTTACCTGGTGAGCCAGCTTACAGATAAGACTAACAAAACCACTTGTGCTTATACTTATTATCCTTCTGCCCAAAAGGATATGATCTTTATGGCAAAAAACTGTATTTCCGGAATCTTACTGATCGAACAACTCGGACATTTTTTCAATCTCTATCATACACATGAGACAGCTTTTGGACAGGAACTGGTTAACGAATCAAATTGTTCCATTGCCGGAGACTTATGCTGCGATACGTATGCCCAGCCTGATCTTTCAGGTAAAGTAACCTCCGACTGCAAATATACTTCCTCTGTAAAAGACCCGAACGGTCAGCTTTATCATCCATCTGTAAAAAACTACATGTCGGCTGCGCCGCAGGATTGCCGTTGTTTCTTTTCCAAAGAACAATACATACGCATGCTCAATGCCATGGTACTTTTCAAGGATTATCTGTGGTAAATTTTGTTTTTCTGGTCATCCTGAACATTGTGAAAGATCTGTAATTAGCACCCATTAAAAGCCACTTTTTGTCAACATGGCTTAGACAGGCTTGCATCCTATAGTTGGTTCTATTAGGACAAATCCATCTTTGGTTATTGATGAATATGAAGCAAATACTACAAATAATAAAATCAAATTCCATCAATTTCTTAACTTTGGTATAAGACATAATTTCATTGTAAAATTTCTTTCAAAGAAATATTTCTATGAAAGGATACTATCACAAAGGCGCCATGACAGAGAACGGGAATGTAGATACCGGAAAAACTATCAGCGATGCCGCTACATTAAAACTAATGCTAAAAGATGACCGTTTTCATCTGCACGAACCTGTTACCGGAAATTTTGAATGGTGGTACTTTGATATAATTGATAGGAAAAGGGAATACAAACTTAAGATTGTTGCACATATCGGTACTGATCCATTGCGTAATAAGGTTTATCCTCAACTGGCTCTTTCCATTACTGCATCCGAATCAGGAAAAGCAGTTATCCTGCCCTATTCATGGAACGATTTTTCAGGTTCTGATGAATTCTGTCATATCTGGTTAAAAAACGATTTTGAGGCATGGGTGGAATACAATTCACAAATTGAATATTTTGTTAAAGTAAACGTACCATTCTTTTCCTGTAATCTTCATTTCATCGGGCAAATTGAAGGCTGGAAACCACTCGGAAATGATATAACAATATCCAGGGGATCAAAAACTGGAAAATTCGCATGGATCATCCCGGTACCAAAAGCAAGTGTTTCAGGTGAGTTTATTTATGAAGGAAAATCCCATCAGGTAATGAATGCCACTGGTTATCACGATCATAATTTCTGGTCGGTAAACAGAAACAAACCGCTATTTATAGATGATGCAATTCGCAAATGGTACTGGGGAAAATGCTACTGCGAAGATTACACAATTATCTTTATGGATACTTATTTTAGAACCAACCGGTTACGATCTATCATGATAGCCAAAGAGGATGAAATTATACACAGTTCGAACAATCTGGTTGATATATCGGAAGCAGTCACAGAAAATGACAATACACTGAAAGCAACATACCCGTCAAAACTCTCAATACAATTGAATGATAAAAACTGGCAGATGGATCTTCAAATGAATTTCAATCAGATGATCGATAAAAGAGACCTATTAGAAGAAATTCATCCTGTTCCAAGGTGGATCATCAAAAGTTTCATTGCTCGCCCGGTATATTTCGGAATCTATTCAGATGCAGTGCTGACCCTTGAAAATAAAAAAATAAATGGATTTGGAAATTATGAAGTAATGACATTCAGAAATGTTTAGCAATTTCTACCCGAAAAAATCAGGTATACCAAAAAAGTAAAAGTTTTATCTTAATCCACCAATAGCTGTTCCAATGCTTCATCAACTGTTTGAACAGGCTGTCGGCATACTTTGTTTTTGCAGACATAAATAAAAGTCTTTCCAGGAACATGCCGGTTTTCAAGTAACGGAAAATTACTTTGGCTGGTAGCTCCTGCGAGTATAATGCCTGGTAAATAGTATTTCTCCAGTTCACCCAGTTTTTCGAGGGCTTTTTCTCCGGCGATCACAACTTCATGTGGTTCATATACCATAGAAACTAAAAGCTGTGCCCAGCTGGAATAAAACTTACCATGACAGATCACATTCTCCTGTACATGTGCATACATTCTCTTTGCGATTTCTGCATATTCCATTTTATCAAAATAACCTGCCAGTGCAAAAAGGTTGCGTGCCATCGACGAGTTGGACGAAGGAATTACATTATCCGAAATATCGTATTTTCTGACAACCAGTTCCGGATCGAGTCGGGAAGTATAATAGAATAAGCCTGTTTGCTTATCATAGAAATGTTCCAGTGTATATTCCGTAAGATCTCCGGCAAGTTGCAGCCATTTCTCGTTGAAAGTTGCCCTGTATAAGGCAATGAATGCTGCAATGGTAAAGCTGTAATCGTCCAGAAAACCGTTAATAGTGGCTTTGCCTTTTTTAAAATTCCGGTAAAGCCTGTTGTCATGTTGTAACATTGCAGAACTAATAAAATCAGCATTTTTCAATGCATAGTCCAGGTATTCTTTTTTCCCGAATACACGATAGGCATCTGTAAATCCTTTCAGCATCAGTGCATTCCACGAGGTTAATATTTTATCATCAAGGGCAGGGACGCACCCGCATGGTTTCTCTGACAATGAGTTTATTTCTTAGATCGCTCCAGCAAATCAATCACAAGCTTCTTCATCTATACCCGATTGATGCGGCAAGTTTTTGACGGTAAGATATAGTATGAAGAATATTTTTCCCGTGCTCCCAGTTTCCCTGTGCAGTAACATTATAATACCGGCAAAATAAATCGCTGTCTTCTCCCAGAATCGTATCGATTTCTTTTTTTGTCCACACATAATACTTTCCCTCCTCGCCTTCCGAATCAGCATCCAGTGAAGCAAAAAATCCACCCTCCGGTGAAGTCAGTTCTCGTTGGATAAAATCCAGCGTCTCTTCCACAACCTGCTGGAAGCGGGGAATACGTGTTTTCTGATAAGCCTCACTGTAAAGACTGACCAACTGGGCATTGTCGTACAACATTTTCTCAAAATGAGGAACTTTCCAATACATATCAGTTGAATACCGGGAGAATCCACCTCCGATGTGATCATATATGCCGCCACCTGCCATTTTTTCAAGGGTAAGAATCACATGTTCCAGCGCCTCACGATTGGTCGAAAAATGTGCATACATTAATAAAAATTCGTAATTATCAGGCATCGGAAATTTGGGGGCATGGTTTTCACCGCCTTCTTCCCTGTCAAAATCTTTTTGCCAGTTTTTATACAGCGTCTTTAACTCATCCGGATTATAAGCCTTCGCCTGTATTTCTTCCAAAAAAAGTTCGTTGGAAACCATTCCTTTCCGGATATCTTCCGCCTGTTGTTCCAGACCGGTCCGCTGTGTACTGTAGAGTTTTTCGAGCGATGATAACATGCTTATCCAGTTTTCCCGTGGAAAATAAGTACCTCCGTATACAGGCCTGCCATCTGGCAGCGCAAAACAATTAAGCGGCCATCCGCCATGTCCGGTAAGCAACTGAACAGCTTCCATATACACCTGGTCGATATCGGGACGTTCTTCGCGATCGACTTTAATACATACGAAGTGTTCATTCATGATCCTTGCCACTATCTCATTTTCAAAGGATTCTCTTTCCATTACATGGCACCAGTGGCAGGCAGCATAACCGATGCTTACCAGTATCATTTTATCTTCTTGTTTTGCTTTTGCAAGCGCTTCCTCTCCCCACGGAAACCAGTTAACCGGATTATGGGCATGTTGCAACAGGTAAGGACTGCTTTCATTGATCAGATGGTTGGTATATTTTTGAACAGATGATTTCATGGTTGTATTCTATTTGTTAATTTATTGATTTATTGATCAATGGAATGAATGAAACAACTATATAAATGATAACAGCCAGACCTGGATAAGGTTTGATTTTTAACTTAATTATATTGCCAATGTGATTTAAATAAAAATCATTCGTCTTTTTTCATACTTACTCTGCGGATAACCTGCAACCAGAAAAACCCGATAAGGGCACCCAAAAAATAATACGGAAAATCGAACCAGTTAAAAGAATTACCGATCATTGCCCTGCCGATAAAAGTAGAACGAATAGACATAAGGAACGGAATATTCCACAATTGAGTAAATTCAAGGCAACAGGTAACAATAAGTACGCTTAAAGTTATGAAACTGATTTTCCCTTTTGGAAAAAGAAAATAAAACACCAGGCACCAAAAAACAACATATATGAATCCGCCAAGTGAATTATGAACCCACGTTGCTCCTATTCCTGAATAAAATTTAGTATAAATTCCGATTGGTATTAATACAAATGCAGAAAGAAACGCTATAATTTTTTGTTTTCTGACAGAATATTCCGAAACTGTTTTATATTTATTCTCATTCATCCGTTGTTTCATCCTATCGTGTTGAACCACTTAAATAGCAAATATTGATAATTCTTAAAAAAGACAGTTTAATAATTTCCAAAATTCATTTGAATATTCGAAAGTTAGAAATATTATCATTATTTTTAATAAAATTTAATAAACAAGATACACACCTTAATGACACAATCAAACATGGAAAATCAGGAGAATAGTAAACCAAAGAACACATCTGCCAACAAAGAAAAAACCACATCAACCGGCAAAACATCTACCCCCCGGAAGACAACAGGCAATACTACCAAAAAAACCACAGGTAATAAAAGTACCTCTACAACAAAAAAGACTACTGCAAGAAGACCTGCTACCCGGCCAGCAACGAGAAAACAACCCGTAAAAAA
The DNA here is from genome assembly GCA_963748095.1 of uncultured Bacteroidales bacterium. Taxonomy (GTDB): domain Bacteria; phylum Bacteroidota; class Bacteroidia; order Bacteroidales; family UBA10428; genus CAVVIO01. The sequence goes on from CAVVIO010000012.1 coordinate 65,435, forward strand.
GCAGACTACTGTTTCAGGAGCCGGAGCTAAATCAGGTACAGGGACAACAGTTAAAAAACCACCTATACAGAAAAAAACTGTAACAAAAACTCCTGTGCGATCAAAAGTACCGCAACCCGATAAAAAAACCAATTACCTGGATTCCAATCCTGTTTATTCATCCAGCATGCCCGATGAAAAAACAATCAGCGAACTGGCAAAAAGTGAAATGGGCCTGGAAGATTATCTCAAGGGCCTGAACAAGAAGAATAACCCTGTTAAAAAATCACCAAAAGTAAAAAAGGACAAAAAAGTAAAAACTGATAAACCCGGTCAACTAATGAAAAAAGCTAAAAAAAGCCTGAAGAAAACAGAAGAAAAAGCCACAACTTTAAAGAAAGACCTTAAAAAAGCCAAACATAAAAAGGCAGGTAAAAAGAAAATTAAAGTGCTGGATAGTAAATTATCAAAAATTCTGAAGAAACTACGATTAAAAAAATCGGAACTAAAAAAAGAAAAAAAGAAATCGAAAAAAGAAAAAAGCAAAAAATAAAATCTTTCTCTGTTTCCGTACGGAATATTTCAGGAAATTCACCAGTTTTAATGCATATACAATAACCAAATGTTAAATATAGCTGCTGGAATGGCCACTTCCCGACTTAATTGATATAGCACCGTTACGACTCAACCCAGTGTTTTACAAACCGATTTTAATGAGACAGGGGTTCTTTTTAAAGAAAAAAAGGGCAAGCGAACAGGCATCAAATCAATCACAAACAAGGCCTGCGCAAATATGATATTGACGAAGAATTTTACAAAAAAAGAAGGCAGGGAAAATGCAGGTATCAACTGCTAAATATGTTCATAAAAAATCCTGCAACCTTACTTATTAGTTGCAGGATAATTCAAAAAATCAATTACCACTTAAAAAATACTAAAAAGGACAGTTCAAATTAGTAGTATTCCATGAACCTGTCTTAAGTTTTTATAATGTTATAATTATCTGCTTTCGGATGATGCTTGTAATTATTCTGTTGTTTTTGTGCCGGTATCGAATCATTTTTAACACCGGGGATCAACGGTTTTTGTTTCAGGTTGTTCTGAAAATCCTTGAAGAATCCATTCCCACCGTTGAACTCATCACCAAACATCTGTTGCAGTTGCTTATCCATGTTCCTGAAGTACTTATCCATTGACTGCCCTGCCATGGGACCAAACCCGCCGAAATTTCTGCTCATCAGCGAATCATTCGGTTCACCCTGACCCATCAATGAATCATTACCAAAGAAACCAGGTCCGAACATCTGATCATCGGGAAAATTGAATGAGAAATTCGTCCCGAAATTCTTTTCCATTGAACGCATCATCGAATCGGATGGCATACTGCCATTGGATGACCACGACCACGTATAGGTAGAATCGTAGCCAACCTCATTGCCTTTCTTATCATATTTACGGTGTACATTAATATTTACCTTTGGCTGATTATCATTCTTCTTGTTATTATTCTGTGCCGACAACGTAACAGCCGGCAGACATACAGCCAGTACCATCATCATAGAAAGATGGAATTTGCCGGATTTTTTAAAATTTGCATGTCTCATATCTTTATACTTTTTAGTTATTTTCTATCTTATTTAGTAGTATAAAGATACAATATTTTGCTTTCGATTATTACGTAAGTGCTTGATATTAACAATATTTAACAATACTAATTCAATATAAAACTCATATTATCAACTGACTTTGCAATAGCTGGCTGTTTTTAAAAAGCATATTTTTAACAATAATTTATATTAATAATATACGTTTACAACTCAGGCCCCAATATTATTAATTAAGGAATATTTTAAAGTCCTGCCCGCTTTTAGTAATCATTTGTTATACAGCAGGAATTATTGGTGTTCTGTTGTTGAATGTGTATCTAATGTCAGAAAGAAAATAATGCAACATCCAATTTTGAAAGCTTATATTTACAATTTGAAAACAAATTAATTAAACAGGGAAATAGTATGGTTACCTACGAAGAAATAGCAAAAATGATCGACCATTCGTTGCTGAAACCTACCCTTACCGATAAGGAAATACAGGAAGGATGTGAAATTGCAGCTCAATATAACGTAGCTTCCGTATGTGTAAGACCTGCCGATGTGAAGTTTGCATCTCAACTTTTGAAAAACAGCGACGTGCTGGTAACAACGGTTATCGGTTTTCCGCACGGATCCACCACTACTCTTACCAAAGTAACCGAAGCACTCGAAGCCATTGAGAACGGGGCCAAAGAACTGGATGTAGTTCTTCATATCGGCAAATTATTATCGAAACAATATGCCTATGTGAAACTCGACCTGGAAGCAGTAACAAAAGCGTCCCACGAGAAAAATGTACCGGTAAAAGTAATATTTGAAAATTGTTACCTGGGAGAAGAAGATATTATTGCCGCATGTAAAATCTGTAATGAAATAGGAGTCGATTTTGTTAAAACCTCCACCGGATACGGAACCGGAGGCGCTGAAGACAAGGACTTGAAAATAATGCGGAAATATGCCAATCCGGAAATTCAGATAAAAGCAGCCGGCGGCGTGCGCACCCTCGAACGGGCAATAGAAATTAAAGAGCTGGGCTGCACACGGTTTGGTTGCACTGCCACGGTGGGAATACTGGAGCGGTTGAAATAAGAGACTTTTAAATAACTAAATATAGTTCGATCAGCCTTATCGCTAACCTTAGGCCTGTTTTTATCTTTTTTATTCTTACAAGCGGAAATAGTGGGAGGTGTTGACCTTACGCTATGGTGACCGATCTTTATTGCAATGCATCGTATGTGTCGGTGGACAGGGAATTTTTGAAACGTAACATTAGCAACTTACCCAACTTTTCTGCCATAAGAATGCCTGATTTAAAAAAATTGCCATACAAAGAATATATCCGTTTAAATGAAGTACCTTTAGTATAGAAAAGTCGGTAAACAAATTTCCACAGAATTTATCAGTATCATATTTCAAGCTCACCGTACAGAAGTCATCCAGCAACATCCGGGGATATTACGAATAACTACTAAAATGAAAAGCATATTTAATTTATTCGAAAGGTTAAGTGCAGATAAAATCAGCTTTTTGTACCATGGAATTCTTCATGATGAATTTACTGAAAAAATTATCGACCTTATTGAAAAGAATATCAGTACTAATAATGATGAAGTTTCAATAAAAAATAAGATCTCTTTTCTGGTGGCTGAGTCTTTTCAAAATGTTTTAAGACATAGCGAAATAGATAAAGACAATGGAAAAAATATAAGGAGTTTGGGTGTTTTTATTTTAAGAAACAGAAACAATTTATATTATATTACCTCTGCTAATCTAATTAATAATAAAGATATTGATGAGTTAAAAGTTAAACTTTCACATGTAAATGAGCTGGATAAAGACAAACTAAAAGAGCTTTATATTGAAATCCTGAATAATACGGGTTTTTCCGCAAAAGGTGGCGCAGGATTAGGTCTCATTCAAATGGCAAATAAATCAGGTAATAAGATAGAATATGACTTCGAAAAAGTGAATGACAACTATTCGTATTTTTATTTCCATCTAAAAATCAAAACGAAACTGCCTGATGATAAAAACATTTCAGAGCTTTTAGTATCTTCCGAAAAAGAACTTTGCTCATACATGTACAGTCATGACAGTTATCTGGCATATAAAGGAAATTTTTCTCAGGATAATGTTTTAATTCTGTTAAAAATTATTGAGAGAAATTTACAGGCAAACCCTTTTGAATATACAGGTATTAAAGCAATAATATTTACCATTCTCACTGAACTTTTACAAAATATCAGTAAACACGCATATCAAATTAAAAATAAAAAAGAAGGGATATTTATGCTTGAGACCTCTTTAAATAAATATATTATCAGTACAGGAAACTATATTGAAAATACCGAATCTGAGATTATTGTAAAAAAATTAAATCTGCTTAATGGTTTAGATAAAGATGCCTTAAAAACATTGTATTTAAACAAAATCAGAAATAGTGAGATTGATAGTGAAGGGAATGCCGGCATTGGATTTATAGAAATTGCAAGAGACAGCAGCGATAAAATTGAATATAATATATCAGTGATAAATGAGAAATATTCATTTTTAACAGTAAGTGTAAAAATATAAGCTATGATAAATAAACTACACATAACAGGCGATGTAGACGTGCCTGAAATAGTACTAGATGCAAAAAATAACCATTTTGAGATTTCCGGAAGATCCATTCCTGAAAATGCAAATACTATTTTTATACCTGTTTTAGAATGGCTGAATCAGTACTTCATGAACCCTAATAAACAAACAAATTTTATTTTGAAGCTGGATCATATTAATTCTTCTTCATTAAAAAAAATTACTGAAATATTGGCACTACTCGAGAAAAACCATAACAAAGGCTGTGATATAAAAGTTCTATGGTTTTATAAGATCAATGATACTGCAATGGAGAGAAAGTGCATGGAGCTTTTAAATTTATTTAAAATCCCATCTGAAATAAATTCATTTTAGTTCCTTTTCTTTGATGCAAGAGGTCAGGAAATGTAATAAAATAAATGAGGGAAACAGCATCAGTTAAACAATGGAAGCCTGAACAATACTTCCATATAATATAATTTTAATATGTGTGAATTATACAAATTATTTATCTAATTGTGTAATGCCCTTCCTGATTAGTACGATTACCTTTATTCCGGGAACATTTATTCATACACTAAAGCTATTGGTATAGTGTTATATTTATCTGACTCCCAATTGTAAGTTACTTCATCGATTCAGGATATGAATGAAAAAGGCAAATCGGAAACGTTAGATGTTGTGAACATTGAAAAAGCAAAACGTGCCGCTGAACTGGTTATTGCAAACACGGAGAAAGCAAAGCGTGCTGCAGAATTAGTTATTGCAGATAAAGAGCTCATATATCAAAAAGATGAAAAGGCAAAACGTGAAGCAGAGTTAGTACTTGCAAACGTGAAAAAAGCAGAACGTGAAGCAGAGTTAGTCCTTGCAAACATAGAGAAAGCAAAACGTGCTGCAGAATTAGTCATTGCTGATAAAGAGCTTATCTACCAAAAAGAAGAGAAAGTAAAACGTGCAGCAGAGTTAGTACTTGCAAACACAGAGAAAGCAAAACGTGAAGCAGAGTTAATTATTGCAAATATAAAAAAAGCAAAACGTGAAGCGGAATTAGTCATTGCAAACAAAGAACTTTCTTATCAGAAAAGAGAAAAGGCAAAACGTGCCGCAGAGCTGATTATTGCAAAAGTCGAGAAAGCAAAACAAGCATCAGAGATAGTCAATGAAAAGATAGAGAAAACAAAACGCGCGGCAGCGTTAGTTGTGACGAAGAAAGAACTTTCTTATCAGAAAAGAGAGCAGGCAAAACAAGAGTTAGAGATAGCCATTGAAAAGTTAGAGAAAGCAAAACGTGCAGCAGCTTTAGTTGTAACAAAAAAAGAACTTGCATTGGCAAAAGAGAAAGAAAAACTTGCTGAAGAGTTAATCATTTTAAATAAACGGCTTTCAAATCAAATCTCAGTGCGCAAGCTGGCAGAAGAGAAGTTACTCCAATTAAATCATGAATTAAAAACTACTTATGAGAAATTGGAACATTTTAGTAGTTTAATCTCAGAAAGTGTTGATTATGCTAAAAAAATACAGAATTCTATCATTCCTGACTATCAAAAATTTTTTGATTTTTTCCCGGACTCTTTTATTCTTTCACAACCTAAAGATGTATTAAGCGGTGACTTTTTTTGGTCGCACAATAAAAATAATAAAATAACTTTTGCAATTGTTGATTGCACCGGACACGGTATTCCTGGTGCATTACTGAGTGTCATAGGGATCATCTTACTTAACAAAGTGGTGATCGAAAAAGAAATAATTTCTCCAACTGAGATTCTGGGTTCAATTAATAAAGAGTTAAAAAACCTTTTTAATGCCGGTAACGAAATGGTTGATGATGGAATGGAAATCAGCATTATTTCTTATGACAAACTAACAAAAGAAATGATAATAGCCCAGACATCAAGAAGTGTTTTAATTATTGATCCCGATGGTACATTAACCACTTTTGATTCTGATGTATTTACTATTGGCGGTATATTATCAAGAAATAAAACAACAACGTTTTTAGATGACAGTTATCAAATAAAAAGGGATTCAATGCTGTATTTATTTTCAGATGGCTATACCGACCAGTTTGGTTCGGATTTAAATATTAAATACGGCATACAAAACTTCCATGAACAAATAAAGACTATTTATAAACTTCCGGCGCAGGAACAACGTGAAATACTATTAAACCGCCATTTACAATGGAAAGGTAATATGCAACAAACCGATGATATTACAGTAATTGGGATAAAATTTTAATGAACAACCTCGCTAAGTTCGTTCGACTTACCACCCGATAAAATATCAGGTTCATCGTGCTTTACTTCTGAAATTTGAGTCTCACGTATAAAATGACTTTTATCTAACGGTGATCTGGCAAGGGCGCCATCTCCACATCCTTCTTATCCTGTGATACTTTAATGTTATCGAACCAGGTATAACAGGTTACTGCCGGTCCCCACTCCGGAGCTGTTTCCACCATGAAAAGTAGAAAAGTAGAAACGATCGACTTTTTCTCCATTGGAAGTAAAGCGCAATCCTTTTTTCAGCAGTACCTGTTTTCCGTTTACCCATACTTCTACTTCGCCATCGTATTTGTCGCCGGCACTGTTTATTTTTACCCGTTCCGTCATCAGGTACCATTTCCCTCTTTCGAAGGTAACCTGTTCGCCCGAAGGATATAACAGCGGCATGTCCTCGCCCCATTTGCCGGGCTTGTCCATGTGATAGAGATATAAGACGGCATGTCCTTCGGATCGCCACATAAAACGGGCGGTGAATCCATTGGTACCGTCGCAGGTCTGTCCGCCACTGCAAAGGTCTCCTGCTGCGAGGCCCGGCAGTTTACCTCCCAGCTTAAAACTGAAATTGTTACTGAACCGCAGCCAGTACGACATGTAATACTGGTCGTGTTCCGGCAATACTATGGAAATCTGGGCTCCGGTTTCTCCTGGTCCTACTCCACCTTCGGGATAGGTGATTCGCAGGGATTGCCGGCCTGATTCTGCAACCGAACTATCGACCATCGAACGGGTTTTCATTCCGTCCTGCCAGCCGGCTGACTGAAATCCGTCGGATTGCCACATATCGATATCATAGGCTGTACCTGCCGGTTGTTTTTCAAATCCGGTGGAGATACTGTACTGGGCGTTAACCGTTAGTGTGATGGTTACCGGGATCAGAAATGTGAGGATGTAGTTTTTCATTTTTAAGTCTGTGTTTTTTGTTGAATTATTACATTGTTGTAAGCAATAACCTTCTATTAATCGTCATTGCGAAGGAGGAACGACTGAAGCAATCTCCTGCTAAAGTATAATGAATATTCTAATTAGTGAAATCTCATTCAAAAGAAGGAGACTGCCTGCCTGCTGCAGGCAGGCCACGCTATCGCTCGCAGTGACGTTCTTTTAGTAATTATTTCATTCAAAAGAAGGAGATTACCTGCGGTGCGCTCCGTTGCGTTACGGTTGCCACATCGATGTACCTCCTCTTCGTATGACGGAAACTACAAAGGACTTTTTCAAACATCTTCATCAAAGTTATGTAATTATTTCCACCATTCAGCCGGCTTCGGGCCCATAACAAAGGACATGGTTCCGCCCTGCATGATGGCATCATGGGAAAGAATCGTGGAATCCAGTTTTTTCCCGTTTAGGGAACAGGACTGAATATAAATGTTCTCTTTGCTAAGGTTCTCTGCTTCTATCAGCAGTTGTTTGCCATTGCCCAGTTGTACCTGTATCTCGGGAAATGCCGGGCCGTTGACATAATAAAAGGGCTGGCCGGCATTCGGGAAAAAGCCTAAGCGCTGCAAATACATACCACGAACTCATGGCGCCACTGTCCTCATTTCCGGGATACCCTTTTTCCGTGTATTTCTCCCGCATCATTTTCTTTACCCAATAGCTGGCCAGATCGGGCCGGCCGGAATAATGAAACGACTGGATAGCCAGGAAAGCCGGTTCATTATCATAGCCAATGAGGTTGTGCTCCAGTCCGTAACTGAGTCTGTCAGAAAAGTTCGTAGCCCCTCCGCAAAGATCCACCAGTTTGGGAAAATCGTGGGGAACAAAGTATGAATAGGTCCATGAATTGGCTTCGTAAAAATAGTTGTGCCATGAACCCCAGTTTTTGGCCGGATCGATTATCACCCAGTTACCGTTTTCATCTTTCGGACAGATAAAACCCTTGTACCCCCCGCTTTCGAGTTCCGGATCCCAGAGGTTTACCCACTTATGGCTTCTATCGAGGTATTTCTTGTAATCGGCAGTTTGTCCCAGTCCGTTTGCCATTTCCGAAGCACAAAAGTCGTTATAGGAATATTCCAGGCTAACCGAGCAGGACATGGTACCTGCAGGTATCCAGCCAAGCGATTTGTAACTGGCTGCTGCCTTATCCATCTTTGCCGGATCGGCAGAGCTCTGCGGACCCAGCCGCTGACTGTCGGCATCGTATTGAATGATCCGGTAAGCATCCTGCCAGTTGACCCCCGGTACTTTTTTCACGTACGCATCGGCAATGATATTGTCGACGTTGTTGCCTCCCTGCTCACGGAACATATCGTGACCGGCAATAAAGGCATCCTTCACCAGGTGATTGCGGTTGAACCGGGTAATGAACGAATTTACATTATCCTTCACCATTGCGGGATTGATCAATACCATGAGCGGGAACACGGTGCGCCAGGTATCCCAGGCGGCATAGTGGTCGTCCCACAATACGGCGCCTTCCTTATACCCTTCCATATCGTTGGTACGGTCGCGCGGCATCAGCATGCTGTGGTACATGGCTGTATAAAAGATCTTCCGGGCAACCGTATCTTCCGTACTGATTTTTATTTTATCCAACTGGTTGTTCCATGTATCGTATGCCTGTTGTTTTACTGCCTTGTAATCCCATCCGGGAATTTCCCCGGCAAGCCATTTGGCTGACTGATCGCTGCTTTTGAACGAAACAGCTATTTTCAGGTAAACCGTATCGTTTTCCGAGGTGTTGAAATGCAAATAAGCCCCTACCCTGTCGTTCACCTGTTCCAGTTGTGTGGAGGATTTTCCCTTCATCAGTTCCTTGTTGCGCCATACGCCATAAGAAACGGGCTTTTTACTGGTTTCGGCCGTGAACCATACGCGGTATTGTCCATCGCCGAAGCCGCCGCTGTAGCGTCCGTGTCCGCTTATCCGGCCGTCCTTGTCAACGGTTACATCCGCTTCGCTTACTTTACCGCCTACTTCGGTGGCAATGTCCATTGGAATGTTGTGGGTGACATCGAAAACCAGCACGGATGAATCGCTTTTGGGATAGATGATGCGGTAGATCGCCGAATGGTACGACGGGGTGACCTGTACCCGGATATTGTACCTGTTGAGTCTGACGGAATATTCGTACGCCCGGGCCGTCTCCTCCGACTTCGGGGAATCGTGTCCCTGTTCGGTGTAATTCAGTCCGGTTTGCGGACTAATGAACACCATACCGTATTTCCCCCAGCCGGTGCCGCTGGCATGTAACTGGCCGAATCCCCGGATGGGTTGGTCGGGCGAATAACCGTCGTGTCCGCCTTTCCTGGTTTCGGGACTGGGATTAATGGATGCAAAGGGAAGCTGCGGCCCGATCACACAGTTACTGATATTGCCGTCGGCTACCCCGATAAACGGATCGACAAAACGCACAGGATCCTCTGTAAACTGAACGGATGAGCTGTTGCAGCCGGAACTGAACGAAAAGATTACCGGGACTAAAAGAAACAGAAGGAGATTGTTTTTTTTCATAGGTCTGTTGTAGTTTTATATAAAAGGCTGTAAAAAAGCCTTTGCGAATCTTGGTGACACCGACAAGCTGCCGGTGCTTTGCGCTTCTCCGTGCAATAATCAGATGTAGCTGTTACGCGAAGTTACGCAAAGAAGTCGCCAAGATACGCAAAGAAAAGAAATGCAAATTTCGGCAATCCTCTTCTTTTTTGACAGCTTTATAGTTTTCGTTTGTGAGGTTGAATGAAAAGGTAGCTGCAAGTTTGTAATAAAAACCGGAAATAGCAAGAGGGGATAATAAATTGATGTATAATTGAGCTGTGGGATGGTAAAATGACGTTTTGAGCGGGTGGAATTGAACATCAATCTGATAATATGACGCATTGAGTTATCAGAATGAAGCATTGAGCTAATAAAATGAAGCATTGAGTTATTAATATGATGTGTTGAGTTAATAAAATGAAACGTTGAGCGAATAATATGATCTGTAAAAATGACAATATGGCGCATTGAGATGATTTTATGGCATATTGAGCGAACAATATGATGCGTTGTGTTAATAAAATGATACGTTGAGCGAATAATATGACGCGTTGTGTTAATTATATGACGCGTTGAGTTAATTATATGATGTGTTGAGTTGGTAAAATGATGCATTGAGCGGGTATTATGATACCTGCAGTGAATAAAATTTTACCAGAAGCGGGAAGAATTGGATATATGTAGAGACGTGATGCATCACGTCTCGGGAATGTTCACAATTTCTCCTGTTACAGATCAATCCGACATGCCGGTATTTTGTTCGTTGTCTGAACACGATTTACAGGATTTTTTGATGGACAGGATGAAGATGTGGCAGAATAAGTAAGTTAACAAGGTATATGGAATTAAAACGAGGGCACGGACAACATGTCCGCGCCAGCTTGGGGGGGATTTCTTTCCTTTTGCGAAATGTTCATACGGTAATACCGGCGGTTATATGCCAACTATGCCTTTTTAATAAACGGGATTGACCCCGGCTTGTGTTTACCTGAACATAATTGCTATACCAAACGAAAGCCGATTGATATCCTCTTTATGCTCCCATTCATCAAACTGACCATATTCGTAATCTTTTCTTGCAACCGATTTAGTTTTTTGATACCGGTATGCAGCAGTAAACAATAAATCACTGTTTTTGCTCAGCGGTATTTTAACTCCTATTTCGGGATGAACCATCAATCCCCCATAATGCCGGAGTCTGGCATCAGTGATATTGTAAGGTGACCAGTTCAGGTAAAGTTCGTCATAATGCTTGGCTTTGAAACCACCAAAAGAATATCCTCCCTTTACTACCACAAAAGGAGAGATTGCATGATCCCATAAGGTGTATCGTAATTCAGCAAAAAGCGGAAAAAGATTGTGATCAAAAATTTCAAATCCTACTCCTGCCCCTGCTGCCCAATGTTTGTTGAACATATAACCATTAGTGATAGTGAATGAAGGTGCAACAGCCAAAGTGGTGCGGGTAGAGCGATGATCATATCCAGTATAGGAGTCAGCAGTCTGTAAATAGTCAGGGTAGTATGGTATATAATAAATTGTCCCGTTATCTATCTGACTGTTCCCAAACAAAAAACTGATCTGCATTATATTATAAAATCCTTTCTCTTTTCTGGTATTGGAAGAGGAATCGATTTCATTGTTTTTTGAATTGAGGTTGACTTCTTTTCCGGATTGAGCAAAAATACTGAGTGTCAGTAATAGCGATAAGATGATAAGGTAGATCTTTTTCATAACAATCATTTTATGGGATGAGTTTAATATTTTCCAGGTCACTGATATCATATAGAAATAAACCCTGAGTATTGGCAACTGCAAGGACATCTCCTGTTTTCGAATAGCAGGTTCCGGATATATCAGGATAGTCTTTCACAAGATTAAGTTCGTTTTCAGATGCAGTATAAACAGAAAGTTCATTACCCAGGGTAATTAGCTTATCCCCAACCCTGAATATTTTTACTGCATCCGTTGTAACCGGATAATCTTTAAATATTTTTGAAAATTCCGGTATTCCATTGCCTGTTATAAAAACACCCAGGATGGTTGTGCCCGTGAGAACGAAAAAAGCATCCATCTGTGGCATGTAACAAATATCAACAGGCTCAAAGCTATGGAAATAGAGCGGATAGGTGATCGGATAGTTTTCATTATATATTATGCAATCGCAATAACCACTTGAAAGGTTTTCCAGTTTTCCCAAAATATAAACTATATCATCCTCAAAAAACATTCGTACCGGAAAGGCATTGCTGTAGTAGAGCGGAGGAGCATAATTTCCCCTGGGAGTTGTCCACAGATCTTCCTCTCTTGAGCTGAAAGCTCCCGACCGGTAAGTGCAGATAGCCCAACTATTGTAACTTCCATAAGAATATATTTGATCCGTATCCATTTTGATCATTCCTATATATGGCTTATCATATTCAGGATGATCACTGAACCAGGAATCAGGAATTACTTTCGTCGTGAGATTGCCGTATAGCTGATCGTATTCAGTGAAATCGAGATTAGGCTGCTTATCTGTTACCGTACCTGTGAGTACATGCGTTTCTGTTCCTGCAATAAGTCCTTTGCCTTCCTCATAGGGTATATTCCAGTAACTCTTATAGTCCGTGAACCGGTTAAAATAGTTTTTCTGCCGTGTGTAAAATAGTTGTCTGAAGCGGATTACTGACATCGAGAACGACCATATCTACAAGATTGTTAAGAAAAGCAGGTTACCGGCAAGTTCAAAGTCTTTGATATACCTGCACTCTATAAAACACAGATAACTTACACTTCCGGCTTTCTTTTCGTAGACGTGAATACCTTTGAGCATGTCGCCCACGAAATAATATTTATCATTTGACAAGATCTTGAAGGGCGCTGACTGTGACACTCCGGTTTTTACCTGTATGTTCCCGATTTCGCTCATATCGAGATACACCGGATATTCTTTTGATTGTGAAATTATTTTAGAGTATCTGTAAATGTCTTCATTGTTATCCTCGCATCCAAGCAGAACAAGAACCAGGAACAGATAGAAAAGACGTCTCATAAGATAACTTAATTATTTAAAACCGGGCCTGCAATTTATAATGATATTGATGAATATATATCATTAAAGGTTGCGTACAAAATGTTTATTTCTGCTTAATGTGTATGCGCCAGCTTTTGCGCAGGGTTTTAGGATCATTCCCCGAACAACATTTTAAAACACACGGCATCATCCAGCTTGGTTGTGTCCAAAGGAGCATAAAATCTATCGAGAAAGTCAGCAGCAGAACTCCATGTAGTATGGAGCATACCTTTAATGTGCCGGCCTGTTTCCCCGCTTGCATTTTTTCTGATAGTTTTAAGAAAGGCCAGTTGCTCTTTTGCTACAACCCCGTTTTGCCAGGATGAGGTAACCACATCAAAACCTTTCAGGGCAAAATACGCGGCAGTAGGCTCTGCCCGTTCATAATGCCAGTCGCATATCATTACATCTTTAGGGATCATATCAATGGCCCGGTAGGTATTGTTCATACTTGCCTCCCACATCCCTATTCCCGTGGTTTTACCGTCTAACAAACGATCACCCCATATCCATAACCGTTTATCTGTAAGTGCCAGATGGTTTCTGATAGTTGTCACCTCTCCCGCGAATAATGCTGCTTTATCCCTGCCGTAACAACGGGGGCATTCTTTTTCCCCAATGTAAAAAACCTCGTCCATACCGGCATGGAAAGCATTTGCATGAAAAGCAGCCACGATTTCATCTATCAGATCAAACACCACCTCATGAACTTTCGGATGCAACGGACAATAACTTTTACAATAAAGACCGTCTTTATTCGGCCATTCATACTTTTCCGGCAGCTTAATGTTGGGCGTCTCATCAAATTCAGGGTAAACTTTCAGCAACATTCCCGGATTGGAATGCCAGGACTGATGGCCCAATAAGTCAATTTCCGGGATAATGTCAATATTGTGTTGCTGGCAGGCAGCCACTATTTTATTCACGTCCTCCTGCGAGAGGCCGTTCTCTCCTGCCAGTTCCGGATGCGATTTGTACTGATAATTATAATCAACCCGTAATACCAGGGTATTGATCCTCCTGGGCGGTAGTTCTTCATTGATGAATTTAACAAACCTGTCGACGTTTTCCCTGTTGGGGGCGGCAATCGCCAATCCCCTGACTGGCAGGGTATCATTCTGAGCATTTACCAACAGACTCAGGGAAAAAGCAGTGATTATTAAAAGTATTTTTTTCATTTTATATTAAAGTTTAAGGCGAATATTTATTCTTGACAATAATGCTGCGAAACCTATCATGGCAAAAGCCCAAACAACAGACCCGGAAACTGCCAACCAAGGCATCTCTGCTTGCTTGTAAAGCAAGATATTTAGATTAAGGCCCCAAATTAAGTAATACAGAATATCAGGTGCCAAATACGTCGTTAAAGAATTTTGCCCTGCCGGCAGAAAAAGAACACTCCACTTTTGCCATTTCTTAATGTCAAGCAAATAAAATAATAATGCAAATACTAAGATGCTAATCCCATTACACAGCATGGCCCATGATGGCGTTCCTATTATTTTCGAAATTATAAACCAATTTCTCAAAATAAATGCCATTGCTAAACATACCAAACCTATGGGGATTATAAAAGATAAAAATTGTCTATAATCAGATTTATACTTCTTTAAAAGAATCCCTATCAGTAAACCGGCAAGTACAATAGAGGGAATATTACCATCCAAAATAACTCCAAAAATTGGTTTGACAGGATTTAGAAAATCCGTGTATGATGTTTGAGCTAAAATATTCAAAAGAATAAATCCTGCCCAAACTACTGCGATGGCCCCTATATTGTCTTTCAGCCATAAATAGGTAAGGGCGGAAACTAAATATCCCCAGCCGATTAAACCCAGTATCCCCCACCAACTTGTGCTCATCCAACCTACGTTTTCAGGAGTGCCGGAACGGTACAATACGGCCATTAATAGCAGACCTATAATTCCAAAATATTTTAATCCCTTAAAACCCAAAGTAAATTTTGAACCTTTTGGATATTTATTCCAGATTAGAAAAATAAACAGATAAACCAAAATGGTCCATAGAAACTTATTTACTCCAGTTAGATCAGCATTATAATCCTCTATATTCACCATGAAAACACCAATAGCCAATAGGCTGAAGGTCCTAAACAAGATATGTGAAAGTAGTTGGATGCCGGACTGCCCTATTTTTTCCCGGGCCATAAAGGCAAAAGGAATAGACAGGCCCACTATAAACAAAAATCCGGGAAAAACCCAATCAGCTAAACCCATTCCATCTTCTTTTGCATCAGTATGAACCAACCACTTGGGAACGCCTGGGGTATATAAATCATTCACAAATAACATCAAAAAGAGGGTTAGGCCCCTCATGATATCAATGGATTGAATTCGAATTTTACTAGTCATTATAATTATTTTATTAATTAGAGAATTTCATATTAATAAAATATAAATTAATTATTACTGAGAAAACATACCCATAACCCCACCTGTCTTTATGCCTAAATGTAAAAGATAATCCGGTAAAAAGCAAATCATTTTTATGAATGTTCCTGTTTATAAAAGGTGACAGGGTGACGGGTAACAATGTGACAATGTTTTTTGTGTGGATGAAGGTTCTTCGTGTCGTTTTAGCCGTTGTTTTTTGAATGATTGGGATTGCGAACCTGAATCAGCAGGAAGGCTGAAACAGTCCAAAAATAAAAAAGGTCCAGGCTAAACTTCGTTAAGCCTGAACCAGTTTTTTGTTTTTTTACAATCTTGGACTATACGGGGCCGTCTTACGTTTTTATTTTATGGATATTCGAATCCAAATTTAAACTTTATCAAATATCCGTTCTTAAATTCGTAATCTGCAAAATATATCGGCATATTATATCTTTTAAGAAAGTCAGAAGAATTAAAATCATCAATTTTATAATGGTAAATAATCGTTTTATTAGTAGAAATAATACTATCAGGTTCTCCTTTAAGTGATTTAAGGTCTCCAACAGTTATGCCTAATTTAATATTACTTTCTGTTATAAATTCTTTATCATCAGTTGCTCTTAGTTCCCTATCAAGTTTATTGTTATATGAAATTTCGAATTCTGAGAACTCATTTTTCATACCTCCTGGATGAAAATAAACTTTAAGTAGTTGTTTTTTATCTTTAGACAACACTTCGCGGCAGATAAACCACTATCGGTCAGTCTGTCCATAATATCAGCACCTAAATAGTCTGAAATATTTTCTGTACTATTTAATCTAATTTTTCCAATCACAGTATCAGGATGAAAAACATGTTTTAGGGAATCGGCTTTTTGAGTAAACCCAATATGTTCATATTTCTTCAGGATTTGGAATTAATTCCTTTTGTCCATTTCTGGCTGTTGTTGATTTACATGAAATCATATTAACGAGAATCAATAATGCAAAGAAGAACACATTTATTTTCATATCATTTTTTAATAATTATCATCCTTTTGCAGAGGCTCTTATTGAATGCAGCGAATGTAAACCATATGTGTAATAGCGAATGTGTTGTGCTCGCGGGTGCGAGCTATTACATATTTGCGATGTTGTGCATTGAAACATTTTTTAATGAGTTTAAAATTAATAATCGAGTCCTTTAAAAAATCTACCTGTTTGTAAAACTCTTTGTCCTTTTAATCCAATCACTATCAATAAAAAGAATACAAATATAAAATACCAAAAAATTGGAAATAAGATTCCCCCAATTATTCCAATTAATTCATAATACCCTTTAATCAGAATTAGCAATAAGTTAATAAATATATCAATTACAAGAACATATAACATTATTCTTTTTGATTGCTTTATCAGGTTAGCTCTCTGTTTGTCAAAATCCAGATTTACTTTTTCTTTATTTTTTTCATCTCCATAAATTAAACTCTTTTTTTGGTTTTCATTAATTTTTCTGACTTTATCATTTACATAAAATACAAGAAATAGTCCATAGAATGAACATAATATTACAATAGAGTCAAATAATAATCCATATTTATCTGAAAAATCCATTTATCTTGGTTTTATTTATTTGCAAATGCATAAAATACGCATAACCACACCTTTCTTTATGGTGACTTTCCTAATATCTTTATCAGCGCTATCGCGGAGCAAGGTCAGTTTACAATGTACTTTTTTACGCTCCACAAACCAACCAAAAACCTCTGTAAACCGCATACACGTGACCATTTATTAGCGCTGGCAATTTTATTATACAATTGTTTTTTCAATCATCCGGTTTCAAATCCTTTTTATAATTAATCCATTTATCTGCAACCTTATCCTCTCCATAAAAATAGTCAACTTGAGAATCTTTTACGAAAATCTCATTACGAGGGGCAATGTTTATTTTTCCGGAATCAGGATATTCACATACATCCATTTCTCTAACCGTTTTGATATCCAAATAGGTGCATGGTATCGTATTGTGATTGTAAAATTGATGCGCACTGGTTTCACCCATCTCGAAAAATATCAAATCACCTTTATTTAAAATTTTAAACCCATCGATTGTCCGCATTGTCATTGAACCTGAAAGAATCAAAACTAATTCCTCCACATTTCGATGAAAGTGGTATGGAAATGAATATTGTTCCGGCGGAAGCGTTCTGTAATCGAAAACAAGATGTTTAGAGTCCACAACTTTATACAATCGTGGCATCACTGTTTGAAGCCTGAAGTTATCAATTGTACCAGAATCTTCCTGAAAGCTTAATTCCGGCTGTTTAAATATCTTTGGCATTGTCTTAAATAGTTAAAAGTACACGTTTTATTTATCTGTTAAAATCTTAATTCCAATTCCTATAAATAGTATACCACTCATTTTTTGCATGATTTTTCCTATTTTATCATTATTTCTTAAAGTCCTTGTAATCATAGATGCAGAATAAGCAAGAACCAAACACCAAATTGTTCCGGTTGTCATAAACGTCACACCTAAAATTAAAAACGGAATCGGTCCGTTTGCATATTGAGGATTTATAAACTGGGGTAAAAGTGAAAGAAAAAACAATGCCACTTTTGGATTTAAAACATTAGTCAACAATCCTTGTCGGTATATTTTAAATAAATCTGTTGTTTCAATCTTTTGTGTTTTATTATCAAACAGGTTATTTCTTTCAATTATCATTTTTATACCAAGATAGACTAAATAGGCAACCCCAATATATTTAATCATATTAAATGCAAATGCCGATTTAGCCAATACAATAGATAATCCAAAAGCTGCTAATGTTGTATGAATCAATCCGCCGGTTGTAATTCCCAGAACAGAATAAACTCCTGCTCTGCGACCCTGAGTGATACTTCGTGTTAAAATATACATTGTATCGACTCCCGGAGTTAAATTTAATAGTACTCCGGCAATAATAAAACCTAAATAATTTTCAATTCCATACATTGTTTTCTGATTTAAAATGCAAGATAATCATTGTTTTTGAAAAATAATTGGTAGCTAATTTGTTGCTTTGCGTTAACATACGCAAAACCATAGGACGTGAATTTCCAAACCTGACTAAAGACAGAATCAGATACCTTGCTTATATTGAGTATTAATTGTTGGATGAATCATGTGATTGAGTTGCTGTGATGAATCAGCATTTGCACTTAAGTGGTTTTTAAATAGCTTAATTACGCTTGCTTTATCCAGCTCCATTTTGGTTTCGGTTTTTATATTCCTTAAATCAATGAAAAAACCGGAATATAGCTTTGGCTGATCCTTAACAATAGCTGTATTCAATAAATTCACTGCATTATATACAGTATGATAGTTTCCTTTTGTTTTGCTGATAATGAAAGTGTCATCTCTCAAATTTGTAATTGTAGCATGCTTCTCACATTGCTGAACACAGCTATCATCTATTTTATTTTTTTTACATCCGGTTACCTGGTGAAACAAACATTGTCTGCTCGTCATTAATTCGACAGGGTGATAAATACTACAGTACAATTTGAAATCCTCAGGTATTTTAACCGATATCCGCTGTTCTTTACTTATTTCATTTGAAAGAAATGCACCATAACAGTTGAAATTTTCTTTTAAACACAGCAGGCTATAGGAATTCGCAATATTAAGGCTGGGCCCGGCTATCCAGGAAATTCCTTTTTGATACGCCTCAAAAGCTATTCCTGTATTGTTGGTTACTATACGTTTTGGATGCACCTGATCAAGAAATTCTACCGCTGTCTTATAGTCATCACCTATTAATATGGAAGGAAACCAGGGTGTTAGTTTAATGTTCTTTTTAAAAAGATCTATAAATCCGGCAATCTCATTTTTGAAACTATTCGGAAGCTGAAAATAAACATCTACCGAGGTATCATTACAAATGCCAATATCTTCATGTGAAGATATCAATACTGAAAGAGCAGGCTTATTTGTGTCCTTATGTTTCTTTAAAACCGGAATATTTACGGGTGCAATCACTTCTCGTGAACCATTCAATATGAATAATAATCTTTTTTTTATTGAAGTGAGTTCTTTAAAGGGCAGATAAAGCCCTTTGTCAAGGAAAAGCTCCATATTCTTTATGAAATATTCCGTATCATTTATTGCTTTCAGTCTTTTAAGTATCATCTTGTAATCCAAGGCTTCCGTACCAACATCGACCAGATTAACAGCTGAGAGCACATGAAATGATAGTTCCGGTGATTTTACAGATACTTTTAACGGAGCGCCACACTTCCCCGTAATACTTATTATTAAAGGAATCTTGGCTGTATCAAATTGTTCTGTTTCATTTTTAATATACGTTCTGAGATTTTCTTTTTCTTCAATAAGTTCCATTTGGCCCTTCATCCTATTATCATTCGAAGAATAATCATTAACCTTCGAAAGGTGTTTGGTGGAATGGCTCATCGGATTATCAATAAACATGTCCCGGTTAATATCTCCCATTAAATATCCATTTGAGAAATCGCGGTTAAATACCTTGTATAGATCACTGTTGTCGTTAGTCAGGCTGTTTTTCTCATAAAACTGGGAAATCTGTTTTTTCCAGGAATTCACCACCCTATACACGTATTCAAACTCTTTAATCCGGCCTTCAATCTTTAGTGAGTCAACCCCTGCATCATACAATTCTTTTAAATCAAAAAAAGCTGAATTATCTTTAAGATTAAGCGGGTAGTCTTTACCTGCAGGAGTCTTTACATATTTATCCCTGCATGGCTGACTGCACCTGCCACGATTTCCGGAGTTTCCTCCATGTACAGAACTCATATAGCAGATACCTGAAAAAGAAATACAATAGGAACCATGAACAAATACTTCGGTTAGGACACTGTTTTTATGTGCCACAGCAGTCAATGCTTTAATTTCATGAATATTTAGCTCTCTTGACAGATTAACCCGCTCAGCATTCAGTTGACTTAAAAACTGAATCTGACCCTGATTATGAGTCGTGAGTTGTGTGGACGCGTGTACTTTAATCCCCTTGAAGTATTTAGATAACAGATAGAATAACCCTAAATCCTGAACAATCACACCATCTATAGTTGTATTAACTAATCTGTTTAGCAACTTTATAAGAGCAGGAATTTCACTATCCACTATAATGATATTGAGGGTTAGAAAAACTTTGCAACTGTTTTTATGTGCTAGTCTTAAAATTCCCTGTAAATCATCGAAGCTGATATTTGCAGCCCGGTTTCTCGCATTAAATTTATTCAGGCCACAGTAAACAGCATCTGCACCGGCAAGAACAGCAGCTTTTATAGAATCAATATCTCCCCCAGGTGATAGCAATTCAATTTTCCTTTTCATCATTCTTCAGTGTGAAGTATTTAGTTATAACTTATGTAAAAACACTCCCAGTGCATAAGGATGTCTTTATGGTTATTATAGTGCATGAATTTTTTTTGTAACAATCCGATGTGCCGGTTACCTTTCTTTAACAATTACCAACTACCCGCAAAGTAAATAAATGTAAAGGATAATCCGGGAAAAATCAAATTTTTTTTGAGGTGAAAGGGTGACGGGTAACAATGTAACAAAGTTTCTTGTGCAAATGAAGGTTCGCTTCGATTTGATGATTGTTTTTTTATTCTGGAACAAAGAATTCTCAGTTATTAATCATTATCTCTTAATGATCTTATACACATAATTATCACCGCCGGAATTTATTCTGAAAAGATATATTCCTTCCGGATATGTTGTAAGATCAATAATTAGGTGTTGACTTCCTGAACGAGAAGTGATTGTTTTAAGCAGATTACCACGGCTGTCAACCACTTCGACCAGGATATCATGTTTCATCCCTTCAGGAAGAAGGATATCAAATCTATCATTACCGGGATTTGGATATACCATTATATTCTTAAATTCAGGTGAACCCGGAAGGTCCGAATAACAGGAATCAGCTGTACTGATGATAGCTGTAACAGGTATTCTTTCCTGTGTGGCACAATCATTATACACGGCTTCGACATAATACGTGGTGGTACTGTCGAGAACCGGCGTGGTAAAACTGTTACCACTGGCAATAGCCGTATCTCCTGAAATATCCGTATACCAGTTGATAATACCCGGATCGGCTATTGCTTCCAGGGTAACCTCTCCCTGTCCGCAGCGGGCTCCACCGGAAGTTGAAGTAATAAAGGCGGATCGGTTTGTGTGAAAGTATCTATGCGGGAATACCAGTATACAGAACCATCATAAGCATCCTGAGCAAAAATAAACCATTCTGGTTCAGGTTTAAAGACTTCAATAATATAACGATTACTTGTCGCCCAATCATAAGAACTATAATCATTAAGTAGACCGTCAATTTTAAATTTACTATATATTACAATTTTACAATTATGATAAGAAATCATTATAATACTGTCTTTTTTCGGCACACGTATCATTAGTACAGAATCGCCTGCAACAGGTGTTATATCGTATTACCGCCAAATCCACCCCTAAACATCGTTAAATACCATTTTCCCTTCACTAAATAAGCAACAGAATCGGGACCCGAATTGCAGTCGACAATACGTGCGGTAACAGGTATTCTCTCATGGGATACGCAGCCGTTATCATTTACATCCACATAATACGTAGTGGAAGTATCCAACAGAGGAGTTACATAACTCTTTCCGGTAGCAATTGACGTGTCTTCTCGGGGATCTGTATACCACCTGACTGTGCCGACATTTGTAATGGCATACAGTTTTACAGCACCCGGACCGCAGCGCCAGCCCCACCCGTTGTTCTCTGTACTTGTATAAGTGATAACAGGAAAAGGATGTAAGGTAAATGTATCGATGGTTTGATAATAATATTGTACCGTATTTAATGTATCCGATGATAAAACAAAAGAGCTGTCGGTAACCTCACTGATTATATAACCTGTTGTGTCAGGAGTTTCCGGTACCATCCATATGCGTTGATAAGTAAGGGAAGTATCATATACTATTTTGTATTTCGTACTGTCCGCAACAGTACAATTATGATAGATCAACCGGGTAATACTATCCGTGTTGACGATGTGCAGAAATTTAACAGAATCGCCTGCTGCCGGCGAAATGGTAACAGAATCCCCATTAAGGGAATCAATTTCCGTAAGGTACCATCTGTTGTCTAATAAAGAAACTAACGTATCTGCCGTGCCCTGTGAAAAAGCGCCTTCAGTTACAAGGGCAAACAAAATAATGAATATAATATGGTGTACTGATTTCATGGCATGAATTTAAAGTAGGTTTATATTCATAATTCGTAAGATTCTCATTAAAGTTCTTTAATTCTTAACTGAAATAACCAGGAGCCTCTTAACCACTATCCATCAACAAGATACTGCTTTATTTTCAATAAAGCAAATTTTTAAATACGGGTAAACTGTTCAGGTATATGAAATGAAATGCCAGTTTGTATAGTCCTTGAAGCAAAAATGTTAGCAGATCATTATTACTCTCCCTGAATCTGTTATTGCTTATTAATTATGATTGAATTATAATGAGGTATTATTCCAGTTTCCTGATCTTTATATTCCTGAACTCGATGCCGCTGCCTTCTGACTGCAGGGCGATATAACCACCAGTCAGCGGTTTGCCTTCTTTCAGGATGGCCGGATCGGCACCATCAGCAACGCCCCCTCCTGTCATTGGTTTGGAATATGTCAGTACAGTATCACCGTTTACCATGTGGATGATAAGAGAATCCCCGTACACGATCAGTTCACCGGTTACCCACTGATCCCATTTATAGGTTTTTGAGCCGGAATTCAGGCAGTGTTCCGGATATATTCCATCATGGAAATAAATATCGGTTCCCGGCGTGCAGACATTACCGGTAGGCCGCGAATTTCCGTCATCCGCATCTGCCAGAATCTGGTATTCGATAGCAACGGGCCAGTCCTGGTCCTTCAGTATGGTCTTAGGGTCTTGCGAATGAAACATTACACCGCTGTTCCTGTAGGCATATTCAGGAGCATCTTTCATCCACTGGTTGGTAAAACGATATTCAAACTTCAGGTGGTAAGATGAAAATGGCTCTTTATAGAACATGTGTCCGAACTGGTTGTTAAAATCGCCGTAATCGTCATAACTCACCAAAATTTTCCCGTCTTTCACGCGAAACGTGTTGGCATAGTTATCCCCCAATTCATGATGATTGATTTTCACCACCCATCCGTCAAGGTTTTTACCGTTAAATAGGGATTGCCAGCCATCGCTGTCAGTTTTTCTTTATATCCGGTATTTTATACTTAAAACGGGGATTATCCAATACCAGTACCCAATCGTTGCCAACTCCCTGCACAGGCGGAATGAATTCCATAATCTCCTGTCTTTTCACAATACCCTGTTTTGTGATCTCAGCAGTTCCCGGATTGAACCACCATACGGATATCTTAGAGGAATTAATGCTTTTTGTACTAACAGTAATCGATTTTCCGACAGGAATATAAACCATCAGATAGCTCCCTGCACTGTCCCTGGTAGCACAGATGTGTTCCCCTTTTTCACCCTGTCCTTTTACGATAATGGTTTGATCGGGAATCCTTGTAAGTTGAGGCCGCGATTCAATCAGCGCCCGTAAATACCCTACCTGGTAAGCCCCGGGTCTGTCCAGTGCTTCGATCCAGTATCTTTCCACATGATTGATTTTATTTACACCAGGCTGGTAAAACTGCCAGATACTGTGATTACCATAGGTAACACCACATGCCCCTGAAAATACCGAACGATACGTTTGTTTTCGCACATCATAATCCCTGAAATACCCGTTTGCCGGATCCCATGTGGGCCAGGGATTAACCGGATGATCTTCATAATTAGGTTCTGCGTCGAGTGTAGGTCTTACCGGATGTAAACTCCAGTCATGGGCAACCCATTCCCACACAGGAACATCATGGCCGGAGCCATGTCCGGACTGCATCATGTTTATGTTTAACCAATTTTCATTGGTCAGGTATTTCGACGAGGATTGCCAGCCACTGGGGTGATAACCGATAAGTGCTTTATTCCCGCTTCCGTCAATTAAGCCGTTTGCCATAGCACGCCAAACAGGTCGCCAGTCGGAACTATCATTAACAGGTGGCCTGTCGCCACCTAAGATCCAGATAATATTAGGAAAATCCTTATAACGGTTTCCAAGCCAGAATCCGTATTTATAAGCATTTTCAGGATTAAAAATTACCGGTCCTGCACCCCAAAGTTTAGTAACTTTATCGCCCCATGTCGGCAATAATCCCATAAACAGTCCTTCAGACATGGCCATTTTCACTACCGTATCAACAAACTGAAAATATTTTTCATTTGGTTTCAACGGATCCATATCTATCAGAGGAACATCACCATATCTGTCGGGGTTTCGAAGCCCGTCCATTTCGGACAGTATTACGGCCTGAATTACGTCAAAACCTTTTTGCTTCCTATTATCCATATAACGTTTGATTTCATCAAGCTTCAGACGATGGAACAATTCCCAGCCAGTGTCTCCCAGCCAGAAAAACGGCGTTCCGTCTTCATATTGCAGGTAATGGCCGTTGGCCGATACCATCAGGCGCCCGTGGCTCCACTTATTTTGCCCGTGTGAAGCAATAAACAGAAAAGAAAGAATCAGCGAAAATAAAATAGTTCTTCTCATTGCAGTCTATATTTTGTATTATCGGTATAATATTAACATCTCGATGTTGACCAGGATCGTTCCAATGTGGCAAATTGAATTTTAAAAATAATACTTTATTCCAAAATTTGGTGTAACAAGATCATAGTTAATGTGAAACTCTTTGACCTTAAAATCAGAATCTTTTATGGAATGTATATTGTAGTCAATTCCTGCTAATTTCAATTCAATACTTATTTTTTTTGAAATAAAATAAAGGAAACCGAAATCAAGACTAGTAATAAAGTAATTCAAATCACTATTTTTAAAAAATTGTTTACCTGCACCCGGTTCAATATAATATCCAAAATTACCTGAAATCAAATTTTGATATCTGTAAAAAACGGATATTAAATAACTTGTGTTTTCCATATAACCATATCCATCATAATCCCTTTCCTTAGTATAGTTAACACCTGTTTCTATACCTAATAAAGAATGTGGGCTAACAAAAAAACCAAGTTTAAGATTAATACTTAAATCGACGAATTTCCAATTTACATTATTGATCTGCTGATTACTAAAATTAATATTCGTATTTCCCCCTAACATAATTTTCGGTTCATCCTGCGAATATGTAAAAAAATGAATTGTAAGCAATAAACCCAGAAGTGTAAGAGATCTTTTCATTTTCTATTATTTAATATTGATTAATAAATATCAGATTTATGTCAGTCTATAAATGTTTAAAGTATCGGTAATCTATCTTTTTTGAATGTTATTTCTAGAGAACATTATAATAACTTTTATATACAAATTGAACAGCATAAATAAAACTATTTTCTGTTTTTTCATCGTTATCAATTCAATTCATCAGTAAATTCCGGATTATCCGGATTAAAAAATAAAAGCCAAGAAAAGCGAACGGAATAAGTGTAAGGACAGTCAGAGTAAGGCTTTTTATATTTTCATGCCTTATCTTTTCCCTGATTTCCGATTTGATCTTTTCCCGCACCTCGGGCGACAAAGGTTTTTCATGCAGAATATTGTGCTTATAATGAGGAGAATTAATATAATGTAACCGTAAATTTCTGATCTTTTCACGTTGCCTTTCCAACTGATCCCTGTTATATTTGGATCTGTTGATCATATCAAAAACATGTCCGGCGAAGCTCATGTGAATGCGAATTTGGAATTCATCACAAAATAAAAATAATATCTGAGATGACCAAAATCAGACGGATC
Organism: uncultured Bacteroidales bacterium; assembly: GCA_963748095.1. GTDB lineage: Bacteria > Bacteroidota > Bacteroidia > Bacteroidales > UBA10428 > CAVVIO01. The sequence goes on from CAVVIO010000012.1 coordinate 91,651, forward strand.
TCAATCCAATTAAACTGTTACAGGCATTTGCCGGATCATTTTTTATATGGTTTCCAAATCATCGCATTGAAATAATCCAGATTTTAATTTTGGTTATGCACATGTACATCCATTTGCGGAAAAGGAATATTGAGGTTATAATCTGCAAATCTTTTGTAGACTTTCTCGTTCATGTCGAAGAAAACACCCCAGTAATCTGCCGAATTCACCCAAACCCTGACAGTAAAATTCACGGAACTGTCAGCTAATTCGGATAGTCCTATAAAACTAGTCGGTTCTTTTAAAATCCGTTCGTCTTCAGCAATGAAATCATTTATTGCTTTTTTGAAATTTTCCACATCATCGCCGTAAGCCATTCCGAATGTCCAGTCGACCCGCCGTTGTGGTTCTTTGGAATAATTGGTAAGAGAGCTTGTTGAAAGGGGGCCGTTGGGAATAATGATAACCTTTTTATCTACTGTGTTTAGTATGGTTGTAAAAATGCTGATTTCTTTGACTGTTCCAAGGAAACCCTGGGCATCAATAAAATCTCCTACCTTAAAAGGTTTGAAAATCAAAATTATTACTCCTCCTGCAAAATTCTGCAATGTTCCCGACAAGGCCAGGCCAACTGCCAGTCCCGCTGCACCAAGAATCGCGATAAAAGATGTCATCTGAATTCCGACCATTCCCATAACACTGATTATAACCAGAATTTTCAATAATCGTACTCGACAAGACTTTTCAGGAAAGGAACAAGCGATGGATCAATTTTTCTCTTTTCCAGCATTCTTCCGGTACCTTTGGTAATCATTTTAACTATCCACAGACCGATTATAAGTACAACTAGCGCACCAATCATTTTGGGGCCATATTCTATAAAAAAATCAATCAGTTTATCCGTGTATTTTTGTACCTCGATAACTTGTTCATTCATAATAAATTTAGTTTTTAGGTTTTTATTTTTAAGTTTTTTTAGTCTTAGTCCTGTATATGGTGGTCTCAGAACTCCACTTTTCCATTCGATAATTACAGGTCATTGTAAACAAATTACGAATATTTATTTACATATTATTTATTTTGGGTCGATTAATGAAAATTCTTACGATTTTTTAATATTTTAAACAATTTGTGAATTATAATCTCCTGTCCGCTTTAGAATTTTTCAATCGTGATGGTTGCCACAGAACTATTTCGATTAATAATTGTCCATTATTTTTTTGACTTTACTCAGAAAGATTACTTTGAATTGTTTTCAATGTTAATAACAACATTCCCTTTTTTATGTCCCTTATCGACATACCGGTGCGCTTCTACCATCTGTTCCAGCGGATATCTCCTGTCAATAACCGGTTTTAACTTTCCTGCTTCCATTAGCTCTTTAAGAATGACAAGATCATCGAGTTTCGGACCTGAAATATGTTTATTTATAATATGTAAATAATGTCCGTGCCTTTTTAGAGACCTTTTACATTCTGAAGCTGAAGTCTTTCCTACTGTATCAAATATAATATCATAAACCTCCCTGTTTTCTGTAAAATCTTCCTGTGTGTAATCAATTACCATATCTGCACCCAAAGACTTCACCAGCTCAAGATTAGAAGTACTGGTTACACCTGTGACCTCAGCCCCGAAATACTTTGCAAGTTGCACCGCAAATGTTCCCACACTTCCTGACGCCCCATAGATCAATACTTTTTGGCCTTCACGGATATTGCCCTTTCTCAGAAAAGCTAATGCCGTAAGTCCTCCGATGGGAGTAGCCGCCGCTTCCTCATAGGTCATATTGGAAGGTTTCAAAGTCAACATCCCATTTTCCGGGAAACATTTATACCCGGTATAAGCTCCAAAGTTCACGGAAAAAGTAGATGCAAAAACCTGATCGCCTTTCCTGAACCGTTTAACATTTTTTCCGGTCATTTCTACTTCCCCTGCTAGTTCCATCCCCAGTATAGCCCGTTTTGGTTTTTTAAGACCAAGATATAACCGGGCAAAAAGCCATTGACCACGGGGGACGTTAAAACTTCGCATTCTTGTGTCGCCGGCTGTTACCGTCGTTGCATATATTTTAACCAATACCTCATTGTCTTTGGGTATAGGTTTTTTTATTTCTCTTAGTTCCAGCACTTCAGGCGGTCCGTATTTTGTGTAAACAATTGCTTTCATTTTAACAGCATTAATTTTTGAAATTTATTTAATGTTATTTTCTTCAGAAATGAAAGAAAATACTTCTTCCAGATGAGAGTTGAATACACGTGCAATACGAAATGCCAGTTCAAGCGTGGGTGAATATTTTTGATTCTCGATGGCTATAATGGTTTGCCGGGTCACTCCTACTTTATCCGCCAGTTGCTGCTGGGTCATCTCATTTGCCAGAAAACGTAATTTTCGGATGTTGTTACTTACCATACATTTGTTCATATCAGATCCCTTTCCTGTAAAAATAGATCTTAGAAAAATCAGCGGCTACAGCGGCTATAAATCCCGAATAAATCAGTGTAACGAACATTACCCATGTCGGCATTTCTATTGCCAGCGATCCCATTGCCAGTAAGAAACCCGATATGAAGATCCAATGAGAAATCCTGATGGATTTTAATTCGATCAGCTTGTCCCTTTCATCAGTTATCATGGGTGCGTCTTCATTCGTAACAATTTTATTGATAATAATAAAAACGATATGAATGATGATTTGCACCACAATTGATATCGGTATCAGCACCAGGAAGGCCTTTCCCCAGAATTTGAAATCATTTAATATTTCGGGATTCCCAGCCATATACCTGTGATATACATACAAAGAATAAAATCCAAGTATCAGTGCGGAACTGATCGAAGATACAAGCGCCCTTTTTTCATGGTAGTACATATTTACCTCCTTTTGTCTGTTTATTTTTACATTGTGTTAAATATTACAGACACAAAGATAAATATTATTTACATAATGTCAAATATTTTTTACATTAAAATAGAAATTAAATATTTAAATTAAGATAAACCTCATATTTCATAATTTATCACTCTTTTACAGACCAGTTCAGAACTTATAACAGCCATAGGCAGGCCGGCCCCCGGAATGGTGGAGGCGCCCACATAAAACACATTTTTAAATTTCTCATCGAAATTGGCAGGCCGGAGGGCACCGATCTGTTTCATACTGTGTGACAATCCCAGGCCGCTTCCCCGATACAGGTTAAAATTGTTTTGCCATTCGAGAGGTGTATAAATAGTTTTCGATATTATTTCGGGGACAATGTCTTTATCGATTCGCTTTGAAAAATCGGCGATGATACCATTTACAATGTCATCCTTATCACTCCAGTCGGGTTTATACATTCAGGTTCGGTACCGGACAGACAAAAAACAGGCTTTCGCAGCCTTCAGGTGCACAGTCCGGGTTATGTTTCGATAACACATTCACATAATAATACGGTTTTTGTAACGAATCCGGATTACTCAATACATTATTGGCATAATCCTCAAAATTAGATCCCAGGTAATAATTGTGATGGTTCACCTGAGGAAGTTTACTTTTTATACCCAGATAAAAAGTCAGGTACCCCATCGTCCAGCTCATTTTATCCAGGTTCTTTTCAGAGTATTTTTTTCTATTGAAAATTTTATTCCGAAAAACGGCAGCATCGGCATTTACAACAAATCTATCAGCACTCCATTTTTTTCCTTCTTTATCCACCAGGAATTCAAGTTTCCTGCCATAACTCATATAATCGACAATTTCGGTATTATAAGTAATGTTGACATTTTCCTTTTCCAATTCATTCACAATGCCTTCTACTATTTTATACATGCCCCCTACTACATTGTAATAGCCGTCGTGCCGGAACTCGGTATAAGAAAGCAAAGTATAGATGGCCATGGTATCAAAAGGCGTACGACCCAGAAAAAATGCTACCAGTGATACGATCTGCCGTGCTTCTTTGGATGAGAAATTCCGTTTCACCTCTTGCCAGAAATTCCGGAAAAGCAACGGCACGTGTACCGGATTGACTTTCATTAAAGTAAGTATATAGGAAAACAGGGAATCGAAATTATTTTTGATGACCAAATCAACCGTATCGCGAAACAGTTTTCCGGAATTGTTGAGATACCGGATCATTTTTTCTTCAAAGTCAGGTTCCACATCGCTAAACTGGGCGGCCAGCTTTTTAATGTCTTTATATAAATAATAGGTCTTTGAACTGTCGCTGAAGTTTACAGTATACAACGGATCGAGCTCTTTATACTGAAAGGGAAGCTTTATATTGCAATCTTTTGCAAACTTCTCGAATTCGTATGACATGCTGAAAAAACTCGGTCCCGGTATCGAAAGTAAAGCCGTCTTTTTTTATCTGGTTGAGCCGCCCGCCTGCCTGTGAATACTTTTCTATTATTTCAACCCGGTATCCTTTTTTAACCAGTCGTAAAGCCGTGGTCAATCCACCCAGTCCGGCGCCGACAACTAAAACACTTTTGTTCATATCGTTTATTTTAACTTTTTTAATAATTCGGGATATAATTCATCTTTCACCCACAAAAATCCGGGTTCCGTTCTGATAATTTTCTCATAATAGGCCATGGTTTTGTCATATTGATTCAATTCATTATATCCCTGAGCGATCATTACTAACAGATTCAGGTAGTTCCAGTCATTTTTTAACTGTTCCGGATTCTGTTCCATTATTTTTTCAGCCTTTTTATAATATTCCAGTGCCACCTCTTTTGAACCACCGAAAATGGCAGGCATAAAATATTCTGCATTGCCATATTGTATATAGCCGTAAGGATTATTTCCATCGAGTTGAATGGCTTGTTTTGCACAACTCACACTTTTCGGTCCCAAAAAGGGAGCATTGAAGATTTTCAGTCCGATGCGGTAACCGTAAAAAGCAGCTTTGTATGCATTGATCATTGATAAATGGTATCCGCTGTTTTCAAGCAACATCACATTTTTCTCACCCAGATCAAGGTATTTCTCTGCCTGATCATCCTTATCCATTCCAATACACCATCCAATGTATCCATACTGATAATTAAGTAATTCCAGAATAAAGTCATTGCTTTTGTATTTCTGCCGGTCCATTTCATCAATCACATTTTTCCAGTGTTTCATATCATTGCTGATATAAGCTTTGTATATTTCCGATTTATAGGATGCCCTGCTATT
>CAVVIO010000013.1:0-51753 GCA_963748095.1 uncultured Bacteroidales bacterium
GATCCGGTTCAGAGCAAGCGGTTGTCGCGCAGAATTTTCTCCAGCAGCGCGAGACGTTGTTCGGCGTCGACGATCTCCAGCAGATGGTATTTCACCGCCACTGGCAGCGGGAAGCAGTTCGGCCAGCCGGAATCCGATCCAGCTGCTGCTGGCCCAGCTCTCATTCAGCCATTGGCGGTATACCTGAATGTCATCACGCTCAAGCAGCTCGCGCAGAAAATGGCGCAGTACATGAGGGCAGCTGCTGGTCGCGGAGGTTGTTTCCGGCTGCTGGAATTCGGCCTGACCGAGCATCAGCTGATCGTCGCGCACCCGGTGTCCGGTGACCACAAGCCGCTCGCCGCCGCGGCAGGTGATTCCCAGAGTGTCGTCCTCCAGGCGATCGAAGTCCACGATGTGTGCCAGTGTACCAAGGGGATTGAATGTTGCCGGCTGTCCGGCTTCATTGCCCCCCTGGATCGTCACTACTGCAAAGCCGGAATCAGTCTTCAGGCACTGACTGACCATGGCCAGATAGCGTGGCTCGAAGATCCGCAACGGCAGTACACCACCGGGGAACAACACGGTGTTAAGTGGAAACAGCGGCAGTTCGTAGTGCTCATCAGGTGGATGTTCCCTACCTCATTACCAGGATCTGACCACTGCCACAGGCATCAGGTTCGCCCGGGTTGGGATGTCAGCGCCGACAGTAGCCGCTGAGTGAATGCCGCCAAAGCCGCCATTGCTCATGATCATGATATGATCACCGGGTGCCGTGGTGCAGACCAGCGCATCCATCAGCCGGTCCAGCGTGTCGTACACCGCGCCACCGCAGGCCGCAGCGATGGGTTCCAGCGACCAGTCCAGGCCGGCGGGCTGATACAGCAGCACGACGTCCGCAGCGCTCAGCGCCGTCGCCAGGCGCTCGCGGAATACGCCCATGCGCATGGTGTTGGAACGTGGTTCCAGTACCGCGATGATCCGTGCCGTTCCGAACTGGGCCGGACTCCGGCCAGGGTGGTGGCGATGGCGCTGGGGTGATGGGCGAAATCGTCGTATACACTGATTCCGGCTACCGTGCCGCGCAGCTCAAGCCGCCGTTTGACACTGTGGGTAACGCAGCCAATGCATCGCAGGCGAGTGCCGGAGGCACACCTGCATGACGGGCCGCTGCGACGGCCGCCAGGGCATTGGCGACATTGTGTTGGCCAAGTAACGGCCATTCGATGCGACCCTGCAGGGTGCTGCGATAGCGGACCTCGAATTGGCTGCCGTCGGTTGCGAGCGGCAGTGCCGTCCAGTCGTCCTGGAGCAACCGCTCGACCGGGGTCCAGCAGCCCTGGGCGAGGGTTTCTTCGAGATGGACATCGGCGCCGTTTACCAACAGCCGGCCCTGACCGGGCACAGTCCGCACCAGGCGGTGAAACTGCCGCTGGATCGCAGCCAGATCGGCAAAAATGTCGGCGTGATCGTATTCGAGGTTGTTGATTACCAACGGTACGCGGCCGGTAATGCACAAACTTAGAGCGCTTGTCGAAAAAGGCGGTATCGTATTCGTCGGCCTCGACCACGAAAAACGGCGCCGAGCCGAGCTGCGCCGATACCCCGAAGTCACGGACGCCGCCGATCAGGAAACCGGGCGCGAGCCCAGCATCCTCGAGAATCCACGCCAGCATGGCGCTGGTGGTGGTCTTACCGTGGGTGCCGCTGACCGCCAGCACGCGGCGGTCGCTCAGGACATGATCGGCGAGCCACTGCGGCCCGGAGGTGTAGCGCAGACCGCGGTCGAGCATCGCCTCGACGGCGGGGTTGCCGCGGCTCAGGGCGTTGCCCACAACCACCAGGTCCGGCGCCGGGTCGAGGTGCCCGGCGGCGAGTCTTCCCGTACCTCGATTCCAGCTGCCGCAAGCAGCGTACTCATCGGCGGATAGATATTGGCGTCGGAGCCGGTGACCGTATGCCCGGCAGCACAGCAGAATACCAACCGAACCAAGAACAGGCAATAAAGTTACGTATTGCTATTGAGGCTATAGGAATAAGTGGAGATGACCGTGTCCTGCGAGGAGGTCTTGAGTAGCCCTCTTCGGCTAGGCATCCTATAAATGGTGCGCACAGAGACCACCACCTCTTCTCCGGATAAAAGCTGGGTGATTTCTCCAGCCCACATGCGACGCCCTCGCCAGTGGCAGATTTTGGCCCGGATTTGGCACCCTAATTCGTTGCCGTCTGGTTTTTCCATCGGCAACGAACTATGAAAAGTTAATCTTTTCATGGGTAAAGAGGTGTCTCAGAGGGCTGACATAGGTAACCGATATCAGTTTTGAGTGATGGGCTTTCTCAAGCTCATCATAAGGAGGGGATGATGACTTTACGCCTTAAAAAATTGTCCAAAGGTATAGATATTGTTCGTAAATCACGTATTCCAATCAGCGCCAACAAGGCGCGTTTGATAACAGCGTCTTTTCAAAAAACCGAGGGTAACTTATTATTATTCGATCCGCCATGGCTTTTGCCCATAATATCGAAAACGCGGTGATTTTCATTAAGGATGACGAGTTGATTGTTGGAAATCCCGCCAGCAAATCTTGGGGGGTAGAAATAACACATATATGGGGAATTTGGCCGGAAGAAGAGCTGGCGTCATTGGAACGCGACGGATATCGGCTTGACCCTGAGGACAAAAAAGAGATTTTGGAATTAAATCGATACTGGGAAGGACGCACGCTCACCGCACGTATGACCGAATTATATGACGATGATATATTATGGCCCTTTGCGCAAGCCGGTCTCGTATTGCCCTCTTTTAAATCCAAGGAGGAAGGATGGGGTCCCGGTGGTTTGATTGGCGCCGGATATGGTATTCACCACGAAATTTCCAATGTTCTGGCTACTCCAGATATTGAACTGGTCATGAAACGAGGATTGAATGCCATCATTAAAGAGGCCGAGGCGGAACTGGCGGCCACACGATTGAACGGGCTATCCGCAGTTCGTAAAGCCGATTTTCTTCGGGCTTCACTGATTGCCATGCGTGCAACGATTCGTTTGGCAGAGCGGTTTTCCAATTTGGCGTTGGACATGGCTGAAAAGGACACTGACCCCATCGCCGAGACGAATTACAGGCGATTTCAGAAATTTGCCGAACAGGTGCCGGCCGAACCGGCCCGTAAGCTTTCGCGAGGCCATGCAGTCTTTTTGGTTTATGTACCTGGTCATGTTGCCTTCCGGTACGCTGGGAATGGGACGACTCGACCAGATCTTCTACCCCTGGTATAAAGAGGATCGGGGAAATGGGGTCATTACCGATGAAGAGGTCGTTGAGCTGTTTGCCATGCTACGCATACGCAGTATGGAGATCACCATTCAGGGATCGAGTGCACACCGGAGTAAATGGGCCGGAGGCTCTAAATGGCACAATTGCACCCTTGGAGGTCTTACTCGTTCGGGAGAAGATGCCACCAACGAACTTTCCTTTTTGATTCTGAATGCGGCACTTGCTTGCCCTACGCCCCATCACACCTTGACTCTGCGGGTACATGAGAAAACGCCTTCCACTCTACTGCAAAAAGGTTTGGAAGTGGCGAAAACAGGTCTCGGTATGCCGGCGTTTGTAGGTGATCAATCTATGATCGATTATCTGTTGACCAAAGGCATACCGATTGCAGATGCGCGTGATTACAACATGTCGGGGTCCATGAATATCACCCTGACCGGAGCCTCACGACTTGGGGCTTCTCCCATGTTTTTGTTACCGCGGGTATCAGTTTACGCCATAAACGGCGGCGATGACCCCTGGAGCGGAAGACGGTTCGGTCCTCAGACCAAGCCGCTGGAAGAGCACGCCGACTTTGAGGAATTCATGCAGACATTCAAAACGCATCTGGCCTTTTTCTTAAAATGTCAGGCGGAATTTAACAACGTGACGATCTACGCCACTGGCGAACGTTGTCCACGCCCCATTGATTCGGTATTGATGAGAGACGGCCTAAAATTAGGCTGTGATCTGATGCAACGTACCATGCCTTACGATAATTCGAACCATGTCAATCCTATCGGGATCGTTAATACGGCCGATTCCCTGGCTGCAATTCGTCAGTTGGTGTTCGAGCAAAAAGTGGTTGACGGCAAGGAATTACGGCAACTGTTGCAAAACAACTGGGCTGGAAATCGTGGAGAAGAGATTCGTCAGCTATGTTTGAAGGCGCCAAAGTTCGGTAACAATGATGACCGCGTGGACTTACTGGCGGCAGAACTGTTTCGCTTCATGGCAGAACAGATTGTGACATTGCCCAATGTGACCGGTGGAATGTGCAATCCATCCGCTTTGGCAATTGGAACTTCACCTTGGCCGGGAGGTGCCGTTACAGGCGCAACACCTGACGGACGCATGGCCGATGAGCCACTTGCCGAAGAAGCACTCACTCCCATGCGTGGTAGGGAACAGTTTGGCCCTTGGGAAATCATCGCCAGTGCTCTGAAAGTAGACCAATTGCCCTATCAAATTGTTGAAATGGATTTGAATTTCTCTCTGTTCGGCTTTGAAAAGCGATGAGGCCTTGACAGATCTTGAGGAGCTGTTGCACTATTATTTCCGTTCGGGTGGAAAACATGTACAGTTTAATGTTTACGATGTTGAAGAGTTACGCTCCGCGGTGGCTCAACCAGAAAAATATTCCGACCTGATTGTACGGCTCGGTGGGACTAGCGCCTATTTCATGCAGCTACGGATGGCTTATGTTACTGTTTTCATAGGTACCTTTGTCCTGCCGGTAAGCATTATTCCTTTTTTTCTGTTTGGTAAACTCGTTAATACCATAAAGATGAGTACCCGGGGAGAACGGGTTATTCCTCTTGCAATAACGGCACTACTTTACTATCTGTGTTTTTATATCATTGCCAAATCGTCAATCGGTCCCGTTATTTCTGTTTTTCTACTGGCATCGGCAATCGTTGTAACACTGGTGCTTGGCATCTCATTTTTCTGGAAAATAAGCGCTCACCTGGCAGGTTTAGGAGGTATTACCGGGCTTATATTAGGTTTATCTCTCCGCCTGAAGGCCGATCTGATATCCTACCTGGTAATTATTCTGGCAATAGTGGGACTGGTGGCTCTTGCACGCCTGTTACTTGATGAACATACACCATCCCAGGTCTATACCGGATTTTTGTTAGGTTTTGTAACTATGATCGGTATGTTTTACATTTTTTAGCTGAATCATTTCTGTTCGCAGCCTGTTCACAATTTCCTGTAATCTGTTTTTCGTATCTATTTTCTGTAGCATTTCCGAACCTGAAGCATCACATTCCCGGATTGCCTTTAAAAGATCAGGATTATTTTGCGAACAGGTAACAAAAGCATACTTTTCTGAGAAATAAGCAGCCAGGTATTCCTGTTCCGGTTGCCCGGGGGTTGGAATTAAGATAGCCTTTCTTCCCAAAATTACCAGGTCCATAAGTGTAGAGTAACCGGAGCGGCAAATAACATATTTTGCTGTTTTTAATAACAGATAAAAATGCCCGACAGACAGGTGACTTTTAAAACGAATATGATCAGACGTGTATTGTTTTTTCTGTTCTCCGGGCATTCCCCGAACAATTAATGTTTTGTAAGGAAGCTTATTAAGCCGGTTAATCATTAATTCCTCAAAAATGGTTCGTTGCGGCTCCGGTCCTGAAACAATGACCAGGACATCGGTTTGATAATCGGATGAAGAAGAAAGTTCGGGATTATCTGAAATTGACATAAACCGTGAAAATAACCCGGCATAAGAACTGTTGGTAGGGAGCCTGACAATATGAGCAAGTCTTCCGCTGAGATTATTAACAGGATGATTTGTGTCGGGAATCCAGCATTGATCATAGCGCGATATAATAAACCTGTGTAAAAGGTGTACCGGCTTTTCAAAAATTCGCAATCCTTTTGGAAATTTTATCCATAACTGATGAGTAATGTATATGCTGTATACCTTTTTATTCCATAGTCCGAAACGATTATCAGAGATAATCAGATCAGCTGCAGTATCTGCCAGCACTTTCCTAAGATAACGATGTTCTCTGAAGATCCCACCTATCAGACGGGGAATCTGCCATAACATTTTAATTATCATCGAATCTGACTGGCTGTAGACAATCCTTACCGAAGGTATTTTTACTGTTTGCAGTCCGGGAAATTCATTATTCAACAAAGCCAGGGAAGAGCCATCTCCTGCAAGTATTACTTTAAAATCAACATTTATCAACTCCCTGATCAGAAGAATATCACGGCTGGCATGACCCAATCCCCAGTCGAGCGGGCAGACAATTGCTGTAAGTTTGTTTTCCAACGGCAGTTTATTTAATTCAATCAGAAATTTGTACGGGTATCCCCAGTGCTTCCACTTTACCGGCGATAAACTGAAGATCGGCAAACCCGCCTTTTCCAGACCTTCAAATGGTGTATCCCTGTTAATTGTATAAATCATTACCAATTCCGGTTTAATATCATTTATCGCATCCAGCCAGGCCCCTACCTCTGCATTGTTCATATTATCCACCGGCTTCCCCTGCCAGTTACCTTTGAAAAATAATGTCTGAATAATCAGGTTCCCTTTAAAAGCTTTTAAATGCTGAATGGTTTTGGTTAAGCTGAAACTTTCGGCAGGACAATTGATAATTCTTTGCGTTTCGGGAATTACAGAATCCAGTTTAAGTATATTCTGATCCGTCTTAATCAGAGCATCAAAAACAGCCGGCTTATGAATGAATGTGGCATTTGAAAGCACTGCTACACGGGCATCAGGAAAAATACGATCCCTGATAGCAAGGGTATCATCGATAATACCCGGGAATTCGGGATGAAGAGTCGGTTCACCGTTTCCGGCAAAAGTTATAGTATCTACCGGTTCACCTTTTTCTTTCATTTCAAGCAAACGTGCCGTAAGGTTTTGTTTCACGTCGTCGCGTGAAGGCATGGCCGAATTTTTAACTGTTTTTTGAAATGTCAGACCACATTCACAATAAATACAATTGAAATTACATATTTTTTTATTGTCAGGTAACAGATTTACTCCCAATGAGATGCCTAACCTTCTGCTTCTTACCGGACCAAAAATAATTTTATCGAAAAGAAAAGTTGCCATACAAAAACTTAAATTTTTAAAAATGCAAAGTTGGCTTAAAATATGGAGAATCGGGGAAAAAGTCTGAAAATTCTATCTTTAGAATATAGTAGTTATTAGTTTGTATTGTTAGCTTTAATATCTATCAGATTAAATACCCGGATAGTTAGGCTTTTTACCTGAATACCCAATGCTTTTACTTTTTTTGCATGGAATTTTTCCCTAATTTCATGGTTTAATTTAGTTAATGAAAACTCATGAACAAATCCGATATTATTAAACAAAAAATTATTTCCAGGGATGAATTACCCCGTTATCTGGCTTACTGGAAATTCAGAAATTTAAAAACTGTTTTTACAAACGGTTGTTTCGATGTCATCCATCGGGGTCACGTGGAATACCTTGCAAAAGCAGCTGATCTGGGAAGTATCCTTATTGTAGGTTTAAATTCAGATAAATCGGTTAAATTACTGAAAGGTGAAGGCCGGCCGGTACAGGATGAACAATCCAGAGCGCTAATACTCGCTTCCATGCATTTTGTGACAATAGTAATATTATTTGATGAAGAAACTCCTTATAATCTTATTAAAGAAATCACCCCGAATATACTTGTGAAAGGCGGTGACTATGTACCTGAAGATATAGTTGGTTACGATATAGTAAAAGCACATAAGGGAAAAGTGGTGACCATTGATTTTGTGGAAGGATATTCCTCTACAGGCATCCTGAATAAAATGAAAAATTCTCCCGAAAATTCCCACTGAAAACCCGATGGCAAAAAGTAAAACAATTTATATATGTCAGAATTGCGGAGCCGAAGCCGCCAAATGGATCGGCAAGTGTCCCGTATGTAACGAGTGGAATACCTATGTAGAAGAAGTCATACAGAAAAGTCCCGCGAAAACCGGAGGATCTGCAGAAGATTATTCACATTCGAAACCTGTACCGATTTCTTCTATTACTTCCAACAGCAATCAGCGGCTGGTTACACAAATTAATGAACTTAACCGCGTACTGGGAGGTGGAATTGTTCCGGGGTCCCTTATTTTACTTGGAGGTGAACCCGGTATTGGAAAATCAACATTGGCCCTGCAACTTGCGCTGACAATTAAGGATATTCCTGTACTTTATATTTCAGGTGAAGAAAGTGCGCAACAGATTAAAATGCGGGCTGAACGATTGGGAACTCTGACTGACAATTGTTATATATACAGTGAAATCTATCTCGAATCGATATTAGCTCAAATAGAATCGATGCAACCCGGTATTGTGATCATCGATTCAATCCAGACGCTGCAGACAGAAAATATTGATTCCATACCGGGTAGTGTTTCCCAGATCAGGGAATGCGCATCAAGAATCCTGAAATTCGCAAAAACACGTTCCATTCCTTTTATACTTATAGGTCACATCACGAAAGATGGTAACCTGGCAGGACCTAAAATACTGGAACATACGGTGGATACCGTCCTTCAGTTCGAAGGAGATACCAACTACTCCTACCGGATAGTGAGAGCCTTGAAAAACAGGTTCGGATCTACTTCCGAACTTGGCATGTTTGAAATGCATAATAACGGACTAATAGAGGTTCAAAATCCATCAGAAATATTACTGTCACATCATTTGGATAATCTGAGCGGAGTGGCCATTGCCGCATCGGTAGACGGTATAAGACCGTTCCTGATAGAGATTCAGGCCCTCGTTAGCACAGCAGCATACGGGACACCTCAACGATCATCAACCGGGTTCGATACCCGAAGACTTAATATGCTATTAGCGGTGCTTGAAAAACGCGCAGGTTTTAAACTGGCTTCAAAAGATGTTTTCCTGAATATTGCCGGTGGTATTAAAATTAGTGAACCAGGTATCGATCTGGCGGTTATTTCTTCTATCCTGTCTTCTAATGTAGACAGGGCAATTAATAAAAATATCTGTTTTGCTGCCGAAGTAGGATTATCAGGCGAAATAAGACCCGTAAACCGTATCGAACAAAGGGTAAGTGAAGCGGATAAATTAGGTTTCCGGCAAATACTCGTTTCTACTGCAAATAAAAAAAATCTGGAACGCAATAAATATAAAACGGAAATTATTTATGCTGATAAAATTGAACAGGCGATTAAATTCCTGTTTCATTAATCAGAAAAATCATTATCATCATAACCGTAGTTATCATTTGTATTTCCGATTGAATCATCATCACAATTAAGATTTACATTAAAACCCTCGGGCTTCTCAAAATCATCATTCTGAGTATAACCCAGGGTAGAGTCGGCATAAACTTTCTGCATATAAAGCGCCCAAATTGGTAACGCCATATAAGATCCTGAACCATACCCAGAATTAAAATGTACCGAGCGATCCTCTGCTCCTACCCAGCCACCGGAAACCAGCTTAGGGGTTATTCCTATAAACCAGCCGTCGGAATAATTATTGGTGGTTCCCGTTTTACCTGCGATCGGAGCAGTAAGTCCGTATTTCCAACGCAAAGCATAAGCGGTACCAGTATAATTTTTCCCTCTGCCTGTTACCCCCTCCATCAGACTTAACATCAGGTAAGCAGTTTTTTCGCTGATCGCCTCTTTATGCTCGGGTTGAAAGGTTGCCAGTAAATTCCCGTTCTTGTCTTCAATCCGGGTAACGAATATCGGTTCGGTATGTATTCCTTTATTGGCAAAAGTGGCATAAGCGGCTACCATTTCTTCTACCGTCATGTCGGAGGTACCGTAAATAATAGGAGGTACCGGATCAATATACGATGTAATGCCCATTCGGTGAGCAATTTCAGCAATCGGCTGTGGCTTGAACCTCGAAACCAGCCATGCAGCAATATTATTTTCAGAACGGGCCAGTCCCCATTTCAGAGTTTTCAATTTACCCTTATCCTTAGGTTTGCTCTCCGATCGTGGAGTCCAGGTTGAATCTCCCACCGGGAAAGTTTGGGAAACATTAGGCACTTTGTAGCATGGGGTATACCCTTCCTGCATGGCAAGAATATAAAGAAACGGTTTAAATGTGGAACCTGCCTGTCTTTTGCTTTGGGTAACATGATCATATTTAAAATATTGCAGATCCAATCCTCCCACGTATGCCCTCACATCTCCGCTGACAGGATCCATTGACATAAAGCCGGTTTGCAGGAAATGCTTATAATATAATATAGAATCCAGGGGAGACATGGTTGTATCCACATCTCCGTGCCAACTAAAAACCGTCATTTCTACAGGTCTTTTAAAGGCCCGGTAAATTGAATCCCAGGAAGCCCCGTTGTTTCGTAAACTTCTTCCTCGTTGGGAACTTAAAATAGCCCTTCGAATAATAAGGTCGATTTGTTTGCGGGTAAGATCGGAAGAAAAAGGCCCGTTTGCATATCCCTTTTTCATTTTAAAAAACAGGCTTTGTAAATCAGCCATATGCTTGGCAACAGCTTCTTCTGCAAATTCCTGCATTTCATAATTAACCGTTGAATAAATTCTCAGCCCGTCTGTGTATATATTATAGGGCATGCCGTTGGGCCTCAGGTTTTTATTGCACCACCCGTAAAGTGGATCATTGGCCCACTGTGTAGAATCTTCCTTATAACTGCTGTACGATCTGTAATTCTTCCTGTCGGGCATAGAAGCTGTCAGTTTCTGACGTAAAAACTCACGAAAATAAGTGGCTATACCTTTATCATGGTTAACCCGTTGAAAATCTATTTTTAAAGGAATCGTGATAAGCGAATCATATTGTTCCTGATCGATAAATCCGTATTTTTCCATCTGGCCAAAAACAATATTTCGTCTTTTCAGAGCTTCTTCCGGATAACGAACCGGATTATATAATGATGGATTTTTAGCCATTCCTACCAATGTTGCCGCCTCCCCCATATCGAGGGAATCGGGAACAGTATTGAAATAAACTTTGGCAGCAGATTTTATACCTACCGCATTGTATAAAAAATCGAACTGGTTGAAATACATTGTAAGAATTTCATTTTTTGTGTACGCCTTTTCAAGCTTCACAGCTGTTACCCATTCCCTGAATTTGGTCAGGGTAAGACCAATTGATCTTCGAATCTTAGATTGATAAAATGTAGTGTCTCTGGGAAAAAGATTTTTAGCTAATTGTTGTGTAATAGTACTTCCCCCACCTGCCGATTTTTTGCCTAATACAAGTGTTTTGAAAAATACCCGGGCCAATCCCCTGGGATCTATCCCCGAATGCTTGTAAAAACGAATGTCTTCCGTAGCAACAAGGGCATGAATCAAATCAGGTGGCAAATCCTTATAATCTACTGCCATCCTGTTTTGAAAATAAAACGATCCCAAAACCTTACCATCTTCAGAATAAATCTCAGTGGCAATATTGGTTTTTGGATTTTCAAGTGTGGCAAAATCAGGCATATAACCAAGTTTCCCGGCTGAAATTAATATGAAAATTATCAACAATAAAACAAATGGTGTAATACCCAATATCCAGAAAATCCGGGTATAACTTTTTTGAAATTTATTTGTTTCAACCATAATAAAAATAAACTCTTTGGCGTAAAAGTAATAATTATTTGTTTTAAAAATTTGATGTTACCTTTGTAATTCCTTTATTTTGTGCTATTCAAAAAAAAATATAGATGATTAATAATTTAGTAATAGTTGAATCTCCGGCAAAAGCGAAAACCATTGAAAAATTTCTTGGTAAAGATTTTTTGGTGGCTTCCAGCATGGGACATATTCGTGATTTATCCAAAAAAGATTTTGGTATTGAAATTAACAACAACTTCAAGCCGAATTATATTGTTCCTGACGATAAGAAAAAAATTGTCGCGGATTTAAAAAAGTTAGTAAAGGATGCTAAAATAATATGGCTTGCCTCTGATGAAGACCGGGAAGGAGAAGCAATTGCCTGGCATCTGTCAGAGGTATTAAACTTAAATGCCGAAAATACGCGGAGAATCGTTTTTCATGAAATTACAAAAAATGCAATTCTGGATTCAATAAAAACCCACCGGGTTATTGATCAAAACCTGGTGAATGCCCAGCAGGCAAGAAGAATACTGGATCGAATTGTTGGTTTTGAGCTTTCCCCTGTTTTATGGAAAAAAATTAAACCGTCCCTGTCGGCAGGAAGGGTGCAGTCAGTAGCTTTACGCCTGGTTGTTGAAAGAGAACGCGAAATTATCAAATTTGAACCTTCTTCTTCATTCAGGGTAACGGGTACCTTTTCCGACAAATCAAATGCGGAATTAAAAGCTGAAGCTACAGAACGATTTGCAAACCTCGAAAAAGCAAAAAACTTCCTTGAGAAGTGCAAAGATTCAACCTTTACAATTACAGATGTTGTTAAAAAGCCGGCAAAAAAGTCTCCCGCTCCGCCATTTACCACTTCCACACTTCAGCAGGAAGCCAGCCGTAAACTTGGATTTTCCGTTTCACAAACCATGTCGGTTGCCCAACGTTTGTATGAAGCAGGAAGAATAACTTATATGCGTACCGATTCGGTTAACCTTTCTGAAACCGCCCTGAATTCCGCCAAAGAAATAATACATAAAGAGTTTGGTGAAAAATATGTCAATATCAGGCAATATAAAACCAAGTCGAAAGGAGCTCAGGAAGCACACGAGGCCATACGACCTACATATTTCGATAAAGAAACCATAAGTGGTAACAATGCTGAAAAAAAACTATACGAGTTAATTTGGAAAAGAACCATCGCTTCGCAAATGAGCGATGCCCAACTCGAAAAAACTACTATCTCTATTGATGTTTCGAATGCTGAAGAAAACTTTACAGCCACCGGTGAAGTATTGAAATTTGATGGATTCCTTAAAGTGTATATCGAATCAACTGACGATGAACAGGAAGAAAATACCAAGGGATTATTACCCCCGGTAAAAATTGACGATACATTAAATTATAAGTTAATTTATGCCGTACAAAAATTTACCAATTCTCCTCCCAGGTATACAGAGGCAAGTCTGGTAAAAAAACTCGAGGAACTGGGAATTGGCCGTCCATCAACTTATGCCCCTACCATTTCAACCATACAAAACCGGGGCTATGTGATAAAAGAAGACCGGCCCGGAAATGAAAGAAAGTTACAATCCATTACTTTAAGTAATAATATTATTAAAGAAGAAGTTAAAACCGAAACATACGGAACTGAAAAAGCCAAATTGTTCCCGGATAATATCGGAATGATAGTTAATGATTTTCTGGCAGAATATTTTAAAGAAATTATAGATTTCAATTTCACAGCTTCCATCGAAAAGGAATTTGATGATATTGCGAGCGGCAAAGTCCAATGGCCAAATATGATCAGTAAATTCTATGATCCTTTTCACAACCAGGTGGAAAAGACCCTTGAAATTTCAGGTATAAGTAAAGGAGAGCGACTCCTGGGCAATGATCCTGAGACCGGGAAGCCTGTTTATACCAGGATGGGGCGCTATGGTGCCATTGCCCAGATTGGCGAAACCAAAGGGGATGAAGATGAAAAGCCTAAATTCGCGAGCCTTCTGAAGGGGCAGCATATAGAAAATATCACATTAGAGGAAGCTCTTGATTTATTCAAGCTGCCACGCGAAATAGGATCTTATGAAGATAAAGAAGTAACGGCTGCAATCGGGCGCTTCGGGCCTTATGTAAAACACGACAATAAGTTTTATTCCCTCGTACGAAATGTAGATGATCCATATACCATCGAACTGGAAAGAGCAATTGAACTAATTGAAATAAAACGCGAACGAGACAAAAATAAAGTAATAAAAACTTTCGCGGAAGATAAAGATTTGCAGGTGTTGAATGGCAGATGGGGGCCATATATCTCACAAGGTAAAAAGAATTATAAAATTCCTAAAAATGTTGATCCTAAGTCGCTTGATTATGAATCGTGTCTGAAAATTATTAAAGAATCGGGAACTAAACCGAAAAAGAAATCCAAATCCTAATTTCATGATACTGTCAACTTCCATATGAATATAAACGATTATCTTGAACCTGTTGGCCTGGATAAGCCGGGAGAAACATACATGTCTTTTGAATCGCAGTTTGGTTCGAATATTCAGGTTCATACACCCAGTGAGCCTGTAAATAATCTCAGCAATTACAACATTGCCATTCTGGGTGTTCCTGAAGACAGAAATTCTTTGAATAAGGGTTCTTCTCTGGCTCCTGACATAATACGGGCAGAACTTTACCAGTTAAGTAAAATTCATACAAAAGCTACTATAGTAGATCTGGGAAATCTTAAGGAGGGAAATACATTTAGTGATACATATCATGGTTTAAGTGATGTTATCACAGAATTATTGAATAATCAGGTAGTAATTATATTACTCGGCGGCACACAGGACCTTACCTACCCTGTTTACCAGGCATATGAAAAACAAAAACAACTGGTTAATATTGTCACTATCGACTCAAGATTGGATATTGACCCTGATAATAAAAATCCTTTCAACTCTTTATCATACTTAAATAAGGTATTACTTGATAAAAAGTCAAAACTTTTCAACTATACCAATATCGGGCATCAGCAATATCTTGTTGATCCAAAAAATATCGATTTAATTAACCACTTACATCACGAAGCTACCAGACTTGGAGCTGCCAGAAATAATATGTCAATAATAGAACCTCATCTTAGAGATGCAGACATTGTAAGCTTTGATATAGGTGCCATTAAAAAATCCGATGCCCCGGCTAACCGTTTTGCCTCCCCAAACGGATTTTATTCGGAAGAAGCCTGCCAGATTGCCCGGTATGCCGGATTGAGTGATATTATTTCCACATTCGGAATATTTGAAGTTAACCCAAAATTTGAAGACCACTTTGCAACCGCTCAACTGGCAGCACAACTGTCCTGGCATTTTATCGAGGGTTTTACGGCCAGAAAAATTGAAGTTCCGGGAAATAAGAAAGATTTTAAGACATTTATAGTCGGACAGGAAAATATGGGCTATGAAATTACTTTTCATAAAAGCCTTGTTACCGATCGTTGGTGGATGGAAATACCTTCAGCAACAAAAAAAGAACCTGTATTTATGGCATGTTCCAATGAAGAATATAAACAGGCGTGCAATCATGAAATTCCGGATCTTTGGTGGAAGGCGTTTCAAAAATTAAGCTAAATATTGTTAGCTTATAAGTTCAGCCGTTCTTACAATAGCTATTATTTACCCTTTCAATCAAAATATTAGAAGAAATTCTACAAAAAAAGTAACATTCCAATTCGTTTTGAGTATAAAATAGAAATTGTAACGCCACGAGTTATTAACACAATAGTGTTGATAATATTTGTTGGAATACAATATTTTTACTTATTTTACTAATTGGGATAATGCTTGGCTATCACAGGATTCACCAAAGTGATTAAGTAAAAATATGAAAAAAGTAATACTAATATTGTTAGGGATATACCCTATTATGAATATGTACGGACAACAGTACCCACAAGTAAATCAGTTTATGTATAATCATACATCTACCAATGCCGGTTCAGCCGGCAGCATGGATATGGTTTGCGCAAGCGTTATTACCCGACAACAATGGGTTGGGATTCCTGGTGCCGCACAGGACTTTATTCTGAATGTAAATGCACCTTTCAATTTGTTTGGTGCTAGTCATGGTGTAGGATTATCTATTTACAGAGACACTTACGGTTTTAACCAGGATATTCAGTTACAGTTATCATATGCATACCGGATCCCAATAGGTGACGGTAAACTGGGTATTGGAGTAAGTGGTGCATTTCTTAACCGCGGAGTAGATGGTACTAATTGGTCTGTCCCTGATAATGGCACCAATTTTTGGGACCTTGCAGGTGATAATGCTATTCCAAAGGGAAAACAAAATGAATTTGCTTTTGATATGGGAGTCGGATTATTTTACCGTACTGAAGATTTATATGTAGGAGTTTCTTCCACGCATCTGCTTGAATCAGCATTTAAATTTCCAAATGAAAATGGTACTGAAGCCATCGACAAGCTGAAAAGACATTACTTTGTTACAGCAAGTTATAACATAGCATTAACTAATCCTTCATTCGAAATAGTCCCTTCGGTTTTTATTGCTTCTGATGTGAGTGTAACTTCATTAGATTTAAATACTACCTTATTGTACAATAAAAAATTCTGGGGTGGCGTTACTTATAGGCCTGGAAGTGCAATAATTGGTATGCTTGGACTTGAAATACTAAACGGACTTAAAATAGGATATTCATACGGTTTTGAAACTACAAAAATAAATACACATTCACAGGGGACACACGAAATTGTTATTAATTATTGCTTTAAAATTGGAGTTGAGAAAAGTCCTCAGAAATATAAAAGCATCCGATTTTTGTAAAAAAAATAAACATTTAAACAATATTGAATCAAAACTAATTGTTATTTCAGATAAACATTTTTTAGATTATGAAAAAGTTAGCTTCTATAGGTTTTGTTTCCATTCTACTACTGATAAGTAGTTGCTCAAACTACAAAAGTGGTGAATTAACAGGAGTTCCAGGGAGAAGTAAGTATTTCGAGCCCGATCCGTATGGAATGGTTTTTATTCCACAGGGGAGTTTTATCATGGGTCAAAACGATCAGGATGTAGCCTGGGCCGAAAATACATTTTCCAGAACGGTAAGTGTTGATCCATTTTGGATGGACGAAACAGAAATTACCAATAATGAATACCGTCAATTCGTTTATTGGGTTCGTGATTCGATAATGCGTCGTATGTTGGGAGAACAACTCGATGATTATGTAATCTCGGAAGACCAGTTTGGTAATCCTATTGATCCACCCAAATTGAACTGGGATGTTAAAATTGATTACCGTGATGAAGAGACAAATGAAATACTCAACGATCTTTATTTGCCTCAGCAAGAGCGTTTTAATGGCCATAAAGAAATCGACACCAGGAAGTTGATGTATGAGTATTACTGGATTGACCTGAAACAGGCAGCTAAGAAATCAAATCGTTATAATTATCAAACCAAAAAATATGAAGGTTTTATCACCAATAATGATGGTGAAAAAATAGAAATAAAAGACAGATCTTCATTTGTAATAAGAGATGTTATAAATGTATACCCGGATACATTATGTTGGATTGCAGACTTTACCTATTCTTTTAATGAACCACTCACAACCATGTATTTCTGGCATCCTTCATACGATAATTATCCTGTTGTTGGTGTCAGCTGGAAACAGGCTACTGCTTTCTGTATCTGGAGAACGCAGTTACTTAATGCTTCTTTAAACGCTGAAGGACAACCCGGTGTACATAATTACAGGTTACCTATTGAATCGGAATGGGAATATGCAGCCAGGGGCGGCCTTGAAAATTCGATGTACCCCTGGGGCGGTTATTACACCAGAAACAAAGAAGGTTGTTTCCTTGCAAACTTTAAACCCCTTCGTGGTAATTATGCCGATGATGGCGGAGTAACAACAATTGCCGTAGGCCAGTACCAGCCAAATGAGTATGGATTATATGATATGGCAGGTAATGTTGCCGAATGGACATCCAATGCATATGACGAATCCGCTTACGTGTTCTCACACGATCTTAATCCGGATTATAAATATAATGCATTACCCGATGACCCACCCGTATTGAAAAGAAAAGTAGTCCGCGGAGGATCATGGAAAGATATTGGTTACTATTTACAAAATGGTACACGTACTTATGAATACCAGGATTCTACAAAATCATACATTGGTTTCAGGTGTGTACGCTCATATTTGGGAAGTACCAACTAAAAAAACTTATATAAGCTGATTTAATAATTTATTGAATGCTGCAAACCTTATAACTATAAATAATTATGAATGTTACAGATATTGTTCAAAGTACCGGATGGAAGAACTTCATGGCCAAACTTTATGGTCTGGGTGCTTCCGTAGTTATCCTGGGAGCATTATTTAAAATTCAGCACTGGACTGGTTCCGGGCTTATGTTAACGCTTGGAATGAGTACAGAAGCAATTATTTTCTTCTTTTCAGCATTTGAACCATTACATGAGGAACTCGACTGGACATTGGTCTATCCGGAGTTAGCAGGCATGGCAGATCCCGATGAAATAGAACAATTCAAAGAAAGTTCATTGGTTGGTACCGACCGGCCAATTGATAGGATAGAAGAAATGATGGTACAATCAGGAATTGATGACCAATCTCTGAAAAAACTAGGAGAAGGTTTGCAAAAATTAAATCAGGCCGCTGCTGGTATTGCTGATATTTCACAAGCTACTGTGGCCACACAAAGTTTTGTGAATAATCTACAGGGAGCTGCCGATTCGATAAATACACTTAAAGAATCTTATAGTTCAACAGGAGAAGGTATTAAAGACTCTGCTAACTCCTTAAGTAGCGCTTACTCTCAGGCTGCTGCTGTAATTTCAAAATCAGGTGCAGATGTAGCACAGTCTTACCAGGAAGTAGCTTCTGCTATTCAAAATGAACAAAGTACAATTGTAAAAGGAAGTAAGGCCCATGAGACGCAACTGGAAGCGTTAAATAAAAATTTATCCGCGTTGAATACAGTGTATGAATTGCAGATTAAAGGTAGTAATGAACATTTAAAAGGGTCAGAGGAATTATATTCCGGACTACACAGCATGGTAAGTAATCTTAAATCTTCTGTTGAAGAAACAGATAAATACAAGAACGAGGTTGTAAAACTACGAGACAACCTGTCATCTCTGAATAATATCTATGGAAATATGCTTTCTTCTATGAATATGCTCACAAAATAAATTAAATTAGTTATAAAATAAATCTGACACTGCAATTTATCTAACTGACTAACATGGCCCACGGAAAGGAAACCCCAAGACAAAAAATGATTGGTATGATGTACTTAGTGCTGACAGCAATGCTGGCACTGAATGTATCAAGAAGCGTGCTTGACGCGTTTACCATAATTGAGGAGGGGCTCGGTAAAACCAAAAGTACTATCAAAACTAAATTAGATGAAGTTTATAAAGATTTTGATTACCAGGAAGAGTTAAACCCTGCTAAAGTTACTCCTTGGCATACAAAAGCGTTGGAAATAAAAAAGATGGCAAATAGTTTGGTTGATACCGTACAAAATTTAAAAGTAAAAACAGTAATAGCTGCGGAAGGAGATAAAACAGACGCGGTTGTTGATGGTGTAATATATCCCGAAAAGATAGTAGAAACAACGGATTACGATACCCCGGCAAGAATTATGATTGGTACCGATCTTACAAAAAACAGTAAGGCTGCTATTTTAAAAAATAACGTAGAATTATTCAAGGAAAAACTACTCACTCTTTGTGAAGATAATGAAAAATTAAAAAATTCAGTCTCTAAGAGTCTCGAAACCGAGGATCAGGTAAATGGTGACGGGGAAAAGGTTTCATGGGAATACCACAAATTCGGGCATTCACCGCTGGTGGGATTTCTGGCTATCATGTCCAGTCTTCAGATTGATGTACGTAATGCTGAATCGGAAGTTTTAAATTATCTGTACTCTCAGATTGATGCCGGTGCTGTAAAGTTCAACCAAATAGAAGCTACCGTTATTCCCAATTCCAATTATATTATTCGTGGAACTAATTATTCAGCCCAGGTATTTCTGGCTGCCCGTGACACTACACAAGATCCTACGATCTACGTAACAAACAACCCTAATCCATACGATTCGACTTTAAAAGACGGTGTATATACTTATAAAAAACGTCCGGGCGTGAATTATGATTCGTTGCCCATTGTTAATGGAAAAGGTAAATATACCGTTCCTGAAAACTCGAACGGATCCCGCACGTGGGGAGGTATTATCAAACTTACAGGACCTTCCGGCGATATTTACCGGCCTTTCAAACAATCTTACAGGGTAGCCGAGGGTAGTGTAGTTGTGTCTCCTACTAAAATGAATGTTTTTTACCTTGGTGTGGATAATCCGGTAGATATTTCTGTCGGATCGGTTCCTCCGGATAAAATTTTCCCGCAGATTACAAATGCAAGTATGATCAAGAAATCAGGAGGTTCATATATTGTCAGACCTAAAAGGCCAGGTAACTCCATTGTTACCGTATTTGCAGATATCGACGGTCAACAGAAAAGAATGGGATCTCAGGAATTTCGTGTGAAAATTGTTCCGAATCCGGTAGCTAAAATAAATGGCCAAACCGGAGGATTAATAAATAAGAACTTGTTATTAGCTCAAATTGGAGTTACTGCCGAAATGGAAAATTTTGATTTTGACTTGAAATTTACCGTTACTGAATTCACAGTTTCTGCAACTGTTCAGGGTTTTGTACGTGATGCCAAATCAAGTAATAACAGGTTTACCAATGAGCAGATGAATATTATCAGAACCCTGGGCCGAGGTGCAAGGTTGTATATTCAGGATATTAAGGCCGTTGGGCCTGATGGTTCGCTCAGACCATTATCAACAATTAACTTTGTATTAAATTAATTTTAAAACCAATAATGATGAAACGAGTAGTTCTATTTTTAATCGTATTATCCTTGTTCACTATTTCTACTCAGAAATCAAATGCACAAGATCAGATGAAAGAGGTTTATGTGAAAGAAAATATACCTTTTAAAAAGCCTGTACCTTATGCTTATGTGAGAGAAGCCGATGTGATGTGGTCTAAAATCATATACAGAATGATTGATCTGCGCGAAAAGCAGAACTTACCCTTGTATTATCCTACCCAACCCATAGGTAACCGGATGAACCTGGTTGACCTGCTATTATATGGTATCGATAATGAAGGTGTACGCGCATTTGCAACCGACGATCCTTCGGGTGAATTTACGGTTCCCATGACCCGCGATCAGATCGATAATGCTTTCGATGCCGGTGCAGATACTATTAAAACAGCTGATCCTTCTACCGGACAACTGGTAGAGAGAGTCGTACAGCAGGACAGGCGTACGGATCAGGTGAAACAAATACTCGTGAAAGAGAAATGGTTTTTCGATAAGAATGCTTCTGTAATGAAGGTTCAGATAATCGGGTTGTGTCCTGTTCGTGTATATTATCGTCTCGACGACCAGGGATTACCAACTGATGCAGTACAGAAGAAAAAAACTTTCTGGGTATATTTTCCGGAAATAAGACCTATTCTGGCCGATCACGAAATATTTAATTCACATAACGATGCACAGCAGATATCCTTTGATGACTTTTTCTGGCAGCGTCGTTTCGAGAGTTTCATTTTCGCAGAATCAAATGTATACAATAACCGTAATATCAATCAGTATGCACTGGGGATGAATGCTTTGTTAGAAGCACAAAAAGTAAAGGAATGGTTGTTCAATACCGAACATGACTTGTGGGAATATTAAAAAATAGAATTTAACTTTTAATAAAAAAAGCTCTCAGATTGAGAGCTTTTTTTTATATATATTTTTCTCCTTTTTCTAATTTCACATCATTCACAAACTGCTTTATTTTTTGTTCGTCTTTTTTCTTACAAATCAGCAGTATGTTATCGGAATCTACTACAATATAGTCATCCAGTCCCTGAATTATTGCCAGTTTATCATCGGGTAAATTAATGATGCAGTTATTTGAATCATAGGAAAAAACATTTTTACCGCTGATCGAATTATTAAACTCATCTTTCTCCAGCATGTCGTAAAGAGAGCCCCAGGTACCTAAATCGGACCAGCCAAAATCGGAACAAAGTACATATACATTTTCTGCCTTTTCCATTATTCCATAATCGATGGATATATTTTTACAACTTGGGTATGTTTTGGAAATAAAAACTTTTTCCTCATCGGTATTATAAAAGCCTGATCCTTCCTTGAAAAGATTATCTACATCGGGTAAAAATGTACTAAATGATTTCATTATCGTTGGTAAAGACCAGAAAAATATTCCGGAATTCCAATAAAAGTCTCCACTTTCCATAAATAACTCAGCCATTTTCAGATCTGGTTTTTCAGTAAATGTCTTAACCTTTCTGAAACTCTTGTTTACAACAATCTTTTCCGTCCCCCCTCCATTTATCTGAATATACCCATATCCAGTTTCAGGCCGACTTGGTTTAATTCCTAATGTCAGCAGGCTTTCGTTTTCACCAACAAAATCCAACCCCATTTTAAGAACATCAATAAACTCATCTTCCTTTAAAATCAGATGGTCTGAAGGTGCCACAACTATTTTAGCCGATGGATTTATTGCCATAATTTTGTAATTGGCGTATGCAATACAGGGAGCCGTATTACGTCTCATTGGTTCAAGCAGCACCTGATTTTTACTTATTTCCGGAAGTTGTTCCAGAATTATATCTCCATAATCTTCATTGGTCACTATTAAAATATTTTCAGCAGGAATGTATTTGTTGAATCGTTCAAAAGTTTGCTGCAACAAAGTTTTTCCTGTTCCGAGAATATCAAGAAATTGTTTTGGTTTTTTAGTACGGCTTAATGGCCAGAAACGGCTTCCTATTCCACCTGCCATGATAACACAATAATTGTCAGATTTCATTTTATAAAAACTTTATATTCAGTTTATCCATTTTTTCAGGTTAAGTGGTCTAAGATAATAAAATTCATACATTATTACCTGCCCAATTTTGACAGACTGTTTGTTCACAAAGATTAATGGCTAATAATCCAATTATTGTATCATATTATTTGTATTTTTAAACCTCAAATTTTGGTGCATGAGATTTTTAGAAGAATTCGGAAAATATCTCCTTTTGATGAGGATGGTTTTCTCCAGACCTGAAAAATTTAAAGTATATTATCGTCAAACAATAGTGGAAATCGAAAGTCTGGTAATTAATTCGATTGGAATTGTCATTATCATTTCACTATTCATGGGGGCAGTTATCACTCTTCAAACGAGATACAACCTTGAAAATCCGTTAATTCCACTATACCTGATCGGTTTAACCGCCCGGGATACCATGTTACTCGAATTCTCATCCACCATGGTGGGACTAATACTTGCCGGGAAAGTAGGATCAAATGTGGCTTCGGAAATCGGCCATATGAGGATTACCGAACAAATTGATGCCTTAGAAATAATGGGGGTGAATTCTGCCAGTTATCTTATTTTACCCAAAATAATTGCTACTGTTGTCTTCAACCCAATGCTGACGATGATCAGTATGTTCGTTGGAATTTCAGGCGGCTGGCTTGCAGCAGTTTTTACCGGGGCATTAAGCTCTGCTGATTATATCATGGGTATTCAATACTGGTTCATACCTTATTATATTACTTATGCAATGATCAAGACCGTGGTATTTGCTTTTATTATCACTTCAGTTCCGGCATTTTTTGGCTATTATGTGAAGGGTGGCGCTCTCGAGGTTGGGAAAGCCAGTACCAGGGGAGTAGTTACAAGCAGTATTCTGATACTTTTATTTAACCTTATTCTTACGCAAATGCTTTTGGCAAAATGATCGAAGCACGGAATATATTCAAATCATTCAGTGGAAAAGTAGTATTGGACGATATTTCTGTTTCTTTTGAAAAAGGAAAAACCAACCTTATAATCGGGCAAAGCGGATCTGGAAAAACGGTACTTGGTAAAATCACTGATTGGCCTTCATCCCATTGATAGCGGGAGTGTTCTTTATGATGGCCGTGACCTGGTGAAAATGTCATTCAGACAAAGAAAGGATATACGAAAAGAAATGGGAATGTTATTTCAGGGGGGTGCATTATTCGATTCACTCACTGTAGAAGAAAATGTAATTTTCCCTCTTGAAATGTTCTCAGATATGAGTCACAAAGAAAAAATTGAACGTGCCAATTTTTGTTTAAAACGTGTAAACCTTGAAAATGTTAACCATCTGTTTCCTGCTGAACTGAGTGGGGGTATGCAAAAACGTGTCGCAATTGCTCGTGCCATTGTGCAAAATCCAAAATACTTGTTCTGTGACGAACCAAATTCCGGCCTCGATCCCTTAACGGCAATAGTAATTGACAAATTAATCAGCGAAATTACACATGAGTTTGATATGACTACCATTATTAATACCCACGATATGAATTCGGTGATGGAAATCGGAGAAAAAGTGGTTTTTATTCATAGTGGTGAAAAATGCTGGGAAGGAACCAAAGATGAAATTCTGAATTCAGATGATGCTATTTTGAATGATTTTGTTTTTGCTTCTAATTTTGCAAAAAAAATTAAGGATATGAGTTGAGAAAGTAATTCAGAATGTCAGTGATAAATTCGGAAAAATAATAAAACTAAAACTATTCTTTAACTTCTTCAAAATCGATATATTCTCCCTCACTATTTTCAACTTTCTTATCAGACTTAGGAATATAATCAATTGTTACTTTACCTTCTTTTTGTTTTTTTTGGTGGTTGTTTTGCTGTTGACCGGGTGAAGTAAATGTTCCCATTTTCTTTTCCACATAATTTTTCAGAAAAACAGGAATAACATATCGTATAATAAGTTTTGCCCCGTAATAAATAAGCAGAATAATTAATACTGTCCTTAAAAAACTCATTTGTTTATCTTAAAGCACAAAGGTATTATATTTTTTAATAAGTAGGAAGTTTTATGTCCCCTGGTTAGCGTTAAAAACAGTTAAATCAGTTATTTATTATTAAAAAACCAACGGTTTATCCTTCATGATTTTCTTTTGCGGGTTACATGCAAATACAAGATTGAGTCCTAGTCTGAAATTAAATGTCCTTGTATTATATGGTAATAGGATGGGAGAAGATTTTATACGGTCGTACGCTAGAGGTATGTTATCACTAATAAAGTACAAATTGAAAGGTCCTAATCTGGTTGAAATGCCAAGCCCCAGGTTATTATATGTCTTATTCATAATGGAATAAGAAACCGTTGCGGCAAAACCCCTGAAAGGATAAAAGTTGGTTGAAAGAGTGAACTGCTGCCTTAATTTTCCTTTTATCATTTCTGTTCTTGAAAGTAGTCCGAAGCTTATCTGGTCAAGAACATGATAATTCACTCCCAGGTATAGTTTACCATTCAGAAATGTTGTATAAGGATCATTGGAATTTGTTAATGTTAAGGTGTTTTTAATCGAATCCAGCAACATTTGTCCGATATCGGAAGAATCGTTGTTGAAATCTACAGTAGCTCCCTGAAAATCAAAGCTGGCATCCTGAGACATATTATAGGTATAACTTTTCCAGCGAATGTATCCCAGATCCAGCAGGCTGGCGGAAACTGTAAGCTTATCCAGGGGTTTGTAATGAACACCTAAATCAATTCCCAATCCAAAATTTTTGGTGAACATTTTACTATAATCTTTTACTTGCAGATTATCATCAAAAGACATGTTATCGAAATCCAAATTACCGTCTGAATTTGTAGGTATTGAAACTCCAGGCAGACTGGCATTTACGTTGAATTTTGACTGAAGGGTCCATTGATCAAGTCCTGTATTGACATGAATATCGGTATTGGAAGTACTAAGGTTGGCCAGTCCAAACAATAATTTACCTTTTACACCAACACTAAGTTCTTCACTGAATTTTTTAGATACACCCAAAGATACGGCAGTATAATTATTTATATCTATACCCAAACCACTTAAATCCAATACATCGCCGCTATTATTACCTTCTAGCATAAAATTCACCAGATCGCCCGGGTAACTGAATTTCATCGATTCTCTCAAAGTTATATCAACCGAAAAAAACATCTCGCTTATCCTGAATCCAAATGAAGTAAGGTTCAGATCTGCTTCCTCGGTAATATAATTTGTCTTACCAAAGTTTTTCAGAAAATCATTCAGATTCGCTTTTGGATGTAAAAAAGTAATTACCGAATCCAATTCCTGATCGTACCACAGGATATCTTTCAGGCTAAGAGAGCTGTTATCCGTATTGATATAAAAAGGAGAAAATCCAGGGAATCCCAGGTAAAATCCACAATCTGGCTGTGTTGCCGGATTAAGGAAATGCGACTGGGGAACCTCATGCATATAATACAGGGTATTGCTTTGCTGTCCGATCAGGTTACCGGTTAGCCCGCTAAATAATACAGCGATAATAATTATACCTGCTTTTCTATATATGTTTGACTTAGTCATAACCTTTATGAAGGATTAATTATTATTAATATTATCTGTATAATGTGCTTTGGCCTCCACCCCGAATTTAAATTTCAATTCGTAAGTGCTTAATATTTTAACGGAGGATACATTGTCCGGATCGT
This sequence comes from uncultured Bacteroidales bacterium, assembly GCA_963748095.1. Taxonomy (GTDB): domain Bacteria; phylum Bacteroidota; class Bacteroidia; order Bacteroidales; family UBA10428; genus CAVVIO01. The sequence continues at coordinate 26,187 of CAVVIO010000013.1, forward strand.
ATGAACTGAAATTACCGATGATTATCATTTTGTTGGCCACATTAAACAAATTATTAATTTCAGCACTGTTCAGACCGGTAAATCCGGTAGTTTCCTGGACCTGATCGAGTAACGTGATCCCGTTTGCATCAACAGGTGCTGCCTGTAAAAATACCTGACCGGTTGTTTCATTCAGTTTAATTGTGTCCAGATTTATGTTATTGATAGAATCATAGAGGATAACAGAAGCATTTATATTAACCGGGAACTCGTTTGTAAACCAATAATGCAGGTTGGCATATTCAATATATTTTGTTTCATCAACATTTTCAATATCCAGTTTTAACGTATCTCTGAACTGCAGGTTGGACCTGAATTCCAAAGGAATTTCCACATCAAGCCCAACATTAATTCTACTGTTCCCAAGTACAAAGTTGGTTACTGCAGTATTACCACCCGGATTGGCTGCCAGTACACCGTCGAAAGCTACCTGTGTTGGAGGAGGGAACTCTAAAAACTGATCTATATTGGGAATGTTGTTCCTGCTAAATGAAATCTTTCCCGAACTTTCAGGAACCTGGTAATTGTCCGAAGCGGTAATTACCTGTAATGGAGGATCAAGAATTACACTGTCACCATTATCAAATAATCCTTTTATCCTGATATCGAAACCCAATGGAAAACCAAATGTATGATCGTACAGGAAATTTATTTTCGGGTTAGTTATGGCAAATAATCCTGACAAACCGGATATTTCATCCAGATTAGTTTCTATAAGTGTATCATATTTAAATTCTGAATCGCCAAAATATCCGAAAAGTGCATCGAATTTCTTAAAGTCAAGAAATGAAAAATCAATTTTTACCTCATCTCCGGTACTTATTCCTTCTCCCGGATTCTTGAATAATTTCAAATGAAAATGAACGTCAATATAGCTGGTATCCGGAATAGTATTATCAACCAACACTTTAGCATTTTGTAATGGATAGGTATACATTTGCTGAAAATTTCCATCAGTACTACTGATCTGAATAATCTCTTCAAATGGCTGCCCGTTTCTTATTATAGATGGACAAGTAATGTATAATACTCCTGCATGCCTGTATGTTGATCTTACATTTATATACATATTACCCTGGTTGAACAGGGCACTATCGATACGTATACCACTGTCAACGGCAAAATCGAATTTTTCTGTCTTATCAATGATCAATGAATCCCAAAGTGATGTGGGTGGGATATCTACATCATTTCGCAGATAATAACTGAAAGTATCCTGTTCGGGAATATTTAAAAGATCATTAACATTAAAAGAAAACAGTGAATCCTCATGCAATACTAAACTTACCGAGTCTCCATTAAAGACAAGAGCAGAGTCACTGTTATCTCCGACCAGGTCTTTCAAATTAAATTTACCGTTGACTATAGGAGCTGCCAGACTTGGGTCTAACTGAATCTGGCCCGACATCCTGTCAAAATCCAGGGTGTCTTTTACACAGGAATTTATAAGGAAAACGAAAAAAATAATTATCGCCAATCCTGGTAAATTATTCCGATATCTCTTAATATACATATGGATAAAATTTAATATGCTCATTTTACGGCATAATTATATAAAAAGTTGTCTTTATTCCCTACTATCAGGTTAAATTGAGAAGTCTCCCGGTTAAAATCCCCGATACTGAAAGAAGTTGATCCCCGTAGTGGGAATCCGGGGAACAGGCTTCCATCATTATTAATAAGATAAATTTCATTTTTTGAGGAACAAACAGCTCCCAGTTTCCTGTCGTTATAGGAAAAGTGAAAGTAGATGGGCCTTTCGGAAATCCTGCCATCGAAAGCATAAGAGAACATTTTGGTTTTATTCTGTTTGAAGACCTGAAGAGATTTGCCATCCAGAAAAATAAATTCCCGCTTGCCATCGCCGTCCATATCTTTAAAATCGAAATAGTGTGTCGGTGAGAACTCACCAATTTTTACATCTTTTACACTGCCGTCAAAGTAAATGAATTTTACTGTACCGGAAGTGTCGGTGGTTACCAGTCTGGGAGCATCTCCCCCTTCATCCAGTAAATAACTATTATTTACTGACCGGGGAAATAATTCTTTGACATCCACGCGGGTATCGCCACGCCTGTCGAGAATATACGTTTTTAACCGATCACCAAATACTATGTAATCCTTGTCTCCTATTGTAAAATGTTCAATTGGCATATTCACAGCACTCTCGGTTTTGCCAAATTCCCAGCCACTTACAATACTTCCGTCCTTCATATAGTTATATATCTTGTTGTCATCACAGGCTATAAATATCCGGTAATCTTTATTATCGTCATAATCAAACAATGCCATCCCGTTTGTTGCTTTGGCCCTCAATTTTACTGGATATTTTTCCACATAGTTACCATTGCGGTCCATCAGATACAGATAATTATCGGTACTGAAAAGATATTGCAGTTTTCCGTTCTTATAATAATCGATCTGGTAAACATCACTTCTGATTTTTTCAGGTATCTGTACCTTCCATTCTATTCTTCCAGCTTTATTTATCAGGTAAATATTATTTTTAAGGTCCTGTATAAAAATTTCATATTGTTTGGTTATATGATTAACAACAAATTTGGGTTTAAAATCGCTTACCGTATCAAGCAGGCTTTCCCATACCGTATGTGTTTTATTATAAAACTTAGGAGAATATTTTAAGGTAATGGTATTATACAGCATGTTGTTCCCTGAATTTATCTGTAGTCCTAAAGTTTGCACTTTTTGAAACACGCCGATATTCTTTTCCCAGCTTTTCACTAATTTCTCATCTACCAAATTGGAAAAATTTTCGATCGAACGGCTTAAATTTGTGTAAAAGACAACATTCGATTTTGCTGACAAGTTATCGGCAAAAATTTTATAAGTGGGATCATTTATTAAAGTTTGATTTATTACATTTTGATGTATAAATAAGGATAATGATTTGACGGAGTTGCCAAAAATGAGATAATTACCCACAAAGGTATAATAATGTTCATTTACAACTTTAAAGATATTCCCGAATAAGTTGGCAATCATATGCTGGGTAGGCAACTTGTATATCTTGTAAGATGATTCATTATCCAGTTGATATTTGGTTATATAGGAATTAATGTTGTTTTTCCCCGTATAGTTTTCAAGCATCTCCGAAAGTCTTTTTTCTGCAAAACTCTTACTTTTAACCTTAAAAACAGCAAATGCTTCCTGTTCACCACTGTTATTATTATTTTCTCCCAATGCCAGGCAAAATTCATTATCAATAATATCCCCAAAAAGTTTTTCGAGGTTTTCACCATAAGATTTTTTTAGTTGATCAAGATCGTTCTGATGTCGCGCATAATTACCATTGTTTTTTAACAGCGCTTTATACTGCGTATAATACGTATTAAAATCTTCCATCCCCATTGAAATAAAGGTGGAGATTGTGGAAGGCAAAACTTCACCAATACTTGAGCGTGGAGCATTCTGATTTATAAATAAGTCGGACAGCATGTTTCCAGAATCTACCGAACTGGTAAACCCATTGAGGATTATATTATCCTCTTTAAAATTTACATCAAGCCCGGACCAGTCAGCAAGATAATTCATCTCTCCTATTAATTCCTTGTAGGGAGATTTTGTAAAAAGTGATAACAGTTGTGGAAAATATTTAAAGTTAATGAAAATGTTGGCATCTACATTTTTCCCGGCAGTAGATAGAATTTTTATAAATCCGTTATCACTTTTCACCGATTTGGTCTGGTTCAACTGCCGTAGGGCATCTTCAAGTAATATAGATGAATGACTAAGCATTAATATATCATTGACAATAGTGTAACTAAGATTTTTTTCAATATTATTATTTAACAGTACCAGATCATATACTGTTTCTCCTTCATATTTTCTTGGTGTAATGGTTCCGCTATTCCCAATAACTCTTTTAATAAACGTATTAACCTGGTGCGCTTTTATATTTCCCGGCAAGCTAAAATAGTGGATAGATCCGATTGTTGCTCTTCCTGAATATTGCAGGGATATATAAGCAGGCGCTGAAGTAAATATTTTTCTTGCTTCCGGATATTTTAGCAACATGCTATCGATTAATCCGGCATGACGGCGAAATTCATTAAAAGCAGGCAAGCTGCCAAGTTGTGTGAAAACATTGTTTTCCTTACTTATCTCTTTTACTAAATCCGTATAATTATTGATTTTCACGATAATGGCAGCATCGTATGGAATGGCATTCAGCGGATCGCCTGTCAACCTTGTGCTTTTTCTAAACCACAAAAACCCTATTACCAATCCTGCTAGTAAAACTCCTGTCAACCCGTATATTAGGTATTTCCTGATCATATTCAATACATTTCTATCCTGTTTAATCAAAATTAGAAAATAATACAAACAGTTAAAAAATGAGTTACTAACACTGAAATGTTATTGCTCGTGGGATTTACAAAAAACAACTAGTTAATTTACTATACGGATTTCATTGATTTTAATTTCTGATGATAAAAATTAACTTTACAAAGTAAAATTGTATCAGGTGAAAAAACACTTTTCCTTTTTTGTAATTACCTTCTGTTTCCTTGCAATTACTGGTATTCTATCTGCCCGGGATGTTATAGCACCGATGAATGATTACCAGATCAAAAAAGCAACATCGGAGAAATTCCCAAATTATTCAGGTGATAATCAGTACCAGGTTATTCATAAAAATCTGAAATCACCCTGCCGTGTAGTTGTTGTTAATGAACACAATCAACCGGTAGAAGGTGTACCGGTAAACTTCGAAGTAATTAACACTCCAAAGGGTGCGACCGGTTCCCATCTTGATAAAGATTTTGTAAAGACAGATTCAAATGGAGTAGCTGAAAATAGTTTTGTGCTTGGTTCAAAAGAAGGAGAATATGAGATTGCCGCTTCAATAAAATCTTCTTCTTCTCATAATTTTCAAATATTCATTGCCAATGCCAGAAAATCCAATTGGGTATTCATGGTAATTATCGGATTGTTTGGGGGGCTCGGATTATTTCTTTTCGGAATGAATATGATGAGTGAAGGGTTGCAGAAATCTGCGGGTGACAAAATGAGGACTATCCTGAGCAAGCTGACATACAACCGGTTAATTGCCCTGTCGGTAGGTACATTTGTGACGATGGTCATTCAAAGCAGCAGTGCCACTACTGTAATGCTGGTAAGTTTTGTTAATTCAAAACTAATGCGGTTTAAACAAACCATTGGCATAATCCTGGGGGCAGCAATAGGTACAACTATCACCGCACAGATTATTGCATTTAAACTTACAGATTATTCCCTCCTGCTAATAGGTATCGGTTTTCTTTTGTATCTGATTCCCAAAAAACCGGTTTATAAAAATGTTGGTGAAGCTATTCTGGGGTTTGGTATTTTATTTTTCGGAATGCAAGTAATGTCGGAAGCTATGTATCCACTCCGGTCATACGAACCCTTTATTAATATATTACTTCAACTCGAAAATCCGTTGTTGGGCATACTGGTAGGAGCAATGCTTACTGCTCTTATCCAAAGCAGCAGTGCATTTATCGGGATAATGATTATTCTCGGTACCCAGGGATTCCTGACACTTGAGGCTTCCATCCCTTTACTCATCGGAGCAAACCTGGGGACGGCTATTACTGCAATTTTAGCCAGCATCAGTGCCAACCGTGAAGCAAAACAGGTTGCTCTGGCTCATACCCTATTTAAAGTTGCCGGTGCATTAATCCTTGTCTGGTGGATCCCACAGTTTGTCCGTCTTATCGAATGGGTGTCTTTTGTAGAACCTCATCAGGGACTGGATGCTTCAGGATATCTTCCTCGTGAAATTGCCAATGCGCATACTGTATATAATGTGATACTGACAATACTTTTCCTTCCGTTTACAGATATATATGCCCGGTTTATTAATTTTTTACTTCCCTACAAAGAAGAAAAAGAATTTCTGCCGGTTACGAAATACCTCGATGAAAGCATGCTGAAAACTCCCTCCCTTGCTCTTAACCTGGCAAAACAGGAAGTTTTACACATGATCAGCATTGTTAGAAAAATGGCAGTTAATATTATTATCCCGTTTATGGAAAAGCGGACAGACCTGATTCCGTTAATCGATCAATATAATATTGAAGTGAATTTTCTTCGTGATGAAATAAATGATTATATCTTACAAATTACCCGGCAAACAATAGACAAAGAAAGAGCAGAAGAAGCGTTTCAGCTACTTTATGCGGTAAACGAATTCGAACAGATTGCCGATATCATTTCCTCCAATCTCAAGTCGAAGGCTATAAGCTGGTCCTCCAACGTATATGAATTTTCAACAAGGGGGAAAAATGAAATTATGAATTACCACATCGCCACCCTGAAACAAATCGACCGTGCTTACGAATTATACCAGGATTTTAGCCTTTCAAAAGCGCTGAAAATGAAAGAAAAATATGAGAAATTCCGCGAAATGTCTTTTGCCCTTGAAAAACAGCATTACAACCGTCTTACCGCGGAAGAAGAAAAAACGATCAACAGCAGTAAAACACACCTGGAATTAATGACAATGCTGAAGTTGATTGGCAGTCACGCTACCAACACTGCAAGAATATTAATAAAAAATAGTATGTAAATCATGAGTTCGATAAATCCCCAGATTGATGAAAGTTGGAAACAATTGCTTATCGATGAATTTAACGCTCCGTATTTTACCGATTTAAAAAATTTTCTTGTTACGGAAAAATCTAAGAACGTGGTTTACCCTCCGGGAAAACTAATTTTCAATGCATTTGAGCATACCCCTTTTGATAAAGTAAAAGTAGTGATCATCGGACAGGATCCTTATCATGGGAAAGGACAGGCACACGGACTTTGCTTTTCGGTTCCTGCCGGCATTGCCCAACCTCCGTCACTTGTAAATATTTTCAAAGAACTGAATCAGGATCTGGGACTTCCCATACCACGGCACGGAAATCTTGAAAAATGGGCGGACAGGGGAGTATTACTTTTAAATGCAACATTACAGTCAGGGCCAACCAGGCAGGATCGCATCAGAATAAAGGTTGGGAAACCTTTACCGATTCAGTTATCCGTAAAATTTCTGAATCCCGCACCGGTATTGTCTTTCTTTTATGGGGAAGGTATGCCCAGGCTAAAGAAGCCCTGATAGATTCCGGCAAACATTATGTTCTTAAAGCTGCCCACCCCTCTCCTTTTTCTGCTTATAACGGCTTTTTCGGTTGCAAACATTTCTCAAAAACCAATGAAATTTTAAAGCAAAACGGGGCAGAACCAATTGACTGGTCCCTTTAATTTTCCTCCTTTTGAGGCAAAATATTTCTTTCTCAGAAATAATCTCCTTTTATTCACTATTTCAATAATTTAAAAAAATAATCAAAAAAGCGACCACTAAGTCGCTAAAGATTTTTATCTTTGCGACCATGTAGTCGCTTAATAGTTAAAACATGCCCCTCCAGACATTTATAAATCTAAATACAGACCGTCAAAAGGAAATTCTCGATGCCGCTTTTGAAGAATTCGCCATTCATCCTTATACAAGCGCTTCTGTCGGAAAAATTATTAAAAAGCTCGGTATCGCAAAAGGAAGCTTTTACCGTTACTTTTCATCCAAAAAAGACCTTTACTTTTTCCTGATTAAGTATGCCAGTGATATGCGTTTGTCAAAAGTTAAGGACCTGTTATATTCTGAGAATAAAAGCCTTTTTGAAATATTAGTGGAAAATTTTCTACATAAGCTCGAATTCGACCTGGAGTATCCCTTGCAAAGCGGATTTTTATACAATGTTATCCGGGAAAAAGCGAACAATGAAATCGGAGATATGGAATATATTATTAAAGCCGATTTATTAAAAATGGTAAAGAAAATACTGAAAAACCATCGGCAAACGGATTCGATCAGAAGCGATATAGATATAGATCTGATGGCTTTTATGATCATCCAGGTCCAATTTGGAATTTTTGATTATCTGACATTAAAATATAAGATTGACTTTCAAGAAAACATACGGAAACGAAAATCTGCTTTTTCCATTCCCAATGAGGAAATCAGAAAAGTAGTGGAAGAATTCAGTATGTTGCTGAAAGAAGGTTTCATGGCAAAGTCAGAAACAAATGAAAATTTACAAAATATAAAAAGTAATTAATTTAACCACACCGTCAAATGATCCGTGTAAAAAATCTGGTTTATGCTTATCCCGGAAATATAAACCCTACAATTAAGAATATTAATTTTTCGGTTCCGGAAGGAGAAATTTTCGGATTTCTCGGACCCTAGCGGCGCAGGGAAAAGTACTACCCAAAAAATTCTTATCCGGCTTTTAGAGAATTATACAGGAGAGATCGAAATTCTGAATAAACCATTACATAAATGGAATTCGAATTATTACGATCACATTGGGGTGGGATTTGAATTGCCCAATCATTATGCCAAGCTGACAGCTCTTGAAAATCTTCGGTTTTTTGCTTCATTCTACAACAAAAAAACAAAGGACCCGATGGAATTACTGGAATTGGTCGATTTACAGGAAGATGCGAACAAAAAGGTTGAAAATTTCTCGAAAGGAATGAAGATGCGCCTCAGTTTTATCCGGGCAATGGTGCACGATCCGGAAATACTTATTTTTCGATGAACCTACTTCAGGTCTCGATCCGGTAAACGCACGGAAAATGAAGAACATTATTCTGGATCTGCAAAAAAAGGGACGAACCATTTTTATCACTACCCATAATATGCACGATGCAGATGAATTATGTAATCGTGTAGCGTTTATTGTTGATGGTGAAATAAAAGTAGTTGATACGCCAAAACAACTGAAACTAACAAATGGCCAACGAAAAGTGAAAGTCGAATACAATCCCGGTAAACCTGAAATATCAGAGTTCGACATCGATAATCTCGGAAATGATAAATCCTTTCTTGAAATCATCAGGAATGAAAAAATCATTTCCATCCATTCTGAGGAAGCAACTTTAGAAGATATTTTTATTAAAACTACCGGTGCTACGCTTACCTGAAACCCGAGTATTATGAAAAAACTTATCCGCACTATTGTCTGGGACCTGAAGCTGGCCGTTACCTATCAGATACTCACAGTTGCCGTAGCTATCACATTGCTTTATATTGTATTATTCCATATAATACCAGGAAACAATCTGACTCCATTACTTGTGATTCTGATCTTTACCGATCCTACCATGCTGGGTTTTATATTTATTGGGGCCTTAATCCTTTTTGAAAAATCGGCACATACCCTGGAAGCTGTCGTTGTTACTCCGTTAAAACCGTGGCAGTACCTCTGGTCAAAAGCGCTTTCGCTTACCCTTATTTCCCTGGCTTGCAGCCTGGCAATGGCTATAGCCGGTCATGGCTGGAATTTCAATTATCTCTTTTTTATACCAGCGGTTGTATTCTCTTCCCTGCTTTTTATATTTATTGGTTTTATCGGCGTTGCCAGGGTAAAAACTTTTAATCAATACATCATTATTATACCTTTCTTTCTCACTCCGGCAGCTATTCCCCTGATAAGTTACCTGAACCTGTCCGATTCGTTTCTTTTTTACCTGATTCCCACGCAGGGATCACTTATATTGTTTAAAGCTTCATTCGAAACAGTTAAAACCTGGCAGTTAATTTATTCCATACTCTATCTCATCCTAAGCGTTTTTATCAGCTTCCTCTTTGCAGAACGGGCTTTCCGTAAACAAATCGTACAAAAAACAGTCTGAGCCATGAATAAAATAATTAACCTGACTATAAACGATTTCAGAAATATATTCAGAGACACGATACTCACTATCCTGTTTTTTGTGCCGGTCATTTTTATAATCATTCTCAGATTCTTATTGCCAGAGCTTCTTATACTACTGCCAGTGCTGAATGACTATGTTTTACTCTTTCTGGCGGTTTTATGCAGCATAACTGCCTCTTTTCCTGCTTATATCATTTCATTTATTATGCTCGATGAAAAAGATGAAGATATACTTACGGTTTTTAAAGTGATGCCTATCAGTCCGCTGACTTTTATATTCTATCGACTGGCATTCATCACACTTTTTGCTTTTATATTTAATGTGGTTATTATTTACTTTTCCGGAATATCCGTTTTTAACTGGTGGCAGATATTGCTTTTGTCTCTGTCATTTGCAACATTAGCTCCTGTTATTGCTTTGATTATTATCACTTATGCCCGTAATAAAATTGAAGGCGTTACTTATTTCAAAGGCCTAAATTTCATTTTAATGTTCGCCATCATAGGCTATTTTATACAATCGGCCTGGAAATATGTTTTCGGGATTATCCCGGTATTCTGGACCTACCAGTCATTTTTGGTCCATGATTCTTCTGCCCTATTTATAATTTTTACTACCATTGCCACGGTATTACAACTTTTTTTACTAATGTTGTTATACAGACAATTCCGAAAACGGATTTTTTAATTTTTTTGAGTTTATACTGACAAATCATATCTTTTTTGGTATAAGAAAACATGCTTTAAAATAAATACAAAAATGACTGATAAAACTCCCACCAGAGAGGATGCGTTTATTTTACTGAAAAAGTTTAATAAAAGTGAAAGCCTGATCAACCATGCTTTATCGGTTGAAGCGGTGATGAGACATTTTGCATCGCTATACAATGAAGATGTTGAAAAATGGGGGATCATCGGACTGGCGCATGATCTGGACTATGAGATGTATCCCGATCAGCACTGTACAATGACAAAGAAAATTCTGGAAGAAGAGGAATGGCCTTCCGGTTATATCCGTTCTATTATAAGCCACGCCTGGGGAATCTGCAGCGATGTGGAACCAGTCGAAAAAATGGAAAAAGTTCTTTATACCATCGATGAACTTACCGGATTAATCACAGCAAGTGTGTTGGTAAGGCCTTCCCGGAGCATACTTGATCTTACTGTAAAATCGGTAAAGAAAAAATGGAAAACCAAAAGCTTTGCTGCCGGGGCTAACCGGGACGTTATTGAAAAAGGAGCACAAATGTTGGGTGAAGATCTGGATTTTATTATTGCCGAATCAATCAAAGGAATGCAGAAAGTAGCCGAAAAAATCGGGTTGAAAGGGACCTTATAATTTTTTCATTTTAAGAAAAAACCGGAGCTATTGGATAAATGCTCCGGTTCATAGTGGTTTAAAACCTTTGATTGAAGAAATAAAAATGAAACTCAACGACTGTTTTTAATTTTTTTCAAATGTTATATAAAGTATAATCATATTACAGATCATTCTGATCGATTATCTGGTTGTAAAAGCCTACAAAATCATTTTTATTCTCTGAAGCCATCCATTTCATAGCACTGCGGGGATGCTGATTGTTGGCCCCGGTGATTAAATAGGGAACATGATATCCCCAGTCGATTTCTTTTTGAAGTGGTATCAGTTGCCGTTGTATGACATCGAATACGGGTCTTAACTTAAATTTTGGATTTTTGAGGAACGACAACAGTATCTCGAGCGGACAATTCCCTGCTCCTCGGCCAATGCCCAGTAATGTGGCATCCAGCATATTGCAGTTATGAATTATACCGGTTACCGTATTTGAAAAAGCCAGCTGCATATTGTTATGCATGTGTACACCAATGGTTTTATCAGGTAAAAATTGCTGGTATTTTTTAACAAGTGCTTCCACCTGTTCACAATACATGCTTCCAAAACTATCTACCAGGTAAAATACAGGAACCCTCGATTTGGATACATCGATCAACGCTTCTTCCAGATCCCTCATCATAACTGTGGAGACCGCCATCAGGTTGATAGTGACTTCGTATCCTTTATCCATACAATGTTCGGCAAGCCAGATAGCCTTGTCGACCTGGTGAACATAACAGGCTACCCGTATCATGTCGAGCAGGCTTTCGGATTTTGGTGGAATATCGTCCGGCTCAATTCTTCCAATATCGGCCATTGCCGATAATTTAAGATTCGTATTATTATCCCCCACTATCCGTCGTAAATCCTTATCGTCGCAAAATTTCCAGCATCCTACTTCTTTTCGTGAATAGGATTTTTCACTGCTTTTGTAGCCTATCTCCATATAATCAATTCCGGCGTGCACGCAGGTATCGTAAATATCTTTTACAAATTCGTCGGAAAACTGCCAGTTGTTCATCAGTCCTCCATCGCGAATTGTACAATCTAATACTTTAATTTCTGGTCTGTACATTTTCTAAATTCTGGTTCAGGTGGTTATTCTTTTATCAATTCCAGTTCCTCATCGATAAAATGATCGATTAGAAGCTTATATATTTGTTCAATTATATCAGGATTTAATCCGTTTTCAACTGCTAACTCCCGCCGTGTCCGTATAACCTGCTCACGACGTTCTTTTGCTACAATGCTGTCTCTATCTTTGTTTTTATACTTGACGATCTCCTGCACATACTTAAATCGCTCACCAAGTAACCTGATTATTTCCGCATCCAACAGATCAATACTATTCCTGATCTCATCAATATCTTTACATTCTTCAGGTTTCTTCATTTTTATAAATATTCCTTAAATGTTTATAAAAATACAAATATATAAAAAATGGAATATGAAAAATAATTCCCTTTATAATTCATAATGAAAATAAATTATGCCAATTACTTGACATGAATTATTTATTTTAATACCTTTATGATATTATTTTAATATCACTTAATATTTAAAACCATGAAAACTGAAAAATCCTTTTCTGCAGCGTCCGGTTATGCTGCTGTAATTATGATACTGATCTTTTTGGGTCTTATCGTTTTGGGTGGATTGATAAGAAATCCCTTTATTATTGTAGTTTCAATCCTTCTATTTATTTTTACAATTATCGGACTGACGGTAGTAAACCCAAATGAATCCTGTGTGTTGATATTATTTGGGGCCTATAAGGGAACCATAAAGGACAACGGTTTCTTTTGGGTAAATCCCTTTTTTGTTAAAAGAAAAATTTCACTCAGGGCCAGAAACTTCGACAGTGAGCCAATTAAAGTAAACGACAAGATCGGAAATCCAATCATGATTGGTTTGGTGCTGGTGTGGAAAGTAGATGATACTTTTAAAGCTGCTTATGAGGTTGATGATTACGAGCATTTTGTAGTGGTACAAAGCGAAGCTGCTCTTCGAAAACTGGCAGGTATTTATCCGTATGATAATTTTGAAGACGAAGATGCTGAAATTACATTAAGGGCCGGAGGCGAGGAAGTAAATGACCAGTTGGAAAAGGAAATTAAGGAAAGGCTTGATATTGCAGGAATTCATGTAATTGAAGCACGAATAAACTACATAGCTTATGCCTCTGAAATTGCCAGTGCCATGTTACGTCGCCAGCAGGCTTCTGCTATTGTAGCCGCCCGTTTTAAAATAGTGGAGGGTGCTGTAAGTATGGTTCAAATGGCGTTGGAACAATTATCGGAAAAAGATATTATTGAGATGGATGAAGAGAAAAAAGCAGCAATGGTCAGCAACCTTATGGTTGTTCTGTGTGGCGACAAAGATGCCACCCCTGTTGTGAATACAGGCACCTTGCATCAATAATTTAATTTTTAATATGGCTAAAAAGAAAGCATTTGTACTTAGGATAGATCCTGAAAAAATGGAAGCGATTGAAAAGTGGGCCGCCGATGAATTCCGCAGTGCAAACGGACAATTAGAATGGATTATTGATAAAGCCTTAAAAGAGACAGGCAGATGGAAAAAATAATCTGTATTTATTACTAATAAAATTATACCATGGAATTAAAGCTTTACGAGAAATTCATATTATTAGCCATAGATAGTCAAAAAGAACGGTTTATCGGCAGTCATGTTTTTTTAAGATATGCTTTAGCCGGCGCTTTTTTGTATGATCTTTATCTACAGGAAAAGATTTCACTACTGGAAAACAGAATAAAGGTTACTAAATTCAGATTATCAGGCGACCGGGCTTTGGATGAAGTTTTGAAGATGATTAATGATTCCCGAAAAAACCGGATAGTAAGACATTGGATATATAAAATCGGATACAGATCATTCCGGCTAAGAAAAAAAATCTTAACAGACATGTCTTTTAAATCCATGATAAGAATTACCAATCACCGGTTTTGGGGGATTATTCCTTATAAAAAATACAGGATCATGAATCCGAAACTGAAAGAAGAGTTAATTAACAATATGTCTAAAGTCCTTTTTCAGGACAAACTCGTTGATCAGGAAAACATATTCCTGGCCGGCTTATTGGATTTCTGGATGCTCCGAAAAATTTTTCCTGACAGGGCTCAACGAAAATCTGTGAAAAAAAGAATCCGTGAGTTGGTCAAGCAGAATAATTTTTCCCGGATAGTTATCAGAGCCATTACAAGAATGGTCGCAAGGCACAGAAATAACGGTTTCGTAATAGCCGGGGGTATATAGTTGAAATACCACTAACTATTATGATAAGGGGCATTCTAAAAAGTAAGAATTTAATCTGATAACGCTTTTTACTTTTTTTCTCCCCGGATTTTAGCTACTTCATCCGGCGTAACGGCTCCCGAATTATTCCCAAAATCAGATCTGATGTATGATAATACATCTGCAATTTGTTGATCGGTGAGGTAACTTTGGGTAGGCATAATGCTGTTATATGTTTTCCCATTTACTGTGATTTCACCGCTTAATCCATTCAGTAAAATATGTATCAGATGATCCTTATCTCCGTTTACCACATCTGATTCCTTTAATGGAGGGTACATTGCGGGAACTCCTGAACCGCTGGATTGGTGACATGCCAGACAATATGTTGTATAAACACTTTTGCCTGGAAGATTAACTGCTGCCGACTTCTGACTGGTTTTAGTGTTACTGCTTTTTGTTTTTCCTCCGCCGCAAGCTGATAAAGCCAACATAGTTACTGAAAGAATAAAAATCGTAATTTTTCTCATGAATAGAATTATAAAATTATTTAGTATACATTATCCTCCAAATCCTTCCCACATTCGAATCACTCACATATAAAGAACCATCGGGTCCCTGCGCCAGACCGGTAGGACGGTATTTTGCGTCACCCGGGCTCATCACCGGTTGTACTTCAGCAAAACCATTGGCAAATATTTTCCAGTCACCTGAAGGTTTTCCATCCTTAAACGGAACAAAAGCAACATAATATCCTTTCTGTTCCTCCGGGGCACGGTTCCACGAACCATGAAAAGCTATGAAAGCACCGTTTTTGTACTCTTCAGGGAACTGGTTTCCTGTATAAAACAACAAGGCATTCGGTGCTGTATGAGCAGGAAACGTCATGATCGGATCTTTTGCATCCTTACATCTTCCAACGATATCTCCATTTCCACCATATTCAGGGGCCAGCATCGTTTTCTTTTTAAACGGGTCGTAATAACAATAGGGCCAGCCAAAATTATCCTGATCATCAACTTCGAAAAATTCCTCAGCCGGTAAATTTGCCCCTTGATCTTGGGAATAGTACTGTGGAAAAAATTCATGTAACTGGTCGCGGCCATGCATAACCACATATAAATGGTTGCTGGAAAAATTCCAGTCTATCGCCACACAATTCCTGAGTCCGGTGGCATACCGATGTCCTAATTCAACCTGTTGCTGCCAGGGAACATCAGCTTTAAATTGCCAGATCCCTCCAAATTTTTTAAGAAGCGGACACGGATCCATTCCCGGTGATCCCGGTGTGCGCATTTGCACCTGACAGGCATTTGCCGGGGCTCCCACGTTAACATATAAATTCCCTTCTCCATCAAATGTTATCGATTTTGCTTCGTGCTGATGCCTGTTCTCAAATCCGTAAGCGATCACTTCTGCTGTGGTATCCGGCAACAGCTTACCATCGCGCATCGGATATCGTACAACTGCAGTATCGGCACCAAAATAAAGGTATCCGTTGTGAAGTTTTATTCCTGTCCCGTGAAATTTGCCAAAATACCTGATAATATCTGCTTTCCCGTCACCGGTTGTGTCGCGTAGGGCCACAATACCCTTGCCATTGTGTAATTGCAAAAGTGCCATGTAAATATCTCCATTACTATTAACGGTAAGATGACGTCCGAGTCCGAGTGAATCGGCAACAACTACAGCAGAAAATCCTTCCGGTAGTTTAATACCTCCGTTATCAGGGTCGGGTATAATTCCTTTTTCAGAAGATTTTTCGCCGTGGCAGGAAATCAGTTGTATTACAACTGCAATAGCGAGGAACATTTTTACATGTTTCATGATGTTTATAATTAAGGGTTTAATTAAAATTAAAGATAATACACCTGAATACCAAATTAATATTGTGCTTATCCTCCCTAATTTTAATTATAGGTATCTATTGTGCATTAAAAACAAGTATTATAATGAAATGTTCAACTTTTAAAGCAGTAAAACCCGGTATGAACAATTGTTAAGTTATTATAATTTTCAGAATATACACTTGAAAATCGACAGTAACGTGCTATATTTGTTCCGGTTCTTTACATAGATCAACTTATCGAGAAAGGTGGAGGGATTGGGCCCTGAGAAACCTTAGCAACCTTCTTCAAAAAAGAAAGGTGCTAATTCCTACTCCGGAAGAACCGGGGGTAGATAAGCCATCAGAGTTTTATACAGTACATAGTATTCTCTTTTGACTTGTCGGAAGAGATTTTTCATTTTAGTGCCTCCTAATCCTTCCCGTTTGTCTTGATTTGCTTGATCTATTTATTTAATAATTTAATCACAACAGGATGAACGGAGTAAAAAAAATTAAACTGGGAATTTTCGGCTTTGGCTGTGTTGGTCAGGGACTTTACAATGTATTGCAACAAACAAGAGGTATTAATGCAAGCATTAAAAAGATATGTATAAAGCATCCGGATAAAATGCGCATCATTGATCCGGATTATTTCACAACCGACAGGAATGAATTATTAAACGACCCGGAAATCGATGTAATTGTAGAATTGATCGATGACAGGGATGCAGCTTTTGAAATTGTGTCGGCAGCCCTTAAAAATAAAAAAGCCGTGGTATCTGCCAATAAAAGGATGATAGCAGAGCATTTCAGCGAGCTTTATCAGTTACAGCAGGAATATGAAACAGCACTTTTATACGAAGCTTCCTGTTGCGCCAGCATTCCCATTATCCGAAACCTTGAAGAATATTACGACAACGATCTTCTCAACAGCGTGGAGGGGATTTTCAATGGTTCCACCAATTATATACTTACAAAAATTTTTGAAGAAAATATAAATTTCGATGTGGCCCTAAAAGAAGCCCAGGAAAAAGGATTCGCCGAAAGCGACCCGACTCTGGATATAGAAGGTTATGACCCCAAGTTCAAATTAACAATCATCCTTTCCCATGCTTTCGGATTATTCGTGGAGCCTGAAAAAATATTCCATTATGGAATTCAAAACCTGAATGAATTTGACATCAATTATGCCCGTGAAAAAAATGCGACTATTAAACTGGTGGCAAAATGCAAAAAACTGAACGATACAGTTTTTGCATATTGCTTCCCCCGGTTTGTTTCGAATGGAAATAATTTAAACAAAGTCAATAATGAATATAACGGCGTGTTGGTGGAAGGTGCTTTTTCCGAAAACCAGTTTTTCACCGGAAAGGGTGCCGGCGGGAACCCAACCGGTTCAGCAGTATTATCAGATATCTCAGCTCTGACTTATCACTATAAGTACGAATATAAAAAGGTATACCAGCAACTTAATTATAAATACACGACTGATGTTCCCCTCGAAATATATGTGAGGTACGATTCCCGTGTTGAAATAAATATTAACGAGTTTGATTATGTTTCCGTTCGTTTTCACTCGGAAGAATACAATTATATAATAGGTAAGATAAATCTCAATAAACTTATTAAATTACCCTGGTTAAGAGAAAAAAATGTGAATATTATCCTTACAGAAAATAATTTATAACGTCTACTTTTCGGTTACAAATATCAACTTTACAGTACAAAGTATATTTTTGAAAAGATTGCAATATAACAGATATATTACACGCCCGTGTAATAAGTTCAGTGTGATGCAGATACTATCTGTCCGGTTTTTCAATTCAAAATATTGTTGCAGACATCATTAATTTAATGGATTATATTTTATAATTTTAAATTAAATCTAAAAATCAAAGAACTATGCAATTAATCGAACGTTTGAAAAAAATCATTATTTCCCCAAAGAATGAGTGGACCGTAATTAAAAACGAAAACACATCTCCTACAGAACTTTTAATGAAATATTTATTGCCATTGGCCCTGATATCTGCCATAGCAGGTTTTATCGGCTACGGGTTGATTGGGTTCAGAATGCCTTTTGTAGGGCATGTAGGTTCTATTTCTTACGGAATACGCGAGGCTATTGTCATGCTGATCAGCACTATTGGCGGGGTTTATATTACAGCTTACGTTATTGATTTGCTGGCACCAAGTTTTGGAGGAACAAAAAATTTTCAGAAAGCTTTTCAACTGGTGGTATATTCTTACACACCTACCATGGTTGCCGGAATATTGTATATTTTACCTACTCTTTCACCCATTGTATTCATTGCGGGACTTTACGGCCTGTACCTGTTGTACCTGGGATTAAAGCCCATGATGCAATCGCCCGATGATAAGGTTACGGTTTATTTCATTATAAGTCTTGTAGTTCTTATTGCCGTTTATTTCATCTTATCAGCTATATTGGCTGCTCTATTTATAGGAAGAGCTGCTATCGTTGCAATGTAAATTATTGAATAAACAGTGAAAGGGATCGGGGTGATCCCTTTTTTATTAATGTACTTTGGTATAATTCTATCTTCACATGCAGGTTGAATCCGAATCTCTTTACGGATGCTTTATTGTGACTTTATTATTTATAAATGCAAGCTTAATAGTATCCTTTTTGTGAAGTGAGTTGAAGTGAAAACTTGAAAATTATGAAGGCCTCAACATTTATTATGATTGTGGTATCTGACAAATTATTTTAACTAAAGAATGAAAAGACATTCTAACGCTTGTGCAAGTATCTTACAGTTAGTGTTTTCAAAAACAATCAACTATTTTTCAATTTTATAAAAAAATTTTTGCCAAGGTGGTTTTTGAAATATTTTTTTACATACATTTAGACCAAAATTTTTGCGTTTTCAGGTTTTATAAAAAATTGAAAATTATATAATAAATTTACAAAAGAAGGTGGCATAATTATTTATCATTCAAGTCGTGGATAAAAAGAGGATTATTAAAAAGTATGAGCAATTACCTGTTGAAGTCATCGAGCAGGTAAAGATAAAGTATCCAGAAGGGTTTGAGGATAACCTTATTACATTTGAGACCCCAAAAGGAGAAATAGAACTGGCACTTCCTTTTGAAACAGATGATACATATTATCTGATTAAAATGCCAAAGAATCAAAGGACAGAGGAAGACGAAGATTTTGGTGATAATGAAAATACTTTCGATGGTTTCGACAATTTCGAAAACCTTGATATTGCTGATGAGGTTTCGGAAGAGGACGATAATGATGACGATTAGAATCCGGGATATTGAATTTCTATAATCCTGTTTTTCGTAAAATCACTTTCAGCTATTGCTAAACAAAAACAGGATTTTGCAATTATTTCATTGAAATTTATTCGGCATGCCTTTCACGGAATTTTCCGGGATTTCCTGTCTGAAAAAAAATATCCGTATTCACCTGACAGTTGCCGCAATAGTAACTTTTGCCGGGCTGTATATCTGGTTATCATTATGAGAGGTGAATATTGCTGCTATTTTATGCGATGGTGATTTTTGGCAGAAATATTCAATTCGGCAATTCAAGATCCGGGAGATATGTTTTAATCGGAATACATTTTAAAAGCAAAGAATATAAAAGGTATTTCCATTGTCGCTGTTTTAATTGCAGTTATTTTTTCAATTATTGCCGGTTGTGTCATTTTTATAGCGAAATTTTTTGCTTAATTCACTCCTTCTGTCTATCTTACTTCTTTAATACTCAAACCAACTACCATGAAAGCAATAAGTATTATTACCATTATTTATGGTGGACTGGGTGCAATCTGGAGCATGATCGGACTGTTAATCATCTCCATTCAGAAAATGGTTTTCCATTTCATGCCCGATCAGGATTTACAGGATATCCCGCTTAACTTTCATGATTATATCGGTTCCATTCATCAGCTTTACCTGATATTCATGCCCCTGATGCTGATGATAGCAATTTTTTATCTTATCGCCGGAATACGTCTTCTGAAAGAAAATGAAAATGCAATTAATTTAACAAGGCTGGCTGCCATTCTGAATATACTCTGGTATATTGGATATGCTTTAAGTATAATGAATCTGTCACATGTATTCACATCCGACTTTAATATGAGCGGAGAAATTGTACACCGGATAATGATCGCAGTAACAATGTTTAGCGCAATATTCATGTGTGGATACCCTGTATTTTTGCTTATTTATTTAGCCGGTAAAAAAACCTGATTGAGAAAATTCATGGCTGATAATCCAAATACCTATTATAAATACCTGAATTTTATTTTTGCAGGAATGTTGCTGAGCACCCTTATTTTTCTTGGCATTTCTGCATTTTTAATCATCACCAGCGGGCATGGCGTGTTCGATGAAGAAGATCAGATTATAAGAACTTTGGAATATGTATTACTGGGTTCCATCATTTTTTTTATTCCTACCGGAATACTTCTTCACAAACGTTCTTTATCAAGGCTTGAAAACCAACCACTGTTGCACGAGAAATTAAAAGGTTATACCATTTCTTTAATTATCAAACTGGCTTTGGTTGAACTGGTCTGCTACTTAAACATCATCATCCTGCTCCTCTCAGGTAAATATTTTCTGGCTCTTCCATTAATTATACTGATTTTATATATCGTTCAAAACCGGCCTAGTGTTGAGAGAATCTCACAGGAATTAAATCTTTCGCATCACGATAAAGAAAAACTAACCGGTTGATCCCTGCGTACGTTTCCATTTGAATAATTCATGTTTACCACAGAATATCTATCTTTCCCTTGTGAACACTAAATATTATGTTAAACAGCTTATGCCTTAAGTAGATCAAGCATTGAGTATTTTTTATGTTTAAAAGATGTTGTGAAGATTAATAAAAAATTGAGTGACCCGTTAAGAATTGAATCCAATATTACAATAAAAGATATAAAATCAAGGAAAAATTTAGAAAGTAAAATAAATCCGATTCGAAAGAAATATTAACCTTCTATTGATTCTTAACTGGTAACAACAAATAATCAGTTTGTTTTATATGTGCTGACATACATATATTCAAAATCTGATGACGATAAAATAAAAAATATACTCAATGATCTTACCTGGGATGAAATCCGACAGGTTATGGTGTGTGCGACTATGATTACCTCACCGATCCGGGTTCCTGGTGGTCCTCGCAGCCTGGTTGCGTCGATCCTTCCGCCGGCACCGCCTGCTGCCAAGTCATACAGTTCGCAGAGACAGCTTACTACAGCGACGTTCCCGGCAATGTGATCATCTACTGATCCGGGCGGGAAAGAGGCTGTTCATCTCTGCTACTATCCTCCTCTCAAGCTGTTCCTTCTTCTGGTCGAGCAGGCTTTTCATGCGTCTTCCCACGTCCCGCCGGTGCTTGTACCTCTGGTACTTCGCCGTGTTGCCGTCGTACCCGGAGAATCCGTCCTGCGTCTGGAAGAGCATCTCCCCGTACGCTCGTTCATGCTCTTCCTGAAGGAGAGTCATCCCTCTGTCATATCGCTCGATGATGCTCATCCGTATCGACGGGAAGAGGGAGAGCTTCTGATCTATGAGCTGAAGGGTCTCCACCGGCGCACCGTGGTATTCCAGCTTCCGCATCGTCGTTCCGTAATCCCTGTGCATCCCCTGGGTGTCATCAGGGGATATTAAGAGCCTTGCTGCACTTTTCCTGGAAGATTTCCGGAATTATTGTTGTGATGCGAAGCCGCTGGCTGCGACGGTCGATTGGTATGCTGGGATGGTGCCGCCCGGCATCATGTGGACGAGCCTGAGGACGCGTGTGCCGATACCGTTCACGCCGTTAATCTTTCCATTGCTGTCGGAAGAGAAGGCCCACGTGTTGGTTGTACTGTTTCCATCATTATAGTCGGAGATGCTGTACGCTCCACCGAGCTCGGCGACAAGAGTGTTGAAATCACCTATTAGCGCAAGGGATTTGACCGATCCGAAGGCGGAGTTATATGTGTAGCCATTCGTTGTTTTGCTGTTGCCGTCAGCGTCGTTGCTCTGGTAGAGTGCCATGATCATCCCTGTCGTGGAGAATGTTCCTGGGTCCATCGCGATCTCTCCTGTCTTGAAATTGAAGAGATACAGGCCTTGCGCAGTGTGGAACGCGGGCGAGTTGACGAAGAGGTCTCTTGCTTCGTTCATGAGTGCGATTTGGTCTGCTGTGAGGTCACTGAGATCTTTCAGGTCCCTTGTGTATGTGACTGCATTGATCGTCCGTTTTGCGCTCTCGTAGTTGTACCATTCGTAGTTGGTGGGGTCGTTCGCGGGGACAATCGGATCGGCAGCCATCTGTCTGACTTTGTCGCTGTTCTTGCTGTACATGTCTGCGACCGTGATGAAGTGGTTTCCTGACGCGACAGCCCAGCTGATGGGTATGCTTAGTGTGTCTGGTGTGTTTTTGTACCAGCCTACTACTCCTGCTTCTGGTGCTTCGTAGCTGTTGTTTGCTGATGCGGTCCAGGGGTCGAGTGCTCCTGTGCTGCTTGCTATGTCATTGGTGAAGGTGAGTTTGATTTTTTTTGTTTGGTCGAAGTTGCCGCTGATCGTGAACGTGTGGTATTTGTTTCCGTTCATGGCTACGTTCACTATGTCTCCGTCTGGTTCGTGGACTTGCATGGTTCCTGCGTTGGGTAGTTGTCCCATGATGTCTTCTACGATGAGTGTGATGTTGTATGTGTTGCTTACTGGTATCGGTGTCATTGCTGGTAGGTTGAGGTTGTTTGGTCCTCTTGTTGCTTGGATGTTTTTTATGGTGTCGTTGACGTAGTCTGTGAGTGTTCTTATTGCTGTGAGGGTTGCTGCTTGGAGCGTGTCTTTTATTGTGATGTTGCTCTGTACGTTTCCGTCGTAGAGTTTTGTTCCTCTTTCGTTTATGAGTTGTAGTTGTGCTCCTGGTTGTCCGTTGGTGACGATAAATTGGTAGTTCCAGTTGATGGTTGCGTGTACGTCTTTGAAGCCTGGTGTCATGGTGATGTTCTTGCTGTAGTTGTCTGCGTATGTTGCTGTTCCTGTGAGTGTTTCTGTGATGTTGTTTGCTCTTCTGTTGATGGTGAGGTCTGTTCCTGCTTTTCCTGTTGCTGTTCCGAAGGTGAATTGCATTTCTTTGTTGGTCTCGGAGGTCTTGGCTCTTGCGGTGAATTGTGAGAGGAGGATGTCTAGTCCTATCTTGTCGTGGTTGTAGACGTGGATGACTTTGGTGATGTCTTGTGTGTAGCTGTTGTTGTCGGTGACGCTCAGCGTGACGTCGATGCCGCTTGTGGGGATTTCTGTCTGGATTGTTTGTAGTGGTATGATTCCTTTGGCGTCCGCGGTCTTGGTATAGATGTAGTTTCCTTGTACTTGGAGTCTCACGGTTGCGCCTGTGCTGGTCGTGTCGTTGCCGATGGTCAGTTCTCCCGTCGTCGGTATCGGTGTCATTGCTGGTAGGTTGAGGTTGTTTGGTCCTCTTGTTGCCTGGATGTTTTTTATGGTGTCGTTGAAGTATCCTGCGAGGTATCTTATCGCGGTGAGGGTTGCTGCTTGGAGCGTGTCTTTTATTGTGATGTTGCTCTGTACGTTTCCGTCGTAGAGTTTTGTTCCTCTTTCGTTTATGAGTTGTAGTTGTGCTCCTGATTGTCCGTTGGTGACGATAAATTGGTAGCTCCAGTTGATGGTTGCGAAGACTTCTTTGAAGCCTGGTGTCATGGTGATGTTTTTGTTGTAGTTGTCTGCGTATGTTGCTGTTCCTGTGAGTGTTTCTGTGATGTTGTTTGCTCTTCTGTTGATGGTGAGGTCTGTTCCTGCTTTTCCTGTTGCTGTTCCGAAGGTGAATTGCATTTCTTTGTTGGTCTCGGAGGTCTTGGCTCTTGCGGTGAATTGTGAGAGGAGGATGTCTAGTCCTACTTTGTCGTTATCGTTGACGTGGATGACTTTGGTGATGTCTTGTGTGTAGCTGTTGTTGTCGGTGATGCTTAGTGTGATGTCTGCCCCGCCTGCCGGGATGCTTGCTGCTATGGTTTGTGCTGGTATGATGCCGTTTGCGTCTGCGGTCTTGGTGTAGATGTAGTTCCCTTGGAGCTGGAGCCTCACGGTTGCGTTGGCGCTTGTCGTGTCGTTGCCTATGTAGATGTGGCTGTTCGTCGGTATCGGTGTCATTGCTGGTAGGTTGAGGTTGTTTGGTCCTCTTGTTGCTTGGATGTTTTTTATGGTGTCGTTGAAGTATCCTGCGAGGTATCTTATTGCTGTGAGGGTTGCTGTTTGTAGTGTGTCTTTTATTGTGATGTTGCTCTGTATGTTTCCGTCGTAGAGTTTTGTTCCTCTTTCGTTGGTGAGTTGTAGTTGTGCTTCTGGTTGTCCGTTGGTGACGATAAATTGGTAGTTCCATTTGATGGTTGCGAAGACTTCTTTGAAGCCTGGTGTCATGGTGATGTTTTTGCTGTAGTTGTCTGCGTATGTTGCTGTTCCTGTGAGTGTTTCTGTGATGTTGTTTGCTCTTCTGTTGATGGTGAGGTCTGTTCCTGCTTTTCCTGTTGCTGTTCCGAAGGTGAATTGCATTTCTTTGTTGGTCTCGGATGTTTGGCTCTTGCGGTGAATTGCGAGACCAGGATGTCTAGTCCGACTTTGTCGTTGTGGTTGACATGCCTCGTCTCCGTGATGTCTTGTGTGTAGCTGTTGTTGTCGGTGACGCTCAGCGTGATGTCTGCCCCGCCTGCGGGGATGTTTGCGGCTATGGTCTGTGCCGGGATGATGCCGTTGGCGTCGGCTGTGTGGGTGTAGATGTAGTTTCCTTGTACTTGGAGTCTACGGTTGCGCCCGTGCTGGTCGTGTCGTTGCCTATGTAGATGTGGCTGTTCGTCGGTATCGGTGTCATTGCTGGTAGGTTGAGGTTGTTTGGTCCTCTTGTTGCCTGGATGTTCTTGATGGTGTCGTTGAAGTATCCTGCGAGGTATCTTATCGCGGTGAGGGTTGCTGCTTGGAGCGTGTCTTTTATTGTGATGTTGCTCTGTACGTTTCCGTCGTAGAGTTTTGTTCCTCTTTCGTTTATGAGTTGTAGTTGTGCTCCTGGTTGTCCGTTGGTGACGATAAATTGGTAGTCCCAGTTGATGGTTGCGAAGACTTCTTTGAAGCCTGGTGTCATGGTGATGCTCTTGCTGTAGTTGTCTGCGTATGTTGCTGTTCCTGTGAGTGCTTCTGTGATGTTGTTTGCTCTTCTGTTGATGGTGAGGTCTGTTCCTGCTTTTCCTGTTGCTGTTCCGAAGGTGAATTGCATTTCTCTGTTGGTCTCGGAGGTCTTGGCTCTTGCGGTGAATTGTGAGAGGAGGATGTCTAGTCCGACCTTGTCGTTGGGTTTGACATGCCTCGTCTCCGTGATGTCTTGTG
>CAVVIO010000014.1:0-4710 GCA_963748095.1 uncultured Bacteroidales bacterium
TTATTATTTGCGGCCTGCAAAATAAAAACGAAGAACTCAACCGTTTACTTTCTCAATTTGCAGAAGACAATTCGGTTACAGTAATTGCTGAAAACCTGTCGAACCTTACGGATGAACATTTTATCGATTGTCCCGATAAAATACTGACTGGTGCCAGTCAGGAGGAACTGTTGGC
This sequence comes from uncultured Bacteroidales bacterium, assembly GCA_963748095.1. Classification (GTDB taxonomy): domain Bacteria; phylum Bacteroidota; class Bacteroidia; order Bacteroidales; family UBA10428; genus CAVVIO01. The sequence goes on from CAVVIO010000014.1 coordinate 176, forward strand.
TTTGACTCCGGATATTCTTATATCTTTCGGTGGTCCAGTGGTTTCAAAGCGTCTGAAACTTTTCCTGAGAAATCACAAACCACAGGAACACTGGCTGATCGACCCGTCAATGCGCCATATTGATACGTACCAGAGTCTGACACATATCCTGCCCATAAAACCGCTCACGTTTTTCCGGCAAATAATGTCCCTGCATAAAGCTATTCCTGCTGCAAACTATCATCCGGAATGGAAAACGCTTAAAACACGTGTGGAACTAAATCACAACCGTTTTCTTGCAGATATTCCGTTTAGTGATTTACAAGCTTTTCAGATATTGCTTGAAAAAATCCCCGTGCATTCTGTATTGCAATTGGGAAATAGCTCGCCTGTAAGATACGCGCAGTTCTTTAAAACAAGCAATTCCCTTTCTTATTACTCTAACCGGGGCACTTCGGGAATTGACGGATGTTTGTCAACTGCAGCCGGTTCAGCTTATTTTAATAATAAAACGCTCACGACAGTAATCCTGGGGGATTTGAGTTTTATGTATGATTCAAATGCCCTGTGGAATAAAAACCTTACCGACAATCTCCGGATAGTTGTTCTGAACAATGGAGGAGGTGGCATATTCCGGCTTATTGATGGCCCGTCAGGTAATGAAGGTTTTGAAGAATTCTTTGAAACCCGTCATCCCGTAAACATAGAACTGTTAACACAAGCCTTTAATCTTACCTATTATAATTGTGATAATGCAAAAGATCTGAATGCGGTTCTCGATAAATTTTTTGATCCGATACAGAATGCTGCTGTTCTTGAGATTAAAACTCCACGTAAAGAAAATGCAGTTATTTATAAAAATTACTTAAATTACATTAAAAAAAGTGATGGAACAGAATAGGAGATGGGAAACCATTAAAGAGTATGAAGAAATAAAATTTGAGTATTTTGAAGGAATTGCCAGGATAACCATCAATCGTCCCAGATACCGTAATGCTTTCACCCCCGATACCACCAAAGAAATGTGCGATGCCATGGTACATTGCCGGGAAAACCCGGATATAGGTGTAGTTATTCTCACCGGCGCAGGCGATAAAGCTTTTTGCAGCGGTGGTGACCAGAATGTAAAAAGCTGGGGAGGATATATTGGAAAAGATGGTGTTCCCCGCCTTAACATTCTCGACCTGCAAAAACAGATCCGGTCGCTGCCCAAACCGGTTATTGCCATGGTAAACGGGTATGCAATCGGTGGTGGGCATGTATTGCATGTAGTTTGTGACCTGACCCTGGCTTCTGAAAATGCAATTTTTGGTCAAACAGGGCCAAAAGTAGGTAGCTTCGATGCCGGCTTTGGCAGTTCCTACCTGGCTAGACACGTAGGTCAGAAACGGGCACGGGAGATCTGGTTTTTATGCGAACAATACACTGCCCAACAAGCATATGAGATGGGAATGGTAAACAAAGTAGTTCCTTTGGATAAGCTGGAAGATGAAACAGTTGCCTGGTGTAAAAAAATAATGCAACACAGCCCGCTGGCTATCCGCATGATAAAAGCAGGTTTAAATGCCGAACTCGACGGACAGGCCGGAATACAGGAATTTGCCGGAAATGCCACCATGTTGTATTACATGACAGAAGAGGCACAGGAAGGAAAAAAAGCATTCCTGGAAAAAAGGGCTCCTGATTTTAAAAAATATCCTAAATTGCCCTGACTAAACTCTACGCCTGATTAATTGTTTATCATTTAAACTAAATGCGTATTGATGGATAATCTACAAAAAATTAAAATCTGGATTCAAGGATTCAGATTACGTACATTACCCCTGGCCCTTTCGAGTACAACATTGGGAAGTTTACTGGCGCTATCGAAGAAACAGTTTAGTATAGCAGTGTTTATCTTTGCCTCACTTACCACGCTGTTTCTTCAGATATTATCGAACCTGGCAAATGATTATGGCGATACCAAAAACGGAAAGGATAATGAACGCAGGATTGGTCCTACACGGATTACACAAACCGGAAAGGTAACCCACAGCCAGATCAGATGGATGATCACTGTATTCGTGATCCTGTCACTTATTTCGGGCAGTCTGCTTATCTTTTACGGAACCAGGAATGTTCATTTTTCTACCGTAGTAATTTTCTTTCTGCTGGGTATGTCAGCTATTTATGCTGCCATAAAATATACAATCGGAAAAAATCCTTATGGTTACCTTGGATTCGGTGACTTTTTCGTTTTTATTTATTTTGGTATTGTCGGCGTGGCCGGAACTTATTATCTGCACACCCACGAATTTATGCCCTCTATTTTACTGCCGGCATCTGCACTGGGTTTGCTCAGTGCCGGTGTGTTGAACCTGAATAACCTGCGCGATATTGTAAGCGATACACACACAGGTAAAAAAACACTGGTTGTACGGCTGGGAGTGAGAAGAGCGAAGATATATCATGGGTTGTTACTGATCCTGTCCATGGTATTCAGCCTGATATATACCTTACTTGATTTCACTTCACTGTATCAACTGGTTTATCTGATCACGCTTCCATTGTTTTACCTGAACATCCACACGGTTTTGGTTAATACAGTTCCCCTGGAATTAAACAATGAACTGAAAAAACTGGCGCTTTCCACCTTTTTGTTTTCAATAACTTTCGGTATCGGGCAAATTATATAAATGCTGAACGCACGGTATTTTCCATATACATTGAATTTTAAAGTCCCTTCAGGAACTTCGCGTGGAGTGCTCACAGAAAAACCTTCCTGGTATATCCTTATTACGGACTCCCATTTTACCGGAATCGGTGAAATTTCGATAATTCCCGGTTTAAGTGTGGATGATCCCCGACATATGGGGAAAATACTGGACAGAACCTGCCGGGATATAAATGAAATTAAAAATAATTTTCCTGAATATCTGGACGAATTTCCGGCTATACGTTTCGGTGTGGAAACCGCTCTGAAAGATCTTGAAAATAAAGGAACCAGGGTTTTATTCCCGTCCGCGTTTACCGAAGGAAAACAACCGGTAAAAATTAACGGGCTTATCTGGATGGGGCAACCGGAAGCCATGGACCGCCAGGTAAAACAAAAGATAGATCAGGGTTTTCAGTGTATCAAAATTAAAATCGGGGCCATTGATTTCGAAGATGAAATAAATCTTCTGAAAAATATCCGGAAAAAATATACCGCCAGTGATATAGAGTTACGAGTAGACGCAAATGGTGCTTTTACTCCCGAAAACGCACTGGATAAATTAACCAGGCTGGCAAAACTCGACATACATTCTATTGAACAACCTATAAAACCAGGACAGATAGAAATTATGGCCCGGTTGTGTGAAAGCAGCCCGTTACCTATTGCTCTCGATGAAGAATTAATCGGGATAAATTCCCTTTCCGAGAAAGAAAAAATACTGGATACCATCCTTCCGCATTATATAATTATTAAACCTGGCCTCATCGGTGGCTTTACAGCATCGGAAGAATGGATTGAAGTGGCAGAAAATTTGCATATAGACTGGTGGATAACATCAGCCCTGGAATCAAATATTGGGTTGAACGCTATCGCCCAGTGGACATATTCCTTAAATAATCCGGTTATACACGGATTGGGGACTGGAGCTATATACAACAATAACATACCTTCTCCCCTGAAAGTGCAAAAAGACGGATTGTATTATTTACCGGAATCAAGCTGGGATTTGAAGATATTTGACATGTAAATAGAAAAAATACCCGAGATGAGAGAGATGCACTTGAAACTGAATGGGAATAAATACATTGGCAATGAATTATTGTCATTGTGTTATAAAATTTTATCTTCTCCAACTACAGCTCGATGGGAAATCGAACTTTTTACTTTCATTCAGAACTGGCTGGATGATAGAGACTATATTATACAGGAAACATCAGGCACTACTGGCGAGCAAAAAAAAATACAATTACAGAAAAAAGCAATGTTGCATTCGGCAGCAGTCACCTGTGATTTTTTTCATATAAACAATTCAAGCACAGCATTGCTTTGTTTGCCTGTTCGATATATTGCCGGGAAAATGATGGTGGTAAGAGCTATTTATTCGGGGATGAACCTGATAGCAAGATCGCCTGAAGGAAATCCGCTGGAAGGATTGAATCATGCAATCGATTTTTCCGCCATGGTGCCCCTGCAAGTGATAAAAGGACTGGAACAAAAACCGGAACTTAAGTTTTTACGGAATCTTATTGTCGGAGGAAGTGAGATGCCAAACGGTCTGGAAGAAAAATTACGTGCAGTTGACGGTACCAATATATACGAAACATTCAGCATGACCGAAACCAGTTCACACATTGCACTGAGGAAAATTAACGGAAAAGATGCTTCGGAATATTTTGAACTGCTCGACGACTTTGAAATTACTACCGACGAAAGAAATTGCCTGGCCATACATGCTCCTTTCATTCAGAATGGGCTTATTATAACCAATGACCTGGTGGAAATGAAAGACAAAAAACATTTCAAATGGCTGGGCAGGTATGATAATATAATCAACAGCGGCGGTATAAAAACTTCTCCGGAA
>CAVVIO010000015.1:0-79401 GCA_963748095.1 uncultured Bacteroidales bacterium
AAAAACAGGTATGGAACTGGCGACTATCAGAAAAAAAATAACCAGTTTTGATTTAACCCTTTTACTAAAAAGGATATAAAGTATGGTTAACAAAGCCACCGATGCGAGTAATTGCCTGGTTCCGAGTAGTACAACTACTATCATAGCCAAAAAAGTGATAAAAAGATATTTCACTTTTTTAGTGGAAAAATATTTTACCAGTCCGATAAAATAAGAAACAAACATATAACCGCCTCCAGGCATAAATATGCGTATTGTCCCCCTGTCTATAAACATTTTAGCGTTTGTGAGGGCAAAAGGAAAGGCAATAAATTGCAGGATATATATTACACAATAGGCAACCCCTAATGTAAGAAATATATTTTCAACATCCTTTAAAGTGGGCCTCAGATGAAAAAGGGTAAAATAAAAAAGGAAAAAATACATACCCCGTTGAGTAATTATAGTTATGGAAAAGGGTTGTCTGTGAAAATAATAAGCCCCGAACGTGCTGATAGCAACCGCTATAAGGAGTATCCATATTTCCGTACTAAAACTTTTTTTTATTTGTGATGAACCACTGTAAACAGAATATATAATATTAATTCCGACTATTAAAAGGATAGCAACCATACCTAAAATTTTATTGAAATTTTCAGGAATTAATCTTAGGTTATAAAATTCAATAGAAATAATTATTATTAAAATAAGAAGAATTCTGTTTAGAAGAAAGTATCTTTTTTTCAGCAATAGATTATTAGATTCAAGCATCTCACATTTAATTTGTTAAGAAATAAATAACTTTCCTGGTTACATTAATTTCTTTTAAAGGGATTAAATTCCCTGCTCTTATTTTTTAAATAGATTAATCCGAACTTTGGTACTTCAATTATATATCTTGCCAAAGGCCAATGCAATAACTTTAAAGTTAAAGACATGGCATACCAGTCGTTGAAGGATAATTGCACTAATAATTTTACAAGCAATATCCCCAATAAACCATAGATGGGTAACACATAAAATCCGATACCAATGATCAATACACCCGATACCACGGATGGGATTAAAAATGGTATGTGATTGGTAGTGGTATACAGAGTGCCATGAAATAAAGAATGCATATCCAGTAAAATAGACAGACACATTATAAAAAGTAATCCGGGGGGGAGAAACCTTGTGTTTGTATGTAAGATGTTTAAAGTCCAGTTTCCAAACAAGGCAATAAACAGACATGCGGCTATTAATAAAATCATACCAAGGAAAATATACTGGGAAGATCTAACTTTCAGTTCCTGTAATTTTTTTTGAGCTGCTAATTTAAAAAATATCGGTAAATTGGCCATAAACGGGGTTTGTGAAATATTACCGGCAAGACCTATGATCCGGTTGGTAAACAGAAATGCAGACATTAATTTCGGATCGGAAATTTGTGCCATAATAATTGAGTTTCCTGATCCGACCAGGTAATTTCCCCAGAAAATACCCTCCTAATTTCCAGGTAGCCGGCCAGATTGACCAGAAGATATTTTTATTGAAATGATATTTTTTTCTGAGTTCGCCTCCATTATCTTTGATCCAGTGTATGATAAAATTTTTCAGATAAAATAATTTAAACACTGCTTCAAGCAACATTACGGAAATAAGCGCAGCAGGTTTTAATTTTAACAACAGAAGTATAATGAAAAGCGCGATCCTGATGGTGCTGGTAACCGTATTAAGTCTTGCCTGCATAGCTACATAATTCAGCCCCTTAGTGAATGAACTCCATTTTACGGTATTAATTGTGATAACACTATATGGGATCAATAGGGCATAGGCCAGCCAGAAATCGAACCGGTGGCCGGAAAGCTTCATCACATTCCAGACAAAAGCCATACCGGCAGTTGACAGCAAAATAATTACCAGAACACCTAGAAAGAGATAAATAATATTTGAAGTGGTTAATAAATCCACTATCAAGGGAATATTGGGCGGTTCATCTTTTAATTCTTCTTTATTTTCATATTCTTCTTTTGTTTTTGGGATGGAATCGGACCCGGCATAAAAATAAGCAACTGCCCTAACCAACACAGAACCAAATCCGGAATCTGCAAGCATGGCAAAACCAATAATGGTGCTTGTAAGAAACCACAAGGATTGTTCCAGTTCGGAATAAGTAGTCAAAACCAGTGGCAAAACAAATATCATACTTCCGAACCGCACAAAATTGGAGGACCAGGACATGATGGTTGGGCTGTTGTATATTTTTTTTAGCATGCTTATCAGGATTGGTTTTCAAATAGTAACTGACGGATTCAAATCAACATAAAAACTTTAATACTTTTATTTCTTGTTCTTAAAATAAAAGAAGAAAAAACCTTAGACATTTAATCCGGTTCTGAAAAGTTTCCTGAAAATCAGCGGGATATAAATTAAATTAAATTCTCTTCTTTCATTGGATATCCTGTTTATGGCATTCATAGGAATAATTATTTTAAGGCTGTTTTTAATTTTTCGTGTCAAAAGTATTACAAATCTTCGGCTTTAGCTGGCACTTTCGTCAATGCATATTACAAACCGGTCAAATTGCTTAATAAAATGGATAGATTCCAGAAAATTGTAATAATTTACTCATTTATTTTTTGAGTAATATTTCTGATAATTCTTTTAAAAATTAAAATGTTCGGTTCCAGTGAATATATTTTCATAAATATATCATAAGCTTTTTTTGTATAATCCTTTTTACTGTCTAAGATATCTACTAACTGTTTTTTAAACATTTCAGATGTATCTGCAATCACGATGGATCCATCATGTTCGATACCCTCTGCCCCTTTTGAAGTGCTTAACAGTTGTGTTTTCAGAGCCATGGACTCAATGCATTTTAACCGGGTGCCGCTGCCATGTAAAAGAGGAACGATCGATACTTTTGCTTTTGCAATATATGGTTTCAGATCCGCTACAGTTCCAAGAGCTGTAATATTTTTGATTGTATATAGTTTTTTTATCTTGTCCAAAGCAATATCAGATCCGATTCCTACAAGTATTAACTTTTCATTTTTAAATGTTTCGTTATTCCATACTTCTTTAACAAACCATTCAAGTCCGGCAAAATTCGCATAGGTGAGAAAATTGGCAGTCATAATAATATAGTCAGCTTTTTTTATATTATCAACATAATAATCCTGTTCGATTAAAAAATTTGGAATTATATAAATCTTATTAGCAGGGATATAACTTTTATAATATTGTCCGTCATTTTCTGATACAGCAATGATCGCATCAGCTTTTTTAAAGAAGAATCGTTCATGTAATTGATTAACTTTATATCTTAAAAAACGTGATAATTTATTTTTTAAAGTTACAACGGGACTTTGAAATGTTATTTTTGACTGAACATTATGCGTTCCATAAATTACGGGAATACTCTTAGTTTTAAAATGATTGATATATTGTCCGTAGTAGTGATAGTCAATATAGGCAACATCAATTTTGTTGTTTTTCAGTAAATTATCGAAAATGGCAATTAATTTTCTGTCCTTTTTAAATTTTTTTATATAATTGATATATTTGTTTTTAGAATACAAAGAATTAAAATCAAATTCATGAAAATCAATATTTCCGAATTGATATTCCTTGTATGCTTCATTTTCTGTTTTACCAATAATTGCGATTACGTTATCAAATATACCGGACAAAATCTTCAATAATCCGTAACTTCTAAGTTTTTCTCCTCCATAAACCGGGAATGGGACAATATCGGTAAGAAATAAAATGGTCATGCTTATAATTATTGAGTTTAATTTTAACTAGGCTAACTTAAAAAATAAATTTTTGTGGATATTATAATATTATTTCTTTTTGATGAATTGATATTATAAGCTTATAAACTGATTTCTCTTTTATGTTGATACCCCTAATTCAATTGTATTTCAATAATTCAGCGTAAAAAACTATTTTAACATACCATGATTTTTTCATACTTTTAAGCAATTAAAAAAATTAATATTTATGGAAGAATTATTTACAATTGCATTTCCGGTTTATAAACGGACTGATTTTATTAAAATCAGCGCTTGATTGTGCAGTAAAACAAAGTGTAAAGTGCAGGATATTACTAGTAGATAATAACTCTCCGCATGATGAATTTAAAAAGATCATCGATGGCTATAATAATCCGTTGATAAAGTATGTAAAAACCGATCATACGGTTCCCCAGGATGAAAACTTTAATAATTGTTTCCGTTATGCCGAAACACCCTGGCTGACTATTTTGCACGATGACGACCTGCTGCATTTTCAATTCGTTGAACTGGCAGAAAAAATTCTCGATAAATATGGTGATAAAATAGGCGGATTCGCTGTAAAGAATTTTGTGAGTGAAAAGGAATGGGAAGACACCTATAAAAAAGTCACATTTACGGATGATATCAAACTGGTGAAAGCGCCTTTCTTTTACTTTGCGCAACTTTCCCCTTTCCCGGGAGTCGTTTTACACCGGGAAACTGCATTGAAGATAGGAGGATTCGAAGCTGACTTGCATCCGATAGCGGATTTTGATTTCTGGTACCGGTACAGTGTTACCAAACCTATGCTTTATGTGGACCAGTACCTGGCCTATTACCGGATATCCCCGTTGCAATCGACCAATCACCTGATAGATGCCATGATCAATAATGTATATGAATACCGGATGAGAGAGATACGGAAAAGCAGATACAATAATTTTTTCACCCGGCTGGCGCTGGAACAATCACGTATTAATAATATAAAATTTTTCAAAGAGACCTATCCGAATATAGAAATGCCGGAAAAGTTAGTGAATGAAACAGGACTGAGGAAGGCAGAAAAATTATTGAAAATCAAATTACTCTCAAAATATACCGGTTATTACAAAAGAAAGATATCATTTGATAGTGTTAATAAACTTTAATCTGTGAATTGATAAAAAGAATATTAGTTCTGATTTATATCTGGATTTTCCTCCCATAAAACGCCTCGGCAAAGAGTACAGCCGACTCCATCCCACGTAACCGGGGAAGCGCTTTAAAAGTATCTTCATCGAACCAGTGTTTGGAGGTTTGCGATTCAAATGCTTTCATTAAAATTTCAATCTTTTTATTCAGGTATTTTTCTTCCAGGGTGACATAAACATTCGGAATACCCAGGTCCCCGTCATATTTCGGTATCTCATATTCCAGGATTAAGTGATTTCTCCAGGTATTCCAGGTGAGATCACTTACCAGCCGGTGGTCCTGGTGGCGGTCGTCGCGGTAATGGGTGAAAATAAGATCCGGTTGAAATTCCTTTTTTATCGTTTCGAAATAATCTTTTACTTCAGCAGCCAGGAAAGGAAGAAAACCATCGCGGTAGGATTGGATAATGATTTCTTTGTTCTTTATGTTCTTTAAAAACATTTCAGCACTTTCCGTTGCTTCTTTCTTCCGGATTTCATTTGATGCAAATACCACCCAGCGCACCGAACCGATCGGGTATTTGTCAAATAATTTCAACAGGGTACCTCCGGCGCCTATCTCGATATCGTCACAATGGGCTCCCAGGCATAATATATTGAGGGGTTTATCGGTGGATAGTTTCAGATTTAAGCATGGTTTTTTGTAATTTTTAATTATTGGTTTTATTTAATAGTAAAACGTGATATTATTTAAAACATATTCATTCAACAAATTGCATTTTACCATCAATATTTCATTTTTAATTTTTTTGATGATTCATAAATCAATTTTGTTTAGGTAAGCCATTTAGACGTCATTGCGAGGAAGATGACGAAGCCTGCCTGCTGCAGGCAGGCAATCTCCTGCTATGAACAGAATGAATTACTAAAAAGTTAATTATTTCACTGACAAAGCAGGAGATTGCTTCGCTCCACTGCACCTGCCTTACCGTCAGGTTGATTTCGCTCGCAATGACGTGTTACTTAGCAAGCTTAACTAAACTACATTGATCCATAATTTGTAAATTATTTGTATGTTGGATTTTGTAATTTGTGTTTTCTGAATTTTTTAATGTTTCCCGTTTTTACTCCACACTTCCCAGGGAGCATTCCCTTTGGCATAGGCTTCATCCAGCGTCTGTTTATCTTTATAGGTATCCATGCTGGCCCAGAAACCGTTGTGTTCCCAGGATACCAGTTGTTTTTTCTTTATTAACCGCTGAAAAGGCTGGTTTACCAGTTCATCTCCCCATTCCATGTAATCGAAAATATCCTTTCTTAATATAAAGAAACCGGTGTTGATGTACATTCCCGAGGCGCCGATATGGCTGATGCTTTTCACCAGTCCGTCTTCCTGGCGCTGCACCACGTGAAAACTCTGTGTGGGCTGGTAAGCCATAAAGGCAGCGGTTTTATCCTCTTGCTTTCCGAACCAGTCGATCATGGAGGGCAGATCCAGATCTGTCAATCCGTCGCTGTAATTGGCAAGAAAAAATTCCTCTCCTTTCAGATGTTCCTTCACCTGCATCAACCGCATTCCGATATTCGAATTAATTCCAGTGTCCACGAAAGTGATGCGCCAGTCGTCTATATCGGAATTGAGCAATTCAATGTTTTTTCCTCCTTTTGTATAGACAAAGTCATTGGAGATGGTTTCGTCATAATTTACAAAATAGTTCTTGATCATATCCGCTTTATGACCCAGGCATAATATGAAATCCTTATGGCCATAGTGGGCGTAATATTTCATGATATTCCATAAAATCGGACGGTATCCTATCGGCACCATGGGTTTTGGCACCTGATCGGAATACTCTCTGAGCCGCATCCCTAATCCGCCACAAAACAAAACTACTTTCATTATTAATTCTTTTTTTAAGGTATTACAAAGCAAAAACTTCCGGGTATACATCCATATCATGCAGCATTTTTGTGATTTCATCCTTGTAAATGCCATTCATGATAATTACTGCATCCGGTTTGTACTCAGCCAGAAATTTCGGTTGCACGTATTTTTTACCAATCCCCGGAATGAAATTATTTTCCATATAAGGATTGATATCTACTACATATTCAATAACATTAATATCATCAAAATTCGTTAAAAATCCAACCGACTTCGATCCTCCTCCCCAGACAACGGTTTTCTTCCCCTCGTTTTTAAGCCTGGTAAGCCTTGTCCGCCACTCAGTTAACTGGGTTTCAACTTTTTCTTTAAAAACAGCGACACGTTGCTGTTGTTCTTCGATGCTTTCTTCGATGGGCCATATCTTAGTATCAGGTGAATTGGTGGGTTTTGCCTCGATAACAAGATACTGATCGTTGTATTCCAGCCGCAGATCGAGTATTTCATATCCGGTGCTCCGGAACAGTCGCGCCAGCGAACCGGCGCTGAAATAAGAACAATGTTCGTAATAAATATCCCAGAATGCCTGAATATCGAGGATCCTGGTTATTTGTGGTATTTCAAAGAAAATAACCGGATCGGTTCTTTTTCCCAGAGAATCGCGTATTAATTGCAGAAAGTCCCTTGTAGGATGTATATGTTCCAGTGTATGCCGGCAGCAGATCAGATCACTGGGGATCTTTCCATGTTCAAGGGAATAAAATTCCTTGTAAAAAGAAAGGTTGGGATTGGTCTGACGACCTTCTTCATAAGCCGGATCAATACCAATTCCTTTGCTTCCGCTTAAATCACTCAGCATATTGATAAAATCTCCTTTTCCACAGCCTATCTCAATGAGTTGTTTATTATGAAGATCGTATTTGTCAATCAATCCCCTGGAAATTTTCTCAAGGTATTGCATAAATGTTTTTGAAAATCCCTGCTGGTCTTCATAACCCTGTGTAAAATAATCGATGGATGTATCGTACAAACGGTTAAAGATAAAACCGCAGTCATGACAGAAACCCAACTCTATATCTTTTCTGGGGACTTTCAGAGCTTCTTCTTTGGATTTTACGGTTACCAGGCTAAAAATGGGCGCATTGTGAATGCTGAAAAAGCCTTCGATATTTTCACCGTAACAATTCGGGCATTTGGTATGTACCATTGGTAATTAATAAATTAGAATAAATGAAATAACTTTTTTGTTAAAGGTTGAAATCGGGCCACCGCGTGTCCTGATCGGAGATGACTACCGGTTCGAGAGGAAGCCGGATATTAAACTGCGGGTCGTTCCATCTGACCCCAGTGGCATGTTCCGGGGCATAAAACCCCGTTGTGAAATAGGTGATCTCCGTATTATCTTCCAGCGTAATAAAACCCTGGGCAAATCCTTCCGGAGAATACAACGCTTTGTAATTATCTTCGGTAAGTATTTCACCTGTCCACTGTCTGAAAGTAGGAGAATCCGGCCTTAAATCAACAATAATATCGAATACGGACCCGCGGGTACATCGTATCATTTTGGCCTCTTGATGAGGAGGGAGCTGAAAGTGCAACCCCCTGAGAGTGCCCTTTTCTTTACTGAAAGATGTATTGATCTGGGCGATGTTTCCGATAAGCCCGTGTTCTTTCATTTCATTTTGGCACCACGAACGGCCAAAAAAGCCCCGTTCATCTCCTATTTTCTTGATCTCTATGAGATATGCTCCTTTTAATTTTGTTTCGGTAAAAATCATATTCCGTTTGATATTGTCGATTAATAGTTATTGGATCCATTCAAGATTTTTATTGAGCAATCCGGCAGACTGGAGATAATCAAGCACTCTTAACCGGATAAAACTGGATTCACGGAAATTAGCATCGTCAAATTTCATCTCTTTCAGATTATCCAGAATTTCTTTCACGGTTGAGATCAGGTCCTCCTGTGGCTGGTGATCGGGTGCCAGACTTTTAAATAAATCGAAATTTGCCCGGTATGATCTTTTATCAGGCGGTGCATCGGGATTTACTGAGATTTCTACTCCGGGGATCACAGTGGCTATTGCTTCAGCCAGGTCCTTTATCTTGTTATTCCATGGGTTACTGCCGGTATTTACCGCCAGAAATTTACCTCCGTTTGCCGGATTTCTTGTGACACCCCAGTCGAGCGCCCGGGCCATATCTTTTGTGTTGATCATCGGACGCCAGGGTGTGCCGTCGCTTAATATTGAAATGAATTTACTGGTAAGGGCGCCTGCCACAAAATCATTCAGCACCAGGTCGAGCCTTAAGCGGTTTGTCCAGCCACATGCGGTAGCGAAACGCAAACAGGTAACTGTAAAGTTATCATCTGCCAGCGGTTCCAGGTCTTTTTCGGCCATGACTTTGGATCGTGCATAAGCGGTGAGCGGATTCAGCTTGTCTCCTTCTTTGCGGGGTGAGTCATCGGCTTCGCCGTACATGCTGCAACTGGAGGCGTAAACAAACGACTTTACACCGTTACGTTTTGCCATTTTTGCCAGATTTACTGCTGCCCTGTAATTAATATCCAGTGTGATCTCTTCATATTTAAAACTCATTGGATCATTTGATATGGCAGCAAGGTTTACAATGGCATCTACCCCTTTCAGCAACTCTTCGGGGAATTTTCGTATGTCACCGTAAATTTGTTTATTCAGCTTTGTTTCGGGTAGAACCTTTGCATTGGCAAGGCAATGTGCAAAATAACCAATATCAAAACCGATCAATTCTGCGTCGGGATGTGTTTTCCGGAGCTGGTTTGTAACGCTTGGTCCGATATACCCTAAATTACCTGTAATTATTATTTTCATGTTTTTTTTAATTATAAATGATTTAACACACTCCCTCCGGAATGCGATCTGATATGTGTGACTAAATTATTCCAATAAATTTTAAGAATCCGGATAATTATAATGAAATTTATAAAGAAGCTGTCAAATAAAAGAATGTTGACAAGAAATTTGTAATTCTTTTCTTTGCGTAGCTTTGCGGTCTCTTTGCGAAACCCTGCGTAACAGTTACTTATATTATTACGCAAAGAACCGCAAAGAGACCACAAAGTTTCGCAAAGGCTTCCGGGACAGAACCTTTACTTTTTAGTTTAATTATTTTTTGATCAGGACTTTACCTATCTGGTAGGATGTGTCGGTCATGAATTTATAAAAGTACATGCCGTTATTCAGATTACTAACATCCAGGGATATGGTTTTTCCGTAATTTTCGAATTTTTTCTGAATGACCAGTTTACCGGTTACATCCAGAATCTGAACAGTCAGATTTCCTTTTGAATTCAGTTGGAAATTTAACTGATTCGTGGCCGGTATCGGGAAGACATTTCCAACGATACCATTATCAGCAGTTAATTGTGGAACAGCATTCACAACGTCAACGTTCACTGCAAAATTGAATACGTTGCTGTAGGAAGCGCCGTCACTTATTTCTACTGATATAACCAGTTCTCCGCTAATTCCGGGATTAACCGTGACCGTATTTCCTGAAACAACATATCCGTTTCCGTTCATGATTATCAAGGACAGATCACTTACCGGATTATCGACATCGCTGAACTGAACATCATTAAGCCCAATGGTAAAACTTGAATCGGCGTAAGTAGTAATGGAAGTAATCTGTGATTCGATGACAGGAGGATCATTCACATTATTTACCGTCAGATTATAAGCCTGTACGGAAGATTGTTTCCCGTCAGAAACACTTAATACTACTCTGAATGTCGAGTCGGGGCTCATTCCAACCTGGTCATTGGTAGGCGTACCGGTGAGTTGCAACGAGCCTGCATTAAATGTCAGCCAGTCAGGTATAGTGTCCGCTGTTACGGTCAGTACATCTGAGGCATCATCGTCATTTACAGCAATATTGTATGTATAAGCTACGTCTTCGTTAACCGAAGTTGCCGGTGTGGAAGTAAACTGGGGAATGTAGTTTACAGTTGCAACAAAATTAAAGGTCTCACTGTTCTTAGTCCCGTCACTTACCTGTACATAAATTACCAGATCTCCGCCAACACCATTGTTAACGGTCACTGTATTACCGGAAACCGTATATCCGGAGCCGGACTGAATTACCAAAGACAGATCCGTAAGCGGATTGTCTACATCCGAAACTTCCAGGTCGCTGAGACTGATGGTGAATGAGGAATCGGCATAGGTGTAAACGGAAGTTAACTGTGAACTGATTACCGGAGCATCATCCACATTTACAACGGTAACATCAAATGATTGGTAAGAGGACTGTTTGCCGTCGGATACACGCAAGGCCACCCTGTATGTAGAATCAGCTTTCATACCAACCTGATCGTTGGTCGGAGTACCAGATAGTACCAGAGTTCCTGCATTAAATGTCAGCCAGCCGGGTATAGTGTCTGCCGTTACCGTCAATACATCGGATGCATCGGCATCGCTTACAGTAACATTGTATACATACGCCACATCTTCATTCACCGAAGTTGCCGGCGTAGAGGTAAATTGTGGAATGTTGTTTTGTGAATTTACGGTAAGCTTAAATCGTTGATAGGTAGTAACTGTTCCGTCGGAAACACTTACAACAACAGAATCCGTACCGATATTTGTGTAATTCGGTGTACCGGTCAGTATGTAATGACCTAACTGGGAATTATAGCTGAAAGAGGCCCATGCAGGTTTTTTCAAAGCTGAATAGGTCAGCACATCCCCTGCATCCGGGTCTGCGGCAATCACAGCATACAGATAACTCTGATCAGCATATGCATCGGTTATAGGTGCAGAAGTAAATACCGGCGGATCATTCACTGGGATTACAGTTACTGAGAGACTGTCAGATACGGTATTTGTTCCGTCTGACAGGTCAAAGGCAACTTTCAACGTACCGTTCCAGTTTAATGCAGGAGTTACCGTATTTCCCGAATGGCTGTAATTCGGACCATTCTTGACCGTTATGGTAAAATCGGCAGGATAAGTATTATCCACATCGGTTACATTCAGGTCAGCCAGTGTAACACCGAAACTGACATCCTCATTGGTAGAAACCGTATTCTGACTGGTGATAACCGGTGGATCATTTACCTTTGTCACGGTAATATTACGGGTAACCGTATTGCTGTTTAAAGCCCCGTCGTTAACCGTTATCGAAACAGTACGTGTCAGGCTGGACGGGTTGTCATTATTGCTGTTCAGGTACTTAACAGACCGAAGCGCTGTCTGATAATTGGCTTTTGTATCCGAACCGCTTAAGGTAAGTATACCGGTAGCAGTGACAAATGATCCCGTGATATTTCCCATATTGGTGAACTGGAGCACATCTTCAGATGAGTTGTAGTTACTT
Source organism: uncultured Bacteroidales bacterium (assembly GCA_963748095.1). GTDB lineage: Bacteria > Bacteroidota > Bacteroidia > Bacteroidales > UBA10428 > CAVVIO01. Next base: position 12,117 of record CAVVIO010000015.1, read on the forward strand.
GTAATACTTTACTGTGGCTGACTGCATATTGGCATTGTCCACATCGGTTACAGCAAGGGTGGAAGTGATGTTCATGGCAGGATCACCTTCCGTGTAGGCAGCAGCTGTTCCTTCCATACCGCTTAATACCGGGGCATCGTTTACATTTACTACCGTTAATGTATAGCTTTGTTTGACAGTGTCTTTTCCGTCGTATGCTGCCAGTACAATGGTTGTATCCCCCACATTACTGTTGGTAGGCGTACCTGACAGTAAACCGCTGGACGCATTAAAACTTAACCAGGATGGTTTTTTAAGGGCAAAAAGCGTGATCGGATCACTAATATCCAGATCATTGGCCGTTAACGTATAACTGTAGGCGGCATCCTCATTCACAGATGTAACCGCTGTAGAGGTAATAACAGGAGCTGTATTGGCGGTTGTGCAAATATACTGGTGGTTGATGCCTTTGTTATAAAGGGCCGTAACTTCTGATGCACTAAGCGCTTTATTATAATAGGCAACTTCATCCAGGTATCCGGAATAAGGATAACTATGGCCTCCGGTATACCAACTGCCTATGGACAATTTTCCATTTCCTGTATAATCATCTTTCCAAAAATCATAATAACTTGTTGTAGAAACTTTGTCGACATAAAGTTTCATGTGACATTCATTATTTCCTGTAGCACCGGCAAAAGTTGCAACAACATGATGCCAGTTATTATCATTTATAACTGTTGAACTGGTGAGTATAGTGTCTTCAGGTACCGGTATCTTGAATTTTCAATTGAATCTTCATTGAATCAGGATTCCAGGCCACATACCAATTACCTTTATCAGTAAATCTTCCTATAAATACTTCGTACTGTGTGTAGAATCCGCCGGGCTCATTTTTGAACCAGAAAGAAGTACTAAAAGCATCATTGTCCTTGAACTGAAAAGGTGCCTCATCCTGCAACAACATAAGTAGAATCAAATGCGGTGGTTGGCGAAAACAATATGGAATTGCCCACCATGGCATCGCTGCTTACAGCAGGTTCGACCTGGGATGTGCCGGCGCCTAAAAAAGTTGCATCGTGATTGTTGGCTACATCCTGCAGTGTTGATCCGACATTGTTGTCCATTTTCCAATAGGAAACAAGGTTGGCATCACAAGCAACCTGTGAAACATAAACATAAAAGGATCTGACGGATTCACCGGCTGTATTGTAAGCCCTGACAGTGACTTTACCACCATCACCCATAGATGCCGGGGTCCAGGTGATCAGACCTGTAGTAGCATTGATCGTCATTCCCGGTCTTGCTTCTAACAGTTCATATGTTTCGGCCGGAACGGCATCAAGTGCATTCACATCATACGTGAAGATTTCATTGATTACAGCTACCTGATCACTGATAACACTAATATAAGGAGGATTATCAGCTTTCGCTGTAAAGGACATTAACGTCGAATTGATTACGAATAAACCGACTGAGATTAAAAAGGTAAAAGTTTTCATGGGTATCAGCATTAAGTTTATATTTCTTTAATTTTTAAGTTAATAATAAAAAATGAAAGAGTTGATTATTATTTTTAATTAATTTATAAAATTCGTTGCAAGGTAATTCCAATTTATCAATCTTAAAAGTCCTCTTTTATGAATGACAGGAATTCGAAGATTAAAATTGAAAAAATCTTTACCAATGGGGTCGGCATGTATATAAACCGGATGAAATTATTAAGACCCTTATCAGATAAGGGTCACAAAATTAAGTACATATGTGAAATAATTCACAATCAGGTGGTTTTCGGTTTATAAAATCGGATTCTATGTGTCATTGACATCTGATACAGGAATTTCTGAATCAACTGATTATGGTCTGAACCGGAGATAAAAACATAACCGGAAGTATTTCTGTCACTGTATAATCTCAGTATATTACACGGTATCGATATTTTCCAATAAAATTATTGAGTATATTAACTCTCCGTTGCCCTCTCCAGTAATTTAAGAATGGAAAAAATAAAAATGGCTGATAACGTACAAAGCACCACCAGCAAGGCAAAAAACTGCCATAATTCCCATTTATCCCAGAAAGGACCGATCAGTCCGGCTAACAGATTTCCCAGGGCAGTAGCGCCAAACCAGCCTCCCTGTGCCAGTCCTTTGAATTGTGGCGGGGCTACTTTCGACACAAAAGAAATTCCAATGGGACTAAGAAATAATTCAGCGACTGTAAGGGTGAGGTAAGTACCGATCAGCCAGTAGGGGGAAACCAGCGTTTCGGAAACACCTCCTTTTAATTCAGCCGGGCTGGCTAATCCCTGAGAAGCAAATACCATAACAATAAATCCTATTGCAGCCAGGATCATTCCAATACCGATCTTTTTCGGCGAGGAAGGTTCTTTTCCCTGTTTGCGAAGCCAGGCAAAGTATCCTACGATTACCGGTGTAAGAAAAACAATAAAAATAGGATTGAATTGCTGGAATATCTCCGGCGAAATAGGATTTCCTGTATCCTGATACCGGCTGGTAACATAATAAGTGATTGCCAGACCGGCGACTGTCAGTAAAGCGCCCATTCCACGTACATTAATGCTGTTGTTTTTACCAAATATGAATACAAGACCTATAATGGCAGCGATAAGGGGAAGGAGAGAGGACAGGTTGAAAATTAGCGCTGTGCCACGACTTACTGTTGAAACTGTATAATCCCTTGCAAAAATTGTAAGGGTAAACCCGTTCTGGTGAAAAGCCATCCAGAAGAACATAACCACCAGGAATACCAGCCCCAGGGCCATCAGCCTGTTTTTGATCTGTTTGGTAGTCAGCACTACCAGGTTGGCAGCATTGGCTTTTTTCTGCTGGCGGTGCGTTACATCGGCATGTTTGTAATATTTTCTGAAACCTATAAATATAGCCAGTGAAGCGATCATGCTGATTGCTGCTACAGCAAATCCGGCATTATATGCCTGTCCCAGTGCATCAATATAGTGGTGACAAAAACCAGCCAGATCTGTTATACCGCCACTCACTTCAGTTTTTATCAGGGCTTGCAGTTCGCTCGTATTCTGAAGAGTACCATTCAGATACTTATGTGCCAGATCGGCAATGGCCGGATGATATTCCAAACCATTCATGGAAAGTATCAGGTTACGCATACCGCGTGCTGCACTGGGGGCAAAAAAGGCACCGATATTTATACCCATGTAAAATATATTAAATGCTGAATCGCGGATACCGCTGTATTTCGGATCATCGTAAAGGTTCCCAACCAGGGCCTGCAGGTTTCCCTTAAAAAAACCTGTCCCTAAAGAGATTACTGCTAATGCTCCATAAATAAAATATTCCCCGGTATTGGGAAACGCCAGCATGCAGTAACCGATAAACATTACGATTATGCCCAATAGAATTGTTTTTCCATATCCAAGGATATTATCAGCTATAAATCCGCCTAACAATGGCAGAAAATAGATACCAAAAAGAAAAGCGCCGTATACATGACCAGTCTGGGTGGTGGACCAACCGAACTTGGCTTGCAGGTATAGCACAAATATAGCCAGCATCGTATAATAGCCGAAACGCTCGCCCATATTCGAGAAAAAAGCAACATATAATCCTTTTGGGTGTCCTTTGAACATGATCTTATGGTTTTTAGTTTATAATTATCATTAATATTCTTCAAATATAAAATTGTTCCGTCGAATTTCAATTTTTTAAGTTCATTACACGTTATTATTTTTATTTAGTGAAGGATTAAAAACAAAAGAATTAATTTTACTGTTAAAATTAAATGATATTTATTTTGTTTTCAATGAAACGGAAACCAACACCCGAATATGAAAATACTCACTACGGAGCAAATACGACAGGCGGATAAATATACGATTCAACACGAACCGATCCGTTCCATTGACTTAATGGAGCGGGCAGCCTCAGCATTTACCGATTGGATGATCGGACATGTCAGCCGGCAAAAACCCATTAAAATATTTTGTGGCCCAGGCAATAACGGAGGTGATGGGTGGGCAATAGCCAGGCTTCTTGTCGATGAAGGATATATAGCCGTAAGCCTGTATCTACTGAAAATTTCGAATAAATTATCACCCGATTCGGAAATTAACAGGGAATATCTGATTACACAGGGTAAAGTATCGATAATTGAAATAGCTTCTGAGAGTGAATTTCCGGATATACATCCCGATGAGGTTGTGATCGACGGGTTGTTCGGTTCGGGATTATCGAGGCCATTGGAAGGACTGGCTGTCGCACTTGTCAATTTTCTGAATAATTGCAGAAGATCACAGTTAATTGCCATCGATATACCCAGTGGCCTTTTCGGTGAAGACAACAGTGATAACGATCCACAGCATATTATTAAAGCGGATATAACGCTAACATTTCAGTTTCCGAAATTATCATTTCTTTTTCCTGATAACGGAGCTTTTGTAGGAAAATGGGAAGTGATCCCCATTGGTCTTCATGAAGATTTTATACGTGATGTCGAAACGCCGTTTCATTACCTTACCGGAAATGAAGTTTCAGCCATTATCCGGCCACGGGCTAAATTTTCTCATAAAGGTACTTATGGTAACGGGTTACTTATTTCCGGTTCCTATGGCATGATGGGGGCGGCTATACTGGCTTCCGGGGCAGCTATTCGTTCGGGTATCGGGCTGGTAACGGCACACGTTCCCAGGTTTGGATACGCAATTTTACAGGGTGCTGTCCCCGAAGCGCTTATCAGCATCGACAGTTCGGATATCATTTTTTCGGAATATCCTCCGCTTGATAAATACAATGCCGTAGCAGTTGGTCCCGGGCTGGGCCAGAAAAAAAATTCGCAACAGGCATTGAGAAAACTGCTTACAGAAGTAAAAGTTCCACTGGTAATCGATGCCGACGGACTAAATATTATTTCACAAAATCAGGAATGGATTGATCTCATCCCTGAAAATAGTATCATAACTCCGCATCCCAAGGAATTTGAACGGCTGTTTGGTAAATATGACGATCATTTTTCACGGAATAAAGCACAAATTGAATTATCTGTAAAACATAAACTGTACATTGTACTGAAAGGCGCCCATACCGCCATTTCATGTCCGGATGGTACCTGTTATTTCAATACAACCGGGAATCCCGGAATGGCAACCGGTGGAAGTGGAGATGTGCTGACAGGTATCATACTTTCATTATTATCACAGGGATATCCTCCCAAAGAAGCGGCGCTGGCAGGTGTATATATTCACGGGCTTGCAGGAGACATAGCTGCTTCACAAACCGGACAACAGGCATTGATAGCCTCGGATATTATTAATAATATAGGTAAAGCATTTATTAATCTGGAAAATTTATAACACATGATAAAGAAAATATACAAGGTCTTTTTTTTGGTATTGTTTACAAGTTGCTCCATCAGTAAAAATTTTTACGTGACCAATGTACAGGACATGACGCAAATGGATAAAAGTGCGTTTATTTATGCACTGCCCCGCACAGTGGTTACTGCTGAAGTTACAGCCATCCGGCATGTTACGATTCCGGGGCCTTACCACGAATATGCTGATGAATTTCTGGGGATTAAAGATCGTACCTCATGAAAAACAGATGTTATGGACAATTGATCATACCACCCTTGCCAGCCATGTCGAAGTGGATCCGGATTATTATTATTCCGTGAAGGATCCGGGCAGTGCCGTTCTGAAAAGCGGAATGTTTCAGTTAACTGAAAATGGATTAATACTGGATGCATCGAACGTGGGCCACTTTTCAAACAGGCTGGAAACCCCTTCGGATGAAGAGGGTAAGATACCTTTTACCGATTTATCTGTCAAGAGGAACATAATTCACGAAAATGATACCGTTTATAAAAAAATTGTCCGGAATAACAGCGTGGTAAAAGTTCCCATGGTGAAAAAGCAGTGGACAAAAAAAACATTGGAAGAAAAAGCGGAAGAGGCAGCCAATTTTATTGTCAAGCTTCGAAAACGCAGGTTCAAACTACTTACCGGACAAAGTGAGTCGATACCAGGCGGGGATGGAATGGAAGCGGCCATAGAGGAACTGAATGATCTGGAAGCAGAATACCTGGCTTTATTTACCGGGAAAACCACTGACGAAGTATATGTCAGAACCTTTCAGGTTGTTCCTGAGGCAAATCGTCAGTTAACACGAACTGTACTTTTTCGGTTTTCCGAAACAGATGGTTTTTTTGAATCAAACGATGAATCAAAAGGAAAACCGATGGTCATTGAGATTACCGACCGTGGGACCACTAAAAGCCTGGAGCATCTGGCTTACCCTTATTCAGGTGTCAGCGCTCCGAATGTTCTGTTTTACCGCATTCCCGACAGGGCAGATGTGCGCTTAATTTATGGCAGCAGCATTCTTGCCGAAGCCGATATGAATATCTACCAGCACGGGGCTGTTGTTCCCTATATTTTTCAGTAAAATAAGGTTTATTGATCCTGTGTTGTTTCTGCTTTTACCGGTGAAGTATAGGATGTCTTGAAATCCTGGAATGATTCTTTTAAATAATGATTGCCCCCGACAAACTTAATGATCGGATCTAATTGTTCGGCTTTGATATATCCCTGCAGGGGTTCGAAAGGCCGGCCCTGTTCGTCGATAAAAACGATCGACGGATATGCCAGTTTACCCTTTAACAGCGCTGCGGCTAGTTCATTATAACCACGGCTTCCCTGCGGCACGAATTTATAGGTTTTCCCCAGGAAGGTTACGCTGTCTTTATCTTCTGCATTAAATTTAACAGGATAGAAATTTTTATTCAGATAGTCGGCAATAACCTCCTGACTATAAGTATTTTTATCCATTACTTTACACCATCCGCACCAGTCGGTGTAAATATCAATCATCATTTTTCGGGGTTCTTTTTTATTCAACGCGGTAGCTTCTTCAATAGTGTACCATTTTACTTTTTCCTGTGAAAAACCGCTTAAACTTAACAAAGCAAGGTTGAAAACTATCAATAATCGTAACATCACCATTCAACAAATTAGTATAAAAAACACTGTCTTTATTTAAACGCAAGTTAGGTATTTTTGTTTTACAGTATTGTTAATACCTTGTTAAAGTTGGATTTTACCAGTTTCATAAAAGAGATTTATAGATTATATAGGTTAGAGAGGATGATAATTGTCCTGTAGGACTTCAATATTTTGTCGTAATTTTATAGTTTTAAAATAAAAAAGTAAAATAATGGATGTTAACAAAATTACTGAACTGAAGCCGGAATTGCTCTGGAAGAATTTTTATAACCTGACGCAAATTCCACGGCCATCGAAAAAAGAAGAAAAAGTCATTCAGTTTGTTCGTGAATTTGGCGAAAAACTCAAACTGGATGTTGAAGTTGATAATGTAGGAAATGTAGTGATAAAAAAACCTGCCACTGCAGGAATGGAAAACAGGAAAGGGGTGGTTTTACAATCACATCTGGATATGGTTCCGCAAAAAAACAGTGATTCCAGTCACGATTTTGAAAAGGACCCCATTCAGGCTTATGTTGATGGTGAATGGGTTACTGCAAAGGGAACAACCCTGGGTTCTGATAATGGTATAGGCGTTTCTGCAATTATGTCCATCCTCGAATCGGATAATATTGAGCATGGGCCAATCGAAGCATTGTTTACCATCGATGAGGAGACCGGTATGACAGGTGCTTTTGCTCTGAAACCCGGGAATCTCAAAGGCGATATTTTACTGAACCTCGACTCGGAAGATGAAGGAGAATTATACGTAGGCTGCGCGGGTGGAATTAATGCGAATATTTCTTTCGCTATTAACCGTGAAAATTTCCCGGCCAATCATAAAGCATATAAGATATCCATATCGGGACTTAAAGGCGGACACTCCGGATTAGATATTAACATGGGAAGGGGAAACTCGAATAAGGTAATGGTACGATTATTATGGAAAGCTACCAGGGAGTTTCAGATAAAATTAAGCGATATCGAAGGCGGTAATCTTCGCAATGCCATTCCCAGGGAAGCATATGCTGTTGTAGCTGTTCCTGCTGAAAAAGAAAAAGACTTTACCGAAGTAGTAAAGAAATTTGCAGCAACCATTACATCCGAATTATCAGGAACAGAACCTGATCTGAAAATTCAGGCAAGTCCTTGTGATACTCCTAAGACGATTATTGATACGGATACGCAAATAAATATTCTGAATGCCGTATATGCCTGTCCGAACGGCGTTATTCGTATGAGCGATGCAGTACCCGGACTGGTAGAAACTTCAACCAACCTGGCTGTTGTAAAATCGGAAGAAAACAAAGTGGTCGTACTTTGCCTGTTGCGTGGCTCTGTAGACTCAGCCAAGGCCGGACTGGCGGACCGTATGCGGGGATTATTCGAACTGGCAGGTGCCGAAGTAAGTTTCGACGGTGATTACCCGGGTTGGAAACCCAATATGAATTCTGCCATACTGAATACCATGCAGGACGTTTATAATAAGAAGTTTGGTAAGAAACCGGGGATACTTGCTATTCACGCCGGACTGGAATGCGGAATCATCGGGGGTGCGTATCCGAACCTGGATATGATCTCATTCGGACCAACTATTCGTTTTCCACATTCTCCGGACGAAAAGGTGAACATTCCGAGTGTTCAGAAATTCTGGGATTTTCTGACCGAAACCCTTCGGAATATTCCTTTAAAATAATTCGGGAATCCAATTATAAAGATTCGTAAATTTCAATAGCCGCCCGGGATTTGTTTAATGTATAAAAATGAATTCCGGGCGCGCCTTTGTCAAGTAATTCACGACATTGCCGGATCGTATATTCAACCCCTATATCATGGGATTTATCCGGGTTGTCTTTATTTGCCTCCAGTAATTCCGTAAGTTCTTTCGGAATTTTTGTTCCTGACATTTTCGTGAAACGCTCTATTTGCCGGTATGCGGTAATAGGTATAATTCCCGGAATAATTCGGCAGTTTATCCCTGCTTCCCTGGCATCACGAAGGAATTCGAAATAGTATTTATTGTCGAAAAATAATTGAGTAATTAAAAAATCGGTGCCGGCATCTACTTTTTGTTTAAGATGCAAAAGATCAGCATGAAATGAATCGGCTTCGGGGTGCTTTTCTACATAACAGGCTCCTGCTTTCACAAAGTTAAAATGACTTCCTACGAATTCAATAAGATCACTCGCATACCTGAAGCCATTTGCAGGAGCAACAAAATTTTCCTGATCTTTCGGAGGATCACCCCTTAGTAACATGAGGTTTTTTATGCCGATCGACTCCAGGTATTTCATATCTTTTTTCACCTTTTCTTTTGATGCATTTACACAGGTATAATGCGCTACCGTGGTTAAACCGATTTTATTTTGCAGGTAATTGACAAGCGAAAAAGTACGTTCCTGATTGGAACCGCCTGCGCCGTAAGTTACCGTTACAAACGAAGGAGAAAGCCGCATAAGCTGGCCTACATTTATACCAAAATCAACAGCCGATATTTCGTCTTTCGGAGGGAAAAACTCAAATGAAAATGTCTTTTCCTGTTGTTTAAAAAGTTCGGTGATTTTCATGTTTTAAAAATAGATCGGATTTTCTTATTTATAATTCAGGTTTGATGCCAGCCATGATTCGATAAGTTCGGGAGAAACTCCTTTTCGCAGGGCATAATCGTCCACCTGATCGCGTGATATCTTGCCTACAAAAAAATATTTCGATTCGGGATGGGCAAATACCAGTCCGCTGACAGATGCTGCCGGATACATCATATAACTTGAGGTGAGGCTGATATCCGCATTTTTTGCACCATCCAGCAACTGAAAAAGTGTACTTTTTTCCGAATGATCGGGGCATGCCGGGTAACCATGTGCCGGCCTTATACCTTTGTAGTTTTCAAGCAGGAGTTCTTCCAGGCTCAGATTTTCATCGGGTTGATACCCCCAGAACTCTTTTCTTATCCTCAGATGTAATAATTCGGTGAAAGCTTCTGCCAGTCTGTCTGCCAGCGCTTTAATCATGATACTGCTGTAATCGTCCAGGTCGTCTTCAAATTCTTTCAGCGCTTTTTCAATTCCAAGTCCGGCGGTATTGGCAAAAGCACCCAGGTAATCGATCTTCCCACTGTCTTTCGGGGCAATGAAATCCGCCAGACACAGGTTGGGACTGTCGTCTTCTTTTTTTGCCTGATTTCTTAAGTTACGAAAAGTGGCAATAACATTTTTACGGTCCTCCTTTTCATACACCTCAATATCATCGCCTATCGAATTGGCAGGGAAAAAGCCTACTACAGCCTTGGCGGTCAGTAATTTTTCATGAATAATACGGTCAAGCATTTTATTGGCATCTTCGAAAAGTTTTCGGGCTTCAGTTCCCATTTTAGGATCATCCAGCAGATCGGGGAATTTACCCCGCAGTTGCCATGTCACAAAGAAAAATACCCAACTGATATATGGCCTGATCTCTTCTATCGGGTAATCATCAAATACTTTGAGTCCTAAAAATTTGGGTTTAATAATTTGGGTCTTTTCCCAGTCGATCCTGAATGCATTTTTACGGGCATCGGCAAGCGAAATATAGTTTACCTTCGATTTGGCGCCTGCATATGTTTGTCGTAATTCCTCGTATTCCTGTTTTACTTTCTCAACAAAATTATCTTTCTGGGTTTTTGACAGCAGGTTACTGACAACACCTACACTTTTTGAAGCATCTTTCACATGAATGACCGGTGGTCCATAGTTGGGTTCGATCTTCACGGCAGTATGTATTTTCGAAGTAGTTGCTCCACCTATCAGCAAGGGTTTATTCATTCCTTTCTTTTCCATCTCCTGCGCAATCTCTACCATTATTTCCAGTGAAGGTGTGATCAGACCGCTTAATCCTATGATATCCACATTTTTTTCTTCAGCTGTTTGCAATATTTTTTCCGTAGGTACCATCACACCCAGGTCGATCACTTCGTAATTGTTACAGGCAAGCACTACTCCCACGATATTTTTACCGATATCATGTACGTCTCCTTTTACTGTAGCCATCAGAATTCTTCCGATGCTGCCGTTTTCTCCCGTATCCCCGATCTCTTTTTCTTCTTCAATATAGGGGAGGAGCATAGCAACTGCTTTTTTCATTACCCGGGCACTTTTCACTACCTGGGGAAGGAACATTTTGCCCGATCCGAAAAGATCGCCGACTACTCCCATGCCATCCATCAGTGGACCTTCAATCACATTCAGCGATTTGGGATACAATAACCTGGCTTCGAGTACATCCTGTTCTATGAAATCGACAATTCCTTTCACCAGGGAATAACTTAAACGTTCCTGCACGGTACCGTTACGCCAGTCCTGTTGTTTTTCTTCTTTTTTATCTTTCTGCTTTACATTTTCGGCAAAGGTAATCAACCGTTCTGTGCCGTCCGGCCGGCGGTTTAATATAACATCTTCTACCAGCTCAAGCAGATCCTTCGGTATATTATCATAAATTTCGAGCATGGCCGGATTAACAATCCCCATGTCCATTCCCGCTTTGGTTGCGTGATATAAAAAAGCAGAATGAATGGCTTCCCGAACCACGTTATTTCCCCTGAAAGAAAACGAAAGGTTACTTATTCCGCCACTTATTTTGGCATACGGCAGGTTTTCCTTTATCCACCGGGTGGCATTGAGAAAATCGACTGCATAATTGTTGTGTTCCTCCATGCCGGTTGCAATGGCCAGGATGTTGGGATCGAAGATGATATTTTCAGGTGGAAATTTTACCTCATTCACCAGAATATCATAAGCCCTTTTACAAATATTAATTTTCCGTTCGAACGAATCAGCCTGTCCTTTCTCGTCAAAAGCCATAACTACTGCGGCAGCACCGTATAATTTAACCTTTTCCGCATGTTCTTTAAAGACATCTTCACCTTCTTTCAGACTGATAGAATTGACAATGGATTTTCCCTGGACACATTTCAATCCTTTTTCGATTACACTCCATTTCGAGGAGTCGATCATAATGGGTATTTTAGCAATATCCGGTTCGGCAGCCACCATGTTCAGAAATCTTACCATAGCAGTTTCTGCATCCAGCATCGCATCATCCATGCAAACATCCAGCACCTGGGCGCCTCCTTCTACCTGATCACGGGCAATGGTTAAAGCTTCCTCGTATTTCTCATCCATAATAAGACGGGCGAATTTCTTCGACCCGGCAACATTTGTCCGTTCCCCGATATTGATAAAGTTGCTTTCTTTGTCTATCAATAAAGGTTCCAGGCCACTTAATCGGGTTTTATGGGAAAGGGCAGGTTTGTTTCTTTTATTGTACTGATGTGCTAACTCTGCAAAAGCTTTAATATGTTCGGGTGTGGTTCCGCAGCAACCCCCAATGATATTTACTGTGTTTTTATCAAGATAAGTTTTGAATTGCTCTGCCATGTATTCCGGTCCCTCATCGTAACCACCGAACTGGTTGGGAAGCCCGGCATTGGGATGGGCACTTACATAAAAAGGCGCTTTTTTACTGAGTTCTTCCACATAAGGTTGCATATCTTTTGCTCCCAGCGCACAGTTTACTCCCACACTTAATAATTCGATGTGGGAAACGGAATTCAGGAATGCCTCGATAGTCTGACCGGAAAGTGTCCTGCCGCTGGCATCGGTAATCGTACCTGACACCATAATCGGAACTTCTTTACTTTTCTTTTTAAATGTTTCCTCGATGGCAAACAATGCAGCTTTGGCGTTCAGGGTATCAAATACAGTTTCGATCAGTAATAAATCTACTCCTCCGTCAAGTAAACCTTCGGTCTGTTCGCTGTAAGCTTGTACCAGATTGTCGAAAGTAACAGCCCGGTAACCCGGATCATTTACATTCGGAGATAAAGAAGCTGTTTTATTGGTCGGTCCGATAGATCCGGCAACGAACCTCGGTTTTTCGGGGGTTTTAGCAGTAAAAGCAGCGGCTGTTTCCGAAGCTATTTGCGCTGATGTCCGGTTCATTTCATAAGCCAGGTCTTCCAAATGATAGTCTGCCATAGAAATCCGGTTGGCATTGAACGTGTTGGTTTCAATGATATCAGCTCCTGCCTCCAGGTAACGGGCATGGATTGTTTTTATGATCTGCGGTTGGGTCAGCGACAAGAGATCATTATTCCCTTTCAGATCGTGTGGAAAATCCCGGAATCGTTCGCCGCGGTAATCTTCTTCCTTCAGTTTATGTTCCTGGATAAGGCTTCCCATTGCTCCATCGAGCACCAGTATACGCTGTTCGAGTTCGTGATATATATCGGGTCGTTTACTCATTGTTATTTTTAAATAGTTTTAATAAAATCTTATGATCTGTGCAAATATATCAATCTGCATGTTGAATAACTCAGCTATTTAACAAAAATGTTATTTTTTGTGTTCAATTATAATCTCCCTTACGGGATTAGGTATTAGCACCTTTTCCGGAAGAATCCGGCTGGTTGCTAGAGTTTCTCAGAGCCTATTCTCTCCACCCTTCTGTATAATTCAAAAACACTTTCTAGAGAAAGAATTGTTTGAATCCGGTTTCAAAATTAGTTAATATTTTATTGATTACCCAATTTCTTCGATGCGATTGCTGTAATCAAATATTTGACTGCAACGGGATTTTGACTTTTTAAAATAAAAAGTTTATGACTTGTTGAAAATTTTGTCTATTGTTTCCAGGTTTCTTTTATTGGCGATATTCTTTGATTCTGGCGTGTAAAGAAAGTCAATTACCTTTTTATAACGTTCGGTGATCTTACTCCTGACAATTTTAAGGGTGCTGTTCATTAATTGATTATCTTCTGTAAATCCTTCGGAAAGTATAGCCAGAGATGATGGCAGCCAGCGATGAGTGAACATGTGCTGATATTTACCGCCGGCACGGTAAGCGGCAATTTCAGATTCGACCAGTTCCAATACCTGTTCCTGTCCTTCCTGAGAATTGGTATCTATTCCATTTTCAATGGTCCATCGACGGATGGTTTCTTTATTCAAAACAAGCAGGCCGATTGTATACGGGTTCTGATTATTGTACAACATACACTGGTCGATGTATTTGGATTGTTCTGTAATAGCTTCTTCAATACCTTCGGGACTGTATTTCTCACCATCATCACCTATTAAAAGACTTTTAAAACGTCCCAGGACATATAGAAAATTGTCTTTATCCTTGTAGCCCAGATCGCCTGTATATAACCAGCCATCCCTGATGGTTTCCTTGGTAGCCTCTTCATTTTTCCAGTAACCAATCATTACATTTTCACCTTTTACAACAATTTCACCTTTTTCTCCAACCGGCAAGATGTTACCGTCTTCGTCGCAAATATTTACTTCCATAAATTTGGCAATTTGTCCCGAAGATCCCATTTTGTAAAAAGTAGGATTGTTGGATGAAATAACAGGAGCTGCTTCTGAAAGTCCGTATCCCTGGTACATGGGAATACCAATTGCAGAGAAGAACCGTTGCAGTTCAATGTCGAGCAAAGCACCACCACCGACGAAAAATTCAAGATTACCACCGAAATTAATTCTGATTTTACTAAAAACCATTTTATTTATCAAAGTGTAGAGAGGTTTTAACAAAATTTTCAACCCTTTCCCTTTATCCCATCCTTTTCCATTATAAGCATATGCTACTTTAAGGCCAAAATGAAACAGTTTTTCTACAAAGCTTCCTTTTTCCTGAATGGCTTTTTCAATATTTTTTCTGAAATTTTTGGCAAGCGAGGGAACACTTAAAAGAAAATTTGGCTTTATTTCCTTGATATTTATGGGAATATTTTTCAGGGTTTCGATGGGGGAATCCCCGACTTTAATAGAAGCAGTACTGGCGCCACACGACATCAGGGCATAAATGCCACAGGTATGTGCAAATGCATGATCCCAGGGTAAGATGAGCAAAGTAGTCCAACCGGGAGGTATGGTGAGTAAAGTTAAGGATTGTTCAACATTGGCCGTGTAATTTCTGTGTGACAATATAATTCCCTTCGGATCTGCTGTTGTTCCCGAGGTATAGCATATATTGGCATAATCGTCGTTCGTAATCGATTTCCACCGTTCAGTGAAATCTTCTTCATTATTTTCCAGGTATTTTTCTCCTTGTTTCAATAACTCAGTAAGAAGTATCTCAGAAGCATCCGGTTTCTCTTTTGCATCAAGTAAAATGATCTTCTCGAGATCTTTCAGGTCGTGTTTTATTTTTGCGAGTTTTGGCAATTGATTTTTAGAGGAAATGATCATTTTTGCGCCCGAATGAGCCAGGCGGAATTTTATCTCGGAAGGTTCGGCAAGCTTCACGGAAAGCGGAATATTTATTGCTCCTGCAAATAATATTCCCAGTTCACTTACTACCCAGTCATTTCTTCCTTCAGCCAGAAGAGCTATCCGATCCCCTTTTTGAATTCCCAGGCTTATAAGCCCGGCAGCAAAATTATAAACCCGGTGTTTCGTTTCACGATAAGTTATACTCTCGTATTGACCGTTCTTTTTTTCATACAGAAAAGGATTGTCGGAAAAGCGGTTTACACTGTTGTGAAACAGATCAATAATTGTCTTCATAGTGCAGTCAGGTTGTGTTATCGCACCTAAATTACTTAAAATTTCCATTTTACCTAAAAAACTATCGGGTAAAAATGTCTATTCTTATAAATGATGAAGATGTTATATCCTGGTGGGTGAGGGTGAAAATCAGGAAGTAATCCTTTTTTTCTTAAGTGTACTGAATTTTTTAATACAGGTATCAATTTGTGAGAAAAGAATATCAAGATTAATAGGTTTTGTTACATAACCATCACAACCTGCGTCAAAACATTTTATTTTTTCTTCATTCCACGAATTAGCGGTCTGCATAATAATAGGTAAGAATGGTTTGAAAGATTTAATGGAAATGGTCGATTCACAACCGTTAATATCAGGAAGTTGAAGGTCCATCAGTACAATGTCAATATTATCATCTGTTTTGCAATAGTTAATTGCTTCTTTCCCATTCTTTGCCCAAATTACATTGATTTTTGTCCTGCGGGTCAATACAAGCTCCATATACCGATAACTCATGTCATCATCTTCTACTAAAAGAACTGTGTATTTTTCCCAGTTATACATAAGATTTTTCAGGTTATATTGGTTAGTAGTTATTGTCATTTTTGATACATATACGATGAATTAGTATGGTTTGGATTTAGGTCATTGACGAACTCTATTAATCTCTTTACTAAATCAGGAATTAAGTTGATTAATAATTACCAAACTTCATGCCATTAAAAAAAAGGAGTATTTGGATAAATCCTAAGGAATCTCATTGTTTGAGCTACTGAAAATAGATATCTTTTTGACAAATTAAAATAGCTATTATGAAAAAGCAAAAAAGCGATCCGGCAACACGGATACAAGACCTCAAGCAATTTGGAGAGTTTGGTGGTGTTAATCCATCCATTACCGATTCATCTACTTATACTTTTCTTGATCCGGAAAATATGACGGAAACTTTCCTGGGAAATACACACGGTTGTTTTTTATATTCACGTCACTGGAATCCCAGCAATAAATACCTGGCAGATGCCATAGCTGCCATGGAAAATATGGAATCGGGATGGATTACGTCTTCGGGAATGGCTGCTATTACCTGCTCCATTTTGCAGCTGTGTAATGCAGGTGATCACTTAATTACGGGAGTAACTTCTTATGGTGGGACATACGCATTTTTACATAATTATCTTCCAAAATTCAATATTGAAACAAGTTTTGTTGATATTACCGATCACGAGAAAGTATTAAAAGCGATTCGTCCCAATACCAAATTAATTTATACCGAATCGGTTACAAATCCGCTATTGCAGGTTGCCGATATTCCTTCTCTGGCTAAGATTGCTCATGATCATCAGATGAAATTATTGGTGGACAATACATTTAGTCCTATGATTTTAACCCCAGCCAATTTGGGTGCTGATGTAGTAGTAAACAGCATGACTAAGTTTATAAACGGTAAAAACGATTGCGTTGCTGGCGCGATATGCGGGAGTAATGATTTTATAGAACAACTTTCAGATGTTAATACCGGAACAGCTATGTTACTGGGTCCGGTATTGGATCCGATGAGATCCTCGGGAATATTGAAGAATTTACATACGCTGCACATACGCATGAAACAACATAGCAAAAATGCGCTTTATCTTGCCACTAAACTGAAAGAAGCCGGAGTAAAAGTGATTTATCCCGGACTAAGTGAACATCCTCAATACGAATTACTAACAGCTATAATGAATCCCGGGTATGGGTATGGAGGAATGATGGCTATTGAACTTGATTCGGTTGAAGAAGCTGGTAAGCTAATGGTTACCATGCAGGAAAGGGGGGTTGGTTATCTTGCTGTTAGCCTGGGGTATTTTAAAACCTTGTTCAGCAATTCAGGAAAAAGTACTTCTTCCGAAATTCCTAAAGAAGTGCAACGAATGATGGGATTATCAGAAGGGCTCATTCGGTTTTCTGTAGGTCTGGATAATGATATAGAAAGAACTTTCACTAATCTGTTTCAATCGCTTAAAAAACATAAAATAATTTAAATACATATACTTTTATAAATTCCCGTATTTTATTGTATTGATTATCATAAAATGATAATTATTCGTTTAATCAATGATACTAATTTACAATTTTGTACAGTTAACAAACATTTCAGAAATATAATCTATAAAAACATTAGTTGCGCTCTGATAATTTTCGATAATTATATGCCAAACGAACATTTTTGGAAATATCCCATAACTTAGTATGTTTTGCTACGTAAAAATTAATTGCTTCAATGTGATTTACAAAAATAATTGGAATAAATTGCACTGAATTTTTTTATACCGGTAGGATATTAATCTAATTAATCAGATGAAAATGAATAAATTAACTCAAACTATTATCACAGTTTTTTTTATTCAATTAGTTAGCTGGACAACATTTCCGGCTCTTGCTAATACGGAGGTGTCTTCTGTGATAAGTTCAACATCACAGACTGAAATTCAGAACACAGGAGAAACGGATACTAGCTCAATGTCAACTTCGGGTATAAATGTATCCGGCAAATCAGATAAGTTGAAAGGAGAAAAGGCACAGCCATCAAATGTAAATTCAGCATCAAAGTATAGTACTGATAATATGATTCGTTTTTATCAGAAATGGTGGTTTTCATTGCTGATTATACTATTAATTTCACCTTTTATATGGAAATATTTACAAAAAAGGGAGATGAAATTCAGTAATGATATTGATTCTTTTAAAAAACAGAATGATGATTTAACATTAGCATTGAAAGAAAAAGATAATTATTATAAGGAACAGGAAAAAAATGTCGAAGAAAAGTTATTGGAAGAAGAAAAACTTAAATTTCAGGCAACAGGACTTGCTAAGTTTTCAGAATTAATTTCAAATAACAGGAATGATTTAAAAAAGCTCGGACAGAGTATAATCTGTGAACTGGTGGAATATGTAGGAGCTCATTCAGGTACTATTTATATTGCAAATGAGAATGAAAACGGAGAAACGTTACTGGAGATGTTAAGTGCCTATGCACCAAGTGTCGAGCAAATAAAAGAAAAGATCCATCCTGGGGAAGGATATGTAGGGGCCTGTTATAAAGAAGGTATTGTTATGGAAATTGATGATATTCCTGAAACTTATGCCAAGATAACATCGGGATTGGGCGGAACACTCCCCAGGTATATTACTTTTATTCCACTTCTGCAGGATGACGAAAAACTGGGCATTATTGAAATTGCGTCATTAAAAAAAATTGAGTCCTACAAGCTGGAATTTGTAAAAAATTTATCACGCGATGTTGCTTCCAGTATAGCTATTAAACGCGCAAATGAAAAAATGCAGGAGATGCTTGAAAGATCGAGAGCTCAGGCAGAAGAGTTACAGGCACAGGAAGAGGAGATGCGGCAAAATATGGAAGAAATGCAGGCAACTCAGGAAGAACTTAAGAGACAGGCAGAGATTAATAAAAAAATGCAGGAGGATCTTGAAAAAGAAAAATATCTGACAGACACATTACTGGGAAATATTCCAGAATCAATTTATTTTAAGGATCTGGAGAGTAAGTTTATAAAGAGCAGCAATTCAATGGCCAAATTATTTGGTTTATCATCTCCGGCTGATTTGATCGGGAAATCAGATTTTGATTTCTTTGATGATGAGCATGCAAAACCAGCCTATGAGGGTGAACAGCGGATTATAAAAACCGGAAAACCAATTATCGATTTAGTAGAAAAAGAAGTAAAAAAGGATGGTTCTGTATCGTGGGTAACCACCACAAAAATGCCATTAAAAGATCAGAGTGGGAAAATAGTCGGAACCTTTGGCATCTCAAAGGATATTACCGAACAAAAGAAAATGGAAATGGATGTCATTGAGAAAAATGAAGCTCTTCAGGCACAGGAAGAAGAATTGCGTCAGAACCTTGAAGAAATGCATACTATCCAGGAGGACCTTGCAGCGTAATATTGCCGAGAATAATAAGATGCAAGAGGCACTTTTAAAAGAAAAAGCCCTGATGGATGCCATGATGAATAATATACCAGATTATATCTATTTTAAAGACAAGGATAGTAAATTCATTCGTATTAGTCAGTCTATGTTGAAATTGTTTCCGATAAATAACCTGGAAGAAATGATCGGTAAATCCGATTTCGATTTTCATAAAAAAGAAGTGGCACAGGTTTATTATGATGAAGAACAAAAAATTATTAAAACCGGGAAAGGTTTTGCAAATAAAATTGTTCATGAATTGACGAAAAATGGAGTTGACCAGTGGGTGTCCATCACTAAGTTGCCTTTATATGACGAAAAAGGAAATTGTATAGGGACATTTGGAACATCCAAAGATATTACTTCAATCAAGGAATTAGAGATGGAGACAAAAGAAAGAAATGAAGAACTGGCATCACAGGAAGAAGAATTGCGGCAGAACCTTGAAGAAATGCAAACCATCCAGGAAGAACTTGCAAAAGAAAAATATCTGACGGATACATTACTGGGAAATATTCCCGAATCGATTTATTTTAAGGATCTGGAGAGTAAGTTTATAAAGAGCAGCAATTCAATGGCCAAATTATTTGGTTTATCATCTCCGGCTGATTTGATCGGGAAATCAGATTTTGATTTCTTTGGCGAGGAGCATGCGAGACCTGCCTATGAGGATGAACAGCGGATTATAAAAACCGGAAAACCAATTATCGATTTAGTAGAAAAAGAAGTAAAAAAGGATGGTTCTGTATCGTGGGTAACCACAACAAAAATGCCTTTAAAAGATCAGAATGGGAAAATAGTCGGAACATTTGGCATCTCAAAAGATATTACAGAACAGCGGAAAATAGAGATAGATATTGTTGAGAAAAATGAAGCACTTCAGGCCCAGGAAGAAGAATTAAGACAAAATCTCGAAGAAATGCAAACCATCCAGGAAGATCTTCAACGAAATATTGCAGAGAATGAAAAAATGCAGCAGGATCTCAGAAAAGAAAAGGCATTAATGGATGCCTTAATGAATAATTTACCGGATTATATTTACTTCAAGGATAAAGAATGTAAATTCCTTCGCATTAGTGAATCGATGAAACGAATTTTTAATGTATCGGATCCGAATGAGATGATCGGCAAGTCAGACTTTGATTTTATAGATAAAGAAACAGCTCAAAAATATTTTAACGAAGAACAAGAGATCATCCAAAAGGGTAAAAGTATAATCGATACCATAAAACACGAGACATTTGAAAATGGCACTGAACAGTGGTCGGCAATTACAAAAATGCCGCTGGTAGATGAAAAGGGTGAACCCATTGGTATATTTGGGATTACAAAAGATGTTACCTCAATAAAACAACTGGAAATTGAGGCTAAAGAGCAGAATGAGGAACTGGCCTCTCAGGAAGAAGAATTACGACAGAACCTCGAGGAGATGCAAACTATCCAGGAAGATTTGCATAAACAACTACAGGAAAAAGAAAAATTAAAAGCAGAGTTTGAACGCCAGGAAAAAGAATTGAAAAAGCAAATTCAACTGTTAAAATCAGCAAAATAGTTTATTCCAATTTACACAATATAGAGGTGGAACTGAACTATTTGCTTTAGTGGATTGCACTGACATGCAATTTTTCACTTATCGTTTATCATAGAAACCCGGGTTTTCGTCCGGGATTTCTTTTTTCACCCGAAAGCCTTGAATAATTTATTTCAATGAAAGGAATTCTTCTTTGGAATGAATTTAAACAATTCCCTGCACATGTTGTTTATTAATAAAATTGAAAAAAAGGAGGTTATTATGGCTTTTACATTGCAAATAGGGGAAAAAGCACCTTTCTTTGATTTACCGGCAACAGACGGGAAGAATTATAAATTGACCGACTTCGATAGCTCGAAATACCTGGTGGTATTTTTTACCTGTAATCATTGTCCTTATGTGTTGGGGTCAGATGAGCTGACGCGTACAACCGTAAATAAATTTGCTCAGGCCGGAGTGAGGTTTGTTGCTATCAATTCGAACAGTGCCAATACTTATGAAGAAGACGACTTTGATCACATGGTGAAACGTATGGAAGAACATAAATTTCCATGGATTTATCTCAGAGACGAAACACAGGATATTGCATTGAAATACGGAGCGTTGCGAACACCACATTTTTATGTTTTCGATGAAAACCGGAATCTGGTGTATACAGGAAGAGCAGTAGATAATCCGCGGGATGTGTCGAAGGTAACGGAGAATGACCTCGAAAGGGCGCTAACCGAGCTTACTGCCGGAAAACAAATCAGTGTAAATCAAACAAATCCCATTGGCTGTAATGTAAAATGGGAAGGTAAAGAAAAACACTGGATGCCTGCTGAGGCTTGTGATCTGGTATGATGCCCATAAGATATGGATACCAGCATGTGAGATGACTAATAAAGCAAATTATAATAAGATTTATCTACTTGTCCTTTTTAATACAATAAAACCCAATTAGTTCTGAAGAACTTTTTGGGTTTTATTTTTAATATTATGTAACTCTTCTTATAATAAAAAAGGTTCGAAATATTACTGCTGATAACCTCTGAAGTATTTCATAAACTGCACCCGTTCGAAAGCTGCCGGATTACTGCTTTTAGCCTGGCTTAATTTACCCTGGAAATCCCGGATTGATTTAAACCCTTTTTTATCCATCCATTCTTCCAGTTCATCCAGCATTTCACCTATGTGCTGTGAACCCTTACGATAAATGACGGAAGCAATTTCAACTGCGTTTGCACCAGCCAGTAACTGTTTGATCAACCCTTCTCCATCATGTACTCCTGTCGAAGCGGCCAGGTCGCAACTTACCCTTTCGGCCATAATTGCTATCCAGCGGAGTGATAAATGGATATCGGACGGATTGCTTAATACACTGCCTGATGTAATTTCGAGTGTATCCAGGTCAAAGTCGGGATTATAAAAACGGTTAAATAAGACCATGCCCTTAATTCCAGTTTCTGAAATCTCTTGTAGATGTGTAGCCAGATTTGAAAAATAATAACTTAGCTTCACTATAATTGGAATTTTAACCTGCTTTTGAACTTCCCGGATTATTTCAAAATACACTTTTTCATTCTCTTCGCCGGAGCGGTTTAAATCACTGGGTAAAATGAAAATATTCAGTTCGAGGGCATCGGCGCCTGCTGTTTCTATTTGTTTTGGAAAATAGGTCCATTGTTGTGAGGTAATGCAATTAATGCTGGCAATAACTGGAATGTTAACAGAATATTTGGCTTTTTCAATGAGTTTAAGATATTGTTGAGTGCTTTCTTCGGTCAGGTCCGTATTTTCATAGAATTCAAGTGTTTCAGGGTAAAGAAAGGTTTCGGAACTCATCGATTTGAGCTGGGCTTTCATTTCCCGAAGAATTTCCTCTTCGAATAACGATTTTAGTACAACAGCCGCTGCACCTTTATTTTCCAGTTCAATAATTCCATCAAGAGAATCAGTGAGTCCGGAGCTTCCAATAATAATCGGATTTTTTAGTTGTAAACCGGCAAAAGTAGTTGTAAGATCAGCCATTTTATTTCAATTTTATGTTGTGTTTAACAAATTTATATTTTTTTTGTTTGAATCTGGTTATATGAAAATAATATATACTTGAATTTTTAAAATTTGCAGTGTGTTTTGAACTTTTAATATGCTTTTATCTTTATCTTTACATTTTTATTAACAAGCTGGAATTTAATACTCTTAAGGTTTTTTTTGGATATTTGGCTAATTATTAACAATACAGGAATAACTTTTTCAGGCAATTTACCGTAGATTCATGTTTTAAAATGTAAAGGGATGAAGTACAGATTAATCATTATCATTTTTATTTCCGGATTATTTTTTCAGAGTTGTAATTATTTCAAAAAGCACCGGCTTTTTTCTAAAAAAGTAGATACAATTCAGGAGGTTAAACCAGAGACTAGACAGGAACCGATGATAGATACAACAGTATATTCTCAACCAGCAGTTCAGGAACCGGTTGCTACTGCTGAAAAAACGAATACTTCAACACAGACCAATGATTTTAATGCATCCAGTGGGAAACGCTATTTTATGATAGTCGGAAGTTTTCTTGATCAGAAGAATGCGGAAAGGTATGCCCAAAAGCTTCAGAATATGGGATATACACCGGAGATAATTAACGATGCAAGCAATGGATTTCACAGGGTTTCTGCCCGGTCGTATGACAATTTTAAAAACGGAATCAGCGAGATTCCTGAGTTCAGATCATCGGTGGCAACGAAAGCCTGGGTACATGTAAAAAAATAAGCGAAATAATTATTTCGCTTATTAAATTTTCCCAATAAATTATTATTTCTTAATTGGATCCGGTCATGATAAATAATGGCTGGAATTCAAAACTTTTATAGTGAGGTCTTAATCTGTCCACGTTATAATGCCTTTTTACATCAACCTGTTTGTTAGTGCTGGTTACCACATCAATCGGGGCATTATCGTACCGTCCGTTGCGCAATACAACCAAACGTCCGTGAATTCCTTTTAAAATCAGATCGAGGGCAAGATTACCGTAAGCCATTGGTACGATGGAATCAATTGCATCGGGATCACCGCCACGTACCAGATACCCTAATTGCTGGTTAATTACATTTACAGGTTTTCCGTTATTAAATTGAGGGGACAATTCTTTTATCTTTTGAGATACATTGTCGCCTATACCTCCTAGTTTTGCATGTCCGTATGCATCGCGTTCCGCCGATCTGAATGTCATATTTTTATCACCGGCAATCATAGCACCTTCTGATACAAGGACAACAGAATATCTGCTGGGGTTGTGGTTACGGTCATTTACCAGTAATTGCGTAAGATTTTCCACGTCGAATTTATGTTCGGGAATGACACAACGGTTTGCGGCACCGGCCATGGTAGGAAGCATGGCAGTGAATCCGGCATATCGCCCGAAAACCTCCAGAACAAGAATCCGTTCATGAGATCCTGCTGAAGTTCTCAACGTATTACACATATGAATAGTACGTGTAACGCATGTACTGAAACCTATGCAATAATCAGTACCGGGAACATCGTTATCCATCGTTTTAGGAATGGCCACTACTTTTATTCCCTCGGAATATAAGCGCACTCCATAACTTAAGGTGTCATCGCCGCCAATGGGAATCAAATAATCGATACCCAGGTATTCCAGGTTTTTAATGATCTCCGGGGTGAGATCGTTAACATCTTCTTTATATTTATCGGCATATTGAGAAGGAACATTGCTTTTGGGAACATGACTCGGACGTGTACGCGAGGTATGTAAAAATGTACCACCTGTACGGCCTGCTTTATTAACAATTTCTTCAGAAAGCACCATGTACTTATCACTGTTGTCGGCTTTTTTGTCCCTGACAAACTCCAGGATACCTGCCCAGCCACGACGTAATCCCAGTACCTGGTACCCTTCCCGTATTGCCCTGATGGTAATGGCTCTGATGGCCGGATTCAATCCGGGTACGTCACCTCCTCCTGTAAGTATGGCTATTGTGCCTTTTTTTCTTTTTATATTGACCATGGTTTAGAAGTATTTCAAATTTATTTCCAACGGATGCATAAATATATTAAATTTTTTGTACAAAAATGAATAATTGATTTAATTAGAGTGGTAATTACCGGTGATGAATAGTAATATATAAATCCAGGGAAATTGACTGTGGTATTTTATTACCTGATAAAAAACTGTTAAAACGGTCTTCGAACAAATTAAGAAAAGATGTTTTTACGAGTAGGTCGATTCACAAAAAAATAAAAAAGCCGGATATTATAGCATCCGGCTTTATTTTAAAAGTTTGTGTTATTCAGTTAATATTCCCATTCCAGAATTTTGTAGAAATCATATTCTTCAGGATTGGGGAGGTATTTTTTTGCAGTTTTATAATCTTCTTCAACAATGAAGTGTAAATTATTTCTGAAGACAAGCTGTATCCTCTCAGAGTTAATATTTACCAGACGGGGTTTTACTTTGCCGTTTTCATCTTCCACATCTTTTAAAAACAGGGGAGAAATATTTCCCGCCGGGTCAGCAGTAACCATACATCCGGTAAGGCCTTCACGGTACAGTTTCATAACGCCTGTTCCCAGTAAAGTAGCATAAGCCAGGTCGTATGCGATAGGGCGGCAGCATCTCAACTCATAACCCAATTCGTTTGGCCGGCTTTTTATGGAAATGTTTAATTTTTTCAGTTTCCGTTGTAAAAGCATGTTAAAAATGTGTGATTTACTTACATTGCCCAACTCGGGATGGCCGTGTTCATCATAGGTAAAATTAACACCTGTGCCTTCTACTTCTTCATCGTTCATAAAGTGGAAAACGCCTTCGCTAATGATAACCACACCATAATTAATTCCCAGGATCTTACGTTTCACCATGGAGGAAACCATGAGGCGTGTTATTTTGTCGAAAGTGATTTTGGTTTTGTCAAACATTTCAGGAATAATGATCATCGGGTAATGACAGGATATTCCAATTCCGGCAGCCAGATGTCCGGCCTCTCGACCCATGGCAGAAACTACAAACCAGTTCCCGCTTGTACGTCCATCTTCGTATATGGCGTTACCTAAGCGCACTCCTTCTTCTTTGGCTGAATGATAGCCGAATGTGGGACTCCCTTCCGGTAATGGCAGATCATTGTCTATTGTTTTCGGGACATGAATGTTTGAAACCTTTACATTGTTTTCTTTAAGAAATTTACTTAACCGGTTAGCTGTGGATGCTGTATCATCACCTCCGATGGTTACCAGTAATTTCACATTATTATTTACAAAGAAATCTATTTTGAATTCAGCATCTTTGGGCTTGTAACGGCTCATTTGAAGAGAAGAACCTCCACGACTGAATATTTTATCTGCATATTCAAAATCAAGTATTTCAAATTTTGGCTCATCGGAAAAAAGTGTTTGATATCCCTGCTGAAGACCCAGCACCGTAAAACCGGATTTTAAGAATACTTTGGTAACGGAACTTATAACAGTATTGATTCCTGGAGCTGGTCCACCTGCACACAATATAGCAACAGCATCTTTCATAATTTTAAAAACTTATATGATTTGATTTATAATAAATTCCAAAAAATGATAAATCTCATTTTTTAAGCTTGCAAAGATGTAAATATATTTTGAAAAATTAAATAATATCGAAAGCTAATATTCTTGTGATCCTTACATTTGTTTTATTTAAAATCATTTGAAATTATTTTTATACAGGTTTTTCGATTTATGAAATTTTATAAAAAATAAAAATCCTATTTTAGTGCCCTAATTATAAATTTCTCATAAATTATGAATAGTGTGCGGAGATCTTTACGTGATTCGAGTCTTACTCGATGGAGTGTTTTGCTGATTTTGAGCCTGATAATGGCGGCAAATTATTTTTTTTATGATGTAATGTCTCCCTTACAGAATGTGATTAGGGACCGCCTTCACTTCAGTAATTCAGCTTACGGCTTTTTGCAATCTGCTTATTCCCTGCCGAATGTGTTTTTATTTATGGCCATTATTGGAGGTGTCATTCTTGATAAAATAGGGATACGTATTACCGGTTTTGCATTTATTGTCTTTATGGCGGTGGGGTCCTTGATTACAGCTTATGGTGCATCTGATATTTTCAATAATGGTGGTCCAGGATTTCATTTTTTTGAAAGTTTTATGAAATCTTACTCCCCGGCCCTTAAAATGATGTCATTTGGGTTTTTTATGTTTGGACTTGGAGCGGAAACAAGCATTGTAGTTATTTCAAAAGTTGTTGTGAAATGGTTTAAAGGGAAAGAACTTGCTTTTGCTTTGGGTATTAATCTTGCCATTGCTCGACTCGGAACGGCGTTAGCCCTTGCGTTTTCAAAGACAATATCGGATATGGGGCCATGGACAAAACCCATATGGCTGGGAGCCAGTTTGTTGTGCGTAAGTATACTGGCTTTCCTCGTATATACTGTATTTGATATTAAAATCGACAGGCAGCAGAGAAGCGATTTGACAATGTCTCCCGAAGAAGAATTTAAGCTGTCAGATGTACTGAAAATAATCAAAATACCTTCCTTTGTTTATATTGCACTTTTATGTGTTACCTTTTATTCAGCTGTATTCCCGTTCTTGAAGTATGCTACTGATATGATGGTGAATAAGTTTGGCCTGAGTGGTGAATTAAGCGGTAAAATTACTTCCATATTGCCTTTCGGCACTATTATTTTTACCCCGATATTTGGGTTATTTACCGATCTAAAGGGGAAAAGCGCTTCCGTTATGATATTGGGCTCCTTATTATTAATTGCAGTCCATCTAACATTTTCCTTCACAAATATTACACCGTATGTACCTATGTTTGTACTGGGAATTGCGTTTTCACTGGTTCCGGCTGCCATGTGGCCATCGGTGGCGAAAATTGTAGATACGAATAAAATAGGTACGGCATACGGACTCATGTTTTCTATTCAGAATTTTGGTTTGTGGTTATTTACCCTGCTGATTGGGAAAGTACTTGATATGTCTAATAAGGGTATAACACAAGATATGATCAATCAGGGGAAAGCCAAACTCGATTATACAAATCCAATCCTGATGCTGGCATTTCTTGGTGTGCTGGGAGTTGTTTTTGCTTTGTTACTGAAGCGGGAAGATAAAAAGTCGGGTTTTGGACTTGAGCTGCCCAACAAGGTGGAATAATCTAAAGAATTTAACCAATAAAAAATGTCAACAGTTGGTATTCTGTTGACATTTTTTTTGATTCTTATTTTACTAACCAGAATCGTTATGATCTCACAATTGTAGCGTCACGATTTGGCCCTACTGATACAATTTTTACAGGTACTTCTGTTTCTTTTTCAATAAAGTTGATGTAATCCAAAAGTTCCTTCGGTAACTTATCGTACGATCTTATGGAGGAAATATCATCCTTCCAGCCTTTAAATTCTTTAAATTTCGGGGTAATCTTATCTTCCAGAGAATAAGGAAGAAAATCAAAAATACCCGAAGATGTTTCATAAGCAGTACAAACCTTAATGGTGTCGAAACCGGTTAACACATCGGCTTTAGTCATCACCAATTCTGTAACTCCGTTGATCATAACAGCATATTTTAATGCAACCAGGTCAAGCCATCCACAGCGTCTGGGGCGGCCGGTTGTGGCGCCAAATTCATGCCCGTTACTACGCATCAGTTCCCCGGTCTCATTTTCCAGTTCTGTGGGGAAGGGCCCGCTACCTACCCTGGTACAATATGCCTTGAATATGCCTATTACATTTCCGATCTTATTGGGGGCAATGCCAAGTCCTGTGCAGGCTCCTGCACAAATAGTATTCGATGAAGTAACAAACGGATAGGAGCCGAAGTCGATATCAAGCAATGTGCCTTGAGCACCTTCAGCCAGTATTTTTTTCTCTTCTTTCAGTTCTTTATTAATAAAAATTTCGCTGTCGATAATTTTAAATTTGCGCAAAGCAGCGATTCCTTCCCACCATCCTTCTTCGTATTTTTTAATATCGTATTCGAAATCATAAATCTTCAGGAGTTCTTTGTGCTTATTAAGCAGCGCAGTGTATTTCTCTTTAAAATCATCCCTGAGAATATCACCGATCCTTAATCCGTTGCGACCTGTTTTGTCCATATAGGTTGGACCTATACCTTTTAAGGTAGAACCTATTTTCGATTTTCCTTTCGATGCTTCCGAAGCGGCATCAAGTATACGGTGAGAGGGAAGTATCAGGTGGGCTTTTTTCGAAATATACAGGTTTTTGGTGAGGTCGATCCCCAGCTTTTCAATCGAATCCGCTTCATCCTTAAAAATAACAGGATCTATAACTACTCCGTTGCCTATGATATTCAGGATACCTTCTCTGAAAATACCAGAGGGGATATTATGAAGAACGTGTTTAATATTGTTGAATTCAAGGGAATGACCTGCATTAGGACCACCCTGAAACCGGGCAATAAGATCGTAACCGGGTGTGAGTACATCCACAACTTTTCCTTTTCCCTCATCGCCCCATTGCAGGCCGAGTAAAACATCTGCTTTCATTCGTATGTATAAATTTATGTTTACAAAAAACACCCCAAGGTACAAATTATTTCCTGAATTTATGCCTCGAAAATTTCCATTATTGCCTGTTGAAATTCAGATTTTGATCCGGAAACAGAATGCTAACAGTTAGCTTTTTTTAACGGCAACTTCCTTCTTCTTCCCATAAATATAAAGTGAATGGTGTGAAGGAATGAATCCGTTCAGTTCGCAGGCGGTTTGAATAATTTCCTGCATACGCGGATCGCAGAATTCGACCACTTTGCCGGTATCAATATCAATGAGATGATCGTGTTGCATACATTGATATGCTTTCTCGAACTGGGCGATATTTTTACCGAACTGATGCTTTATTACCAGGTTGCAGTCGAGCAATAGTTCAATAGTATTATATAGTGTGGCACGACTTACTCTGTAGTTTTTATTCTTCATGAAGATATAAAGAGTTTCTATATCAAAGTGTCCGTCCCTTGAATATATCTCATCCAAAATGGCATACCTTTCAGGAGTCTTCCTGTGACCTTTCTTTTCAAGATAATTTGTGAAAATTTTCTTTACTGTATCTTTGGTTTCATTCGATACCATAACTTAGACTAATTAAAAATAAGGCGCTAATATAATTATTTTTTTCAAAAAAAGGTTATTATTTAGAAGTATTTTAAATCGGTCTATTTCAGATTTTCGACCCTGCTGACCGATTCCACACCTTTTATTTTTCCTATGTTCATAATCAGATTATTTAAGTCTTTCGTGTTATGCACATAAAGGTCGATGGTACCTTCCCATATTCCATCGTGACTGGCAAGATTAATAGTCCGCATATTTACATTCAGTTGTTTAGAAATTACGGTTGTTATATCATTATAAATACCGAACCGGTCGGTTCCGGCAACAGCAATTTTTACCAGGAAAGAGAGAAATTTGTGGGTTGTCCATTGAGCCTGGATTATTGATTGATTTTGGCTGGAAATTAATCTGATGGCAGTAGGGCATTTGGTTTTATGAATAATAATTTCACCATCTTCGGTACGATAGCCAATCACTTCATCGCCCGGAATGGGACTGCAACAGGAAGCAATAGTATATTCGGGTTCTACTTCGTGTACATTTTCTTTCAGCAGAATGGGCGAATTGAAATCAAAAGGTTTTAGTGGAGTTTGATTAGTTGTTGTATTCATTACTTTTTTCGGGCTCGACTTAGAGAACTGCAATCCCCAGTAATGTATCAATTTATTTTTAGTATTTTTTTTGAGAATTCTTTTCAGATTATCAAGTTGAATAATGCCTGTACCGATTTTGCTATATAACTCGTCTTTTGATGTAACTTCGTAATGTGGCAACAGTTTCCTGAAAATACGTGAACTGGGTTTTAATTTTAGTTCCATGAGTTTTTCTTCCAGGAGCCGCTTACCGATATCGATCCTGTTTTTCGTTTCTGCTTTTAACAAGTTCTTAATGGCAGACTTAGCCTTTACTGTTACCACTTTGTTAAGCCATTCCACCCGCGGCTGATTCTTATCGGAAGTTATGATTTCAATCTGGTCGCCACTTTGCAGGGAATGATTTAAAGGCACCAGTTTGTGATTTACTTTTGCACCTATAGCTTTGTTACCTATCTCGGAATGGATCTCATAGGCAAAATCAAGGGCAATGGCATTCACAGGCATGGTTTTCACATCACCCTTTGGAGTAAAAATAAAAATCTCGGAAGCAAATAAATTCAGTTTGAAATCGTCTAAAAATTCAAGGGCATCTGATTGTGTACTTTCCAATAATTCCCGGATTCGTTTAATCCATTTGTCCAGTTCACTTTCATGTAAATCATTTTGTTTGTATTTCCAATGCGCGGCAAATCCTCTTTCTGCAATTTCATCCATGCGTTGCGAACGAATTTGTATTTCTACCCAATTACCGCGTGGTCCCATTACTGTAGCATGAAGGGCTTCGTATCCGTTTGCCTTGGGTGTGCTTACCCAGTCCCTGATCCGTTCAGGTTTCGGCATATAAATATCGGTAATCATGGAATAAATATTCCAGCATTGAGTTTTTTCAGGAATATCTGTTAAGGGTTCGAAAATTATCCGGATAGCCATCAGGTCATAAATTTCCTCGAACGGAACATTCTTTGTCTGCATCTTGTGCCAGATCGAATATATGGATTTATGACGTGCACTGATTTCATAATTGATATTATTGTTCAGCAACCGTTCTTTAATCGGTCGTTCAAAATCTTCGATAAATAATTCATGGCTTTTACCCCTGGCTTTAATTTTTTCTTCCAGTTCGGTATATATTTCCGGATACCGGTATTTCAGGCTCAGATCCTCCAGTTCGGTTTTTATAGCATAAAGTCCAAGTCGATGAGCAAGAGGGGCATACAAATATATAGTCTCACTGGCAATTTTCATTCTTTTCTGAACGGATAAACTGCCCAGAGTCCGCATGTTATGTAACCGGTCGGCAATTTTGATCAGTATTACCCTGACATCATCCGAAAGGGTGAGCAACATTTTCCTGAAATTTTCAGCCTGTAAAGACGAATTGTTATCGAATACACCAGAGATTTTTGTTAGTCCGTCTATAATAGCGGCAATTTTCTGTCCGAAATGATTTTCAATGTCTTCAAGTGTATAATCTGTGTCTTCCACCACATCATGCAGCAGGGCGCTTGTAATCGATTTGGCACCAAGACCCATTTCCTGACTTACAATCTTTGCTACATGAAGGGGATGCAGAATGTAAGGTTCACCTGATTTACGGCGGATGCCCTTATGCGCGTCATAAGCTAATTTGAAGGCTTTACGTATAAGTGCCTTATCACCTCGTTTACTACAACGGGTGCAATTTTCCAGAAGATCATTGAACTCCTGTTGAATCTCGATATCTTCAGCGGTTAAAGTTACACTCATAGAGATATAACAATCCTCCCGTAATTTAGATGAAAAAAGTTAACAAATTTAGTGAATTTTGGGCTAATTCTTTGCTTTGAAGTAATTGTTTACGGATAAACAAGGGTTACATGACCGTTCTGTTTGATTATTTGATTGTTGTAATCAGTGAGTTCCAGGAAATAAACATATACCCCCGAAGTTCCGGGCTTTCCTCTTACTATACCATCCCAGGCTGCATTCGGATCGGTTGTATCATAAACTTTTGTTCCCCAGCGGTCGAATATCTGGAAATGATAATTCCTGGGTATGTAACTCAGAAGTGGATGAAAAGTGTCATTCATTCCGTCGTGATTTGGTGTAAATGCGTTGGGTATTTTTACAGTAGGTGTAATAGAGATACATAATTCATTGGATGTACTTTCCGCATTTGTGTAATAAGGATTTCCGGGGTTCTCTATGGCTTTAATATAATAACATACCTCTCCTGATAAATCTCCGAACTCAAGACTTGCAATTTCGTTATCGGTAAAAGTTGTAGTACCTGTAGTTGCTATGCTTACTGCCTGATTGTCGCCAAACCTGCGATATATCCGGTATTCTTTGACATCATTTCTCCAACTGACATAAGGAGTCCAGGAAAGTGTATTTACCTGATTATTATATTGTCCGGAAAGAATTATGGTACTGGCCAGGTTAGAATAAGTAGTGGCAAAATTACAATTATTTATTGCCGCCAGCTTATAAAATGACTGACCATCCGTTACCGGTGAATTATCGGTATAACTGATTTTTGAGCCAAGAGCTACTAAATTTGCGATTGTATCATATTTACCGGTAGCGGATGCGGACCGCATTAGTATATAATTTTTCAATTCACTGGCCGGATCAAGCGTAAACGATAGATTAACCGTATTATCATTGTTCAGTGTGGCATAATCGGCATTAATGTATGCAGGAGCCCGTGCCATACTTGTTGAGATGATTTTTTTATTCGAAGTGGATGTAAGACTGTCATTTTTAACAGCCTCTATGTAAAAACTATAATTCCGGTCACTTTGTACATTGGTTACGGTATAGGATTGGGTTCCCTCATTTAGTTGTTTGATAATAACAGGGGCTGAATTATCAATGGATTGATAAATGTTATACCTGTTCAAATCGCCCCGCCAGGAATTGTAATCATTCCATTTAAGTGAAATATTTGCCTGACATGAATCGAAAGTGGCAGTAGTAAATATGGTACTGTCAACCCTGGTATGGATACTTTTCTTGTTTGAGTTATTAATAGCATACACTGAATAACCATCCGGCTGATAGTCAGTTTTTGCATATTGATATACATACATTGTATCGGTAGCAGGAACCGAATCGATTGTTATACCTGTAGGCCCGTCCAATCCCTGAATAATTATAATGTCGATTGCATAATAGGTTACATCTGAAGATGGACTCGGATGCCAGGAAATGATCACATTACCTGTTGCCGGGTCTACAGTTACTTTTATCAGTTCGGGAGGTTCGGGGTCAGAGGTTCCCTGTCCGTAACTAACAAACGGGAAAAGTATAAAAAGAAAAACCAATAAGAGGTTTCTGTAAGGCTTGTTCATTAATACGGGTTTATTCACAAATATAAAATATTTTTATTTTACCTGTTTCGGGGTATTATTGGTACCCGATAGATTTTTAATTGTTTATTCGGATTTTGAATAATTTAAAGTTAAACACCAGGAATCTTTATATTTTATCCGTAAAACGGTTAAATTAATTCATTATTCTGTGTTTAATAAAATATTTATGAACTGGTTTTAACAGTTTTTTTGGAAATCTGTATGTAATTTTCAACAGGTTTCATAACTATCAGTGAAGGCATATTAATTTGTTGACTAAAAAAAAATAAAATTTAGTGCCAATAATTGTTTATTAATTAGGTTTTAATCTATTTTGATAAATCATGGTATAGTTTAACTTTGCGGTGCTATGAAAAAATCTTCATACCTGACAAGATTTCTTATTTGGAGGGCACATAACATTTCTGACAGGCAATTCATTTTGTTTTTAAGTATGATTATTGGAATTGCTGTAGGATTTGGTGCGGTTATTATAAAAAATCTCGTGCATTACATTCATGAACATTTGAATATGCTTACCAGGTTGGGATCTGATTACCAGCAACTGATTTATCCATTAATCGGATTGTTGCTTACCGTTGCATTTATAAAATATATCAACAAAAGACCTGTCAGGCATGGAATCCCAAGTGTATTATATGCTATCTCAAAGGCAAACGGATACATGCATCAGCATAATCTTATTTCTTCCATAATTACCAGTGCTTTAACTGTTGGTTTTGGTGGTTCGGTAGGACTGGAAGGGCCGACAGTAGCAACCGGAGCTGCAATTGGTTCCAATACTGGTCGGTTTCTTAGGTTGAATCAGCGGCAGATCATGCTTTTACTCGGATGTGCCAGTGCCGGGGCTATGTCTGCCATCTTTAAGGCTCCTATCACAGGAGTCGTTTTTGTGCTCGAGGTAATGATGTTTGATTTGACAATGGCCGCTATTGTACCCTTTTTAATTTCTTCTGCCACTGCTGTATTAACTTCTTATTTTTTCCTGGGACAAAATGTATTGTATCCATTTGAAATCACCGAGAAATTTGCGTTTAAGGATGTTA
The DNA here is from genome assembly GCA_963748095.1 of uncultured Bacteroidales bacterium. Lineage (GTDB taxonomy): Bacteria > Bacteroidota > Bacteroidia > Bacteroidales > UBA10428 > CAVVIO01. Next base: position 47,168 of record CAVVIO010000015.1, read on the forward strand.
CATACTATCTTATATTAGGAGTGCTAACAGGACTCGTAGCAGTATTTTTCACGAAAACCTACATTATTGTCTCCGATTTTTTTGAAAAAATAAAAGGTGGTTTCAACCGTGTAATTATCGGAGCATCCATTCTTGGAGTGTTGGTGTTTTTTATACCTTCTTTATTCGGTGAAGGGTATGAGGATATAAATAAGTGCCTTCGGGCCGATACCAGCTATCTTTTCGACGGAACTATTTATTCGGGGTTGAGTCATAGTTTCACCGCAGTTATTGTTTTATTGATACTGGTATTCCTGTTCAAAGCAGTAGCGACATCCGTTACTTTCGGCGGTGGAGGTGTAGGCGGAGTATTTGCACCTACCTTATTTGTAGGCGCAAATGTCGGTTTGTTTTTTTCAAAGTTATTGGATCATTTTGGATTGCCTTTATCACAAACAAATTTTGCGTTAGCCGGGATGGCCGGGATGATAGCCGGTGTTATTCACGCCCCTCTAACAGCTATTTTCTTAATTGCGGAAATTACCGGCGGGTATCAGTTATTTATTCCGTTAATGATTGTAGCCACCATATCCTATGCTACCGTAAGAATATTTCTATCGAATTCGGTTTATACCATTCAGCTGGCAAAACGTGGGGAGCTTATCACGCATCATAAGGATAAGGCTGTGCTTATGATGATGAACGTTAAAGACCTGATTGAGAAAGATTTTAATATCGTTCATCCCGACGACCCACTTGGCGAACTCATTCATGTGATCATGCACGCTCATAGAAATATTTTTCCTGTAGTTGAAAAAGATTATACATTTCGGGGTATTGTAAAAATGGATGATATCCGCCACATTATGTTTAACCAGGAATTGTACGATAAGATTTTTGTGCGCGATCTGATGTTCATGCCTGAAAATGTAGTTCAGTTGAGTGAATCGGTAGAAGATGTAGCTAAAAAATTTCAGGATAGCGGGAGGTATAATATTGCTGTCATCGAAAACGGTAAATACCTGGGTTTTGTGTCGAGGGCAAAAACCTTTTCTGCTTATCGTAAATTATTGAAGGATTTTTCGGAACATTAACGGTTTCCGGCGGTTTATTTTCAGACAGTTTGATTAATTTTATTAAAAATATTGGAGTTTTAATTATTTGAATAGATGTTTAATACAAAGTTGTTAGGAAAATTTTTGATTTGGAGAGGTAAATACCTTGGCCACAGGAGGTTTATCTATTTATTAAGTTTTATAATAGGTATTGCCGGTGGCCTTGCCGCTGTATTGTTAAAAAATGTTGTTCATCTAATGAACCTTTTTCTGACTCATAATCTGGCAACCGATAAAAGTAATTTGCTTTATCTGGCATACCCTTTAATAGGTATATTTTTAACAATGATCTTTGTAAAGTTTTTCGTGAAAGATAATATCGGTCACGGAGTCAGCCGGATTTTATTTGCCATTTCGAAAACAAATGGAATACTTAAATCACACAACAATTACACTTCTCTTATTGCCGGAACCCTTACAGTCGGTTTTGGAGGTTCCGTAGGTTTGGAAGCCCCTATAGTACTTACAGGCTCTTCAATAGGTTCTACTCTTAGCCGCTTGTTCAGGCTGAATTATAAAACTACCCTGGTACTGGTTGGTTGTGGGGCGGCGGGTGCCCTGGCAGGCATTTTCAAAGCACCTATAGCAGCTGTGGTTTTCGGACTCGAAGTTCTTATGCTGGATATAACCATGTGGTCAATGATCCCTTTACTGATATCCGCTGTTACGGGCGCCACCATATCTTATTTTTTTCTGGGGCGTGGAGTAATATTCTCTTTTCGTCTTGACGACCCTTTCGTATTGCATAATATTCCCTATTATATCCTGTTAGGTATATTTACCGGTTTAATATCTGTATATTTTACACGAGGTACGCTCTTTCTGGAAAATATATTCAGTAAATACAAAAATCCGTATTACAAATCAGTGATTGGTGGTACCGCTTTAGGCCTTACCATATTTTTTCTCCCTCCGCTATACGGAGAAGGTTATGAATCGTTGAATGCCCTGCTTAGCGGGAATGCAATGGAACTGGCCAATGGAAGTGTATTTTACCAGTTTCGCGATCATATATGGATATTTATTGCTTTTTTGGTACTGATACTTTTCTTTAAAGTAATAGCCATGGCAATAACAAATGGAAGCGGCGGAGTAGGAGGTATTTTTGCTCCTTCACTTTTCATGGGAGGAGTTGCAGGGTTTCTGGTGGCTAAAATCATTAACCAGTTTCATTTTATTGATGTTTCCGAACGAAATTTCTCGCTTATCGGTATGGCTGGTGTAATGGCCGGTGTGATGCATGCCCCCCTTACTGCTATTTTCCTGATAGCTGAAATAACCGGTGGATATGGTTTGTTTATTCCACTGATAATAACGGCGACAATCTCGTATATGACCATTGTGTATTTCGATCCGCATTCTATTTATACACACCGCTTGGCACAACGCGGTGAGCTTATTACCCACGATAAGGATAAGGCAATTCTTACCTTACTAAAAATCGGAAAAGTGCTTGAAAAAGATCTTGTTACAGTTTCACCTGATGATACACTGGGAGATCTCGTGAAAGCAATTTCCAAATCGAAACGGAATATTTTTCCGGTTATAAATAAAGACAATATGCTTATCGGGATCGTACTGCTGGATAATATAAGGCATATTATTTTCGATACGGAAATGTACCATACCACTTTTGTCCGTGACCTGATGACAATGCCGCCAACCTATGTTTCACCCAACGAACCGATGGAAGTGGTCATGAAAAAATTTGAGGATAATAATGCATGGAACCTGCCGGTTATTGACAATGGTAAATATGTAGGATTTCTGTCCAAATCGAAACTGTTCTCGGTATACCGAAAATGGCTGGTTGATATTTCCGATGAGTAGCGGGTTATAAAAAAATAAGTTTATAAAGATAACTTATTGTTATAATTACCAAATCGATACGGGCCAGCCATAGTACTGTTTTTCTTCCATTCGGAAGTCGAAACGACAGGTGTAGTATAAAAGTAATAATAAGGATAATTGTAGGAAGAAGTGCCGGGTAGAGATGAAAACTTTCGCTAAAATTCCCTTTCAGCAGCTCGACAAAAGAACGCTGTGCACCGCATGCCGGACAGTCAATACCAAACAACTGCTTGTAGGCACAGGGCAGCATGTGAGTTTCTAACCAGTGAATTAGATTCATATAAAAAGAAGACTGGTGATAACCAGTCTTCTGAATTTTTTTATTATCTAATTTCAGAAATTAACTAAGACCACTCCAAAAAGGGATTGATGCTACACCTATAATTGCAACAAAAATTATTAAATATAAAATCCATAATCCGTTCAATACAATGCCTATGATGGAAAGTATTCTTCCGGCATTTAGTGAGCCATAACCACTATAACCAGAAGGATTTGCCTGGTATGCTTCCTTCCCTTTTTTCGATAATACAAGGCCGATGATCCCCAGGACCAAGCCTACAAATAAACATCCGAACACAATGGATAAAATTCCCAATACCAAAGTGGCAGTCGCATTTGGTAGTTGGGGCTGTGGTTGTTGTCCTTCCATAATAAATAAGTTTTGGTTGTAAATTAATTTTTTTAAATGGAATTTGAATATACAAAAATTAGTTAATAAAACTAATTTTTTACTCACTATAACAATATAAATTTTTAAAGACAAAGGTTATAAGCAGGTTATTAAAGGTGTGATGGAAAGAAAAAAAGATGAAAAATGATCTGTAAACAATGTTATCCCTGGCTGGTGATAAAAGGTTAATTAAATTTTCCCCCTATTTTTTATAAAGTGTTCATTAAACAGTAATTTTATGTGCGATTTGAAAAAATTATTTATCAATATTTTAAAACATGAACAGAGATAACCAAATATTTGATCTTATCAAAAAAGAAAAAGAAAGACAATTACACGGGATAGAGTTGATTGCTTCCGAGAATTTCGTTAGTGATCAGGTTATGGAAGCCATGGGTTCCTGCTTAACCAATAAATATGCAGAAGGTTTACCTGGGAAACGCTATTATGGTGGTTGCCAGGTAGTAGACGAAGTAGAACAATTAGCTATAGACAGGGCTAAAGAATTATTCCATGCATCGTGGGCTAATGTACAACCTCATTCTGGCGCTCAGGCAAATGCTGCTGTAATGCTTGCCGTACTGAATCCTGGAGATACTTTCCTCGGCCTTGACTTGTCACATGGCGGGCACCTGACCCACGGATCGCACGTGAATTCTTCAGGATTACTCTACAACCCGATTGCCTATAAGGTAAAAGAAGAAACCGGGACTGTAGACTATGATATGATGGAAGAACTGGCACTGAAAGAAAAACCTAAACTTATAGTTGCAGGAGCATCAGCATATTCGCGCGACTGGGATTACGCCCGCATGAGGACGATTGCCGATAAAGTGGGAGCTTTACTTATGGCGGATATTGCACACCCGGCCGGATTGATTGCCACTGGATTTCTGAATCCCCCTTTTCCGTATTGTCATATTGTTACCACTACCACGCATAAAACATTACGAGGACCAAGAGGCGGAATGATTCTGATAGGAGAAGATTTTGAAAATCCATGGGGTGTGACAACACCAAAGGGTAGTCTGAAAACAATTTCTCAAATGCTCGATTCAGCTGTATTTCCGGGTACTCAGGGTGGCCCGCTCGAGCATGTGATTGCTGCAAAAGCCGTGTCATTCGGAGAGGCACTTACCGATAGTTATAAAGAATACATTGCTCAGGTTATAAAAAATGCTAAAGTTATGTCGGAAAGGTTTATCGCCAAAGGATATAAAGTAATATCTGGCGGAACCGACAATCATTCCATGCTGATCGACCTTCGTACAAAAGTTCCTGAAATATCCGGGAAAATTGTTGAGAATGTACTGGTACAGGCAGATATCACATTAAATAAAAATATGGTTCCTTTCGACAGCCGGTCCCCATTTCAGACTTCCGGTGTCCGTGTGGGAACACCTGCTATCACTACACGTGGCGTGAAGGAAGATGTGATCGTTACTATTGTCGACCTGATAGATGAAGTAATTATGAATACCGAGGATGACGGAGTGATTACAAAGGTTCGGAAAAGCGTAAACGAAATGATGAAAGATTATCCATTGTTTGCTTATTGATAAAAGATTCACAAAATAAGAAGTAAATAATTTTCTGCTGCCTGATCAGTTGAGTTGAAAGAATCAGGCAGCAGTTTTTAATAGTTGGAATATGTTATTATCAGGCAGTAGTGTGGAACATATAGAGTGGTATGTTTACCTGGCAGTAATTGGGGTAGGAGCCATTGCCGGTTTTATTAATACACTGGCGGGCAGCGGTTCGTTGCTGACCTTGCCATTATTGATGTTTTTAGGATTACCAGCCAACATAGCCAATGGAACCAATCGTATAGCCATATTGCTGCAAAATGTCGTAGGCTCATCCAGTTTCCGGCACCAAAAAATTCTGAGTATTAAACAGGGTCTGACCCTTGGGATTCCTGCAGTAATTGGCGCCATTGTGGGCGCACAGATAGCTGTTAACTTCAACGAGGTTTTAATGCGCCAGACAATCGGCGGGTTACTGGTAGTTATGTTTTTTTTGATTGTTTTTAAACCAGATGCGTGGATAAAAGATAAAGCCGGTGAAATAAAATCGAAACAAAGCATATTGAATATGTTGATCTTTTTCCTGATAGGCATTTACGGGGGATTTATTCAGGCAGGTGTGGGATTTTTTTTACTGGCAGGCCTGGTATTGGGAGTGGGAGCCGACCTGGTGAAAGCAAATGCCCTGAAAGTTTTTATTATACTGCTTTATACAATTCCGGCACTGGCCATATTTATCTTTCACAATCAGGTGAATTTTAAAATCGGACTTATTCTTGCTGTCGGAAATATGACCGGTGCCTTTATCGGGTCGAAAGTGGCTGTAAGTTGGGGACCTAAATTTGTCAGATATATTCTGTTATTGGCAGTCCTTTTTTCTTCTCTTAAGTTGTTGGGTTTATTCGATCTGATCTTTGGGAAATAAAAGATTACTGTAGCTTAAAGAAATAAGTGATTGTACCTTTTTGATAAGCCGGGGAATTGGATGATCGGTCGAATTTAGATTGCAATGCGGCTTTTTTTGCTGCTGCCAGCAGATAACTGTCCAGGGTGGTCGAACCTTTTACTCCCGGATTAGCATTGACTACATTACCCTGTTTATCCACCGTTATTTCAACTACGACCTTGCCTTCTTTCTGATAATCAAATTCCGGCTTTTGCAGCATCATAGGATTACGTCCTTCTAGATTGAAAGAAATGCCATTTCCACCGCTTAATCCAAGTGAATGATCCGGTGAATCTGGCGAACCGGTGGGACTTCCCTGGTTGCCCTCATTACCGGATACTCCTTCGGGTGTATCCGAAGTTCCGCTTTTATTCTGACCGCCATACAATGCTCTTTTGTTTACTTCCCTGGGTTTCTCAATCGGTTTTTCCTCTACTACCGGTTTTTTCTCTACCGGTACAGGATTTTCTTTTTTTGTAGTGGTTGTTTTTTTAGGTTCGGGATTCTTTATTGCCGGTGCTTCTTCAACATCCTGTGTGAGCACTTTTTCTTTTACTTCGGTTTTTGCAACAGGCTGTGATGGAGTAGAAATTTTTTCCGGCTGTTCAACCTGCTGTTTTTCCGATTGTCGTGGTTCTACACGTCCTCGCCCGGTATTACTGTTGCCAAAGTTTATAAGGATACCTTGTTCAGCCGGCAAAGGAAGTTGTGTGGAAAAGCCAAGTAATAAAATAATGATTATCACGGCACCGTGCACTACGACTGTTCCTATAATTCCGTTCTTATTTAACGACATTTTGAATGTTGTTTTAACAGGTCGAAAACCTTATTCAGCTGTAGTTGCCAGGATTAGTTTATAATGATTGTTTCTGGCTATATTCATAACTTTTACCACTTCTTCTATAGGTACGCTTTTGTCGGCATGCAGCGAAATGGTAGGTTCATTCTGGTTTCTGAGTTTACGTTGTAAAGTTGTTTCCAGCTGCGAGAATGGAACCTGCGAAGTTTCAACATAATATTTAAGATCCCTGGTAATGGAAACTGTGGTTATAGGTTTTGCCTGCGTCTGGTTATTGCTTTGCGGTAACAGCAGCTTTAGGGCATTAGGAGCAATAAGTGTGGATGTAAGCATAAAAAAGATGAGTAATAAAAAGACAATATCGGTCATTCCCGACATACTGAAAGCCACACTTACTTTATTTCTTGAACTTAATGCCATAATTTATTGAATGTGTCTTGAAAGTTGCTGTAAATAATTTTAACGTTTTGCCGGTTCGTTCAGAATATCCATAAATTCGGTAGTACTGGCCTCCAGTTGGAAAACCACCTTTTCTACCCTGGCAACCAGAACGTTATAGGCAAAATAAGCGGCAATTCCTACAATAAGGCCAGCTACTGTAGTAATTAAAGCTGTATAAATACCATTTGATAACTGTGATACTTCCAGGTTATTCCCTGCGCTTGATATGTCGTAGAAAGCCCTGACCATTCCCATTACTGTACCGAGGAATCCGATCATGGGAGCGCCACCTGCAACAGTTGCAAGCAGAGGTAGTCCTTTTTCCAGTTTATAAATTTCAAGTTTCCCTACATTTTCGATGGCGGCATTGACATCACCCAGCGGACGTCCGACACGGTTAATACCTTTTTCAATCATACGGGCAACCGGATTTGAGAATGACTGACAAAGGGCATGTGCCGATTCCAGTTTTCCATCATGTATATAATCCTTAATCCGGTTCATGAAGTTAATATCGATTTTGGAAGCGCTCTTAATTGCAAAATATCTTTCAAAAAAAATGTACACGGCTATTATCGATAGTAAAATAATAGGAATCATCACCCAGCCACCCTTGATAGCAAGGTCCAAAAAAGATAATTCATTGGTTGTTCCCTCAGCAGCCTGTACGGCTGCATCTGCCATATTGGCTTGTAATAAAATAAATATGCTCATATTGTTTTGAAGTTTGCTGCAAAGTAATGAAACGAAAAATTACAACTATTATTTCTTATACCTGTTAATTTGTTGTCTGGAATTATCAACACTATCTGCACTTTGTTTCTTTTTTCTTTCGAAAATTCCTGTTATAGTATTCCAGTAGTTTTTTAAAAGTTCACCAAATGTATTGAATTCTTCTTTGTATAACAAACCAAAACCCTGTGTATAAGGAGAATTTTGGTATATCATATTGTCGTTGGCTCTATTATAAGCTTTGATCTGTAATTTCCCGCTTTTATTGATTTTATAATCGACATCGAAATCACCAACAATGTTATTGGTTGAATTAGCAGTTGCATTATTTGTAACATCCACATTCCCGTTTATACTAAGGCGATCGTTCAGTAGCTGGGTGGAAAGCGCAAATTCAACCTCACGGCTGGTGATCTGGTCACCCGGGCGGTAATTGACACCAATATCAAAGTCGCTACTAATCTGCGATAACCAGTTACTCAATTGATTAGATAACAGCTCACTCGCATTAACCCCTGAACCTGTCGCCAGGTAATTCGGATTGTTATTTTGCTGATTTGTTGGAAGGAAACGCCCCATCACCAGTAAAGACAAGAATTGCTTGCTCAGATCCTCCTCTGAAGTAATAGAGTTCTTCACCTTATCACGTAATTGTTGGTCTGCAAAGGGCAGGTAAATATCGTATTTTATATTCGGATTCATTAATTTTCCGGTCATGTATAACTGGCAATCGATGGTGGCACGGTTTTTATAATTATTTTCATTTTCCAGAGAGGTGGATGGAAACAAATCGTATAATGAAGCTTTGGTGCGGTAAGTTGCCTGTATATCAATATCTGCGTTCACTGGATCACCTGTCCAGGTAACTTTACTTCCCGATTCAACTTTCAGCTTTTTATTAATAACATCCTGCAGGGTGAAAAGATAATCCCCGCTGGTGATGGTATACTCTCCGTACATACTGAATTTTCCAAGAGTGTTAATCGACATATTTATGACACCGTTACCACGTCCTTTAATGATATCTCCAACTTTCGGATCGAATATCAATTGCAGTTCGGCATCCTGTGTAACGTCCAGTTCGAAATTCATTTGCATGCCCGAAAGATTTACCTTATAGTTATCAAGGTTTATTTTTTTCGCAATGGTAGAATCTTCATTATAAAAGGAAATAAAACTGTAGTCCGATATATTTCCTTCTTCACCCAGGGGGACAAAAAAGCGTGTATTGGGCTCTGTTTTTGCTTTTACATCCAGATTAATATTTTTTGGGGTACCGGTAAATTTCACAAGGCCAGTAGCAAAAGCAGTTCCATAATACATGGAGTTGTCAGCATGAGATGTGTTGAGAAATAAAAAGTCATTTGCGTTGAGTGAAATATCGAACCTGAAATCTTTAAAATAGGTATCCCTTACAGAACCATTGACGATTGCTGAACTCCCATATTCATCAAATAATTTAAGATTATCCAGCAAAATGTTATTATTCAAGATATTTACTTTTTGTGTGAAGTTATACCTTGTTTGCAGATATTTAAAGGTGAAGATCGTTTTCTGAAGATTTATGCTTCCGTTGAGCAACGGCTGACTGATTGTACCGTTGAGCGTAAGTGTGCCGGAGGCCAGACCCCTTACATCGTCCAGCAATTTTTGCACGTAGGGGGTGATAATATTTAATCTCAGTTTATCAAGATCGATGGTAAAGGCCAGCGCTCCATTGTTTTTAGGAAAATAATCCCCTACTATGTTTATGGTTTTTAAATTTCCCCTTGTTGTTACTGCCTGAAGGTGAATAGCTTTTTCAATATTGTCCCACGATGAATTTATTTCGGTGAATCCCAGGTCCTCACCGTTAATTATCAGATTATCTATTTTCAATTTTGATTTGAATAACGGATTTTCATAAATATTTGAAACACTGGCATGTCCGTCAATAATTCCATGAAATTTAAATCCCTTGTTCTTAGACAGAATATTGAGATTGTCGAGATTGAATTTATTAAAGCTTACCGTGAGACTGTCGGTTTCTTTTTTCGACAGGCGTCCATTTAATATGAACGATTGATCATTATGATTAATAATAAAATCTTTAATAGCCAACCCGCTTGAATCATAAGTGATCTGGCTTTTATTGACTTCCCACAATGTGTCCTGTGTAATGATTGTAGAAGGCATAATATTAACAAAAACAGCCGGAATTGCTTGTTTTCCTTCAGATTTAAATGCTGCTCTGGCTATAATACTACCTTTGTAGGCGGCTGAATCCCAATTATTCCATCTTGTAAGTACATCTATGGTGTCGTTAAAAACATTGGAATAGATCGAAAAGTTTTTAAGTGATATGCGGTTGGCTAACAACAGGTTTTCGCTTCCTGAAGTAATCGAAAAAGTGGAATCGTCGGAAGATATATTCAAGAACATTTTATTCCAGCTATTCCCTTTAAAATTTACTTGTGGTGATCGCATAAAAAAACTTAATACACTTTTTTCTGGGTCATACGATCCCCGGACAATGGTATTATCATCCAAATAATATCCCGGAAGAAAATAGTTAAAAATAGGGCGGGTTTTTTTGAATTTTATGTCGAAATTAAAATTACTATTAAAATTTGTAAAAGCGATTTTATTCGAATCTGTCAGGGCGGGAAGGTAAATATGTAAAAATTGCCGGAATGAATTTTTAGCCTCATTTATATTAAATTTACCAGTAAGATCAGCGTCAAGAAAATCGCTGCGGATTTTAAACGAGTTAGAATCGGCGTTGTTTTTAGCAATAAGATTAAAGTCATAGATCTGGATCTGATCATTATTTTTTGTAAATAGCGAATTAAGTAAAGAAATTTCACCATTCAGATTCTCCAACGAATTTCCACGTGCATTGGCTTTGATAAAAAAAGATGCCGTATGTGTGGGATTAACCTTGTCGAAATGGAGCGTATATAAGTTGGCATGGTTCACATTTGCTGAAAAATCATAGGTAGGAATCTTTTTTGAAAAATCTACTTTACCTTTGAAGTCAAGACCAATATTGGGATCCTCTATGTTGATACTTCCATTGTAAGTTTTGTTTGTCAGTTCCCCCAACAACCTTATGTTTTTATATTTATATGCATTGATTTCAATACTTTTTATGTCTCCGTTCATATTGGCATCAATGGTTTTTCCTGAAGCACTTGTACCTTTTACCGATGCCTGAAAGGTTACTTCTCCAAGTTTTTCCGTTGACAGGAGTTTTCCGATATTGAACTTATCCATTTCCAGTTTACCATTGAAGGCAAAATGCCTTGCGGTATCCGGTTTAAACATAAGGTCCATGCTTATGTTGCCGATTTTGGTATGTAACTTGCCATAGGCTACAAAATCGGTTATAAAACCCGTGAAATTGCCCCGGTAACTGAAATTGCCAAGCTGATCCAGGTAAGGAGGCAGTTCAATTTTATTCCGTCCCGGAAGATTCAGTTTTTCTAAATCGAAAGAATTTGTGTTTAGTTCATTCAGATCGAAAACAATGAAGGTTTCTCTGATATCCGGTAAGCCAGTTAAATTTAAATTACCTGTCAGGTATGAATTTTTACCAAAGTTTAGCCTGATTTTTTGACCTTTTAAATTATTTAAATGTCCTGATATGTCTCCGGACAATTCAAATGACTGATCGGTAGATCTGAATAAAGGAGCAAAATACGCCAGATCATTCAGATTAATGTCCGATTTATCCAATTTGATATTCAGGCGTACCTTGTCATAAAGGCCGTTGTCTTTAAATGCTTGAAAGTCATTAAATTTCAACGAAATTTCCGGGGCTGAAATAGTTGATTGAGGAGTATTGATAGTAACTTCGCTGAATAATAACTGTTTATTACAAATACTGAATTCTGCCGAAAGATGGTTTACAGTCAATCCACTTTTATCCTCGAAACTTAAATGCTTTATCTGCATATTAACCGTATCTTTTATCGGTTTAATATTTTGGACTTCAGCATTAAAGTGGTGTAACATCAGATCTGAAAAGTTAACCCCAAAATCTTTCCCGGCACTATCGGTCCTTTTCAGGGCAACCCGGCTGTTTTTAAGTATAACTTTCTGGATTATAATTCCTTTCTTATTTTTTGAAGGAGCATTTTTATTGCCTGAAACCGCATCTATAATAAATTGCAGGTTAATGGTGCCGGTCGAATCGGTAACAAGATTTACAAAAGAATTGTCGAGTTCGATTTCTTTAATATTAATCCTGTATTTTTTTTGATTTATTAAGGATCGTAATAATTTTGAGACTTTAACGGTTACCTGATCGGCCATCAATAATGTGTCTTTATGAGGGTCCTCAATATAAAGGGAATCTATGTTTATGGTATTGAAGAATTTTATATTTATCGACTTTAATGTAAATTTTGCGTGCAGGTTTTCCGACAGTAAATGGAATATTTTATCTGATAAATAGTTCTGCGCACGATTACTTTGCAACAGTCCAATACATAGAACTGACAACAAAACAATTACCAGTATTGTTAATGAAAATATTTTAACTATTTTTTTGATAATTTTGGGCTTTATCAATACAACGCAAAAGAAATAAAAAAAGTTTAATCTACAGCCCTAATGTTCAAATAAATGAGTGTTAAAACAAAAGAAAATGGATATTACAATTCTTGGGATCGAATCTTCGTGTGATGATACATCGGCTGCCATCTATAAAAACGGTTATATTTGTTCTAATAAAATTGCTAATCAGGAGCTGCATAAAAAATATGGAGGAGTAGTACCTGAGCTGGCTTCGAGAGCACATCAGCAAAATATTATTCCGGTGGTGGAACAAGCCATAAAAGAGGCAGACATTAAAACCGATGAAATAAGTGCTGTTGCTTTTACGCGTGGCCCCGGATTAATGGGAGCTTTACTGGTGGGGACATCTTTTGCAAAAGGTTTCTCCATTTCAAAAAACATCCCGCTTATAGAAGTAAATCATCTACAGGCGCACATACTATCCCTTTTTATTCAGCGTGACGGAGAATCCAAAAAGGTACCGGAATTCCCATTCTTATGCCTTCTTGTTTCCGGCGGGCATACACAAATAGTGGTGGTAAGAGATTACCTGGATATGGAAATTATTGGTCAAACCATTGATGACGCTGCTGGTGAAGCTTTTGATAAATGTGCAAAAGTAATGGGGTTACCGTATCCGGGAGGCCCGTATATCGACAAACTTGCAAAAGAAGGAAATCCACATGCTTTTTCTTTTAACAAGCCTGTTATTAAAGATCTCGATTTTAGTTTCAGCGGACTGAAAACTTCTTTTTTATATTTTCTAAGAGATCAGATGTCTGTCGATGATAAATTTATTGAAAAAAATAAAAATGATATTTGTGCTTCTATACAAAATACTATTATTGACATCCTTATGGATAAACTCGTAAAAGCAACTAAAAAAACAGGGATTAAAGAAATTGCTATAGCCGGAGGCGTTTCTGCCAATTCAGGATTAAAAAATGCGTTAATCCGGCATGGTGAAAAATATAGCTGGAACGTTTATATTCCTGAATTACAGTATTCGACAGATAATGCGGGAATGATAGCAATTACTGGATATTATAAATACCTTGCTCATAAGTTCACTTCACTTAATGTTTCTCCGTTTGCCAGGCATAAAATATAATCCTTTTATAGGACTCCATTAAGAGTAAAAACTACTTTCGAGTTAAAATCGATTTTTATGATTGTGTCAATTTATATTAGCCCGGATAAAATTATCTTTAATAATTTAGTATTGCCATAAAAAATCTGGTTGTTAATCAAATGTTAAAATTACGATACCAATTCTAAATTATATTTGTTATACTTGTTAATAAATATTGATTTCAGACACTAATTTTTAAGCTATCTTTGGTTCGTGTTGATTATATGCATTTTATAAATTTATAAATTTATAGTATATTTAGAGTTATTTTAAATTGTATGGATAACCTACTAATTGAAAGTACAAAAAAAACACCCGAAGTGTTTTTTAGCACTGATGGGCGTATTAAGATTAGTGGGAGATCTATACCAGAAGATGCCACTAAATTTTATGATGATTTGTACGAATGGGTATACTATTACTGTCTGGAACCAAGTGAAACAACAACTGTTGACATCGAACTTGAATATTTTAACAGCGGATCATCAAAAGCTCTGCTTCATATATTAAGGGCATTGGTCGACGTTTCTAAACATGGGCATAAACTAACAATTAACTGGTACTACGAAGTGGGTGATGATGACATAATGGAACGTGGTGAGTATTATGAATCTATCCTTGAAACGAAGTTCAATTTTATCGAAACCGAATAAATATTATCCCTCCTTTAAAATACTTCCTGCTATTACCTTTTAGATCAATGTTTTATAGATATAAAAATGCATTACAAGCATTTTCATGTATCATAATAGTCAAAAATTCCGTTTAAATTGATTTGAGTTGATATTCTTTCAGCAACAGTTGCTGTAATTTTTTTATTTTTACAATTATCTGTAAAATCTTGATGAAAGCATTTAAAATCAGTTTAATGATCCTTTTCGGATCAGTTTGTATTTCTCCCGCAACCATATATGCTCAAAATAACGGTTGTACAATAACCAATACATCCTTTGCCAGTGGTGAAGAATTATCATATGTTATATCATACAACTGGTTTATCGTATACACCGAAGTTGGTATGGTGAATTTCAGTGTTAAGGACGAGCCGATTTTTGGTAAGCCATCATTGCATCTCCTTGGTGAAGGTAATACTTATAAGGCCTGGGATTTGTTCTTTAAAGTGCGTGACCGGTACGAAAGCTGGGTCAACCCCGAAACCCTGGAGCCTTATTATTTCAAACGTCACGTAAGGGAGGGAAACTATAAAATGGATCTGGAATATACCCTAAACAGTAAAGATACACTTGCATACAGTAAATATAAGTCGAACGATAATCCTGTTGAGATTGATACTCTTAAAGTTAAACCATGCATATACGATTTAATTACAAGTTTATATTATGCACGGAATATTGATTTTTCGAAGTACCAGATAAATGATACGATTCCAATGCGTGTTCTTTTGGACAGGCAGGTATATAATCTTTATTTCAGGTATAAAGGTATCGAACGAATTAAGATCAGACATGTCGGTGAATTCGAATGTATAAAGTTTTCTATACTTTTAGTGGAAGGTACTGTTTTTCATGCAGGGGAAGATATGCAGGTTTGGGTAACCAATGACAAAAATCGCATACCTGTTTACCTTGAATCTCCCATTTTGGTGGGCTCAGTTAAAGCATATCTTAATTCTTACAAGGGATTAAGATATCCCATGACTGCCAAGTTGAAATAAATCAGAAAACAATATTATAATAAATTCTGAAGATGAAGTGCTTATTTAAAATGATGTTAAATAAGCACAATCTATTAAAAACTGCTAAAAAGCAATTTTTTCTTGCCTAAACATATTTAAATTTGTGCGACTTAAAATCATGGACAGGTCAATGAATACATCAAGTTGCGTTGAACAAAAGGGTACAATAGAGGAGATTAAAGATGGGAGTTGTGAAGGTAAATCTCCTGTCTGTATTCTGCATGTGCCTCTTGCCATGCCAAAGGAGCCTGTTCTATGTTAGACATCCAGAATAAAATCATTGATATATACGAATCGGGGAAAGATTATAAAACAGGAGAGGTTGTGAATATTATCATGCGGCAGTCGCTGGGCTATAAAGCAATGCTGCTTGCCTATGGTCTGCCATTTTTACTTGTGCTGGCAGCACTTATTATTTTAACATCTTTGCATGTAAATGAATTAATTGCAGGTCTGGGATCCCTTTCACTTTTAATACCATATTACCTGGCCATTTATTTTTTCAGGGACAATTTGCAAAAAACTTTTACATTTACGATAAGAAAAATTAACTGAGAAATGAGTACAATAGTAATTTATACCATTGTATCGTTAAGCGTGCTGGGTATTACTTCGGCGCTGATACTGTTTTTTGTGGCGCGGAAGTTCAAGGTTTATGAAGACCCGCGTATCGACCAGGTAGAAGAAGCTTTGCCTGCAGCCAACTGCGGGGGATGTGGTTATGCCGGCTGTCGGAATTTTGCGGAAGCACTTGTAAAATCCGAGAATTTTGATGATCTGTTTTGCCCGGTGGGTGGTAATGATACCATGCAAACAGTAGCCGGAATTTTGGGAAGAGAAGCGGTTGAGCAGGATCCACTGATAGCCGTATTGCGATGTAATGGTGCCTGTGATTTTCGGCCTAAGACCAACCGGTATGATGGTGCAACAACCTGTGCTATCGAATCGGCGCTTTACGGTGGGGATACCGGATGTTCTTATGGCTGCCTTGGTCATGGCGATTGTGTGGATGTTTGTAAGTTCGATGCTCTGCATATGGATCCTGTAACCGGTTTGCCTGTTGTAAATGATGCCAATTGTACGGCTTGCGGTGCCTGTGTGGATGCATGCCCGAAAAATTTATTTGAGTTGCGTAAAAGGGCAAAAAAAGACAGGAAAATCTATGTGGCCTGCATGAATGAAGATAAGGGGGGAATAGCTAAAAAAAGCTGTTCGGTTGCATGCATTGGATGTACAAAATGTTTTAAAGTTTGCCCTTACGATGCTATTACCATGAATAATAATCTGGCATTCATCGATTCCGAAAAATGCAAACTGTGTCGTAAATGTGTGCCGGAGTGCCCAACCAATTCCATCCTGGAAATCGGATTCCCTCCGCGTAAGATAAAAGAAACTGAAACTTCAGAAAATGTACAAGCCGGGCCTTCAGGTAATCAAAATACAGAATCGACCAAAGTCATTTCCGAAAAAAATAAGGAGGAATAATAAGTGTTAAAAACCTTTGCTAAGGGTGGAGTACATCCCGTTGAAAATAAATTATCTGCCCAATCAAAAATTGAGCTTCTTCCCCCGTCAGAGACTGTTTATATTCCGTTGTCGCAACATCTTGGCGTGCCGGCTAAACCCAGTGGTTGATAAGGGAGACGTGGTAAAAGTGGGTCAGCTTATTGCAGCTGCTGAAGGATTCGTATCGGCCAATATCCATTCATCCGTTTCCGGAAAAGTATTGAAGATCGATAAAACACTCGATGCAAGCGGATACAAACGCGATGCCATAGTGATACAGGTAGAGGGTGATGAGTGGATGGAGACAATTGACAGAAGCGATAGCCTGGTAAAAGAAGTGAACCTGTCGAAGGAAGAAATTATTGAAAAGATAAAAGAAGCCGGTATAGTAGGATTGGGTGGAGCTACTTTCCCCTCACATGTTAAATTATCCGTCCCCAGG
The DNA here is from genome assembly GCA_963748095.1 of uncultured Bacteroidales bacterium. Taxonomy (GTDB): domain Bacteria; phylum Bacteroidota; class Bacteroidia; order Bacteroidales; family UBA10428; genus CAVVIO01. Next base: position 64,545 of record CAVVIO010000015.1, read on the forward strand.
GGTAAAAAAGCCGAATATTTGATTATTAACGGAGTAGAATGTGAACCTTACCTTACAGCTGATCATTCCCTGATGCTTGAAAAGGGTCATGAACTGATGATCGGAATTCAGATATTAAAAAAAGCACTGGGCGTGGACTACGCCCTGATGGGAATTGAGAATAATAAACCCGATGCCATTGAACATCTGACAAAATTATCAACTGAATACAAGGGAATTGAAATATATGCATTACAGGTAAAATACCCGCAGGGAGGTGAAAAACAGTTGATCAAAGCATTACTCGGCAGGGAAGTTCCTTCGGGGGGGCTCCCCATAGATGTTGGAGTGGTCGCATTTAATGTGGGTACTGTATTGGCTGTTTATGAGGCTATTCAGAAAAACAAACCCCTTTTCGAAAGGGTAGTAACTGTGACAGGAAAATCACTGAAAAAACCTTCTAATTTTAAAGTCCGTATCGGAACTCCGGTATCGGTTTTAATAGAGGCAGCAGGAGGATTACCTGAAGATACCGGAAAGATCATTAATGGTGGACCAATGATGGGCAAGGCATTGAGTGATACTTCCATACCTGTTATCAAAGGAAGTTCGGGGATTTTACTGCTCCCCGAGCCTGAAGCAGCTCGAAAGAAGATGGAGCCCTGTATCAGGTGTGCCAAATGTATAGGTGTTTGTCCGATGGGACTGGAGCCATACCTGTTAATGGCTTATTCGCAAAACGGATTAAATGACCGGCTGGAAGATAACAAAGTAATGGACTGTATCGAATGTGGTTCCTGCAGTTTTACCTGTCCTTCCAACAGGCCATTACTCGACTATATACGTCTGGGGAAAACAAATGTGAGTAAAATAATAAGATCAAGAAAAAAATAATGAGCAAACTAGTTACAGTATCACCGTCACCTCACGTTTATGGCGATTACTCCATAAAAAGACTGATGTATGGCGTCGTGATCGCCCTTTTACCTGCCCTGGTGGTTTCAATCCTGTTTTTTGGATTGGGTGCTATCATGGTTACTTTATTATCGGTGGCATTTTGTGTATTGTTTGAATATCTTATACAAAAGTTTATTCTTCAAACAGAAGTGAGGATCACCGACGGATCGGCTATTGTTACCGGACTTTTACTTGCTTTCAATGTTCCGTCGAACCTGCCGTGGTGGATACTGTTGATTGGCAGCATCGTGGCAATAGGAGTTGGGAAGATGACTTTTGGCGGTTTGGGGAATAATCCTTTTAATCCGGCACTGGTAGGAAGGGTATTCCTGCTGATTTCTTTTCCTGTACAGATGACCAGTTGGCCTGTACCCACAGGTTTATCAACCGGATATGTTGATGCGAACACAGGAGCCACTGCATTAGGTATTATTAAAGAAGGACTTAAAACCGGGGAGAGTTTAACAACACTCATGCATAAAATTCCTTCCTACTACGATATGTTCATTGGCAAGATGGGAGGTTCGATGGGCGAAGTTGCCGCTGCTGCATTATTACTCGGATTGTTTTACATGTTGTCCAAAAAGATTATTACCTGGCATATTCCGGTTACGATATTGCTACAGTAGGCATTTTCACCGGAATCTTGTGGATGGTTAATCCTGAAAAATTTGCCAATCCCCTGTTTCATTTACTGACAGGTGGTATACTTCTGGGAGCAATTTTCATGGCCACAGATTATGTTACCTCTCCCATGATCCCGAAAGGAATGATCATTTACGGAATAGGTATTGGTGTGATCACTGTTATTATCAGAACTTTTGGCGCTTACCCTGAGGGAGTTTCGTTTGCCATTCTTATAATGAACGGTTTTACCCCGTTGATAAACCGCTACGTTAAACCAAAAAGATTCGGAGAGGAGGTTGTAAATGGCTAAGAAAGAATCAACATTTCTGAATATGACCCTCACCTTATTTGTGGTGACACTAATATCATCTACAGCACTAGGATTTATTTACGAATATACCAAGGCCCCTATTGCTGTGGCACAATCGGCAAAACAGGTAATGGCTATTAACAAGGTTGTTCCCGATTTTGACAATTCGCCGTTGAAAGAATTAAAAAAGGTACCAGTTGATGGAGATACCGTTTATTTATTCCCTGCCAGAAAAGACGGGAAGCTTGTCGGAACAGCCGTTGAAACCTTTACCAACAAGGGATTCGGCGGTGTCATACGGTTGATGGTAGGTTTATTACCTGATGGAACCATTAAAGACATTGCCGTACTTGAAAGTAAGGAGACTCCTGGATTGGGAGACAAAATCATGAAATCAAAGTCAAATTTCAGTGTGCAATTTGAAGGAAAAAACCCTGCTGATTTTAAACTAAGTGTAAAAAAAGATGGAGGTGATGTGGATGCCATTACAGCTTCAACTATATCCTCCAGGGCATTTTGCGATGCCGTGCAACGTGCCTATAATGTGTATATGGAAGGAGGAGCCAAATGAATCAACTGAAAAATCTCACAAAAGGATTTATTAAGGAAAATCCTGTTTTTGTGCTGGTTCTTGGTATGTGCCCTACGCTGGGTACTTCGAGTTCGGCCTTAAACGGACTGGGAATGGGATTGGCCACCACGTTTGTGCTGGTAATGTCGAACCTTGCAATATCTGTATTTTCCCGTTTCATTCCCGATAAGGTGAGAATTCCGGCATTTATTGTAATTATTGCTTCTTTTGTAACCATGGTTGATTTGCTTATGAGTGCATATACCAATACTCCTGGGCCTCATGGTGAACCGAGTCTTTACGACCAGTTGGGGATTTTCATTCCGCTTATTGTGGTAAACTGTATTGTGTTGGGAAGAGCCGAAGCATTTGCCTCAAAAAATACGGTTTTTTCTTCTGTAATCGATGGTTTGGGGATGGGACTGGGTTTTGCTTTTGCATTGACTTTACTCGGATCGATAAGAGAATTGCTTGGCAGTGGTTCTATTTTTGGACATAAATTTATTTCCGGTGATGGAATTCTGATGTTTGTAAGTCCTCCAGGCGCATTTCTTGTGTTGGGATTTTTAATTATGTTAATGAATAAATTAAGAAAAAAAATAGCGTAAGGCACTATGGAATATATATTGATTATAATATCAGCTGTTTTTGTAAACAACATCGTTCTTACCCAGTTCTTAGGAATTTGCCCGTTTATAGGGGTCTCCAACAAAGTGGATACTTCCATGGGAATGGCCGGTGCTGTTACTTTTGTGATGGTTATTGCCACTACAGTAACATACCTTTTGCAACACTATGTATTGATTGCTCTTGGTATACCGTTCATGCAAACTGTGGTATTTATTCTTGTGATTGCTGCATTGGTGCAACTGGTAGAAATTATACTCAAAAAAGTAAGTCCGGCACTTTACCAGGCTTTGGGTATTTTTCTTCCTCTTATTACCACTAACTGTGCTATTCTCGGTGTAGCAATTCTTGCTGTTCAGAAAGATTTCAATCTGCTGGAGAGCGTGGTTTATGCCCTGTCAAATGCCATTGGCTTTCGGACTGGCACTGATTACATTTTCAGGGATTCGTGAACAACTCGACCTGGTAGATATTCCAAAAGCAATGAAGGGTGTCCCAATCGCCTTTATCATAGCAGGTCTACTGGCAATGGCCTTCATGGGTTTTGCCGGGATTGTAAAATAAGCTTTAATAAAGAACTATTTTTTCCTGAATATTTTCTGCAGAAGAATATTTTGTAAGTAATTCTTTGAACCATTCCATTACATCCTTCAAAGGTTCAGGACCTGTATATCCGTTGATATTCAGCAACAAATTGTTTGTATTGAGTTGTATAGACGTTCGTTCCTCGTCGCTGGTGGGAGTGCCGATTCCGCCTTTCTCATCCCTGAGTATGGGTAAACCTGCAATATTTAATACTCCGCGGCCTATACCAGTGAAATGTTCATTATCTTTTCCAATACCGGCAGTTACTTTGCCTGTTATAATATCGGCATCAAATCCTCCTATAGAATACCCGGTTTTTAAGGAAACAAGATTAATGATATCTACCAGGGTAGTAATCTGGTACAATTCATTTCCTTTTACTATCCGGCGATGCAGCGCTTCTGCCGATGGACGGTAGCGGTTAGGATCTTTGCCGCAAGCCTTATAAACTGTTCGTGTTGCAGCTATATTGGGCTGGTTTTTTATTTCCTCCAGTTTGAAGCTGTTTCTTATTTCGATGCTTGTTTTTTTGATCTCTTCCCAAAGATCTTCATTAAATGAAGTATTCTTTACATTGCACTGAATGACCCCCAGGGCCATCCCCGGACATTTATCACCCAATTCATCTGAAATAACTATATCGATCATTTATATTCAAATATTTTTAGTAAAGATCAGTTCAATCCTTTCATTGTCAATTGAATTCTTTTTCTGGCTACATCCACTTCCAGTACTTTTACTTTTACATGCTGGTGTAAGTGTACAACATCGGCCGGGTTGCTGATAAAACGGTCGGCCAGTTGCGAAATGTGTACCAGTCCGTCCTGTTTCACACCGATATCCACAAAAGCGCCGAAATTGGTGATATTAGTGACAATACCCGGTAATTCCATTCCAACTTTCACGTCTTCAATTTTGAATATTCCGTCGGCAAATTCAAAAACTTTTATCTTGGTTCGTGGATCCCTGCCAGGTTTGGACAGTTCGTTTACAATATCCAATAGTGTCGGCATTCCTGTATTACCACTCACATATTTTTTAATGTCGATAGCTTTACGTACCGCCTCATTTTTCATCAGTTCATCTACAGTAACTCCTCCATCAATCGCCATCTTTTCAACAATATGGTAACTTTCCGGATGAACGGCACTATTGTCCAGCGGATTGAGGCAATCACGAATTTTTAAAAAACCGGCAGATTGCTCAAATGCTTTAGCTCCCATGCGGGGAACGGATTTTAATTCCTCCCTCGATTTGAAGGCGCCGTTTTCTTTGCGATAATCTACAATGTTCTGTGCCAATTGTGGACCTAATCCTGAGATATAAGTCAGCAGGTGTTTACTGGCCGTGTTTAAATCGACACCAACAGCATTCACGCAACTTTCCACAACCTGGTCCAAACCTTTTTTCAGTTCATTCTGGTCTACATCATGTTGGTACTGTCCGACTCCTATCGATTTGGGATCGATTTTTACAAGTTCCGCCAGGGGATCCATTAACCTGCGACCAATGGATACTGCCCCTCTTACAGTTACGTCGAACTGAGGAAACTCTTCGCGAGCTACTTTACTTGCTGAATAGATCGATGCTCCTGCTTCACTAACGACAAAAACCTGAAGTTCGCGATCGTATTTCAACCGCTTTATAAAACTTTCCGTTTCACGACTTGCGGTTCCGTTTCCGATCGCAATAGCTTCAATTTTAAATGCATTTACCAGGGAAGTGATTTTCTTGGCTGCTTGTTTCGTTTCATTTTGTGGGGCGTGTGGATAAATGGTCTCATTGTGTAGCAGGTTGCCTTGTGCATCGAGGCATACTAATTTACAACCTGTGCGGTAACCAGGGTCAAGGGCTAAAATGCGTTTTTCACCCAGGGGTGATCCCATCAAAAGCTGCCGAAGGTTTTCGGCAAAAACACGAATTGCTTCCTTATCTGCTTTTTCTTTAGAGCTGGCCCTGAATTCATTTTCGATAGAAGGCTCAAGTAAACGTTTATAACTGTCTTTTATAGCTATACGTACCTGTTCGGAAACATCGAAGTAACCGGTTAAGAAAAGGTTGTCAAGTATTTCAAGAGCATTTTCTTCATCGGGAGAAATTGTCATTTTCAGAAATCCTTCGTCTTCTCCACGGCGCATGGCCAGCAACCGGTGTGAAGCACATTTTTTAAGGGGTTCTGAAAATTCGAAGTAATCCTGGTATTTAACTCCTTCTTCTTCTTTGCCTTTCACTAATTTCGTACTGACAATCGCTTTGTCTTCGAATAATTTACGGATAGAATTCCTGGCTCTTTTATTTTCATTAACCCATTCCGCTACAATATCCCTGGCTCCCTGCAATGCTTCTTCACCTGAAGCTACATCGTCGTTTACAAATTCATCGGCTTTATCAAAGATATTCAGTTCTTTTTGTTTCATCAGAATAACAGCCAATGGTTCCAATCCTTTTTCTTTTGCAATCGACGCTCTGGTTTTTCGTTTTAGTTTATATGGCAGATAGAGGTCTTCCAGTTCATTTAGAGTGTCTGCCTTCATCAGTTTCTCTTTCAGTTCGGGAGTGAGCTTATCCTGCTCTTCGATTGATTTGAGAATACTTTCACGTCGTTTGTCGAGTTCAATAAGTTTGGACTGAAGGTCCCTGATATCGGTTATCTGAACCTCATCGAGGCTACCGGTGGCTTCCTTCCGGTAACGGCTGATAAAAGGTATGGTAGCCCCTTCACTTAAAAGTTTTAAGGTATTGGATACTTGTCCCGGATTAATCGATAATGCCCCGGATATTATTTCAATATGTTTATCTGTCATCTGTATTCATTTTTCAGCTTAAGGAGTGTAAAAGTATCTAAAATATAATAATTTCACTTTTTTCACCGGTTATTGTTTTTCAACAAATATAAATACCGTAAACTGAAGGTTATTTTCGGAATTTAAACAAGTGGGAGATGTATATTTTGGCGGTTACAACTGATTTTTATAGAATAGTAAAAGGGTGAGATTCCAGTAAGATTCATATACGAGGTTTGAATATTTTACTACTGATCAATGTGATCTGATTTTCCAAAAAAGGATTATCTTTACAAGGCAAAACTTCCAGGAAAGAAAGCACGAATTAGCAACCAATAATAAGTATGAATTATGCCGGATCTGATTAAAGAATTGAAGCAGGAACATGAATCGTGTGCCAGAATATTGAACAGGTTGCATGTGATAGGATTAAAGACGAAAGAAGGGCAGGATTTGCTGGCTCAGGCAAAAAAGCAATTTCTTGTTCATCTTAAAAAGGAGGATGATTTACTTTATCCGGTTCTGTTAAATTCAGCTAATAACAACTCTAATCTTTTAAGGTCGCTTGAAGGATTTTCACAAAACCTTGAAGGAATAACCAGCTATGTGGAACATTTTTTTGAGAAATATTCAAAGGGTGGCGAAGGAGAGGAATTTGACAGGGATTTCGGGAAACTGTTCACAATGCTTAGCACCCGTATCCGTCGCGAAGAATTAATTCTTTTTAATAAGTATCTTGAAATAGTGAGCCGCAAGAAAGTGGTTTAACTAACTTCCTGCTATTTTCAAGTTAATTGATGAACCTTTAGTTTTCGGCAATTATTACCGGAAACGGGTACAACTTACCATAGATTCTGGTATTATAATTAATTGTCCGATGCTATACCGGATCATTTTTCATCTGTTATTCATGGCGATTCAGCAATAACAATCTGATTAAAGTTTACATAATCCCGGATTATGTAATATTTAACCTGTCAATGGATTCCGTTGTACATTTCTCCCTAACTTCATATTCCGTGAAGAAATCTTACCTTTTCTTAACATGACAATTATCATCCCGATTATTGAAAAGATTTTTTTATTTTTAAATTCATTAAAATAGTAATCAAAGGAAAAGACTGTACTTATGAAAAAAAGATTGGATTTAGGGATCGTTAAAAGCCTGAAGACATTGAAGAATATTGCATTACCTGTGATACTTCTGATTATTGCTTTTGAATTTAATGCAAAAGCTCAAAATCATGAGCGGGCGGAAATACCTGACCAGTACAAATGGAATCTGAAGGATCTGTATGCTTCGGATGCTGACTGGCAAAAAGCTAAAAATGAAATAGCCGGTGAGTTTGATCAGATACTTCAGTATAAGGGGAAACTTTCGGAATCTTCAGCTGAATTGTTATCCTGCATGGATTTCCAGACAAAAATATCAAAAGTAATGTCGCGGTTATACAGCTATGCTTCCCTGAAGTCGGATGAAGATACCAGAATTTCTGAGAATGTAGCCATGGAACAGGAACTGCAGCAATTATTTACAGGTTTCTCTGCCAAGGCTTCTTTTATTGAACCCGAAATTGTTAGTATGGACAGTTCCACTGTTGAAAAATTTATAAAAGAACAACCCGGATTACAGCCATACGGGATGTACCTTCGGAATTTACTGAGGAGAAAAGCACATACATTGTCAGAAAACGGGGAAAAAATTCTGGCACAGGCTTCGCTTATGTCAAGCAGTCCTTCATCAATTTACCGGACGTTCAGTAATGCAGAAATGCCTTATCCTACTATTACTCTCAGTGATGGCAGTGAGGCATATCTCGATAAATCGGGGTATAGTAAATACCGTGCGCTACCAAACCGTGCCGACAGGGAACTTGTATTTAACAGTTTTTGGAAAGCTTATGGAAAATTTGAGGGAACTTATGGAGAAGATCTTTACGCGAACGTAAAAACCCATATGTTTTATGCACGTACCAGAAAGTACCCGTCTTGCCTGGCCAGTGCATTGGATTATAATAATATTCCCACTGAAGTTTACACCAACCTTATTGATAATGTGAATAAAAACCTGGGTACATTTCAGCGTTACCTGAAGCTGAAAAAAAGAATGCTTGGCGTTGACACGTTAAAGTATTCTGATGTTTATGCCCCGGTTGTGAAAGATGTAGACCTTCATTATACCTATGAGCAGGCTCAGCAACTTATACTCGATGCATTACAGCCACTTGGAGATGAATATTTGAATGTGATAAAAAAGGCTTTTAATAACAGATGGATCGACGTATTTCCCAGTCCGGGGAAAAGATCGGGAGCTTATTCAAATGGTGGGGTTTACGATGTTCATCCGTATATTCTTACAAATTTCAACGGACAATATGAAGATGTGAGTACCCTGGCACATGAGCTTGGACATACGATGCAAAGTTACTTTTCAAATAAAAACCAGCCCTATCCCTTAGCCGACTATTCGATATTTGTTGCAGAGGTAGCCTCTACTTTTAATGAAGCTTTACTTATTCATAAAATGTTAAACAATATTAAGGATGATAATGTAAAATTATCTTTACTGATGAATTACCTCGACAATTTTAAAGGCACTTTTTTCAGACAGGCTGAATTTGCTGAATTTGAATTGCGTATGCATCAGATGGCTGAAGCAGGAACTCCGCTTACCGGTAAAGTACTTACTAAACTTTATGGTGACATTCAGCGGAAATATTACGGTCAGGATAAAGGCATTTGCTATATAAACGACAAGTACAATATGGAATGGGCATTTATTCCACATTTTTATTATAATTTCTATGTTTATCAGTATGCAACTTCCTTTACGGCTTCCACAGCCCTGGCTGAAAAAGTACTTAATCATGAAAAGGGAGCCACAGAAAAGTACATGGAGTTTCTCTCGGCCGGAGGATCGGATTATCCCATTAGTGAACTTAAAAAAGCCGGTGTGGATATGACAACGAGCGATCCTTTCAATAAAACCATGGAAGCTATGAATAAAATCATGGATGAGATAGAAACGATACTCGACAAACAGAAGAAGTAAAATAATTCCTAACACCTATGATTGTTGAACACTCCCCTTTTCTTATTCAGGAAAGGGGAGTTGTTAATTTAAAACCTGAAAGGGTAATTTTTTTAGATAATCAGGATAGTATTATTCCACATAAACAACAAGGCCTTTGAGATATTCTCCCTCAGGGTGATAAATATCAACCGGGTGATCAGCCGGCTGGGTTAGTTGATGAAGTATACTTACCTTCCTTCCGGTGTTGGCTGCTGCAGTAAAGACAGATCTTCTGAAATTTTCTTTTGATACTACCTGTGAACAGGAAAAGGTGAAAAGGACACCTCCTGCTTTTATTTGTGCAATGGCAGCTGCGTTTAGTCTTTTATAGGCCTGTAAGGCGTTTTGCAGTACGTTTTGATGTTTGGCAAAAGCAGGAGGATCGAGAACAATCAGGTCATATTTGGTTGTAAGATCTTTTAGGTATGTGAAGGCATCGGAAGTAAAAGATTCGTGTCTGGTATCGTTAAAGTTAAGGGCAATATTCTTATTTGTAAGTTGAATGGCTTTCTCCGAACTGTCTACAGAATGCACCAGTTGGGCCCCGCCACGAAGAGCATATACCGAGAATCCGCCGGTATAACAAAACATATTCAGAACGTTTTTATCTTTCGAATACCTCTCCAATAATTTCCTGTTTTCGCGCTGATCGATAAAAAAACCCGTCTTTTGTCCTTCCTGCCAATCAACACTGAACCTGTTACCGTATTCAGAAACATTGTCAGAGTTTTGAGAGCCGGTCAGGTATTCATTTTTCGGAACAATTCCTGATTTATAGGGGATGGTAGTTTCGCTTTTATCATATATGGCTTTTAATTCATTTCCGTATATCTCTTTAATTATTTCAGCCAATTCGTTACGTATGAGGTACATGCCAATGGAATGAATCTGAAATACGGCAGTCCCGTTATAGAAGTCTATAATAAGGCCGGGAAACCCGTCTCCCTCACCATTAACCAGCCGATAAACATTGGTTTCCGGATTGTCAGTAAGGTTTAAAAGTGTTCTTAAACCATAAGCAGATAATAGTTTGCTTTTCCAGAATTCGTGATCAGGTACAACCTGATGAAATGAAAATATTCTTATGGCAATGGACCCAACCTGGTAATGCCCGGTTGCAAGGTATTCACCAGTATTTGAAAACACCTCCACTACATCTCCTTCATCCGGTGATCCTGTAATTTTTTTTATGGCCCCCGAAAATATCCATGGGTGGTACCTTTTCACAGAAGTTTCCCTACCTGGTTTTAATATAACGCTGATTTTTATATTATTCATTCCCGTGAAAAGAGCCGTTTAACTTTTTAAAAATTTCATAACATACCCAGGCATCAGTGGCCGCGTACTCCATTTGTTGAGGTGAGAGATCTTCCAGTTCCCAGTTGGAAGTTTGCTGACCTTTGGAAATTCTGAAATTTAAGATATTTGCAACAAGTTTTTTAAGTCCGTTATCTTCAATTCCGAAATCTTTTACATATTGTTGCAGGTCGATAAATCCTTCAGGTTTGAATTCTCTCAGTTTTCGAAGTGTCCGCAGATCGTCTTTTAGCGCCACCCCTATTTTCATAATATTTTTTGATGCCAGTAACTTTGCCAGACTTTCAGGAAGTCCGATCCTGTTCAACCTGAAAAGGTAGGCATCGGTATTGGTAGACAGTTGCAACAAAGCTACCTGGTTTGTTTTTCCTTTTCGGAAAGTAGGCCGTGTTTCGGTGTCAAAACCTAATACCAGTTCTTTATTAAGTCTGTTTATAATTTTATCGAAATTTGTTTCCGAATCGACCAGATGTATTGTACCCTCAAAGAGTTTTAATGGCAGCTGATAGATTTGTTCTCTTGAAATTTTTGTTTCAAAGTTGAAATTATTCTCCATTGCGAAAATCTTCTTGACGGCGGCTTATGAACCACGAACTTGTGTCAATATCATTGAAATCTGTATCGTTATCATTATTCTCATGTTCCTGTACAGGCTCTTCCAGGTTGTGATTTCCATACCTGAGGTTATGTAACGCCCGCATTGCATTTGTAAGTTTCTGTCCCCAGTACTCTTCGAAATTTTGCTGACATTCCCAAAGTGCATCATTCATTACTTCATTGGTGCTAATCCTGTACAGTAATAAAAAATCTTTCAGATCCTGGAATATGTCCGAAAAATCTTCTGCCAGGCTTGCGCTTACCGGTTCTTCACTTTCCTGCATTATCGGGTCAAAAACTTCCTGATAAGCATCATACTGGCCCAGTTTTTTTCTTAATGTATCAAATATCTGATTGTATTCATATTCATCGACAAATTTTTCATTGGCATCTTCGAAAGCTGATTCAATATGCGGTAGCATGACAGCTTTCTGGTATAACAGGGGAAGGATTTTATGTGCTTTGTCGATGAAATCTTTCAGACTGAAATCCTCCACATTTTCAAAAAAAATGCAATATTCGTTGGCAACAGCTACAAATTCCAGCACTTTTGGGGAATATACTATATTTTCGGGATCATCCATTGAACCAGTGTGTTTTGTAAGGCAAAATTAACAGGTTTTTTTGAGAAAGCCGGAATTAAACTGTTAATTGTTCCAAATTAATTTATCACCTTTTGAATAAATTAATTTGTGATTATCAACCAGCCAGTTTATTACCTCCAGTACCCTTTTATTTTTGAAAGGTAACATTTCCACTAAATATTTAGTTGTTCTGGGCTCCAGGTCAACTGTAGCTTTTATCTCATCGCTGATCATGTTAAATTCCTGCTGGTTGATTTCCTTTTCTTTTCTGAGACGGCAAACGTCGCAGGTACCACAGGGCTGAGAGGTTGTTTCACCAAAGTATTCTATTAATTGCTGACTTCTGCATTTTTCCTTTCCGGAAGCATATTCTAGTACTGCTTTTAATCGTTCGGTGAATCTTTCCTTGCGTGTTTGATAATTTTCTCTTGAAATTACAAGGGATTTGTCGTCGAGCCTTTCTTCCGTATAAACAATCAATGGGGATTTTTTTTGAGGTATGTAGCGAATTACACCAAGACTGTTTAGCCTGTTAAGATAATTATAAACGACTTCGATAGTAACGCCTGCCTTTTTGGCCAGCGACAATTCATCAACAGCAACATAATCGCTGAAAATGCCTGAATAACTTCGGAGGATAAGTTTAATGAATGCATCGAAGCCGGCATTCGCGACCTGAAATTTGTACAGGTCCTCCCTGTTGAGCGTAAAAAATACCCGTGAAGGATTATTGAGTTCGTCGGTGTGTACCAGGTAGCCTTCCGATTCCAGTATTTTCAGACTATTGAATGTGGTCAGCAGACTAAGCTTGTAATTCGAAGCGAAATCGGCAAGATTAAAATCGAAAGACATATTTTTTCCACCCCCGTATGGAATTTTCAGATAGTTTCCCAAAGCCTGATAAATACTTTTAATACTTTTAATTTCAGGAAAACTATGGGCAATACGCTGGCCGGCAATAGAATTATCAGAGTTATTATATAACAATACTGCCCATGCTTCCTTTTCATCACGGCCTGCTCTTCCGGCTTCCTGGAAATAAGCCTCCAGCGAATCGGGAAGATCAACATGCAATACAAAACGCACATCTCCTTTGTCAATACCCATGCCGAAGGCGTTAGTAGCTACAATTATCCGTGTTTGCCCGCTTGTCCATTTTAGCTGCTTTTCATCCCTGACTTCGTGCTTAAGACCTGCATGGTAATAATCTGCAGAAACCTTGTTCTGTCGCAATAGTAAAGCTATTTCCTTTGTCTTTTTCCTGCTTCGGACGTAGATAATTCCGCTACCCGGAATTTTTTTACTGATCTTCAGCATATCCACCATTTTATTTTCCGTCTCTTTAACGATATAATTCAGGTTCTTTCGTTCAAAGCTTTTTCTTAATGCATTCTTTTCACCAAATTTCAATTTATCCTGAATGTCTTCTACAACCTGGGGTGTAGCCGTGGCCGTAAGTGCCAGTACCGGAATTTTAGGCAGGAATTCCCTGATTTCGGCAATTCTCAGGTAGGAAGGCCTGAAATCGTATCCCCATTGAGAGATGCAATGTGCCTCGTCAACAGTTATAAGATTTACAGGCATGTTTTGTAACCTGGCCCTGAAAATTTCTGTGCCGATCCTTTCAGGAGAAATATATAAAAACTTATAATTTCCGTAAATAGCATTGTTCAGGGTCACGTTTATTTCATCACGGCTCATTCCGGAATATACTGCAAGAGCCTTAATATTCAGACGTCGTAAATTTTCAACCTGATCCTTCATAAGTGCAATGAGTGGTGTTATCACCAGGCATATTCCTTCCATCGCCAGGGCAGGTACCTGGAAAGTAAGCGATTTCCCACCACCGGTCGGCATCAGCCCTAATGTATCCTTTCCATCGGCTACAGAATTAATAATATCAAGCTGAAGAGGCCTGAAGGAACTATAACCCCAATATTTTTTTAATATCTGGTGATATATATCCATTCTTTTAGCTGTCAGTTAGCAGTGTATTCTTTTTTGTATCCGTTGAAATGATCCCATAATAGTGATTTATGAAATAGTGAAACTTTTCAAAATAATTTCTTACTAAAATATTAATAAAATATAACTATTCATTTATAACATGATAGTGGTTCGATATTTCATATATATTTCTTATTTTTCAAATCATCAACTAATATATTTTTGAAAATTAAAATATCGAATTGTTAATTTTACTTAAAAAACATGTGAAAACTATTATTACCCTAAATTTTTGTAATTTCGCACCATTTAAAATTAAATAAATTGATTAAATGCGATTTCTATCAGAAATAAATTTATGAAACTGCATTCATGAAATTTTCAATTAATACGATGGAATAATATATAATTTTTAATTTCGTTTAATCCCTAAACGATAAATAAACAATGAAAAAATTAGTAATTCTCTTTTCAGTATTTTCAATTTTTCACCAGATTTCCGTCATTGCCCAGAAAAATGACACAGTATTACTGACCATTGATAATCAAAAGGTTACAAAAGGTGAGTTTGAACGTATTTATAAAAAAAATAATTCAATTTCTAAAACTGATAAAAAGTCAGTTAAAGATTATCTTGATTTGTTCATTAATTATAAACTGAAAGTAATCGAAGCTGAAAAATTGGGATATGATACAATAAAAAGTTTTAAAAAAGAATTAGCTGGCTACCGCGATCAACTGGCAAAGCCCTATCTTGAGGACACGGCAGCTACGGATGAGTTATTGAAAGAGGCTTATGATCGTAGCAAATATGAAGTAAATGCCAGTCATATATTAGTGAAACTTGATGAATATGCTTCGCCTGCGGATACGCTTGCCGCATATAACAAGATAATGGGA
>CAVVIO010000016.1:0-253832 GCA_963748095.1 uncultured Bacteroidales bacterium
TCGACGCGGCGCGCGCGGCCCGCGCGCTCCTCGAGGACCGCGCCGCGCACGCGGCCGTCGGACGAGCGCGTCAGGCCGGCCAGGCGCACGCCGAACGCGACGTCGGCGCCCGCGCGGCGGCGGCGTCCACCAGGATCGGGTCGAGCACGGTCCGCCGCGGCGCGTAGAGCGCGTCCACGCCGTCGCGCGGCTTGATCGGGATCTCGAGCGGCTCGTCCGCGTAGTGAAAGGTCGTGCGGCGCACCGGCCGGCGTGCCCGCCTCCGCCACGGCGTCGAGCACGCCCCAGCGCGCGAGCTGCACCACGCCGCCGCGCATGAGGGCATGGGTCGAGAGCGTGTCGGCGCCGTAGGCGCCCCGGTCGACGACGAGCACGCGCAGGCCCTCGCGGGCCAGCAGCAGGGCCGTCGCCGCGCCGGCGCAGCGCGCGCCCACGACGATGGCGTCGTAGGCGCGCCGGATGTCGGTCGGAGGAGTCAGGGCGATCATGTTGGTCAGCTCGCTCTCCTGCGCCGGCCGGCGGCCGCGCGCGTCGACCGTGCCGCGAGGTGGTCCGCCACGGCCGCGGCGTCGGCGCCGACGCCGTCGATGAACGCCGAGTTGCG
This sequence comes from uncultured Bacteroidales bacterium, assembly GCA_963748095.1. GTDB lineage: Bacteria > Bacteroidota > Bacteroidia > Bacteroidales > UBA10428 > CAVVIO01. The sequence goes on from CAVVIO010000016.1 coordinate 605, forward strand.
CCGGCGCTGGAAGTGCAGGCCCAGCACGTAGAGCCCGGGCGACGGCGTGACGCCCCCCTCGTGGCGGATCTCGCCGTGCGCGTCGAGCACGGGCACGCGCAGCCACGCGTAGCTCCGGCGGAAGCCGGTGGCCCAGACCACGGCCACGACGCCCTCGGCGGCCAGGTCGATCCCGGCCGGGCCGGGATCGCGCATCGCGTCGGGCCACTGGGGGACGAACGGCTCGACCGCGTCCACGCGCCCGGCGCGCCCCGAGGCGGCGAACGCGTCCACGCGCGCCAGCAGCGCCGCCAGCTTCGCGTCGGACGCCGCCGTCGTCGCGACCAGGTCGTCGTCGAACCGCACGCGAACGCCATCGGCCGACAGCAGGCGGCCGGCGATCCGCACGCCGCGCCGGCGGAGCGACGCCAGGTCGATCGAGCGGCGGTCGGGGCTGCCCACGAGCTGCAGCGACGGCTGGCGCCGCGACGTCCTCGGGATCGAAGACGTCGTCTGTCGTCTCGTCGAAGACGCCCATGCGGTCGAGCCACCAGAGGATGTCGCGGCCGCGGTAGATCCGCGGGAGCCGCGTGTGGTGGCCGGCCGACAGGGTCACGGGCCGGCCCGAACGGCGGATCTCGTCGGCGAGCTGGACCCGGTCGCCGACGCCCCGACGACGAGCACGCCGCCCTCGGGCAGCTGGCCGGGGTTGCGGTAGCGGCCCGGCACGACCTGGAGGATCCCGGAGGCAGCCCGGCCGCCGCGGGCGGCACGAGCGGCTGGTCGCAGTAGCCCGTGGCGACGACCACGCTGGCGCACGTCCAGCCGTCCCGGTCCGTCTCGACGCGGTAGCCGTCGCCCGACGCGGTCACCCGGCGGACGGCGGTCCCGGTCTCGAGCGGCGGCGCGAACGACGCCGCGTACCGCTCGAGGTAGCCGACGACTTCGCCTTTCGTCATGTAGCCGTCGGGATCCGGGCCGTCGTAGCGGAAGCCCGGCAGGCGCGACTGCCAGTTCGGCGTGAGCAGGCGGAGCGAGTCCCACCGCTCGCGGCGCCAGCGCTCGGCCACGCCGCCCCGCTCGAGGACCACGTGGTCGATGGCGCGGTCCGCCAGCGAGCGGCTCATGGCCAGCCCCGCCTGCCCGCCGCCGATGATGATGGTGTCGGTGCGTCTCACCGGCTTCCCCCTGACCCCTGCCGCTGAGCCGCTTACTCGACCTCCACGCCGACGGCGGTGCCGTTGGAGAGCACGTCGAACACGGCCGAGCGGGCGCGGGACTGCTCGACGATCTCGCGCAGCTTCGCGGCCGGCGCATCGCCCTTGATCGCGAAGCGCACCTTGATCCCCTTGTAGCCGTTGCGGACCTCGTCGGACAGCCCGAGGATGCCGCGCAGGTCGATGTCGCCCTCGACGGTCGACCGCACCTCGGTGAGCGTCACGCCGCGGGCGGCGGCGATGTTGGCGATGCCGGCGGTGAGGCAGCCGGCCAGCGCGTGGAGCAGGAACTCGACGGGCGTGGGCGCCTGGTCGGTGCCGACGAGCACGGCCGGGTGGTCGGCGTCGAACTCGACGGTGCCCGCGTGGGTCTGCTCGGCGCCGGCGCCGAAGAACTTCTCGATCCGGCTGCGGCTGTGCGTGCCCGCGACCCATTGGTTGGTCGCGCGGAACTGGAAGGCGGCCAGCTCGGGCTGCCCCTTCACGACGTTGATGGTGGCGAAGAGCGTGGGCGTGTCGACCCCGTTGAGCGGCCCGCGCTCCGGCTTCGCGTCGGTCGTCTGCGGCATGGTGGTGTCCCCTGTTGGCGGCCGGTCCATTCCGGCCGCGCTCACCTGGTAGAACGGCGGCCGGGGGCAAAACCCGCCACGCACCTCGTGCACGCCGCAGTGCTACGATTCCCCTCCCAGGAGGCCCTTCGTGCGCACAGCCTTTCGCCTCGCCGCCGGCGCCGCCCTCGCGGGCGCCCTGGCTCGTGCTCGCCGCCGCGCCGGCGCCGCTCGACGGCCCAGGCCGGCCCGCCGCTCCAGGCCCGGATCAAGATCGACGTCGACCGCGTCGTCGGCGACGTGGACCCGCGGCTCTTCGGCAGCTTCGCCGAGCACCTCGGCCGCATGATCTACGGGGGCATCTACGACGAGGGCAGCCCGCTCGCCGACGCGGACGGGTACCGCACCGACGTCATGCGGGCCGTGAAGGACCTCGGCGTGACGGTCCTGCGCTGGCCGGGCGGCAACTTCGTCTCCGGCTATCACTGGAAGGACGGCATCGGCCCGAAGGACCTGCGGCCGGCGCGGCTCGACCTGGCGTGGCACGCCGTCGAGTCGAACCGCTTCGGCACCGACGAGTTCCTGAAGTACGCGGCCGAGGTCGGCGCCGCGCCCTACGTCGCGGTCAACCTCGGCCTGGGCACCGTGGACGAGGCGCGCGACTGGGTCGAGTACACGAACGAGGCGAAGCCGACGTGGTGGGCCGACCAGCGGCGCAAGAACGGCCACCCGGCGCCCTACGGCGTGAAGTACTGGGGCCTCGGCAACGAGATGGACGGCCCGTGGCAGCTCGGCCACAAGCCGGCCGGCGAGTACGCGCGGTTCGCGCTCGAGACGGCCAAGGTCATGCGCGCCGTCGATCCGTCGATCAGCCTGATCGCCAGCGGCTCGAGCAACTACGGCGCCGACTGGGTCGGCTGGAACCGGACGGTCCTCCAGACGCTGCGCAACCAGATCGACTTCATCGCGATCCACACCTACATCGGCAACCGAGACGACGACTTCGAGAAGTACATGGCGTGGTCGCAGACGATCGACCGCTACATCGACACCACCGCCGCGCTGATCCGCGAGGTCCGCGCGGGGCGCGCCAACGCGCGCCCGATCGCCATCGCCTACGACGAGTGGAACGTGTGGTACCGCGCGGGCGAGAAGGACGGCCTGGAGGAGCGATACAACTTCGAGGACGCGCTGGCGACGAGCCTCTTCTTCAACTCGTTCTTCCGGCACGCGGACGTGGTGAAGATGGCCAACCTCGCGCAGATGGTCAACGTCATCGCGCCGATCATGACCGCCAAGGACGGCCTCTTCCTCCAGACCACCTACTTCCCCTTCGTGGAGTACGGCAGGCAGCGCGGCAACCGCGCGCTCGACGTGTGGCTGGACGCGCCGACCTACACGCCGGCGGCGAACCGCCCGCCGCTCGCGTACCTCGACGTCTCGGCCACCTTCGATCCGAAGGGGCGGCGGGTGTACCTGAACGTGCTCAACCGCAGCCGCGACCGCGACGTCGCGACGCGCATCGAGAACCAGGAGGGGCGCCTCACGGGCGCGCTGGCGGTGTGGCAGATGACGAACGGCGACCTGAAGGCCACCAACGACTTCGGCGCGGAGCGGGTGCGGCCGGCGACGCGGACCGAAACCGTCGGCGTGCGCGACGGCGGGTTCACATTCACCTTCCCCGCGCACTCGCTCACGATCCTGACGATGAAGCTGGAGTAGTCGGGCCGGCTGAAGCCGGCCCCCACGTACGCGTTCCCGCGCGCTACGGCAGCCGCGACGCGATCAGCTTCGCGAGCTGCTGGCCCTTGTCCCGCGCGTCGGGCACCGTCCGCAGGTCCAGCGTGACGGCGACGGCGCCCTTCTTGAACGTCAGCGTGGAGGCCATCGGCCCCAGCCACGCCTCGTCGCCGATGTCCAGCAGCTGCTCGAACCCGCCCGTCATCGAGGCGGCCATCCGGGTGGCGGCGATGGTCGTCGCGGCGTCCGTGCGATCCACCTGGACGACGAGCTGCGGCGGGCCGGACGCGAACGCCGACGCGAGCGACTTGGCCATCTCCTCGGCTTCGCGGTCGTTGGCGGGCGCCTTGAGCTCGCCCGCGATGCCCTGGCCGCTCCCCGGCGCCTTCGCCGGCTTGTCGAACGGATAGCGGCACGTCTGCGCGTCCTCCGCTTCGGGCTCGCCGACCTTCACGCCGAGAATCGACCCGACCTCCTGCGCGGACACGATCGAGCAGGGATCGTCCCCTCCGCTCCTGGCCGCGGGCGCCGCGGCGCCCGTCTCGCCGGCCGCCGGCTTTCCTCCGCCGCCACAGGCCGCCGCCGCGAGCGCCAGCACGAGCACGAACGTTGGACGCGTGCAGGAAGTCATGGTCTCCCCCTCCGCACCAGCTTACCGCACTGGGCCCGGCCGGCCTCACCCCGCCCGGCTAGGCGGCCGGCGCCCTCTCGTCATAAACTGGTCGGGTGGACACCGGCCCCTCCCCAGGGCCCGGCCGCTCCTGGATACCCGTGAAGCGCCTTCTTCTTCCCGTCCTCGCCTTGTCACTCGCCCTCGCCGCGTGCGGCGGCGGCCCGTCGTCGCCGACCGCCCCGTCGGACACGTCGCTGCGGGTCACGCGCATCGCGCCCGCCGCCGGCACGACGTACGGCGGCACGGCCGTCACCATCTCGGGCGCCAACTTCCCGGCCGGCGCCACGGTCACGATCGGCGGCACGGCCGCCACGAGCGTCGTCGTCGCGAGCGCGACCTCGATCACCGCCGTGACGGCGCAGCACGCGGCCGGCGCGGCCGACGTCGTGGTCAGCGGCGGCGCCCGGAGCGCGACGCTCCCGGGCGCGTTCACGTTCGTGGCGCCGTCGCCGTCCACCAACGCGCCGCCCGTGATCGCGAGCCTCACCGCGCAGGGCACGCACGCGCACGAGCCGGCGCAGTTCGCCGATCTCGGCGAGAAGATCGCCGTCAGGGCCACGGTCACCGACGCCGAAACGCCGGCCGCCGACCTCACCTACGAGTGGAGCGCGCCGGTGGGCGCGTTCTCGGGGAGCGGCGGGAGCGTCTCGTGGACGGCGCCCGCGGCAATGACGACGCCGGCCTCGGTGGCGCTCAGCCTGGTGGTGATCGAGCGCTACACGATGACCGGCCCGGACGGACAGCCCCTGCAGCAGGAGAACAGAGTCACCAAGAGCGTCGCCGTGAGCGTGCACGACTCGGCCAAGGAGGTCGGCGACATGGCCTACACCTTCCTGGTGAACTTCTCGAAGCAGGTGTCGGTCGGCACGGTGCTGAAGGACTTCCGCCACGGCTGCGGCTACAACAACGACGGCTTGCACTACGAAACCGAGGACGTCGTCAACAACCAGCTGAACTTCGAGATCAGCGCCTACCGACGTGGGCCAGCCCGCGACCACCGTGAAGTTCGGCGGTGTCTGCTCGTTCCGCGCGCGCGAGGCCGACGCGTGCGCCCAGGTCGCGGTGGACTGGACGTCCACCCGGCTGACGGACCCGGACAAGGGCGCGGTCGAGCGCGCCTACGGCACGGACCAGGTCACGGCTGTCTACGGCCCGCAGAACCGGTGGTGGCTCTGCGACAGTGACTTCGACGGCAACGTCGTCAACGCCCTCACGGGCGTCATGAAGTCCGGCGACTACTTCTTCAAGAAGCAGTAGCCCGCTTCGCCAATCTGCCGGCTCTTTGGTATTCTCTTCCGGCAGCTCCCCTGAACCCGACGTCCGGCCGGTCCCGGGTCCGGGTGTGCCCGGCGGCCGCGGACATTCCAGGGGGAGACCATGGGTGTTCTCGATCCGGCGCGACGGATGCTCCTGCCGGCCGCCACGATGGCGGCCGCCCTCGCGATCGCCTCACCCGCCGCCGCGTCCCCGCAGCAGATCAAGGTGCCGATGCGCCGCATGCGGGTCGTCACCCCGCGGGCGCCGCTGCTGTACGGCGGCGCCGTGCTGCGGTACGACTCGCGCCGCTGCCCCGACGTCACCCTGTGCCTGCAGGACGACCGGACGGTCTACGTGCCGCCGGACAAGAAGCACACCTACTTCTGGTGGAACGTGGACCACGTGCCGGGCGCGGGCGGGGTGCGCTGGCAGGTCATCCAGACGCCGCTCGTCGCCGCCGCGCTCGCCGTCACGCCCGAGACTTCCGGCGTCGTGCGCACGGGCGTCCAGGCCGGCACCGAGAACGAGGTCGAGCTCGACGTCGCCGGCATCGCGCGCGGCCTGGGCCTGAAGCCGTTCGTGCCCGCCGAGGCGTCGGCCGCCGGCGCGCACGCCGCTTCGGGCGGGAGGGCCATCGTGCGGCGGCCCGGCCCGGTGTCGCACGCGGCGCCGGCCGCGCCGACCTCGCTCTACGTGCGCGTGATCCCGGTGAGGTCGGCGGCGGATCCCACGCCCGTCGGCCGTCCCTCCGATCCGATCCGACTCGTCTACGGCACCGCGCCCCAGCCCGAGCTGCATCTGCCGAACGTCACCACGGTGCCCGGGCCGTCGATCGCGGTCACCCGCTTCGAGTGGGTGCCGGACCTGCGGATCAAGAACTGGCCGTCGGGCTGCGAGCCGATCCCGCGCGACACGGGCACGGGCGGCATCGAGGCCCTGGGCGAGGCGCTCGTGTCCGCGTGGGACTGGGCCAGCCACACCTACGCGGCGGTCGAGAACGCCGTCGTGGACGTCGCGCACACGCTCCTGCCCTTCGTGCCGAAGTCGGTGCTGAACGTGGCGATGCAGGCGGCCATGGCCGCCGCCGGCATTCCGCCGAACATCCCGAACCTCGATCAGCTCATGCACGCGGGCGCCGACTACCTGGCCGAGTCGGTGGCCGCGCAGATCCCGGTGCCCGGGAGCGACGCGCTCGCCGGCCTCACGGTCCAGGAGTTCAAGGACCAGGCGCGCGAGGCCGCGCGCAAGGCGATCCTGGCGGGCGCCGAGAAGGCGCGCGACGAGCTCTCGGGCAAGAACGTGAAGTACTGCCGGGAGTGGGAGCGCTGGCCGTCGATCAACCTGACGATCCGGAACACGGGCGACCGCGACTACGAGGACGTGCACGTGGGCATCGAGGACTCGGCGCACCTCTTCAAGGACCTGGGCGCGACGGTGCCGATCCTCCACCGCGGCCAGCAGCTCACGATCCCGGTCACGCTCATCGACCGCAGCCGGATGAACGTGCAGATCACGCACCACACGCAGCTGCCCGAGTACGACGAAACGAAGGCCGAGGGGCAATGGTGGGATCGGTTCAACAGCGTGCCGACCGCGTTCAGCGTGCTGCTGCCGGGCGACACGACGTGCCTCGCGGGCAACTGCCAGACGGCGCGCGCCCACGCCTACACGTCGGCCGCCAAGGTGTGGCTCCAGGAGGGCGCAGTCGTGCGCTAGTGCTGGGCCGGCTAAAGCCGGCCCCCACGTACGTCCAGGGACCGCCCAGTACCGTAGGGGCCGGCGTCAGCCGGCCCTTCCCTACGGCGTCCGCCGCTCTTTCACCTCGTAGTGCGCCGACCGCGCGTCGAAGCGCGCGAGCACCGCGCGCGCGGCCGGCGGCACGACCGCCGCCTCGTAGTCCGCCCCCGCGAAGCCGCGCACCGCGTCCAGCGAGTCGAACCACATCACGGTCACGAACTCCACCTCGTCGCCCGCGGCGCGGCGCAGCAGGTCGATCCCGCGGAAGCCGGGGATCTGCCGGCCGACGATCCCCTCGAAGATCTCGTGGTGCAGCAGGTTCTCGTACGTGTCGGCGTCCGCCGGCGTCGTCCAGCCGTGCCAGATTCTCGAGATCATTGGGACCTCTGTTCTTTCAGGGGTTCGGGAGGTTCGCCGGTGCTCGGGTTCCCAAGTTCACCCGTGCTCACGTCACGCCGAACCCGAGAACCCCCGAACCCGGAACGCGCGAACCCGGAACGCGGGAACCCGAACCCGTGAACCTGGGGAACCCGAGCACCTGCGAACCCCCGAACCTCACACATTGAGGTCGTAAGCAATCTTCAGCCACGCCGCGACCTGTTCGTCGACCTCGTCCACGGTCGAGAGCGCGATGCGGTGCGTGATGCGATCGCCGGTCTCGCGCGCGCCGGCTGGCGCCAGGCGGTCGGGCGGGGGGCCCGGAGCGTTCTTGAGCGCCAGGCCGAGGTCGAGCCGGGTGGGCGATGCCGGCTCGATCCGGGCGATCAGGTGCTGGCGAAACACCGGCACGGCGTCCGGCAGCGGGCACACCTTCACGTCGTCGCCGAGCGAGAGCGCCAGGTCCACGAGCGCCTCGTGGACCGGCCGCAGGTCCGCCTTGTCGCCCGAGTACATCTGCTCGACGTACTCCGCGGCGACCATGAGATAGGCGGCGCGGTCGGACGCCTCGGCGCCGCGCCCCTCGGCGCGGTCCACCACCAGCGCGGCCGCCGGCGCGTCGAGCCCGTGCTCGCGCTCGAGCCACTCGCGGCGCGCGTCGACGCCGGCCGGGCCCTTGCGCGCCAGCAGCTGGGCCCACTCGTCGATCGAGCGGCCGGTCTTCTTCGCGAGGCTCTCGACGACGGCCGCGGCCTTCGCCACCGCCGGGTGTACGCGGTAGAGCTCCCCGTTCCGGGATCGTCTGGGCATCCAGGCCTCCACGATCACTGACGAACCGTACGGCGTGCCGGACGGGCCGGGCTGAAGCCCGGCGCTACGTACCAGACGTGGGGGCCGGCTTCAGCCGTGCGCCCTGCGCGGTCACTCGCGCGGGTCGCGTTCGACGACGATCGGCTGCGTGTAGCTGCGGCCGGCCACCGTCAGCCGCGCGGTGTAGGTGCCCGGCAGGACGACCGGGACGCCGCGGAAGAAGCCGCCGCCGCGCCGCGGCGGCGCGGTCGGCCTCAGGTCCCAGACCCACCGGTGCATCCCGGCCTTCGCCGACAGGGCCGGCGGAAGAGGGCGCCAGAACGCCGGGATGTTCAGCGTGTCGGGGTTCACCGGCGTCGGGTGCTCGTCGCTCGAGTAGCTGCGGATCACTTCACCCGCCGGGTCGAGGATGTCGAGTGTCACGGGGCCCGCCGCGTCGGCCTTCAGATAGTAGTCGATGCAGGCGCCGTACGGCGGGTTCTCCGCGAAGGGCTCGTCGCGCGGCTGCGGCGTGCCGCCCTCGTTCGGCGGCGGCGTGGCGATCGCGGGCGCCGGGTGGAAGAGGTGCACGCCGGCGCTCGCCACGTCGCCCGTGATCTGGCGCAGCGGCGTGACGTCGTCGAGGATCCAGAAGCCGCGGCCGTGGGTCGCGACGACGAGGTCGTCGCCGTGCACGTCCAGGTCGCGCATCGACGCCGGCGGCAGGTTCAGCTGCAGCGACTGCCAGTGGTCGCCGTCGTCGAACGAGACGTAGACGGCGCGTCTCCGTGCCGGCGATACAGCAGGCCCGTTGCGCCGGGGTCCTCGCGCACGACGTTGCACGTAGACGCCGTCGGGGATGCCCGGTCGTGATCGGCCTGCCAGGTCTTGCCGCCGTCGTGGGTGCGGTAGATGTAGGGCTCGTAGTCGTCGAGGCGGTGCCGGTCGACGGCCGCGTACGCGGTCGTTCGCGTCGAAGTGCGACGCTTCGATGATGCCGACCTTCGCTCCACGGCGTGAGCGCGGGCGGCGTGACGTTCTCCACGTCTTGCCCTCGTCCGTCGTGAGCTGGATCAGGCCGTCGTCGGTGCCCGACCCAGATCGTCGTGCACGCGGAGCGGCGAGGGCGCGATGGTGTAGATGACGCCGCGGCGCGGTGCCGCGTGGGCGCGTCGGCCGCGGTGGCCGCGTCGAGGTTGGGCGGCACGCCCGGGTCCTCGCGCGTGAGGTCGGGGCTGATCGCGCGTCCAGCTGCTCGCCGCCGTTGTCGGTGCGGAACAGCGAACTGGTCGCTGAAGTAGAGGACGTGCGGGTCGCGCCGGCGAGAAGACGAGCGGCAGCGTCCAGGTGCGCGCGGTACGGCTCCGGCAGGTCGCGAGCGTCGGGCGACACGTTCGTCCGGTCCTGCCGGTCAGCGACGTCGCAGCCGCGTCGACGCGGCCGCCGAAGAGGATGTCGGGGTCGCAGCGGGTCGGGCGCGATGTAGCCCGCCTCGCCGCCGGCGCGACGTCGGACTCCAGTCGCGCGTCGGTGATCGTCGCCGTAGTGGCTGCGCGAGGCGACGGCCACGGCGCCGCTGTCCTGCTGCGCGCCGTAGACCCAGTACGGGAAGCGGTAGTCGGTCGCCACGTGGTAGAACTGCGCGGTCGGCTGGTTGTACCAGCTGCTCCACGTCTGCGCGCCGTCCACGCTCACGATCGCGCCCTGGTCGCTCGCGATGATCAGGCGGTTCGGGTCGGTCGGATAGATCCAGAGCCCTGGTAGTCGTCGCCGCCGGGCGCGCCCTTGATGGCCGTCCAGGTCTTGCCGCCGTCGTCCGAGCGGTAGAGCGAGGTGTTCAGCGACGTAGACGCGGTCGGGGTTCGTCGGATCGACGGTCAGCTCGCCGAAGTACCAGCCGCGGCCCCAGACGCGCTGGTCGCTCGACACCTGCGTCCACGTCGCGCCCGCGTCGTCGGAGCGGTAGAGCCCGCCCTGCTTCGCGTCGACGATGGCGTAGACGCGCCGGCCGTTGGTCGGCGCCACGGCGATGCCGATGCGCCCGAGGCCCTCGGTCGGCAGCCCGTCGCCGTCGAGCGGCGTCCAGGTCGTCGCCGCCGTCGGTCGACTTGAACAGCGCCGCTGCCCGGGCCGTTCGACGGCGGGTAGACGCTCCACGGCGGACGCCGCGTGCTGCCAGAGCGCGGCGTACACGATCTTCGGGTTCTTCGGGTCGAACTGCCAGGTCGATCGCGCCGGTGTTCTCGTTCTCGTAGAGCACCTTCTCCCACGTGCGCGCCGCCGTCGCGCGAGCGGAAGACGCCGCGCTCGGCGTTCGGGCCGTAGATGTGGCCGAGCGCCGCGACGAACACGACGTTCGGGTCGTGCGGGTCCACGATGACGCGCCCGATGTGCCGCGTGTCGTCGAGGCCGATGTGCGTCCACGTCTTGCCGGCGTCGGTCGGACTTGTACATCCCGTTGCCGAACGAGTGTCTGCGACCGCATGTCGGCCTCGCCCGTGCCCACGTAGACGACGTCCGGCTTCGACGGCGCCACGCCAATCGCGCCGATCGAGCCGATGGGCTGCGAGTCGAAGATCGGGTCCCACGTGCGGCCCGCGTTCAGTCGTCTTCCAGACGCCGCCGCCGACCGATGCCGAAGTAGAAGACGGTCGGGCTGGCCCGGCACGCCCGTGACGGCGATCACGCGCCCGGCCCGGAACGGCCCGATCAGGCGCCAGCTGAGGCCGGCGTACAGGCTCGCGTCGTATGTCTGCGCCGACACCAGCGTGAAGCCCGCCGCCGCGAGCGCCACGCCGAGGCCGAGCGTCGTCCAGATTCGCGCACGGTTCTTCCGCAAAGCTGACATGGGGTGGGTTCTCCTTGCGGACTGAAGGATACCGCAGATCGGCTTGCCTCGCCGTAGCGCGGAGCGCGGAGGCGGGAGGCCGGGGGCCGGAGGCCGGGCTCCCGCCTTCGCCAAGGCTCCGGCGGGCAAGGGGGGCTCGTGGCTTGTGACCGGTTCCCGTAGCGCAGGGCTTCAGCCCTGCGTTGTGCGGGCCGCGCAGGCCTGACCGCCGCCGCTCTTCGAGCTTCGGCGAGTCCGCCGGAGCCTTGGCGAAGGCGGAAGGCCTGCGCTACGTCCTCAACTCAAGTGAGCTCCGGTCTAGCGCCCCCCGAGGAACCCGATCAGCCGCGGGTTGACCACCTGCGGGCGCTCGTAGTGGGGCAGGTGCGCCGCCTCGGCGACGGGCAGGAACTCCGCGTCGCGGAGCGCCTCGCGGACGCGCTCGTTCTCGGCGAACGGCACCGTCCGGTCCTCGCGCCCCCACACGAGCAGCACGCGCCGCCGCTGCGCGCCGACCTCGCGGTAGAACTCGATCGGATCGTCGGACGCGAAGTGCCGCAAGGTCGAGAGCATCGCGCGGCCGAACCCGCGGTAGCGCATCTGGTCGCGGAAGCGGTCGCTCCAGCCGGGGAACCGCTCCGGCTCGTGGAAGTCGTCGGCCTGGCTGCCGGGGAGCATGGGCAGGAAGTACACGCGGTTCACGTACTCGCCGACGACCGGCATCCCGAGCGGCCCGAGATCCGCCTGGCTCGCCGACGGGTCGATGAGCACGAGCCGCCGCACGCGTTCGGGATGGCGCGCGGTGAACGCGCCGGCGACCGCGCCCCCCATCGACAAGCCGATGAGATCGGCGGGCCGGTCGATCTTCAGCGCGTCGAGCAGCTCGAGCAGCTGCTGCTCGAACAGCGCGCGGTTGTACGGCACGTCGGGCCGCTCCGAGAGCCCGCGCCCGTACAGGTCGTAGCGCACGACGCGGAAGCCGGCCTGCGCGAGGGCGTCGAAGGTGGGCGACCAGATGTAGAGCGGCACCGAGAAGCCGTGCACCAGGACGACGGGCTGTCCCGTTTCCGGACCGGCGATCTCGTAGTGCACGGATCCGTGCGACAGCTTCACGAACAAACCATCGTCGCGGTGCCGCACCTCGTCGTTGAGCTCCTCGTACTCGGAGTCGAGGGCCACGGGCAGCACCGCCAGCACGGCCACGACCAGACCGGCGAGCGACAACGCCGAACGTTTGACCATCGATGGGGCTTGCACGACCGACTCCAGCTCATCAAAGAAAGGACGACGGAGGGAGGCACGAATGCGTGCCGCTATCCTACTCCAGGTCGAGGCTCCCCGACGCGGGGCGTCACGCGACGGGCTTCTCGACGATCAGGACCAGGAAGGGCCAGAGCGGCACGCCGAGGCGCCGCTCGAAGACGACGCGCGCGCCGGCCCGCTCGAGCGCCGGCCGCACCGACACCGCGCGGCAGCCGAGCGAGATCGCCGGAAAGCGCCACGCGACGGACTCGATCAGGTCGCCGAGCCGCGCGGGCGACGGGCCCGGCGGGCTCGACCGAGTGCGCCAGGGCCAGCCGCCCGCCCGGCTTCACCACGCGCAGCAGCTCGAGCGCGCCGCGCGCCGGGTCGAACAGCGGGCAGAGGCTGTAGGTGGACAGCGCCACGTCGAACGTGGCGTCGGCGAACGGCAGCGCGAGCATGTCGCCCGTGCGGAAGGTCGCGCGCGCCGCGAGGCCGGCCGCCTCCAGCCGCCGGCGCGCGACGGCGAGCATGCCCTCGCTCATGTCGAAGAGGGTGACCGAGCCGCGGGCGTCCAGCCGGCGCGCGGCCAGAAGGGCGGTCGACCCCGTGCCCGCGCCGCAGTCGAGCACGGCGTCCCCCGGCCGCACGCCCCGCGAGACGGCCAGCTCGCGCCCGCGCTGATCGGCGCGCGCCGTCAGCAGGGCGTGCTCCAGGTCGTAGTGGCGGGCGGCGCGATCGTAGACGCGGCGGACCACCGCCGGGTCCAGGCCCATTCGCACGGCAGCAACCTTTCGGAAGGCTTCCATCCTAGCACCAGTCGCGGCGGGGCCGCGCCGGTCACGCCGGCGGCGGCGGCTCGTATATGCTGGGAGCAGATGCCGCACCCGCTGCAGCTGCTCCTGGTCCTCGTGCTCGTCGTGGTCGTGGCCAAGGTGGCGGGCGACGCGGCGCACCGGGTCGGGCAGCCGGCCGTGTTCGGCGAGATCCTCGCGGGCCTCCTGCTCGGCCCGACCGCGCTGAACGTGCTCGGCCTGCCCATCTTCGCGCCCGTCCAGGGCGTGCACGTGCTCGACACCCTGCTCGACCTCGCCGACCTCGGCGTCATCCTCCTCATGTTCGTCGCCGGCATGGAGACCAACGTCGAGGAGATGCGGCGCGTCGGAAAGGTGGCGTTCTGGTCGGCCACGGGCGGCGTCGTCCTGCCGTTCGTCGGCGGCATCTTCCTCGCCCGCGCCTTCGGCTTCCCGGCCATGTGGGAGGGCGCGTTCATCGGGACCATCCTCACCGCCACCAGCGTCAGCATCTCGGCGCAGACGCTCATGGACCTCGGCGCGCTCCGCACGCGCGAGGGCACCACCATCCTGGGCGCCGCCGTGATCGACGACGTCATGGGCATCCTGGTGCTGTCGATCATCGTGGCGCTGGCGCGCGCCGGCGAGGGCGTCGGCCTCGGCAGCATCGCGTGGGTCATGGTGAAGATGATCCTCTTCTTCGCCGTCGCCATCGCGGCCGGACGCCTCTTCCGGCCGCTGACCGCGTGGGCCGACCGCCTCGGCACCACCCAGGGGCTGCTCGCCGTCGTCGTGGCGACGGCGCTCTTCTACGCGTGGGCGGCCGAGTACTTCGGCGGGATCGCGGCCATCACCGGGCTCGTACGTGGCCGGCGTGCTGTTCGCGCAGACGCCGCTCAAGAAGAAGATCGACCTGGGGCTCGCGCCGCTCACCTACTCGGTGCTCGTGCCCGTGTTCTTCGTGAGCATCGGCCTGCGCGCGAACGGGCGCGACCTCGGCCAGCAGGCCGTCTTCACCGTGCTGCTCGTGATCCTGGCGATCGTCGCCAAGGCGCTCGGCTGCGCGACTGGCGCGCGCGCGTTCGGCTTCGACAACCGGCAGTCGGTGCGCGTCGGAATCGGGATGATCTCGCGCGGCGAGGTGGGCCTGATCGTGGCGGGCTACGGCCTGACGCACGGCATCATCGGCGAGGCCGTGTTCAGCGCGTCGATCATCATGGTGCTGGCGACGACCGTCGTCACGCCGCCGCTGCTGCGGCTCGTGTTCCCCAGGAGCGAGGGCCCCCACGCGCCTGTCGGAGAGTCCGTCGCGGGCTTCCGGGGGCCGGAGTGAGCCGTCAGGAGTCAGGGGTCAGGAAAGGCCCATGTGGCGCTGTCAGCGTGGCTGGATGCTCTTCCTGGCCTCTGACGGCTGACCACTGACCGCTGTTCTCAACTCTCCACCGAAAAATCCCCGATGAAGCGCTCCGAGAGGGTGAGCGCCTCGCACTGCGCGTCGAGCGTCCCGTAATCCTCGGCGAAGCGCAGGCGGAAGGCGTCGTGCGCGTCGCGCGACACCCAGATGTCGATTGTCACGAACCGGTTCGGCCGGGTCTCGTCGCGGAGCAGATCCGTGCGCACTGTAGCCCTCGGCACGCGAGAAGCAGCTGCACCCACGCGCCGTGCGGGCCGTAGGTGCGGTAGAACTCCTCCACGCGCTCGGGACGGACGACGTATTCCCAGACGAAGGCGTAGCCGGTCATCGGGCGGATGGGCATGCGGCTCATCAATGTAGCACGGGGCCCGGGTGGTAGACTGCCCCCGTTTCGAGGAGGCCCCCCATGACCCCGATGCTCCGCCGTCTCTCGTGCGCCGCCGCCCTCGCGGCGGCCGCCGGCCTGGCCGCCGCCGCCTGCGCGCCGGGCGCGTCCGGCACGCGCGCCGAGATCAGCTTCTCGGCCGACCAGAGCGCGCAGCCGCTCGACGGCCGCCTGCTGCTGCTCGTCTCGAGCGACCCGGCCGACGAGCCGCGCTTCCAGATCACCGACGGCCCCGAGACCCAGATCGCGTTCGGCATCGACGTCGACGGTCTCGCGCCGGGCCAGACCGCCACGATCGACGGCTCGGTGCGCGGCTACCCGATCGACAGCCTCGACGATCTGCCGGCCGGGACCTACACCGTGCAGGCCCTGCTGCACCGGTACGAGACCTTCCACCGCGCCGACGGCCACACGGTGAAGCTGCCGATGGACCGCGGCGAGGGCCAGCAGTGGAACCTCGCGCCGGGCAACCTGTACAGCACGCCGCAGCAGGTGACGATCGACCCGGCCAAGGGCGGCGTGATCACGATCGCGCTCGACCAGGACGATCCCGCCGATCCCGACCCGGCCGAGACCGAAGTACATCAAGCACGAGAAGATCGAGAGCGAGCTGCTGACGGAGTTCTGGGGGCGGCCGATGTACCTCGGCGCGCACGTCCTGCTGCCGGCCGGGTTCGACGAGCACCCGAACGCGCGCTACCCGCTGCGTCATCGATCCACGGCCACTTCCCGTACACGTTCGAGGGCTTCCGCGAGGAGCCGCCCGATCCGGACCTGAAGTGCGAGTACAGCGAGCGGTTCCACCTCGACTGCTACAACCGCATCGAGCAGGAGCGCGCCTACCAGTTCTACAAGGACTGGACGCGGCCCGAACTTCCCGCGCTTCATCCTGATCCGAGATCCAGCACGCCAACCCGTACTACGACGACTCCTACGCCGTGAACTCGGCGAACCTCGGGCCCGTACGGCGACGCCATCATGCAAGGAGCTGATCCCCTACATCGAGCAGCAGTACCGCGGGCATCGGCGAGGGCTGGGCGCGCTTCATCTACGGCGGCTCGACCGGCGGCTGGGAGGCGCTGGCGCGCGCAGATCTTCTATCCCGACGACTTCAACGGCGCGTTCGCGGCCTGCCCCGACCCGATCGACTTCCGCGCCTACACGGTCGTGAACATCTACGAGGACAAGAACGCCTACTTCCTCGACAGCCGGTGGAAGCGGACGCCGCGGCCCGGCCACCGCGACTACCTCGGCCACGTCAGCGCCACGCTCGAGGAGATGAACCGCTGCGAGCTCGTGCTCGGCGACGAAGAGCCGGTCGGGCGAGCAGTGGGACATCTGGGAGGCCGTCTACTCGCCGGTCGGCCGCCGACGGCTACCCGCGCCGCATCTGGGACAAGGTGCACCGGCGACATCGACCCGGAGGTCGCCGCCTACTGGCGCGACCACTACGACCTGCGCGCACATCCTGCGAGCGCGACTGGGACGACGCCTCGGGCCCGAAGCTGCGCGGCAAGATCCACATCTACGTCGGCGACATGGACAACTACTACCTGAACGACGCCGTGTACCTGGTGGAGGACTTCCTGGAGAGCACGACCGACCCCTCCTACGAGGGCGAGGTGGACTACGGCGACCGCGCCGAGCACTGCTGGAACGGCGACCACACGCAGCCCAACGCCATCTCCCGCCTGCGCTACGCCCAGATGTTCGCGCCGAAGATCGTCGAGCGCATCCTGAAGACCGCCCCGCAGGGAGCGGACGTGAAGAGCTGGAGGTACTGAGCGGGGGATGTCGAATGCCGAATGCCGAATGCCGAATGTGCGACTGGCGATCTGGCGATTGCCGGATGCTCTTCATCGCGCCGGCGTCGCGGAGCCCGAGTAGTTGTAGCTCGCCGGGCGGAAGCCGGGGAGGTACCGGCTCTCGAGGGCGGTCAGCCGGAAGCCGCCGCGCGCGAGGATCGCGGGGATGGGGCGTCCGAGGTGGCACCCGCCGCCCAGGCGCGACCAGACGGGGGTCAGGCGCCGCTGCCAGCGGCGCACCGTCTCGTCGGGCGCCTCGCCGTGCTCGCTGAAGAGCAGCTCGCCGCCGGGCTTCAGCACGCGGGCCATCTCCCGCAGCGCCGGCTCGGGGTCCGGAATCGAGCAGAGCGTGTAGGTGATCACCACCGTGTCCACGCTCGCGGTCTCGAGCGGGACCTCGTCGCCGGCCAGGCCGACGAGCTCCACCTCGATGGGCACGTCGCGCGCGACCTTCGCCGCCATCGCCCGCATCTGCGGCGACGGGTCGAGCCCCCACACCTTCGTCACGCGCGAGCCGTCGTAGAACGGCAGGTTGAGGCCCGACCCGATCCCGACCTCCAGCACGCGCCCGCGCGCGCGCGGCACCACCTTCGCGCGCTGGCGCGCGCGGACGGCGACCGGCACGTCCAGTGGACGACGTGCGGGAGAACGAAGCGGCTGTAGAGGCCCATGGCGCGATGGACATTATCGCCGATTGGCGATTGCCGATTGCCGATTGAAAAGCCTCGGATCACGCTGCGCCGAACCACGGGCGCCACGCCTCCGTCTAGGATGAGTGACGATCGGAGGTCCCGAATGGCGTTCAAGCGCTCGCGTCAGAACCGGCTGATTGGCGGCGTCTGCGGCGGAATCGCCGAGGGGCTCGGCTGGTCGCCGGCCTGGGTCCGCTTCCTCTACGTCCTGGTATCGGTGCTCTCGGCGGCCTTCCCGGGCACCCTCGTCTACATCGTCCTCTGGATTGTCGTTCCCAGCGACTAGCGGCGATTTTTCGACGACCTGATCCAGATCATAGGCGCCGATCGGCTCTCCCTCTACCCTGGAGGCGTTGCCCCCACGGGGCACGAGGAGAGAGACGATGCAGGCCATCACCACCGAATCGACCGTTCGCGACGTCGTGGCCGGGGATTACCGGGCCGCGACCGTCTTCGAGAAGCACGGCATCGACTACTGCTGCGGGGGCGCTCGCCCCCTGGGCGCGGCGTGCCGCGAGGCCGGCGTGCCGGCCGAGACGCTGCTCGCCGAGCTGGCGGGCCTCGACGCCGCGCCGCGGGAAGACGGCCGGGACTACGCGGCCATGGACCCCGCCGCGCTCGTGGACCACATCATCGCGACCCACCACGCCTACGTCCGGGGTGCGATCCCGACCCTCCTGGCGCACACCGCCAAGGTCGCCGAGAAGCACGGCGAGCGCCACCCCGAGATGGTCGAGGTCGCGCGCGTCTTCGAGGGCGTCGCGCAGGAAATGACGCAGCACATGATGAAGGAGGAGCAGATCCTCTTCCCCTACATCAAGGTGCTGGCGCAGCAGGCGGCCTCGGGCTGTCCGGCCGCGCCGTCCCCGTTCGGCTCGGTGCAGAACCCGATCCGCATGATGGAGATGGAGCACGAGAGCGCCGGGAACGCCATGGCGCGGATCCACGAGCTCACGCGCGGCTTCACTCCGCCCGACGACGCGTGTACCACGTACCAGGCGACGCTCGGCGAGCTCGACGAGTTCGAGCGCGATCTGCACCAGCACGTGCACCTCGAGAACAACATTCTCTTTCCGCGGGCCGTGGAGATGGAACGGTAGGAGTGTTTTTTCGGGGGGTTCGGGGGTTCGGGGGTGCTCTGGGTTCACGGGTTCACGGGTTCGGGTTCGCGGGTTCCGGGTTCGCAGGTTCTCCGGTTCGGCGTGACGGGAGCACTGGTGAACTCGTGAACCCGAGAACCTGCGAACCTCCCGAACCGACAATCGTAAGGAATCGCAAAGTGAAGAGACTGTGGATCGCGTTCGCGCTCGTCGTCGTCGCATCGTTCGCCACGCTCGGCTGGGTGGGCGTGCGCATCTATCAGCAGGCGCCGCCGATTCCCGCGCAGGTCGTGACGCGGTCGGGCGCCGTCGTCGTCACGGGCGACGACATCCGCGCCGGCCAGGACGTCTGGCGGGCGATGGGCGGCATGGAGGTCGGCTCGATCTGGGGGCACGGCAGCTACGTCGCGCCCGACTGGACGGCCGACTACCTGCACCGCGAGGCGCTGTTCGCGCTCGACGCGTGGAGCCGCGAGGCCTACGGCCGGCCCTACGCGTCGGACGGGCCCGAGACGCAGGCCGCGCTGCGGCAGCGCGTGCAGGACACCTTCCGCCCCAACACGCTCCGGGCCGACGGCACGCTCGTCATCGACGACGTGCGCGCCGGCGCCTTCGGCGCGGCGGTGGCGCACTACACGGACGTCTTCGGCAAGGGCCGGACGGCGTACGCCGTGCCGGCCGGCGCCGTCGTGGCGCCCGACCGCGCGCGCGCGCTCACCGCCTTCTTCTTCTGGACGTCGTGGGCGGCCTCGACCGACCGGCCCGGCGACACGGTGACCTACACGAGCAACTGGCCGCACGAGCCGCTGGTCGGCAACCGGCCCACGGGCGGGGCGGTCGTCTGGACGGGCGTGAGCATCATCCTGCTGCTCTTCGGCATCGGCGCCATGGCCTTCTTCTACGCGACCCGCCCGCACGAGCTGCCGCCCGACGACCTGCCGGCGCGCGACCCGCTGCTCGGCTCGACCGCGTCGCCGTCGCAGCGCGCCGTCGTGAAGTACTTCTGGACCGTGTGCGGCCTGGCGCTCCTGCAGATCGTGATGGGCGTCATCACGGCGCACTACGGCGTCGAGGGCGGCGGCTTCTTCGGCATCCCGCTCGACCAGGTGCTGCCCTACGCGGTGACGCGCACGTGGCACACGCAGCTCGGCATCTTCTGGATCGCCACGGCGTGGCTCGCCGCGGGCCTGTTCATCGCGCCGGCCGTCGGCGGCGCGCGAGCCGCGCTTCCAGCGCCTGGGCGTCAACGTGCTCTTCGGCGCGCTCGTGCTCGTCGTGCTCGGCTCGATGGCCGGCGAGTGGATGAGCGTGAAGAACCTGCTGCCCGGCGACCTGTGGTTCTGGTTCGGGCACAACGGGCTACGAGTACATCGACCTCGGGCGCGTGTGGCAGATCGCGCTGCTCACCGGCCTCTTCCTGTGGCTGTTCCTGATGGTGCGCGCCATCCTGCCGGCGCTCAAGCGCCGCGACGAGCAGCGGCCGATCCTGGTGCTCTTCACGATCTCGATCGTCGCGATTGCCGGCTTCTACGGCGCCGCGCTCGGCGCCGGCCGGCACACCAACCTCGCCATGGCCGAGTACTGGCGCTGGTGGGTCGTCCACCTCTGGGTGGAAGGCTTCTTCGAGGTGTTCGCGACCGTCGTGATCGCGTTCCTCTTCGCGCGCCTGCGCCTGGTCGGCCTGAAGAGCGCCGGCGAGGCCAGCGTGCTGTCGTCCACCATCTTCCTGTCGGGCGGCATCGTCGGCACGCTGCACCACCTGTACTTCAGCGGCACGCCCACCGTGGCGCTGGCGCTCGGCTCGGTCTTCTCGGCGCTCGAGGTGGTGCCGCTGCTCTTCGTCGGGTTCGAGGCGTGGCACAACCTGAAGCTCGCCGGCGCGCGGCCGTGGGTGCGCAGGTACCGGTGGCCGATCTACTTCTTCGTGGCGGTGGCGTTCTGGAACCTGGTCGGCGCGGGCCTGTTCGGCTTCATGATCAACCCGCCGATCGCGCTCTACTACATGCAGGGCCTGAACACCACGCCCGTGCACGGCCACGCCGCGCTCTTCGGCGTCTACGGCATGCTGGGCTTCGGCCTGATGCTGTTCGTGCTGCGCGCGCTCAGGCCCGACGCGCAGTGGAAGGAAGGGCTGCTGCGCGTCTCGTTCTGGGCCATCAACGGGGGCCTGCTCGCCATGGTCACGATCAGCCTGCTGCCGATCGGCCTGATGCAGACCTGGGCGTCGGTCGAGCACGGCTACGCCTACGCGCGGAGCCCGGAGTTCCTCCAGACCGGAATCCTGCAGACGCTGCGCTGGATGCGCGCGCCCGGCGACATCATCTTCTCGATCGGCGTCGCGGCGCTGGTGCTCTTCGTCGTGGGGCTGTCGGCCGGCTTCTCTATCGCTCCGGCACGCGGCACGGAGCGACGAGGCGCGCGCCTACCGCTTCGTGCGCGCGAAGTAGGCTGTCGGTTCGGGGGGCGGGGGTTCGGGGGGTCGGGGGGTCGGGGGGTCGGGGGGTCGGGGGTTCTCGGGTTCACGGGTTCACAGGTTCGGGTTCGCGGGTTCCGGGTTCGCGGGTTCCGGGTTCGCGGGTTCCGGGTTCGGAGGTTCTCCGGTTCGGCGTAACGGGAGCACTGGTGAACCGGGGAACCCGAGCACTCCCGAACCTCCCGAACCTGCGAAGCTAGCGAGCACTCTTCCGCTCAATCTCGTCCAGCTCCGCGCGAGAGAGCGCGAGCTCCGGTGCTCCGATCCAGCCGTCCACCTGGCCGGGGCGCCGCGCGCCGACGATCGCGGCGGTGACGGCGGGGTGGCGGAGGGTCCAGGCCACGGCCACCGCCGCGGGCGTCGTGGAGTGCGCGTGCCCGATGGCGCCGAGCGTCTCGACGAGCGCCAGGTTGCGCGTGAGGTTCGGCTCCTGGAACTCCGGGTTCATCGTCTTGCGCCAGTCGTCGGCCGGGAGGGCGGCGATCCGCTCGCGCGTCATCGCGCCGGCGAGCAGGCCCGACTGCATCGGCGAGTACACGATGACGCCGATGCCGTGCGTCCGGCAGTACGGGAGGATCTCGTCCTCCACCGCGCGGTTGAGCATCGAGTAGGGCGGCTGCAGGCTGGCGATCGGCGCGATCGCCCGCGCGCGCTCGAGGTGCTCGACCGTGAAGTTCGACACGCCAATCCACCGCACCTTGCCGGCGGCCTGGAGCCCGGCGAGCGTCTCCCACGCCTCCTCGATGTGCGGCGCCGGCTTGCCGGGCGGCATCTGCGGCCAGTGAATCTGATAGAGGTCGATCGCGTCGACGCCGAGGCGCCGGAGGCTCGCGTCGATCTCGCGCAGGATCGACGCGCGCGTGATGTCGTGCCGGATCTGCCGGTCGCCGTCCCAGACGAGGCCGCACTTGGTGAAGATGTACGGCCGCTTCGACCGGCCCGCGAGCGCCTTCGCCACGACCTCCTCGGATCGGCCGAGGCCGTAGGCGGCGGCCGTGTCGATCCAGTTCACGCCGAGGTCGAGGGCGCGGTGGATGGCCGCGATCGACTCGCGGTCGTCCTGCGGGCCCCAGCCGAACCGCCAGCCGCCGCCGCCGAGCGCCCAGGCGCCGAAGCCCACCGGCGTGATGCGCAGGTCCGTGTGGCCGAGCTGACGCGTGAGCATCAGTCCTCCCGCGCCGCCGAGAAGAGCACGAGCACCGAGAGGTCCTCGGTGATCGAGTGGAAGCGGTGGTCCACGCCCGCCTTGACGTACAGCACCGAGCCCTTCTGCACCGTCCGGTCCGCGCCCTCGACGGTGAAGACGCCGAGGCCGTCGAGCACGACATAGACCTCGTCCTCGTCGTGCGGCGTCTGACGGTCGGTGGCCCCGGCGGGCAGCACGTACAGGCCGCAGTTGAGCGCGGGCACGCGCAGGAACTCGTAATAGGGGTCGTCGGTCTGCCGCTGGAGCCGCTCGAGCTCGGCGACCTCGAACAGGGCGAAGGGGCGGTCGGTCATTTGGGGGTCCTCCGACTTGAATGAATATTGTAGTAGGGTTCGGGGGCAATGGGTTCGGGGGTTCGGGGGTTCTCGGGTTCCCGGGTTCTCGGGTTCGGGGGATTTCATGTCACGCAGCGTCCTGCTCGTCCTTCTGTCGGCGGTCGTCGGGGCCGCGGCGCTCCGGGGCCAGCCGGCGCCGGCCGTCGCGATCGTGCCCCAGCCGGCCTCGCTGGAGGTCCAGCCCGGGTCGTTCACGCTCACGCCCGACACCGTGATCATCACGGACCAGGCGAGCAACGGCGCCGCGCGGTGGCTGGCGGCGTACCTGGGGCCGGCGACCGGCTACCCGCTGCCGGTGGCCATGGGCTCGGTGCCGGCGCGGAACCGCGTGGTCTTCCGGCACGACCCGTCGCTCGCCCGGCTCGGCCCGGAGGGCTACCGGCTCGAGGTCGCGCCGGACGGCATCGAGGTGCGCGCCGCAGGCCTCGCCGGCGCGTTCTACGCCGTGCAGACGATCCGCCAGCTGCTGCCGCCGGCCGTCTTCCGCGCGGCGTACGTGCCCGGCGCCGACTGGACGCTGCCCGCCGTGCGGATCGAGGACACGCCGCGCTTCCGGTGGCGCGGGGCGCACCTCGACGTGGCGCGGCACTTCATGCCGAAGGAGTTCGTGAAGAAGTACATCGACCTCCTCGCGCTGCACAAGCTGAACACGTTCCACTGGCACCTGACGGACGACCAGGGCTGGCGGATCGAGATCAAGAAATACCCGCGGCTGACCTCCGTGGGCGCGTGGCGCGCGCAGACGCTCGTCGGCCACTCGACCGACGACCCGTCGGCCGAGCGCTACGACGGCGTGCGCCACGGCGGCTTCTACACGCAGGACGACGTGCGGGAGATCGTGGAGTACGCGCGGGCGCGGTTCGTGAAGGTCGTGCCCGAGATCGAGATGCCGGGCCACTCGGTCGCCGCGATTGCCGCCTACCCCGACCTCGGCGTCACGGGCCAGCCCACCGAGGTCGCCACCAAGTGGGGCGTCTTCGACGACATCCTCAATCCGTCCGATCACACCATCGCGTTCATGCAGGACGTGCTCACCGAGGTGATGGCGCTCTTCCCCAGCCCGGAGATCCACCTCGGCGGCGACGAGGCGGTGAAGACGAAGTGGAAGGCCAGCCCCGAGGTGCAGGCGCGCATCAAGGCGCTCGGGCTGAAGGACGAGGAGGCAGCTGCAGGGCTGGTTCATGAAGCAGATGGACGCGTTCCTGGCGAAGCACGGCCGGCGGCTCGTCGGCTGGGACGAAATCCTCGAGGGCGGACTGTCGCCGAACGCGGTCGTGATGTCGTGGCGCGGCGAGAAGGGCGGGATCGCCGCGGCGCGCGCCGGCCACGACGTCGTGATGGCGCCGAACACGTACACCTACTTCGACTACTACCAGTCGAAGGACCGCGACCGCGAGCCGCTGGCGATTGGCGGCGACCTGCCGCTCGAGCAGGTGTACGGCTACGACCCGGTGCCCGCCGGGCTCGAGCCCGAGTTCGCGTCGCACGTCCTCGGCGCGCAGGGCCAGCTGTGGAGCGAGGTACCTGCCGGGGCCGAAGGCGGTCGAGTACATGGCGTTCCCGCGCCTGTGCGCGCTCGCCGAGGTCGTGTGGACGCCGAAGGCGCGCAAGGACTACCCGGATTTCCTCGCGCGCCTCGCGACGTCATCTCCAGCGGCTGTCGATTCTCGACGTCAATTACCGGCCGCTCGATCAGTAGGTTCGGGAGGTTCGGGGGTGCTCGGGTTCGCGGGTTCCCAGGTTCGGGTTCCGTGCGGACGTAGCGCGGGGCTTCAGCCCTGCGCCAGGAAGGCGCACGTCTGAAGACGTGCGCTACACCTCCACCACCACCTTCCCCACGCTCTCGCCGCTCTTCAGCCACGCCATCGCGGCCGGCGTCTGGTCGAACGGGAACCGGCGGCCGACCAGCGGCGGCCCGGGGCACAGGCGCTCGAGCGACGCGAAAGCGTCGGGCAGGCGGCTGGCCTGGTTCCAGAGCCAGATGAGATTGAAGCCCATCACGCTCCGGTTGTCGGTCATGAGCGACAGGGGATCGATGGTCGGGCGCCGGAGGTAGCGCAGCAGCAGCCGCGGGCTGAGGCGGCGCCGGCCGCGCGGCATGAAGTCGGCCGCGCCGTACACCACGAGCCGCCCGCGCGGCCGCAGCCGCTCGAACGCCGGCCGGAGGTACGGCCCCGCCACGGCGTCGAACACGACGTCGAGCCCGTCGGCGCCCGCGGCCGCGAGCGCGCGGTCAATCTGATCGCCGAACTGCCGCCGGTCGCGGACGATGGCGAGGTCCGGCGCGACCCCGCGCTCGTCGATCAGGAACCGCCGCTTCTCCTCGCGCCCGACGACGCAGATGGGCGTGGCGCCGATCGAGCGGAGGATGGCGAGCGCGAGGAGGCCGACGCCGCCGGCGGCGGACTGCAGCAGCACCCGCTCGCCCGCCTCGACGCGCGCGAGCTCGACGAGGCCGTACAACGCCGTCAGCCCCTGCACCGGAAACGCGGCCGCCTGGGCCGCGCTCCAGCCGTCCGGGATCCGCCGGAGCAGCCGCGCCGACGCGTTGAGCGCCGTCGCGTACGCGCCGAAGCGCGTCATGCCGAAGACCCGGTCGCCCTCGCGCACCGCCGGCGCGCCGCCGGAGTCGCCGGCGGGCGGCCCCAGCGCCTCGACGGCGCCGGCGAACTCGAGGCCGGGCACGAACGAGCCCTTGGGCGTGGCGGAATAGAGGCCGAGGCAGGCGAAGACGTCCGCGAAGTTGAGGCCGACGGCCTCGACGCGCACGCGCGCCTCGCCCGGTCCGGGCGGCGGCAGCTCTTCGTCCCGCCGCGTCAGCCGGTCCAGCGAGCCGGCGCGGTCAATCCGCCACACGGAACGGGTTCGGGGGTTCGGGGGTTCTCGGGTTCCCGGGTTCACGGGTTCGGGGTTCGCAGGTTCCCGGTTCACGCCGTCACGCGTTTCAGGGCGGCCGCCAGCTTCAGCACGTCTTCCTCGTCGTTGAAGTAGTGCGTCGAGGCGCGGAGGCCGCCGATGCCCGCCGTGTAGCGCATGGCGACGAAGACGCGCTCGCCGAGCAGGCGGTCGAGCAGCGCCCGGTCCTGTTTCGGGTCGTCGTAGCGGCTGAACATCGTGATGCCCGAGCGGCCCTTCGGGTCGTCGCTCGACACGATGCGCGCGCCGGCCTTGCGCAGCTCCGACGCGGCGAGCGCCGAGAGCTTCAGCACCTGCGCCTCGGCGCGGTCGATGCCGAGCGCGTTGACGAGCGCGAGCGACGCGCCGAGGCCGATGGCGCCCGGGTAGTTCGACGTGCCGGCGATCTCGAAGCGCTTCGCGACGCGCGGGAACGCGTAGGTCCGGTACGGCGTGATCGAGGGCGTCTCGAAGTACGCCTGCCATCCGCCCTCGGGCGACTCGAGCGCCAGGTAGCCCCACGACGACGGGTCGAGCTCGCCGAGCACGCGGTCCGAGAGGAACATCACGCCGCAGCCGAACGGCGCGTTCAGCCACTTGTGCCCGCCCGCGATCACGAAGTCGGCCCACGGGTCCGACAGGTCGATCGAGAGCGCGCCCATCTCCTGGATCGCGTCCACGACCACCCACAGGCCCTTCGCCCGGGCCATCCGCCCGAGCGCCGGCGCGTCGACGCGCCAGCCCGAGCACCACTGCACCGACGACACGCACACCGCGCGGGTCCTCGCGTCGATCGCCCGCTCGAAGTCATCAATCTTCAAGACGCCGTTCCGGCTGCGCACCGGCTTGATCTCGATGAGCCCCGCCGCCTGCTTCTGCGCCCACGGGATCGCCACCTGCAGGTACTCCGTGTCGGCGACGAGCACGTTGTCGCCGCGCTCGAACGGGATGGCGTTGGCCGCGATGTTCAGGCCGTGCGTCGTGCTCTCGACGAGCGCGATGTGCCGGAGGTCGGTCTTGAGCAGGGCCGCGGCCTCCTCGACCGCGCACTCGCGCTGCTCGTCCATGGCGAGGTGGTGCTTCGACGCGTCCTCGGAGGGGCACAGCATGGCCGCGTCGAGAAACGCGCGGATGGCTTCGTGCGCCTGCCGCGGCACGAGGCTCACGCAGGCGGCGTCGAGGAACGTCTTGTCTTCGAGACCGGGAAAGGCCCGGCGGGCATCGTCGAGGGTCATCGGGACAGCATACAGCAGCCGGAGGCCAAAGGCCGGGGGCCTCTATTCCGCTCTCAGCTCCTCGACCGCATCGACGCGCCACGCGCGGCGGGCGGGGAGCCACGCCGCCAGCAGCGCCGCGGCCATCGCCACGGCGGCGACGGAGGCGAGCAGCGCGGGATCGGCCGGCCCACCTCGAAGAGGAACCCGCGCAGCAGCCGGCCGGCGACGATCGCGCCGCCGAGACCGATCGCGACGCCGCGCCGCGGCGCGTCTCGCCGCGGCGCCCAGCACGAACCGCGCGAGCCCGCCGGGCGACGCGCCGAGCGCGAGCCGGATGCCCAGCTCCCGCCGCCGCGCGTCGAACCAGCTCGCGGTCACGGCGTAGACGCCCGCGACGCCGAGCAGCAGGCCGAGCGCCGCGCACGAGGCCAGCAGCACGGCCACGAAGCGCCGGTCGGACCGCCCCTGCGCCGCCTTCTCGTCGAGCGTCATGACGTCGTAGATCGGCAGGTCGGGATCGACGCTCGGCCACCGCGCGCCGGAACGTGTCGGCGTACGACGCGGGGTCGCCCGCGACGCGCGCCATCACGCTCGCGTACGGATAGCTGAACTGCAGCGCCGGCTGGTACACGTCGGGGCCGGGCGGCGCGTCCGGCGGCCAGTACAGCACGTCGCCGACGATGCCGACGATCTCCGCCGTCTCTCCCGGCGTCACGCCCGGCGTCGTGTCGGGCAGGACGATGCGCCGGCCAATCGGGTTCTCGCCGGGCCAGAAGCGGCGCGCGGCGGCCTCGTTGATCGCGACGACGGGCGGGCGCCCCGCGCGGTCGGCCGCCGTGAACCCGCGGCCGCGCAGCACGGGAATGCCGAGCGCGGCGAAGTGATCCGGCCCCACGCGGTGCCACCCGACGATGGGCGTGCGGTCGTCGGTGAAGGGGCCGCGTCCCTCGATCATCAACGGCAGCCGCGCGCACCGCGGGCCGAGCGGCGTGCACTGCCCCGTCGTCACGGCTTCGACGCCCGGGACGCGCGCGAGCCGGTCGACGAGGCGCTCGACGAGGCGCGGCCCGCCGTCCGGCGTCGAGTCGCCGCGACCGGCGTTCACCGAGAACGACAGCACGCGGTCGGGCCGGAAGCCCGGGTCCACGGCGCGCAGCCGCGCGACGCTCTGCAGCATCAGGGCGGCGGCGGCGAGCAGCGTCACCGCCAGGGCGACCTGCGCGACGAGCAGCCCGCCGGCGGCGCTGGAGCCCTGCGTGCGGCCGATCCGCCGCAGCGCCGTCACGAGCGTCCATCCGGCCCGTGCGCCGGAACGCCAGCAGGCTCACGAAGAAACCCGACGCCAACGCGGCGCCCAGCGCGAAGAGCAGCACGGCGCCGTCGAGGCGGAGATCCGCGAACGCGCCGAGCTGGCGGTAGCCGTTCGCCGGCGTCGCGAGCGCCGCCGGCGCGACCGCGCCCACCCCGGCGTTCGACCAGGCCGCGACGAGCAGGCCGGCGCCGAGGCCGAGCAGGCTGAGCGCCAGCACCTCGGCCCAGAGCGCGCGCAGGAGCCGCGCGCGCCCGCAGCCGAGCGCGAGGCGCACGGCCACGTCGCGCGCGCGCCCGGCCAGGCGCGTCGCGAGCAGGTTCGCGACGTTGACCGACGCCACGAGCAGCACGAACAGCGCCGCGCCGAAGATCAGCCAGCGCGCGCGCGCTGCCGAGGGATCGACCCGCGCCTCGGCCAGCGGCCGCAGCGTCGCGCCGCGGTCCGCGGCCTCGTCCCACTGCGGCGGCGTCTCCGCCGCCACGCGGGCGCCGACGACGTCGAGCTCGCGCCGCGCCGACGCCGGCGTCACGCCGGGCCGGAGGCGCGCGACGACGCTCAGGAAGTGCTGCGGCGTCGTGAGGTACTCGCGGTAATAGAGGATCGGCCCCAGCGTCTCCGGCAGCCACAGGTCCGCGTCGCCGCTCAGGCCGCGGAAGCCGGGCGGCATCACGCCCACCACGGTCAGCGTCACCCCGTTGACGCGCACGGTCCGCCCGATCGCTCCGCCCGACCCGGCGAACCTCGACTGCCAGAGGCGGTGGCCGATCACGACCTCGGCCGGCTCTCCCGGCGTGCCCGCCGCGGACACCCGGCCGAGCGCGGGCGCCACGCGCAGCACGCGGAAGTAGGCGGGCTCCACGTACTCCGCCGTCAGCCGCTCGGGCGGTCCCGTCGACACGACGCTCACACCGGAGCTGATGAACGACGCGATCGACTCGTAGCTCGCGGCCGCGCCGCGCAGGATGCGGATGCCGGGATAGGACCAGCGGAGGCGGTACGCGTGGCCGTTGGCGTGCTCGGTCGTGTAGAGCATCATCAGCCGGCCGGGCTCGATCGAAGGGCACCGCGCGCGCCACCGACGCGTACAAGGCGCCGAACACCGTCGTCACCGCCCCGAGGCCGAGGCCCCAGGTGAGGACGACGCCGAGCGTGAACGCGCGCGAACGTCCGAGCGCGCGGACGGCGTGACGCAGGTCCTGCCACATGCCGGCCCTTCCTTTCGCTGTCGCGGGTTCGGCGATCCTATATCAAGCTCCGTGCCGGACGGGAGCCGCGCGCCAAGCGCCCGCTCGGCAGTCAGTTGCGGCGTTCGCGGCCGAGGCCCGCCCGGCCGGCGGTGTCCGGCGGTGGGACGGGAGGACAAGGGGGGCTTCGAGAATGACCGCGGAATGTCCACGGAAACCGCCACGGAAATCGCCGCGGAAAGGACAGAAAGGGCCGGCTTCCGCCTTCGCTGAAGCTCCGGCGGGACAGGTCAGCCGGCCCGACAGCCGAACGCGAACCCGAGAACCCGAGGAACCAGAGAACCCCCGAACCCGCGAACCCGTTCCGCTGGTACAATGACCGATCGGTTGATGCGGAGGAGGCACTCATGCACATCGGAGTTCCCTGCGAGCGAAGGCAGGACGAGTTTCGCGTCGGGCTGACGCCGGCGGGGGTCGAGCTGCTGACGGCGGCCGGGCACACGTGCTCGGTCGAGCACGACGCGGGACAGGGCGCGGGCTTTCCCGACCACGCGTACGAGAAGGCCGGCGCGCGCATCGTCTACTCGTCCGAGGAGGCGTACGGCCGCGCGGATCTCGTCGTGAAGGTCTCGCCGCTGCTGAGCGAGGAGATCCCCTGGCTGCGCGAGGGCTCGATCCTCATGGGCTTCCTCCACCTGGCGGCCGGCAAGCCCGACGTGGTGCAGGCGCTCCTCGCCGACCAGATCACGGCCATCGCGTACGAGACCGTGCAGGAGGACGACGGGGCGCTGCCGGTGCTGGTGCCGCTCAGCCAGGTGGCCGGGCGGATGGCGCCGCAGGTCGCCTCGGCGCTCCTGCGCAACGACCGCGGCGGCAACGGCATCCTGCTCGGCGGCGTGCCGGGCGTGCCGCCGGCCGAGGTCGTGATCATCGGCGCGGGCACGCTGGGCGCCACGGCGGCCTCGGCGTTCCTCGGATTCGGGCGCGAGCGTCTACCTGCTCGACCAGAGCCTGTCGCGGCTGCAGCAGCTCGACCAGCTCTACGGCTCCGGCCGCAAGCCCGTGCTGATGGTGTCGCACGACTTCAACGTGCGGAAGACGGTCGGCTTCGCCGACGTGGTCGTCGGCGCGGTGCTCGTGCCCGGGTCCCGCGCGCCGATCGTGGTGACGCGCGACATGGTCCAGGCGATGAAGCCGCGCTCGCTGATCATCGACTTCTCCATCGACGAGGGCGGCTGCGTCGAGACCAGCCGGCCGACGACGCACCGGACGTCCACGTTCGTGGAGGAGAACATCATCCACTACTGCGTGCCCAACATGACGTCGGTCGTCGCGCGCACGGCGACCCACGCCTTCAACAACGCCGCGTGGCCGCTCATGTGGGCGATTGCCGACAAGGGCCTCGAGGCGGCGCTGGCGAGCCGGCCGGCGCTGCGCCGGGGGGTGGCCACGCACAAAGGCCAGGTGGTGCACCCGGCGCTGGCGTCGCACCTCGGCGTGACGGGGGTGTCGCTGTGAGCTGGATGGAGGAGTACCGGCGCAAGACGGTGACGGCGGAAGAGGCGGTCCGCTGCATCGAGTCCGGTCAACGGGTCTTCATCACCGGCAACTGCTCGGTGCCCGAGCAGCTGCAGGACGCGCTGGTCTCGCGGGCGACGGAGCTCGAGCACGTGGAGCTCGTCCAGGTGCTGACCTTCGGCCGCGCCCCGCAGACCGACCCCGCGCTGGCGCCCCACCTGCGGGTGAACACGCTGTTCATCAGCGACAACGTGCGCAAGGCGGTCAACGAGGGCCGGGCGGACTACTCGCCGTGCTTCCTGTCGGAGATCCCCCTGCTCTTCAAGAACGGCATCCTGCCGCTCGACGTGGCGCTCATCCACGTGAGCCCGCCCGACGAGCACGGCTTCTGCTCGTTCGGCGTCGAGGTGGGCGTCACAAGACCGCCGCGCAGTCGGCGAAGAAGGTGATCGCGCAGGTCAACCCGAACATGCCGCGCACGCTCGGCGACGCGTTCATCCACGTGTCGAAGCTCGACCTGATCGTGCCCGTGGACGTGCCCCTGCCCGAGGTGCACATGGCCGACTCGTCGGAGCTGGCCGGCCAGATCGCGTCCCACATCATCGACCTGATTCCCGACGGCGCCACGCTGCAGACCGGCATCGGCGGCATCCCCGACGCGGTCCTGCGCCGGCTCGGCGGCAAGAAGCACCTGGGCATCCACACCGAGCTCTTCTCGGACGGCGTCATCGATCTCGTCGAGAAGGGCGTGATCGACGGCGAGATGAAGTCGCTCCACCCCGGCAAGATCGTCGCCGGCTTCATCCTCGGCACGCGGCGGCTGTTCGACTACGTGCACGACAACCCGATCGTCGAGCTGCACCCGACCGAGTACATCAACGACCCGTTCATCGTCGCGCAGAACGACCGGATGGTGGCCATCAACTCGGCGATCGAGGTGGACCTCACGGGCCAGGTGTGCGCCGACAGCATCGGCCCGCGGCTGTACAGCGGCGTGGGCGGGCAGGTGGACTTCATCTACGGCGCGTCGCGCAGCAAGGGCGGCGTGCCCATCATCGCGCTGTCCGCGACGGCCACCGTCAAGGGCGAGACCGTCAGCAAGATCGTCGCGACGCTCAAGACCGGCGCCGGCGTCGTCACGACGCGCAACCACGTGCACTACGTCGTCACCGAGCACGGCGTCGCCGACCTCTACGGCAGGACCATCCGCCAGCGCGCCCGCGCCCTGATCGACATCGCCGGGCCGGAGTTCCGGGAGGAGCTGGAGAAGAAGGCGATCGAGTTGAAGTACCTCTGAGCATTGCCGATTGCCGATTGCCGATTGCCGATTGAAGAGCGTCGGATCACGCCGGCTTCGATGAACCGGCCGGCCTGAAGGCCGGCACTACGTGGTCCAGTGGTTTTCAATCGGCAATCGGCAATTGCCAATCGGCAATGAGTAGCGTTCCTGCTAGAATCCCCCTCCATGCGCCTCGCGCCGGTCGACTACGGCATCATCGCGCTCTACTTCGTGACGGTGCTCGGCATCGGCCTCGTCCTGAAGCGGCGGATGCGGCACAGCGACGACTTCCTGCTGGCCGGCCGCGCGGTGCCGGCGTGGGCGGCGGGGCTGGCCTTCATCGCGGCCAACCTGGGCGCGCAGGAGGTCATCGGCATGGCGGCGAGCGGCGCCAAGTACGGGTGGCTCACGAGCCACTTCTACTGGCTCGGCGCGATCCCGGCCATGGCCTTCGTCGCCATCTTCATGATGCCGTTCTACTACGGCTCGCGCGCGCGCAGCGTGCCCGAGTACCTGCGCCTGCGCTTCGACGAGAAGACGCGCACGTTCAACGCGGGGTCGTTCGCCGTGATGACGATCCTCTCGTCGGGCATCAGCATGTTCGCGATGGCGAAGCTGTTCAACCTGGTGCTCGGCTGGAACATGAACGCCAGCATCTGGCTGTCGGCCGTCGTCGTGCTGGGCTACATCGTGCTGGGCGGCCTCACGAGCGCCATCTACAACGAGGTGCTCCAGTTCTTCCTGATCGTCGCCGGGTTCTCGCCGCTGGTGTGGCTCGGCCTGCGCCAGGTGGGCGGGTGGCACGGCATGGTGACCAGGCCTGCCCGCGGGCTACACCGAGGTGTGGGCGAACCTGGGCAGCCCGCACGCCAACCCGATGGGCGTCGAGTGGTTCGGGATGGTCATGGGCCTCGGCTTCGTGCTGTCGTTCGGCTACTGGTGCACCGACTTCCTGGTGGTGCAGCGCGCCATGGCGGCCGACTCGATGAACGCCGCGCAGCGCACGCCGCTCATCGGCGCCATCCCCAAGATGCTCTTCCCGTTCATCGTCATCCTGCCGGGGCTGATCGCCCTGGCGCTGACGCTGCACCCGGCGCCGGGCACCGCGCCGCTGCTGCCGGTGCTGCCCGACGGGAGCTACGACTACAACATGGCGATCCCGGCGATGCTGGGGCGCTACTACCCGGCGGGGCTGCTGGGCCTCGGGCTCACGGCGCTGCTCGCCAGCTTCATGTCCGGCATGGCCGGCAACGTGACCGCGTTCAACACCGTGTGGACCTACGACCTCTACCAGGGCCACATCAACAAGCACGCGACCGACGCGCACTACCTGCGGATGGCGCGGTTCACCACCGTGTGGGCGTCGCGCTCAGCGTGGCGACGGCCTACGTCGCCATGCGGTTCAACAACATCATGGACATGCTGCAGCTCGTGTTCAGCTTCGTGAACGCGCCGCTGCTCGCGACGTTCCTCCTCGGCATGTTCTGGCGGCGGACGACCGGCCACGGCGCGTTCTGGGGCCTGCTGGGCGGCACGGCCGCCGCGGCGCTCCACTACGAGGTGACCGGCGTCGCCGGGAGCGCGTCGCTCCTGCCCAAGCTCGCCCTGATCCACGCCTACCCGTCCGACATGGCGCAGAACTTCTGGGGCGCGATCTGGGCGTGGTCGGCGTGCTTCGCGCTGACCTGGGCGATCAGCCTCGTCACCGCGCCGCGCGCCCCGAAGGAGCTCGAGGGGCTCGTGTACGGCCTGACCACCATGCCGAGCAACGCGCACGAAGTCTGGTACCGGCGCCCCGTCGTCCTGGCCGTCGGCGTCCTCACCGCCACGATCGCGCTCAATATCCTGTTCTGGTAGACGAAAGACGGGGACTGGGGGCTCGGGCCTGCAGTACGTAGTGCTGGCCTTCAGGCCAGCTTCCGCGACGTGGGGGCCGGCCTCAGCCCGGCTCGTCACTGATACTTCTGGAATCTGTACTGCGCGGCCAGTTTGGCCCTCTCCTCCGACGGGAGAGACGTGAAGTAGGCCTTCCAGCCCGGGCAGACGTTGATGTGCCAGCGCCAGAGCCGCCCGAGAACCGACGTGGGCTTCTGGTCATACTTCGCCCGAAAGCGACAGTTCGCGCAGTTCTCAGCCATGTGAGTTCTCCGGTCGTCGAACCGAGCTACATCAGCCGTTTCGGCCTGCCTGAGACGACGAAGAGTACTCTACGCCAACATGGCCGCGTTGCCGAGAGGCGCGGGGCTCGGGGCTCACGGCCTGGGCCGCCGTACATCGTCTTCTGCGCGTCGAAGGCGAACGTCCTCGGCCGCGGATTGTCGACCTCCGCCTTGATCGCGTAAGCCATGCGCCTCGTTCCGGTTGTCAGCTCCCGACCGTCTGCTCCGCGTTGACATCCCCGGCGTGCCGAACCGATGGATCAGCACCAGGACTGGCTCAATTGTAGCGTCCCGGGAGGAGACGACCGCCGCAGGCGTTGGGCGCTGGGCGTCGGGCGCCAGGGAGGAGAACCCCCGAACCCGGACCCAAGAACCCGGGAACCCGAGAACCCGAGCACCCCCGAACCCCCGAACCCCTAGCCAAGTGGAACCCCAGCTCCGCCCTTTGCGTCCTGTCTCAGCAGGAACCCTCTCTCCTCGGGTCAGG
Organism: uncultured Bacteroidales bacterium; assembly: GCA_963748095.1. Taxonomy (GTDB): domain Bacteria; phylum Bacteroidota; class Bacteroidia; order Bacteroidales; family UBA10428; genus CAVVIO01. Next base: position 35,248 of record CAVVIO010000016.1, read on the forward strand.
AGTGTCCGATGTCCACGCTGCTCCAGGATTTGCGCTACAGCCTCCGTGTCATGGCGGGCCGGCCCGGTTTCACCGCCATCGCGGTCGTCGTGCTCGCGCTCGGCATCGGCGCCAACAGCGCCGTGTTCACGCTGGTCAACGAGCTGCTGCTCCGGCCGCTGCCCGCCGAGCGCGCGCCGGGTGAGATCGTCGGCATCTACAGCAAGGACCGCGCGCGTCCCGACAACTACCGGGGCTTCTCGTACCCCAACTTTGTCGACGTGCGCGACGGCGCCGACGTCTTCTCGGGCGTCCTGGCCGAGGGCATCTCGCTCGCCGGCGTCACCGAGGGCGACACCACCCGCCGCTCGTTCGTCTTCATCGTCTCGTCGAACTACTTCGAGACGCTGGCGGCGCACCTCACGCTCGGACGCGTGTTCACGCCGGAAGAGGAGCGCCCGGGCGCCCAGGCGCAGGTGGCGGTCGTCAGCTACGCCTACTGGCAGCAGCACGGCGGACAGCCCGACATCCTCGGGCAGCACGATCCGCATGAACGGCCGCGACTTCCAGATCGTCGGCGTCACGCCGCGCGGGTTCACCGGCGCGCACCCGATGCTGGCGCCCGAGGCCTACGTGCCCATCGGCGCCTACGCGCTCGTCGTCAACGACCTCTTCCAGGACGACGCCGCGCACACGAGCCTGGACGACCGGCAGAACACCGCGCTGGTGCTGATCGGCCGGCTGAAGCCGGGCGTCACCGAGGAGGCGGCGGCGCCCCAGCTCGACGCGCTCGCGCGCCGGCTCGAGCAGGCGTACCCCGCCGCCAACAAGGACCAGACGCTGGTCACGCACCGCCTGCGGCGCATGGGCATCAGCACGAGCCCGGGCGACGACGGGGACACCGCGACGGCGTTCGTGCTGCTCCAGGCCATGGCCGCGGTCGTGCTGATCATCGCCTGCCTCAACCTCGCGAACATGCTGCTCGCCCGCGCGAGCGCGCGGCGCAAGGAGATGGGCATCCGCCTGGCGCTCGGCGCCGGCCGCGCCCGCATCGTCCGCCAGCTCCTCGTCGAGGGCTTCCTGCTCTCGCTCGCCGGGAGCGCCGCCGGGCTGGTCGCCGCCTACTGGGCCATCCGCGTGCTGATCTCGTCGTTCATGGTGGCCATCCCGTTCACGATCGACTTCGACCCGGATACTACGAATTTCTTTACCGGTAGTCCCATTTTCATCGCCAGAAGCCCTCCCATCAGGTCTCCGAAATTCCCGGAGGGCACGGAGAAAATTATTTTTTCATTCTTGTCCGCATCCGCCAAACGGCTGTAGGCATAAATATAATACATGGACTGTGGCAATAATCGTCCGATATTTATGGAATTAGCCGAAGAAAGATCCATGTTTTTCATATCCGGGTCGGCAAAAGCTTTCTTTACCAGTGCCTGGCAGTCGTCGAATTTTCCATTTAGCGCCAGTATCTGAATATTACTTTGAAGGGTGGTCATCTGTTTTCGTTGGCGGTCAGTAACTTCCTTTTCAGGATACAGGATCACTACTTTAATATTATGAAGCCCGTAAAAAGCATTGGCGATAGCGCTTCCGGTATCTCCCGATGTAGCTGTTAGTATAAGCAGGTTCCTGTTTTCTTTATCGAGAAAATACTGCATCAGGCGTCCCATCATCCGTGCGGCAAAATCCTTGAACGAGGCAGTAGGTCCCTGATCGAGCCGCATCACATATTTTCGGTCGTATACTTTTTCCAGGGGGACATCAAAATCATAAGCTTCTTTCACAATTTTCAATAAGTCGCTGTCGGGGATCTCATCACTTAGAAATTTACGTCCGATCTGGTAAGCGATTTCGTAATAGGGCATTCCCGAAAATGCTTTCAATTCTTCTTTGCTAATGACCGGCAAGTGTTCCGGCATATATAATCCCCGGTCAGGTGCCAGACCGGTGAGCAGGGCATCTCTGAAACTGACCTTTGCTGCCTGTTGATTGGTTGAATAATAATATATTGGTGAAAAACTCATGTAGCTAAAAATGTTTCTTGTTAATAAAATACAACTTTAAATAAAATTCAGATTTATGATCTATATAAAAATCTATTCATTCATTTTTTGAAACAATTGCTCATCAAATTCACTGAAAGACCGGATCTTCACATCCGCGAAATCAAACTTTGAATTATTATATTTATCAGCATCCTCCAGTAAAGCTATTGCTTTCATTCTGGCAGATTTGGCTGCCAGAAGACCGGTAAATGTATCTTCAAAAACCAGGCATTTCAACGGGTTCGTTTTTAATACACCGGCAGTTGACAGGTACACCGCCGGATGCGGTTTTGGAAATTCTTCCCCGTCACAACTCCTGATCACATTAAATTTATCTTTTATTTTAAACTTTTCCAGCACTAACTGTATTAAATCCAACGGAGAACCGGAAGCAACTGCCGTTTTAATCCCTTTCGAAATTAGTAAATCGAGTGTTCCAATCATTCCTTTAACAGGATCTGCTTCTGATGCGATCAACTCCATCACAGCTTTTAAAACTTCCAGTTCCACTTCGTTTAAGCTCTTCCCTGTCCAGGGTTTGCGGCTATACCAGAAATTAATCGTGTCTTTTATGCTAAATCCCTTGGTAAGTTCACACATTTCATCAGTGAGATCAAGCCCGACTTTTTTAAATACCCTTTGCTCACCTCTTGTCCACAGCGGCTCCGAATCAACAATAACACCATCAAGATCAAAAATTACAGTTTCAATCATATTTCCATCCTGTACTATACATTAGCTATCCTTATAACATCGGCAAAAATTCCAGCAGCCGTAACTTCTGCTCCGGCTCCGTATCCCCTGATGACCATCGGCTGCTCGTGATACCGGTCGGTTGTTATTAAGAGAATGTTATTGCTGCCTTCAAGTGGGTAAGCAGGATGAGAAGCGTCAACCGTTTCAAGTGAAACGCTCGCTACTCCGCAATCGAGCTTAGCTACAAACCTCCATCTTTTATTCTCTTTTGCCAGTTGTTTTCTTTTGTTTTCAAATTCGTTATCGTATTTTTTGACCTCTTCCCAAAAGTGATCGATCGTACCATCAAAGCAGGATGCCGGAAGAAACGGCTTTATTTCCACATCTTTTTGTTCCAGGGGAAAGCCGGATTCACGCGCAAGGATTAGCAATTTCCGCACCACATCCACTCCGCTGAGATCTATCCTGGGATCGGGTTCAGAGAATCCTTTCTCTTTGGCCATCTGTATAGCTTTGCTGAGGGAGACTTTCTCTGAAAGTTCATTGAAAATGAAGTTCAGAGTTCCGGATAATACCGCTTCCATATGCAGTATCTTATCCCCGCTCTTTACCATGTCGTTAATAGTGCTGATTACAGGAAGTCCTGCCCCGACATTGGTTTCATACATGAATTTTACATTCTTATCTTTGGCAGTACTTTTCAGCTCTTTGTACAATTTATATTCTGAGGAGCAGGCAATCTTATTGGCCGTTACCACTGAAATAAATGATCCCAGGATCTCTTTATAAGTCCCGGCTACCTTTTCATTGGCCGTGCAATCTATAAATACTGTATTCCGCAGGTTCATCTCCTTCATGCGATGGATAAAAGTTTTCATGTTCGCCGGTTCTCCTTTGCTGTCGAGATCTTTCCGGTAATTTTCCAGATCAAAACATTCGGGACAAAACAGCATCTTTCGTGAATTACTGATTCCAACCACATTTATCTTCAGCCGGTGTTCTTCCAGCAATTTTTCCTGTTGCTGCCTGATTTGTTCTAATAAAATTTTCCCGACCGTACCAATGCCGACAAGAAACAGGTGCAGTTCTTTGTGATGAGAAAGGAAAAAACCTTCGTGAATAACATTCAGTGCTTTTTTCAGGCTTTCTTTGCTGATCACTACTGATATGTTCAACTCGGAAGAACCCTGCGCAGTAGCAATGGCACTGATACCATTGGCTCCCAACGACCGGAAAAGGTTGGCCGATATACCGGGAGTATTTTTCATCCGTTCTCCTACAATTGCAATAATGGAGAGATTACGTTCGGCGACTATCCTTATTTCGTGACGCAGTTTTATTTCGGGCTCAAATTCATGTTCAAGTGCCACTATTGCATTTTCCGTATCATCAGGATTAATGGCAAAAGTGATGGAATATTCCGATGAAGCTTGTGTAATAAGGATAATATTGATATTGCTTGTTGCAAGGGCACCAAACAACCGCATGGAAATACCCTTAACACCCACCATACCAGGACCCTGGATTGTTACAAGGGTAATATCGTCAATAGATGAAACTCCTTTTATCAGTGTACCGTCTGTCGATACGGATTTATTGGATATGATGGTTCCCTGTGCTGAAGGGTTGAAGGTGTTTTTAACTGCGATTTCAATATTTTTCTTATAAACAGGTTGAATAGTAGGCGTATATATAACTTCAGCACCAAAATGAGACAATTCCATTGCTTCGGCATAGCTGAGTGATTCGATGGCAAAAGCTTTGGGTACTTTTTTAGGATCGGCGGTCATGAATCCGTCTACATCTGTCCAAATCTCCAACCGTTTTACATCGAGAGCAGCAGCAATAATAGCTGCTGAATAATCAGAACCACCCCTACCGAGAGTAGTGGTTACACCGGCACTGTCGCTGGCTATAAAACCGGGTACTATTGCTTTTTTCTTTATACCCTGTAATTTTTCTTTAATAAGTTTATTGGTCCTGTCGAAATCAACCCGAGCATTGCCGAAGTTATTATCTGTAACAATCAGGTTACGTGTATCGAAAAATTCGCAATCGTTAATTACCCTGCTTATAATGTAAGCAGACAACCTTTCTCCGTAACTGACTATCCTGTCACGGGTCTTTGGTGTAAGATCGTTCAACAGATATACGCCATCGGTAATATCTTTTAATTCCTTCAACAGGTCCTTCACCTGCACGGTCACCTCCACTTTTTCAGATCCGGAAAGCAGCTCATCAAGAATTGTCAGATGACGTTTTTCTATTATTTTAAATTGTTCCCTGTAGTTTATGTCTTTTGAACCGGCCATGTTACCCAGTCGAATAAGCTGATCGGTTATATCTTTAAAGGCAGAAACAACAACAATAACTTTCTCGTCCTGACCTTCCACGATTTTCTTTACATCCAGTATCTTATCGGGTGAACCGACTGAAGAACCGCCGAACTTAAGTACTCTCATTGATAATTGTGTATATATATTAAAAAGTCTTTAAAAATAATACAAAACCAAATAAAAAAGGGGGCCTTTGCCCCCAAATTTATCTTTTGACTAAATTTTAACCTGCACTGGCAGTGGGGACTTGTCTGTCGACTTTTTTTATCAGTCCTTGCAATACTGTTCCCGGACCGACTTCCGTGAACGATGTGGCGCCGTCGTTCAGCATGTTTTTGACGGTCTGTGTCCATCTTACAGGCGCTGTAAGCTGCGCTTTCAGGTTTTTCTTTATAACTTCCGGATCGGTAACAGGCAATGCAGAAACATTCTGGTAAACAGGACACACCGGTTGATTAAAGGTTGTCTGTTCGATAGCAGTTTCCAGTTCTTTACGGGCAGGTTCCATTAACGGAGAATGGAAAGCTCCTCCCACCTTTAACTTCAATGCGCGTTTTGCACCCCGGGCGCTCAGTTTTTCAACAGCCAGGTCAATGCCTTTTTCAGAACCAGATATCACAACCTGACCCGGACTGTTATAATTGGCAGGTACAACTACCTCATCTATTTCAGCACATACGTTTTCTACTAATTCATCATCAAGTCCCAGTATTGCTGCCATAGTCGACGGTTCGAGCTCGCATGCCTTTTGCATAGCTTGTGCTCTTTTAAACACCAGCTTAAGTCCGTCTTCGAACGACAGGGTTCCGTTGGCAACCAGAGCTGAAAATTCACCCAGTGAGTGGCCCGCTACCATATCGGGCTTAAAATCATCGCCCAGTGTTTTTGCAAGAATAACGGAATGCAGGAAAATAGCAGGCTGGGTTACTTTTGTCTGTTTCAGGTCATCATCACTGCCTGTAAACATTACATCAGTAATTTTGAAACCAAGGATCTCATTGGCTTTTTCAAATAATTCCTTCGCCAAAGGTGAATTATCATACAGATCTTTACCCATTCCTGTGAATTGCGCTCCCTGTCCGGGAAATACATATGCTTTCATAAATAGATCATTAAAGTTTGTGCAAAAATAATAAAATTGACCAAAGTCTCAATGGTGTGGGGTTTATCTTATTTATTGGATATTGGTACATTACGTTTTTATTTCGCTGCTAAAATCGAATCAGGTTGTTTAGGCTTTAAACATCTTCTGATAAATGGCATAAGACAACTCTTTATTACTGATGTCTCCAGATGCTGACACTCACTCCTACAGTCTAACCTCCTAATGCAACTTTTGCCCGATCAGGTGAATAAATTCCTCCCGTGTACGGTGTTCAGTAAGAAAACATCCGGTAAACGCAGATGTAGTAGTCACCGAGTTTTGTTTCTGTACTCCCCTCATGACCATACACAGGTGTTTTGCTTCAATTACGACTGCCACACCCGCCGGATTCAGTGTTTCCTGTATGCAGTCCCTGATCTGTACTGTGAGTCGCTCCTGTACCTGTAATCTGCGGGCAAAAGCCTCTACCACCCGGGCTATCTTGCTCAAACCGGTAATATAGCCATTCGGAATATATGCTATATGTGCCTTCCCAAAGAAAGGGATCATATGATGTTCGCACAATGAATACAGTTCTATATCTTTTACCAGTACCATCTGTTGATAATCCTCTTTGAATTTTGCCGATTGAAGAATTTTCACCGGATCGAGATGATACCCGTGTGTCAGAAATTGAATGGATTTTGCCACCCGTTCAGGGGTTTCCTGTAATCCTTCGCGATTAGCATCTTCTTCTATGTTTTCTAAAATACCTTTGTAATGACCAGCCAGAATTTTGGTGCGTTTGCCATTATATTTCTCTATACTTTCATAGCCGTTTTCTGCTATGTCATCAAAATCTTTCATGATATCTATGTTGAAGGAACCCCATAAATTACAGGATTTGTTTATAATTTAAGTGAATTTTTATTTACGATTTATTACAAATTCATCTTATAATGTTCAATATAAATAATTAAAAATCTGCCAGATAAATTCTATAATATACAGAATTGAACAAAGAAACAAAAAAATAGTTAAATTTAAATTAATTTAGGAGCCGTAAAGTTATTAACTTTTTCTTATCAGAAAGAATATAAACACAAGGGCATTTTGAAGATATTACTGGTAGCAGCAACAGCACGTGACACCCTGGAATTGGTAGCAAAACTGGAATTTGTCCAGAAGATTGATTCGAATTTTAACAGTTACAGTTATGGTAACCTGAGCATAGATGTTCTGATTACCGGCATAGGCAGTGTATTCACCGCATATCATTTATCGCGGGCACTGAATCTTATTAATTACGATCTGGCATTAAATATAGGAGTGTCAGGTAGTTTCGATCATTTTCTTGAATTAGGATTTGTTGTCAATGTGGTACAGGATCATTTTGCAGATATCGGTTTTGAAGATGATTCCAATTTTTTCACCCTGTACGATAAAGAACTGATGGATCCCGATGAATTCCCTTTTGCCGACGGAAGCTTATCGAGTATCGGAAATTTCGAAATAGAAGAAATAGAAGCACTGATTCCGGTCAAGGCAATTACTGTCAACACCTTACTCGGGAATTATTCCAGTATTGAGCGTATAAAAGAAAAGTTTAACCCGGATATAGAAACAACTGAAGGAGCGGCTTTTATGTATGTTTGCCTGATGGAAAAAATTCCGTTTCTGCAAATCCGCGCCATCTCTTACTTTGTAGAAATCCGGAAAGTGGAAAGCTGGAATCTTCCAAATGCTTATAAGAATCTGGCAAGTACAACCCTGTCAATTCTCAACGAATTAAGAAACGATTCAAATTAGATAATCCGGGGCAGCTTATAGAGAGAACAAAAAAATATTCTTCGTAATTTTCCATAATTTCGTGAAATATTTTTTCTTTGCGTATTAAACCAAATGAAAAAACACTAAAAATATGATAGTAGTTACAGGCGCAGCCGGCTTTATAGGCAGTAATCTGGTTACCAAACTTATTAACGAGGGCCTTGACAATCTTGTGCTGGTAGATGATTTTTCAGATGACCTGAAGAATAAAAATTTTGAAGGAAAGGAATTTAGAGAAAAAATTCACCGCGATGAATTCATTGAATGGCTGGATAAAAATTATTTACAGGTAGAGTTTGTTTTTCACCTGGGTGCCCGAACGGATACAACAGAATTCGACCGTTCAATATTTGACCGGCTTAACCTCGGATATTCCAAAAAGGTTTGGGAAGTATGTGCCGAAAAATGTATTTCGATGATTTATGCTTCTTCAGCAGCAACATACGGCGGTGGAGAATTCGGGTACAGCGACAGTCATGAGCTGGTGGAAAAGTTAAAGCCCCTAAATCCTTATGGAGATTCAAAAAACGACTTCGACAAATGGGCCCTGAAACAGGAAAAGGTACCACCTTACTGGGCGGGAATAAAGTTTTTCAATGTTTACGGCCCGAATGAATATCATAAAAACCGGATGGCTTCGGTAATTTATCATGCATTTAACCAGATAAACGAAACCGGAAAGATGAAGTTATTCCGGTCGCACCGCAGTGACATAAAAGACGGGGAACAAAAACGTGACTTTATATATGTAAAAGACGTGGTGGACGTATTGTTTTACATGATGCTCCATGGTAAAAGATCGGGCCTGTTCAACCTGGGAACCGGAAAAGCCCGGTCATTTCTCGATCTGGTAAAAAACACGTTCCGTGCTATGCATATAGAAGAAAATATTGAATTCATAGATACTCCTGCCGACATACGTGATAAATACCAGTACTTTACAGAAGCAAAAATGAGCAAACTTCTTTCTTCGGGTTACGAAATACCATTTCATCCGCTGGAACAGGGTATTGATGATTATGTTAGAAATTTTCTGTTGGAGCATAAATACAATTAACTGCGGTTAATTCCTTAATATTTCACCGATTAGGAAAAGCCTGAATAATTTATTAATATTGTGTTGAAATAAGTATATTCTTTTGATACTACAATATTAATCATGGGTGAAGTTTACATGTATATCAAAAAACTACTGGCTTTACTGGTCACTGTTTTTGTAGGATTTTACCTTCACCGGTTTCTTGAATATTACTTTCTGGTTCCTCTATTGCTATTGACCTTTTCAGTACTGGTTTTTCAGATCACAGGTAAAAAACCACCCCATTTATTCGATTTTAAACGAATAGATCATTATTATGAAAAGGGAGGCCTGCGCGATTTGCTGAAATTATTTATCACTGCTTTCGGTGTGGCTTATGATATTATTATCTGGACATTCTGGGGAGTCTTTCTGTTATTCGAAGTATTTACAGATTTTCTCAGATTACTGAAAATTATATCCTTCTGGATCATTTACGCAGCACTTTGGTTCCTGAGACTATTTGTTCCGCCAGTAGTAATCATATTCCGGCTCATCATTCATTACGCCATTAAATGGATATGGTGGATCTATCAACTTGCATTTAAAAATATGGCGCCCTCTGTAAACAGAAATTATTATTTTCTGGCAGTGAGGGGAACTATTCCGGCCATATTCATCGCGTTTGTCTTTTATTATTTCAGCCTGATCATCGATTTACATGGCCTGGCAATAGTTGGCCTGGTTCTTTCTGTATTACCCCTGGCCTGGTCGTTTGGCGAGATTGCATCCGTGCGCAGTAAAAATCTGCAACTTGAAGGGTTCACAACCATAAGGACTAATTTTCAGAATGGTATAGAATCGGTAAGAAGCCTCTTGTTCTACATTACTTTTTTTGTCATTCTTTTTGTGGTCCAGTTAGCGCTGATATTTTACCGGATGGATGCCCGGAGCAGGTATCAGCCTGTTAGGTATTGCCATCAACCTGAACACTTTATTATCCTTTCTTTTAATCCTGCTGACACTGATAATACTTTTCGGAATACTAATGGTCCCTACATACAGGTTGTATAATTACTTCCGGGAAAATACACTTTCAGGTACAGTTGCCTTTATTTCTTCTGTTTTAAAAAAAGGAATACAATATCTATTCGTTTTGATTCCTTCCACACTCTTCGGTAGTATATTACTGATTATACCGTCAGTTCTGTTAGTGGCTTCATTATGGCTCACTTCCACGTTGAAAAATGAAGTGCTTGATATCCGGTTAAACCAGATGCAGGAACAGCAATTGGAAGTGAATGATGAATTGCAGGCTTACGAACTCAATAAAAACATAGAACAACTAAAATACCTGAAAAAATTGCCAAATAACCTGTTGAAGGAAATGTTCAACCGGAATAATCTCATTTATAGAATAACTAATACTGATGACGATATCCGGAAAGAAGAAGAAAAACTTCTCAGGCTGGAGGACAGAACAAAAGCCCGGCTGAAAACGCTGGATGATCAGATAACTTTATCCGAAAGCTCTGCAAACTCAGGGGACATCGCTTCTTTAAAAGAACAAAAGTTACTAGTCAGCCGTACGTTCAACAATCAAAAGGCAGATATTAAAATGGTTATCAGCAAAAACAAGATTGATCTGGAATATCTTCATCGAAACAGTCAGCAAATACCCATACTCTTTTTCCTTGCAGGGATATGGATATCACTGTTTGGTGGATTGGTATTCTCCTTTGCAACTGCTTACCTTGGCAATGTTTTTTATGAACTATATCTTTTCAGGAATGATGGTACACCCAGTTATTTTAAAATGATTATCCTTCACGAAAAAGAAAAAGATAATAAACAACCATTACTTGGTTTTTCATTACTTATAATCGTAATAGCAATTATTTATCTTCTATATAACTTTGGATTTCCTTACTACCTCAACGGAATATAATTAAATATAAGCTTGTTCAAATTAAATACATATAAGTAAATGACTTTCAATAAAATTATGAAACACATCCGTTTTATCCTGATATTTCTGGTAATTATAGCCGTTAATATTAACAAGGTCCATTCGCAGACAAAAAAAATAAATGTGCTTGTTTTCTCCAAAACTGACGGTTACCGGCACGAGGCAATTCCATCTGCAATAAAGGCCCTTGTTGAATTAGGAACCGAAAGAAACTGGCAGGTAACTACAACCGAGGATTCTACCTTGTTTACCGATAATTTTTTAGCACACTTCGATGCCGTGGTTTTCCTGCTAACAACCGGTAATATCCTGAATGATGAGGAACAGGAAGCGTTTAAACGGTTCATAGAGTCAGGAAAAGGTTTTGTAGGTGTACATTCAGCCACCGATACCGAGTACGACTGGCCCTGGTACGACAGCCTTGTCGGGGCCCAATTTCTGGGACATCCGCCTGTGCAGGAAGCCCGTGTAGTTGTTGAAGACACCAATCACCCGGCCACCTCTATGTATAAAGAAAAAAGTATAAAGATGACGGATGAATGGTACTCTTTTAAAACGAACCCCCGCAGCCGGGTACATGTATTGATGTCGCTCGACGAATCGAGTTACAATACCACTTACAATCCATGGTTCAAGGGAGTTAAACTTCCCATGGGAGACCACCCCATTGTATGGTACCATTACTTCGATGGCGGCAGGGCTATTTATACAGGGTTCGGACATATCCCCGAGATGTATGCAAAAGATTCACTTTACAGGGCCCACCTGGTTGGCGCCATAGAGTGGGCTGCCGGAAAAGTGTCAGAAAAACCGGTGATGAAATAACCCCCTACATTCAAATTACATCATTGTCTGAAGTCTATCGGAACAATCAGTTTAAAGCTTATATTTCTTCCCATATTAAATACGCCGGTACGGCCGGTTTTATAATTCACCCCCATGTATTTCAGCCGGCTGAGATGACTTTGATAGGCAACATCGGTCAGGTTATTTATGCTTACATAAAAGGAGCATACCTTTTTGTTTTTCGAATTAAAGTCAGTTCCGGCGCCCACACTTAACAGTGTATATCCGGGAGTTGCTGTTTCGGTTCCAAATGCTGAAAATATCTTATCCTGTTTAAAATAGTTATCCATATTTGCCTTGAAATAAATATTACTCATAAACTCCCCCCATTTTTTAATATCTGCTCTGAGTTCAAGGGATATTTTCGGAGCAGGAATAAAGGGCAGGTATTTGGTTGAATCGGTAGCATTCAGCTGAACAGCATTCACCCAGGCATAAGAACTTTCAATTTCGAGCCAGTCAATCGGATGCGGATGAATATGAAAAATAATTTCTCCTCCCGACAGGTTGGCTTTTCCCTGGTCATAAGTAAAAGTAGGAACCGGATCTGCCGGGTCCATAATAGAATCCCCACCTGATAACACTGTTCAGCTTATGGAGATAAATATAGTTGTTTATCCGGTTATTGAACAGGTTTAATTCGGCGGTAATGTGTCTTGAACTGATACCTAAACTGAAATCTGCCTCCAGGCTGTTTTCTGCTTTCATGGCAGGATTACCGATCTCATACCGTCCGGTTCCCTCGTGTATTCCGTTGGCGCCAAGCTCGGCAATATTGGGTGACCTGAAACCCCTTGCCAGGTTGAATTTACTGTAAATTGTTTTAGTTATCTGATAGGTCATTCCCAGGCTGCCGCTCCAGCTGGGGAAACCGGCGTTAAAAGAGCCGAACTTCCGGAATGTACCAGGGGTTTCGTTGTTTACAGGCAACCCGGAACTATTTAACAAGAGTTCTTTTGAATGCAGAACCCGGCTGTCGTACCTTATTCCCCCGCTCACATCTGCTTTCCCAAATGTTTTTTTGGCAATGACAAATGCTCCGGCAGAAAACAAATTGTATTCCGGTATCAGAAATTCCGTTCCTTTGTTTTTCGAAGACTGATACATGCCGTTAACACCGGTTGACATCTGAACACCTGCAAATTCAGGTAACAGATAACGGACATCATAATTAAATGTATTCAGTAAAAAATACAATCCGTATTCCTGCGGATCGAGTGCATTTCCAAACTCTTTCCGCTGATTCTGCTGAAATCCAAAAATGGTTTTAAGATCTCCATTACCAAGTATAAAGTTATTATCCATCACCGCCTTATAATGGCGGATATCCTGATGAGGTATTCCAAGCGAATATGATTTCATTTCCTTGTCGGATACAATAGCCTCCCCGATAGTTGCCGGTGTAAGGGCAATTTCTTTGGTGAATTTTCCGGTAAGGCTGTCGCGGGACCCTTCCACGATCTCGGGCATCATGTGGTATATACTGAACTTCAGCCGGGAATACCCCCACGATCTGTTTATACCTGCCGATCCTTCCAGACTGTTTTCATTGAACTTTGATCCGTAAACATAGCCGTCGTATTTATTTTTGTAATCGTGCGCCTGTTTATGGCTGTATCTCATATTCCAGTTAAAACCATTTAAGTTACCGGCAATGTCTCCTGAAATGCCGATTAATCCATTATTGGTTTGGTAATTACTGATGATATTCCCCTTGATAGTCCCCATAGGAGGTGGCGGCGCTGAAATAAAATTGATTACACCGGCTATGGCATCGGAACCATACGATAAACTGGCGGGGCCCTTTAAAATCTCTACTTTATTTACCGAATACTCGTCGATCTCGATCCCGTGTTCATCTCCCCATTGCTGCCCCTGCTGGGGAATACCGTCGTTGACCACAATCACACGGTTGTATCCCAGTCCCCGGATAACCGGTTTGGAAATACTTGCCCCGGTGGTAATTTCCGATATTCCGGGTAACCGGCTGATAGCATCTATTATATTGGATGACGCATTTTGCAGCAAAGCGGTTTTGGGAACCAGCACAATGGGTGAAGGCGCTTTTTTTATCTCACTCGCTCTCGACAAACCGGTAACAACTACCTGGTTCATCTCCTGTAAAGCTTCTTCCAGTGTAAAATCCTTATGTGCTATTGTTTTTAAATCGACAGGTTCTACAATGGTTTTATACCCGATATAACTTACCTGTAGCAGTACTTTCGTCTTTGGCAGGTTATCGATTGTATAGGTTCCGTCCATCCCGGTAATTGTTCCGGTTTTAAGATCAGGGAAATAGATATTAACGCCAATTAATGGTTTTCCGGTAGCGCTTTCTGTAATTTTTCCCGATAAGGAAGTTTTACCTGCATCCGATTCCGGTAATCCGTAAATTTTGATTGGCGCTGCAAAAAACAGAAGTAATATAATATATAGTAATTGTTTCATTTTTCCATATTTCAGATTGGTTATACATAAAAATTATAAATAACAAGTCCTGTAAAGGAGATAGTATGTTTTATGAATTGAAAAGAAAAGAAATTACAAGAATGTAATTAATGATTAACTGACAGGAGGTGCGCGCAGAAAAATGATATGCCTTACACAGGAATGTACAGGCTGCTCGAAATTTATTGAAACCGGATGAAAATACTCAGGAAACGGCACAGGTTCATTAAAATCCGCGGGAGTATCGGAAATTGGAAATTCAAGATTACATAATGCACAGTGATGTAACAACTTGTGAATATGCTTCTCGGATTTGGCCTTGCAATGAAAATCGAACTCGTGTTCAATATCATGCCAGTCCTTTATGGGAAAAGGAATTAAGAATATCAGTAACAGTAAAAGAGATATGTACTTTTTTATCCGGAATAGCATGGATACAAATATAGAACAAAATGACTAAAGCATTTCATTTTTTTATATAGAGAAAGTACAATAGTTGGATTACTGAGGTGCAATATCCAGTACAACAAAGGAACCGGGTTTTATGGGTTGCCGGTACCTCCTCTGACTGTTATCTGAACTGGATTGAGCTTCATGTGAAGCAACTGGCAGATAAAGATGATGCGATACATTGTCCAGTGCTATCGTCCTTGCCCCCAGCTGTGTATTTAATGTACCCAGCACCACAAAATTATTTTTATCGATCTCTTTTATAACAGTTAACGTCCCAACACCGTTGGATGCAAAAGCCAGCTTCTTAACCGGATCGAATGCCGCACCATCCGTAAAACCACCTATAGGTAATGAAGCAATCACCTTTCCGGCCTTTGCATCACTGACCACCATTAATTTATTGCGGCACACACTGAATAACCGGTCATTATCGATATCAATTGCCAGTCCTGATGGTTCTTCGCCAGGTAAAATGGACCATTCCCGTTCTACTTTTAACGATTCCGTATTTATTTGAGCTACACGGCTTTTATCTTCAATGTTTACCCATATCTTGCCTTTACCGTTGGTTACAGCAAATTCAGGTTTTCCACTTAACGGGATAGTCCCTATTACTTTTTCCGTTATGGCATCAATGCAGGTTGCATTTGAACTTCTGCCGTTAAACGTAAATACCCGTTGCGAATAAGGATCATATAATATAGCATCCGGATTAAGTCCGGTAACGCTGATCTTACCTGTTACTTTTAATGTTTTCAGATTGAAAACAGTTACCGAGTTGTCGCGGCCGTCACTTACAAATCCCTTGTTGTGTGCAGGGGCAAGTGCAACTCCGTGAACTCCGTTGGTACCGGAAATTGTGCCTGCCAGCTTATTGGTTTTAAGGTCCACTACCTGAACCATTGTACTATGCGAAACAAATAACCGTGCACTCGAACTTTCCACAGTCAGATAATCCCAGCCTCCGTCGCCTTCCAACGAAATTTTATTGGCTAATTTGTATGGAACCTCCTGATGTGTTTTGTGCGGATACTAATAATTGACTGAATATTAAAACCAGGTAAACGATAGCTGACTTTTTCATAATGTTATTGTTTAGACGATCATTCAAATCCTGTAAAAAGTAAAGATAACTTTTCAATCATCTCAATTTCCGATGAACATGTTAATATTTGTTAATTCAATAGTGATCCTGTTCTATAAATTAAAAGGGGCTTCTGAAAAGTAATCACTTTCCAAAAGCCCCAGAAATTCTATCAAATTTTTCTTCAAGAAATGTCTATTGTCAAACTATCAGTTCAGCGTTACTTCACCGGATAAAATAATATCCCTTGACGATGATCCCACCAATATTTTAAAAGCACCCGGTTCTTCCAGCCAGTCATTGGTTTTTGTGTCCCAGAATTCAAAAGCCCGCTTGTTCAGAACAATCTCTACTTTTTTCGATTCGCCCGGCTGAAGCATTACTTTTTTAAATCCTTTCAGTTCTTTTTCCGGACGGGGAACACTGGATTTTTCATCATTCACGTATACCTCTGCCACTTCGGCGCCTGCTTTGTTTCCCGTATTTTTCACATCGAATGATACCAGTACATTATCTCCGGCATTAAAAGTACCCGGGGTAATTTTCAGGTTATTGTATTCGAAAGTAGTATAGGAAAGTCCGAAGCCAAACGGGAACAAAGGTTCAATCTTTTTGGAATCGTACCAGCGATATCCCACGAAAACGCCTTCGTTATAATGAACATCAAACAGTGGGTATTTGGCTTCTTTTTCTCCCGGCCAGCCTGTGAATAATTTTTCACCCTTGGGCAGATAGGGATATCCGGGGGAATCTTCGAATTTCTTCTCTATAGAAATCGGTAGTTTCCCGGAAGGATTGGTTTTGCCGCTTAACACTTCTGCCAGGGCAATATTCCCGTTTTGTCCCGGATACCAGGCATAAACGATTGCTGCAACCTTGTCGCTCCAGTCGGTCATTTTTATGCCGCCACCCGAATTCACAACTACAACTGTATTCGGATTGATGCTCACGGTTCTCATAATATTGCTTTCCTCGCTTTCGGGAAGTGAAAATGAACGGTCCCAGCCTTCACTGTCTTCGGTTCCAGTGCTCAGGATTACGATGTCAGCATCTTTTATAATCATACTATCGGGATGCGGAACAAACTTCACCTGTCTTCCAAACTGTTTTTCCAGTGCCTGTTTCATATTGGTCGAATCATAACCTTCTACCCGGGCCGAACCGCCACCTCTTGCCAGTACGTTGACAAATTTACCGGTTACCAGTATTTTCAGGTCCCTGGTTGTGTCAATAGGAAGAATATCATTTGAATTTTTAAGTAATACTATTCCTTCACGTGCCACATTCAATGCCGTTTGTTTGTGGGCAGGGAATGTTGCCAGTAATTTCGGATCGGATTGCGGCCGGTTATAGATATCCATGGCAAAACAGGTTTGAAGTATTTTCTTTACCATACCGTTGATATCCTCTTCACTTACTTTTCCCGAATCGAGTAAGTTTTTAGCATCGGCAAGCGCTAAACTATTGGGCATTTCAAGGTCCTGACCCGATTTAATTACTTTTTCACCATTGTATACCGACCACCAGTCTGTCATTACCAGCCATTTATAACCCAGATAATGCCGCAACAGGGTATCGATCACAAATTTGCTCTGACCACACCATTCACCATCCAGTAGATTATAAGATGTCATTACCGCCATGGCCCCTGCATCCACACCAGCTTCGAAAGCAGGCATGTTTATTTCATGCAGTTCGCGTGCGCTTATAATTGAATTGCTTCTTCTTCGCATGAATTCGGTATTGTTCCCGATAAAATGTTTCAGGGTGGTAATAGTACCCGTATTTTCCATCCCTACCACATAGTTTTCGATCATGCGGGCAGCCAGATACGGATCTTCGCCGAAATATTCGAAATTACGACCGCATTGCGATATCCGGTAATTGTTCATCCCGGGGCCTAATATAACGGCAACTCCACCAGCACGACATTCTTCGCCGATACTTTTGGCATACTCTTTTGCAACAGGGGGATCCCATGTGGCTGCTAATGATATCGGACAGGGAAAAGCAGTGGATTGTTCGATGGTTCCACCCAACAAATTACCGTCTTTGGTGGTACGGATATGCACTCCGGCAGTAGCATCAGACATGTACAGATCGGGAAGATTAAATCGCTTGATTCCCTTAATGTAAAAATTATTGAACCCGCCGATCATTTCCAGTTTTTCATCAATTGTCATCAGCGCAATTAAAGAATCGGCCTTTTCACCAGCCTTTTGATAACTTACAGGAGGCACAAACGGCTCTATACCTTTGTCCTCAATCTTCGTTGTTGAGCAAGATACTGTAAGGATACATATAAAAAGTATCCCAGCATGTTTAATTTTCTTCATATTAAATAGTGTAGATTAAAGGTTATAGTTAATACAATCATAACAGAATATGAAGATAGTACTTTTTTTACAAGATTAAAAGAGACACCGATCAGCCTTAAGTATGGTTTTATAAACTTTACCGGAAGGTTAATAATTTATTGTATTATAAAACAAATAATTATTTAATTTAGGGTTGAAGTCAAATTTTGATATACCATTAAAAAACCAGACCATGAAAAGTATAATTCTCAGTATTATTTTTGTATTTATCAGTACCTTCCTGATTTCAGCTAATAGTTCTGATAAAAATACAGACGCCCCGATTACCAATGCTACCGTATTTATTAATGGTGCCCAGGTAGTCCGTCAGGCCACTGTGCAACTGGAACCTGGAAAAACCATTGTCCATCTTAAAAATCTCTCCCCTTATATCGATAAAGAAAGTATTCAGGTAAAAGGAGAAGGAGGATTCACCGTTATGTCGGTCAATCACCAGAATAACTATATCGACCAATTAACCAAACCCGAACAAATAAGAACATTCAGGATCAGATAGAGAAACTGGATAAGCATGACAGAAGATGAAAAAACCTGGCTCGATATCCTGGCTGAAAAAGAATCCTTTCTGACGACCAATAAAGATATAGGGGGTAAAAATGAATTAATGAACCCTCAAACATTCAATTCATTAAATGAAATCTATTCTGAAAATATTAAAAACATTAAACTGGCTACACTGGAAAGAACACGAAAGATCAGGGAATATGAAAAAGAAAAAGCAAAATTGAATAAACAATTAAACGAACTACGGGCTAAGAAGGAACTCCCTTCGGGTGAAATAAATATTACTTTATCAGCCAAATCGCCCGTGAAGGGCAAACTCAGAATCACCTACCTTGTAGGCAATGCAGGCTGGTATCCTTCTTATGATCTGAGAGTCGACCGGATTGATCAACCGGTTTCCCTGGTTTATAAAGCCAATGTTCACCAGAATACAGGTGTGGAATGGAAAAATGTAAAACTGAAATTTTCGAATGCAACACCCGACCAATCGGGTTCGGTACCAATACTCACTCCCTGGTATTTAAGATATTACACGCCGGTATATTCAGCTTTGCAAGGCCGGGCAGCAGGTGTTCAGGTTACCAGAGGTAATTCCACATTAATGCTAATATCAGACAAGTGTCAGGAATCGTTACAGATGACGAGGGACAACCTCTTCCGGGAGCAACTATCCTTATAAAAGGAACAACGGTGGGTACAGTCAGCGATGTTGACGGAAGGTATTCCATAAGTATTCCTGCAAACGGCAATACATTGGTTTATTCTTTTGTTGGATACGAAACCCAGGAAATCCCTGTCAGTAATTCAGTAATAAATATTCAAATGAATCCCAGTCTGATGTCATTGGAAGAAGTAGTCGTAACGGGATACGGTGCTTCTAACAAGTCTGCTATCCGTTCTGTAAAAAGAAAAGAAAGACCAGCAGCACCGGTATCTTCCATTCCTTTGGAAACAACAACAGTTCAGCAACAAACTACAGTGGAATTTGAAATAGAAACGCCTTATAACATCTCTTCCGATGGTAAGGTTACCACCATTGATATGCGTAACTTAGAAGTTCCTGCTGAATACGAATATCAGAGTGTTCCTAAAATCGAACAGGAGGCATTTCTGATTGCCAAAGTTAGGGACTGGGAACAATATAACCTGTTGGAAGGAGAAGCCAACCTGTATTTTGAAAATACATTCGTCGGAAAATCTGTGCTTGATACCAAAAACATGGAAGATACACTGGAAATATCCCTTGGAAGAGACAGAAGTGTAGTTATCAAACGGGAAAAGCAAAAAGAACTTTCATCACGGCAATTTATTGGCAACAACAAGTCGGAAAGCCGGTTGTGGAAAATAACGGTACGTAATAATAAGACCAGCAATATAAATATTGTATTGTATGATCAAATTCCGGTGAGCACTGTAAAAGAAATTCAGGTAGAAGACACGGAACTGTCTGGCGGGAAATTAAATAAAGATACGGGAGAAGTGAACTGGAAGCTGGAAATAAAACCAAAAGAAAGTAAGGAACTGAAGATCGGTTATACCGTGAAATACCCGAAAGATAAGACTGTGGTGATCGATTAAATGAATCAACAATTTTTCAAATTGCGGAGAGAATGATCATCTGACAGGCCATTATATTGGTCATAATCTTTCAGAAACTAATACTGTAATCCGGCTGCTATTATTAAAACCATTTTAGCTTTCGGAACAGTATGACCCCGCCTCCTGACAAAACCACAGCTATGATCACTGCGTAAAGAAATCCGTATGCGCTTTTCTCCAGATTATTGGTCAGGTTCATTCCAAATATGCTGGCCACCAGTGTGGGTATTGCCAAAACAATGGTTATGGATGTCAACCGTTTCATGATCACGTTCAGGTTATTGGATATTATCGACGCGTATGCATCCATCATGCCACTAAGAATGTCGCTGTAGATGTTTGACATTTCTATGGCCTGTCTGTTTTCAATAATAGCATCTGAAATCAGGTCCTCGTCTATATCTTTTATTACCGGGTGTTTCGTGTTTTTCAACCTGGCCAGTACCAGTTCATTCGATTTTAGGGAGGTGATGAAATATACCAGGCATTTTTCCATGTTAAGGAGTTTATGCAACTCTTCGTTTTTTGTCGATTTCTCCAGGTCCTTTTCAATAAAACCGGTGGCTGTATTTATTTGTCTCAGGTACTTCAGGTAGGTAGTTGATCCCTCCATGAAAAGCTGCAGCAAAAAATCCGACTTTTTGGTTGTGTCGAAAAATCGGCTTTTCGGAAAAGTTGATATCGACTTTAACAGGTCGTTTTCACTGGCACAAATGGTCATTAAAAAACTACCGGATAACAAAACGCCCATAGGTATGGTAGTAAAAGGCTGACTTCTTGAATCATTATGAATAGGAATACGCATAATAAAAATAAGCCACTTTCCTTCGACTTCTAACCTTGAACGTTCGTCGGCATCCAGAATATCTGTAATAAGATCGTCGGGGACTTTAAATCGGTTAACAAGGGTTGAGATTTCACTTGAGGTTGGATTTATAACATTCATCCAGCAGTCTTTTTCAAACTGTTTGGTTTGAATTAATCCGTTTTGGCTTTTCCAGTATGTGATCATGACACCTCCTTTTGTTATACCCCGGAGGCACAAATAGAAGTGTCCCCTTAAGGCAGGAATTTAATTATACGTTGACTATATAAAGGGACCTCGTCCATAGAGATTATTTATTGATTTCGGCTGCAAATGTAGGATTTAAATTCATTACGACAAAAAATATTTGTCTTGTTTTGGATTTTTTGTTTGTTTTATCCTGATCTCTTAAACGAAATATTCTAAAAGTGGTTTCAGGTTGATCATTTATAAACCTCTATTTATCCGGAATTAATTTTCGTCACATCATTGCAAATAACCCTTAATGGCAGATAATAAATCTTCCATGTTGATTCCTTAAAAGTTAATGGAAATGCGTCTTTAATCGGGTAATGAACTAAATTCTGGGTCTTTGTACCTGCCTGACTAATGAGAAACCAGATTGCCGTTCTTTAAGACAATACCCCAGTCTTCCAGTATATTTACAGAATGTTTCAATTGTCTTCTGCATTCCTCTGTTGAAAGATCATACTTCCTGGAAAGAATAGATATCATCTGGTCCAGACTGAGACGACGGTAAGCAGATAAAAGTATATCAGCATTAAAATCGGTAAAACGGTATTTTTTCTGGTTTTTGTCTTTAATCCGGTACATTTCTACAGTACCGTTTGATAACCGCTTAAACTTAAATTCCGGATTAATTGTGATTTTTGTTCCTTCATCTGTCAACAAATTGTTTGGCGAAGAAGCAAATGTACCAGACAAAAGAAAAATACTCATGCAAAAAAATAATAAGACCCGGGGTACTATCTTTAAAATTTGGATCTCATTTATTTCGTTTCTTTGGGTTTTCATAACTAAATATTTAGGTGTTTTAGTTCGGTTTTTAGCCTAAACAAGTTACAAAATTTTATTTGAAAAATAAAAAAATCAGATGATTTAACATAAAAGTTCGAAGGTTTATAAAAGCTTTTATACGATTAATCAAAATAGTTCCGTGACCCTTACCGGTAATAATAAAATAGGAATAACTCAGTAACCTCTGAAACAGCTAATAATTCTCAATTCCAGAGTTTTATACAAAAGATGAGGGAAAAAAATTGTGCTGAATTTTAAATAAGAAACAAATAACTATATTAAGACTTCCGAAGTTTTAAAAACTTCGGAAGTCCTGTCTTATTCATACCTCAGCGCTTCCTCAAGGTTTCAACGGCAATCTGCTAGCTTTTACCCCTAAATCCCCTAAAGGGGACTTTAAGTTCTGCCATTCGTTGGCTGCAACTCTTTAATATTTCTTGTTTCACATTGTCGAAGTTGAATACTATTTCTTCATTAGTAAATCGTATTACTTTAAGGTCAAATCTTTCTAACTCGAAAGTTCTCCCAATATCGTATTCCTTATTTTCGGGATTGTTATGAATGCCGCCATCAACTTCAATAATAAGTTTGATTCTATGACAATAAAAATCTGCAATAAATCTGTCTATAGGATGCTGAGGTCTGAAACGAAGTCCCATTATTTTATTTTTACTTAAGAGTTTCCACAATCTTTTCTCGGCATCAGTCATGGAATCACGTAGCAATTTAGCCTTCTCAAAAATGTCAGGACTGGCACCATAAAACATCGAATTATTAACATCATTCATAAGCATGTGTTTAAGTCCCCTTTAGGGGATTTAGGGGTTATTCATACCTCAGTGCTTCCTCAAGGTTTCAACGGCAATCTGCTAGCTTTTACCCCTAAATCCCCTAAAGGGGACTTTAAGTTCTGCCATTCGTTGGCTGCAATTTTTTAATATTTCTTGTTTCACATTGTCGAAGTTGAATACTATTTCTTCATTAGTAAATCGCATTACTTTAAGATCAAATCTTTCTAACTCGAAAGTTCTCCCGATGTCGTATTCCTTATTTTCAGGATTGTTATGAATGCCGCCATCCACTTCAATTATAAGCTTTATTCTATGACAATAAAAATCAGCAATAAATCTGTCAATAGGGTGTTGAGGTCTGAAACGAAGTCCCATTATTTTATTTTTACTCAAGAATTTCCATAATTTTTCTTCAGCTTCGGTCATTGAATTACGGAGCAATTTAGCTTTCTCAAAAATGAAAGGGCTGGCACCATAAAACATCGAATTATTATTAATATCATTCATAAGCATATATTTAAGTCCCCTTTAGGGGATTTAGGGGTCATTCATACCTCAGTGCCTCCACAGGATTTCTGCTAGCAACTCGCCAGCTTTGCCATCCTACTGTTAATAATGCAATTAAATAAGCAATAAGCCCTGCAAGAGCAAATATCCACCAACTTAAATCTGTTTTATATGCAAAGTTTTTAAGCCATTTATTAATAACATAATAAGCGATTGGGCTGGCAATTACAAAAGCAATTATTACCAATTTGGTGAAATTCTTCGAAAACATAAACATAATTTCTGCAACCCTGGCACCATTTGCTTTACGAATGCCCACCTCTTTAGTACGGCGATTTATTGCATAAAATGTTAATCCAAACAACCCTAAACATGAAATTATAACTGCGATTAGAGTACCGTAATTGATTAAAATTCCAGTCGTTCGGTCTTCTTTATATAAATTATTTATTTTTTCCTCTAAAAACTCAAACTTAAACGGATCGTTAGGAACTGTCTCTTTCACTATTGATTCAATCTTTTTAACCGTTTGTAGTGTTTTTTCAGATGAAATTTTTATATAAAGAAAATTTCTGCTTTGTCCATATATGTATGCATAAGGTTCTATTGAATAATGCAAAGACTCGGAATTAAAGCTTTTCATGACTCCTATGATTGTCAGATCTTTACCCGGAGCTAAAAAATTATTAATTACTTTTCCTATTGGATTATCAAGGTTCATTGCTTTAGCAGCCGCTTCATTTATAACAATTGCATCATTAGCATCGGTTGGGAATTCTGGTGACAGGAATCGTCCATTAACCATTTTAATTCCAAGAGTCTGGTCATAATCATAACCTATCCAATCAAAACCGATGCATACTTCAGAAGATTGCTCTTTATTATCCCATTTGTCAATACATGAAGAGTTGTTCCATCTTGTATTTGATGAACTTGAATAAGATATATGTAAAACTTCAGGAAGTTGAAGCAATTGATTTTTTAAATTATTATAAATATTACTTAGTTTTCCCTGCATCTGGATAACCATCACATTTTCTTTATTATATCCCATATTTTGCCTTTCAATAAATTGATTTTGTTTTTGAATGGTTATTCCAATGATTAATAAAACTATTGATATCATAAATTGAAACACAACAAGAATATTCCTGAAAGAAATAATTTGATTCAGATTCCTTTTTCTATTTGAACTGAAATAATCAGATCTTAAAACATCAATTGATTTGAAGGAAGAAATAATAAATGCCGGATAACAACCTACTAATAAGCCCATAAAAATAGTTATCATTACAAAAAGAAGACTTGTTATGGATAAATACGTTAAGCTAATCTGAATATTGAAAAATTGATTTATTGATGGAAGAAATAACTCAATTAAAATAATAGCCAGGAAAAAGGCTAAGAAAGAAATGAATAGGGATTCCAATAAATATTGTGAAATAAATTGTTTTCTTTTCGAACCAACTATTTTTTTGAGTCCGATCTCTTTAGCCCTTTTTTCAGAAAGGGCAGTTGAGAGATTCATAAAATTTATACAGGCGATCAGGAGAACAAGAAAAGCTATTGATGAAAGAATATAAATATTTTTAATCCGACCTCCTCCTTCTAAATCATATAAATACCATCGACTTAAAGGAACCAGGGCAAGCGGATTATCACTTTTTGGTATAAATTTTTTTATTACACCAGCAATCTTCTTATTTACCTCAATATATGAACTGCCATTTGCAAGTAAAACATATATATTTAAAGAATTTACATTCCAGTTATTTTTCACCTGTTCAGGGAGTACTTCATAGGGAATCAGAAATTCAAATTGAAATTGAGTGTTTGATGGTAAATTTTTTAGTACACCTGTAACTGTCATATTCCAGTGATCTACAAGTTGAATTGTTTTTCCGATTGGATTTTCATTGCCAAAAAACTTTTTTGCCAGGCCTTGTGTAATAACAATAGAATTAGGATTTGTAAATACGGATTCTTTATCTCCCTCTAAAATAGGGAATGAGAACATTTTAAAAAACGTTTCATTTACAAATACTCCATTACTATAAAAACCTTTATCTTCAATTGTTAATTTTAATTCATCTAAATTCTGGTAAACTGTTGCATATTTAATCTCAGGAAATTCACCACTAAGATACTTGGCAAGTGGAGCAGGTAGTATATAGCTTGAATTTTGATATGATACTTTGTATAATCTGTTTTTATTAACATTAAATTTATCGTAGCTGACCTCATATTTAATCCATAACCAGATTATAAATGTACAGGCCAGTCCTATACTTAGTCCGAATATATTAATTAAAGTAAAAACTTTATTATTTCTGATATTCCGCCAGGTAATAACTAAATAATGTTTTAACATAATTTCCTATGAAATAATTATATCATGAATTTACTTTATTCATACCTCAGTGCCTCCACCGGGTTCCTGTTTGCAGTATGCCAGCTTTGCCAGCCCACTGTTATTAATGCAATTACATAAGCAATAAGCCCTGCCAGAATAAAGATCCACCAGCTTAAGTTGGTCTTATACGCGAAATTTTGCAGCCATTTGTTCATGGTAAAAAAAGCAATCGGACCGGCGATCATAAATGCCAGCACCACCCATTTTGTAAGGTCTTTCGAAAGCATTAACATGATTTCCCACGTGGTTGCTCCGGTTGCTTTACGAATACCTATTTCCTTGGTACGTTGTCTGGTAACATGACGTGAAAGCCCTATTAAACCAAGACATGATATGAAAATTGCCAGTAGTGCAAAGTAAAAAATCAGGCTCCCCAGCGTTCTTTCCTGCCGATACTGACCGGAAATTAAGTCTTCATAAAAATCAAAACTGAACGGATACTCAGGATATGTTTCTTTCCATACTATTTTAATTTTATCCAGTAATTCTTTTATATCAGGGGTTTTGTATTTTACAATTAAAAACCTGTTAAACCTGTCGGGCCAAATATTGAGTGCAAAATCAGAAATTCCTGAATGCAGTGAACCGTATTGAAAATCTTTCATTACCCCTATCATATTATCAAAGCTTTTTACCAATTCTTCTTCCGATAGTTCTGAGCGGAGGTGTTTGTAAAAAGTTTCGTTGATAATAAAACCGCGACTGGATTCGTCTAAGGGGCCGTGAAATTCTTTAATGATTTTAATATTCAGCGCTTTGATATAATCCAGATCGACAACTGCAAACTCAAATGGAAACTCCAGGCTGCCATGTGAGAAATTATTACTGTTATGAAATCCGTAAGCAAAATGATCGTTCGTTGAACCAACATATTCTATACCTGTAATATTCAATAACCTGTTTTTAATTATTTCACGGGGAGGCTGGTTATCGGGCAGGTTCAATACTAAAATATTTGTTTTATCGTATCCCAGGTCTTTATTATTTACATATTTCAGTTGCTTCCTTATTGTTATCATACAGGTTATTAAAGCAATTGATATAATAAACTGAAGAATAACCAAAATACTTTTTAAAGATATTCTTCCTTGATTTCCTGAAAAATGTCTGTGTTTAAAAATTTCAAGTGGCCGTTGTGAAGAGAAGGAAACTGCAGAATAACTCCCGGCAAGAAGAAATGTGAAGATAAATGTACCTCCAACAATTAAAATTGTCTGAATATTGAAATAATTAAAATGAATATCGGAACGAAGAAACCGATTAAACAGAGGCGCAACATTTTCTATAATAATTATGGCTATCAGCAAAGCAAACATGCAAATAGTTGCGACTTCAGTCATATATTGAAAAAACAAATGCTTTTTAGTTGCCCCCAGTGTCTTTTTTATTCCCACTTCTGCAGAACGTATAGCCGATTTGGTTGTAAACAGGATAATAAAATTTAAACAGGCAACGATCAGAATTAAGAATGCGATCAATCCAAGAATATAAACACTCGATTTCTCCCGGTTTTCATCCAATTCAAACGACATACCGGTAGTAAAGTGAATACTTCGTAACGGTTGCAATTTATGAATAAAGGCTTCAACCGGAGGCCCGAATGCATTTTTAAGGTATTTCGATGCTACTGGCTGTAACTTTCTTTCTACTGTATTTTTATCGTTTGCATTTGTAAGTTTCACATACACCCAGCTTCCAAAAAACTTCCCTCCTTTTAGTCTGCTGAAGAAATCATTGAAATGCCCGTTTGCCGATAATAAGTAATTAAATTGAAAATGGGTATTCGGTTGTAATGGCCGGACAATCCCTTTAATAGTGTAATATCCGATACTGTCCCATCCGGTTATTCCATCTATCGACTTAAAATATATTTCTTTTCCTACTGGATCCTCACCCGGGAAAAGCTTTGCGGCCTCTTTTTCAGTAATAAACATGGTATTGGGAGTTCCTAAATCCGATGGATCTCCTTTAAGTACTTTTACAGAGAACATGCGGATGAAACTCGTATCGGCAACAAGAATATCATTTATCTCACGGGGAATATTTTTCAGATTAACATATGCTGTATTAAACTTTACAAAAGCTGTTGCGTCTTCCACTTCAGGCATATCATTCAAAAGGCCTTCCCGGAAACAATAAAACGTTCTGGCCCTGAAATTCCCGCCTTGTAATTTGGAAATTATTCTGAATTTCCGGTTTGAATCATTGATCTGTTTATCATAATTTAATTCATACACTACAAAGGCAAAGACATATATGGATACAGCCATTCCTATTGCCAGCCCCAGTACGTTCAGAAAAGTTGACTCCAGATCTTTAAATAAATTCCGAAAAGTAATTTTTAGTATGTGTCTTATCATAGTTTTTCGTTGAGATTTCCGAAGGTTTTAAGACTTCCGAAGTTTTAAAAACTTCGGAAGTCTTGTCTTATTCATACCTCAGCGCCTCCACCGGATTCCTGCTGGCCGAACGGTAACTTTGCCAGCTTACTGCCAGGAGCGCTATAATCAGGGTAATTATTCCCGCCAGTGCAAATACCCACCAGCTTAAATCTGTTTTGTATGCAAAATTCTGAAGCCATTTGTTCATTGCATAATATACAACCGGACAAGCAATTACAAATGCAATGAATACCCATTTAACAGTATCTTTCGACAGCATCATAATAATTTCAACTGTTTTTGCACCGTTTGTTTTGCGTATCCCTATTTCCTTGGTGCGTTGTTTTCCTATAAATGTGGTAAGTGCAAATAATCCCAAACATGCAACAATTATAGCCAGAATAGTAAAATATCCGACCACCGTATTTATTCTCTCAAAATTTCTGTAATCTTTATCAATTTCATCATTTGCGAAGAAAAAGTCCAGTTCTTTGGAAGGCTCAACATTTAACCATTTTTTCTTCAGCATATTTATCACATTTAACATTTCGCCGGGCTTAACGCGAATGGAAATATATTGGGAATATTTCAGATCAATGTCTTTGCTGACATAGTGGAGTAGAGGCTGAATTTTCCTGTTTAATCCCATGTAATAGAAGTCATCAACAACACCTGCAATTTTAAGCGGACTACCAGTTTTTAAGCTGGTATGCAAAATATCGCCAACTGCCGATTTTACCTCCAGTTGATCCAACGCAGTTTTATTTATTACCACATCATTACTGTCAAAGACAAAATCTTTATCATACAGGTTTCCCTCAATAAATTTAATCCCGTATGTTTTAAAATAATCTTTGCTAACACCGCCATGTCTCATGTGAATCGATTCCACCTGAGACCAGTATTCCGGGTAGAAGTTGTTATAATTTTCAACATATCTTCCCGGAACGATTTGTGATGTTGCATAACTCAATATTCTGGTATCATTCTCTAATCCGTCCAATATGAATTTGAATTTTTTTAATGCGGCATCCTGATCCTTGTATTTCCATTTATTTGTTTCTATCACAACTACGTTATCCTTATCAAAATTT
The DNA here is from genome assembly GCA_963748095.1 of uncultured Bacteroidales bacterium. GTDB lineage: Bacteria > Bacteroidota > Bacteroidia > Bacteroidales > UBA10428 > CAVVIO01. Next base: position 64,549 of record CAVVIO010000016.1, read on the forward strand.
AGTTTATGATGCTTCATGTACAGGATTTGTTTTTTCATGATCAATGTTCCTGCAATTAAAATAATGGAAAGGGTAAGCTGAAAGATAACCATTGCACTTCTGAATCTGCCGGCTCCCTTGCCTGAAGTAATTTCTTTTTTTAAGGAAGGGATGATTTTAAACCGTGCCAGCACCCATGCCGGAATTATTCCCGAAAGTAATCCTGAAAGCATCCATAAACCAAGTAACATGGGAATAGTCAGAAATATTTTACTATAATTAAGAGCCAGGTTTGTTTCAAACATTTTATTAAAAACAGGCAACAGAACTTCGGTCAGGACAACCGCTAAAAACAGTCCCAGAAAACTTATCAGTAAGGATTCTCCTAAAAACTGATTTATAATATTTTTCTTGTTAGCTCCTAATATTTTCCGCAAACCTACCTCCGGGGACCTTTTTATGGAGCTTGCAGTAGAAAGGTTGATGAAATTAATGGATGCTATTAACAAGACTCCTAGTGCAATACATATCAGAATATATACAAATGCTTTATTATCTGTTGTTTTTGCATGTAATTCATTTAATGGCAACAAATTAAGTCTGGGTTTTTTATTATTTCCGGTTAAGAAATGGTCCTCAACCTCCTTTTGAATTTTATCTTCAAGTACTTTCGGATCAGCCTTCGGATCTAACTGGATATATGTTTGCGAAAAGGTGTTGTACCAGTCGTGAACCTGATTTAACCAGGGCGATAATTCAAATCCTGTTTCATACGACACAGCCATATCAAATTTTATGGACGAATTATCAGGTATATTATCCATTACGCCTGTTATCAGCAGACTGTGTTTTCCGAAATCGACATCCAGACTTTTGCCTACGGGGTTTTCATTCCCGAAGTATATATTCGCGATTTTTTTGGAAATAACAACACTGTTTTTTTCGGCTAACGGATTTTCAGGACTTCCATAAATAAAAGGAAAAGTAAAAATACTGAAAAAACCGGTATCTACGTAACGTACATCCTGCATCAGCTCCTTATCTTTATAGGAGATCATATGCCCCGACCAGTCGAGATAGCGGCTCCCGTTTATAATTTCAGGATAATCTTCCAGTAACCGGGGTAATAACAGTCCCTTTGTAAATTCCATGTCGTTTTCGCAAATACGGTAAATGTTTTTCCCGTTTTTCTGGAATTTATCAAATGTCAGTTCATTATATACATAGAGAAGCAAAAGAATAAATGCAGATATCCCTACGCTTAAACCGATGATGTTTATAAAAGAAAATGTTTTATTTCTTGATAAATACCGAAATGCTGTTTTGAAATAATTTTTTATCATGGTTTTTACTTTAAGACTTCCGAAGTTTTAAAAACTTCGGAAGTCTTGTTAATTAATTTACTCATACCTCAGCGCCTCCACCGGATTAGTCCTGGCAGATTTAATTATTCGATAACCAATTGTTATAAATGCAATTACAAATGCAATTATCAATCCTGTCAGAAAATCCAATGGCTGTAGATTTATCCTGTAATAAAAGTTCTGTAACCAGTTTCTGGCAATGAAATATATTAGTAGCCAACTGATAAGGGCCGAAATAAATACAAGAAGAATAAATTCCCTGGAAACAAGATAGAAAATACTTGCGACTGATGCCCCCATGATTTTACGAATTCCGATCTCTTTTGTCCGTTGTTCAATTGTAAAAGACACGAGTCCAAACAATCCTAACGATGCAATGACAAGAGCAAGTATGGTAAAAAGAACCGATAGCCGGGCATTTTGTCTTTCATCTTTATATTTACTTGCAAAATCCTGATCCATGAAAAAATACTGAAACGGTTTATCCGGGGCATATTCATTCCAAGCTTCTTCAACTTTTTTTATGGTATTAGCTGTAACTTTTTTTGACAATCTGACGCTGATGTAGCCATAATTTCTGTTTTCACCTTTTGGTCTGAAGATATAAGGACTGATTTCGCTGCGAAGCGATTCGAAATTAAAATTTTTCACTACTCCGATAATCGTTTGTTTATCATTTCCACTAATTAACATGGTAGAATTAGGATCAGGGAGATTTAACTGTTTTAGGGTATTTTCATTGATAATACAAGCATCTTTATCGGTTGCAAAAGATTTATTGAAGAATCTTCCTGAAAATAACTGAATGCTGTAAGTGTCGAAAAAATCATTGTCTACATAATTTATTTTAAAATCGATTACTTCACCCGGATTATTTTCGACTGTGTATGTCAGACCCTGTTGACTGTGTCCGGGAACTGCTGTAGATGCCGTTACTTTACTTATCTCAGGCATCTCAGTAAGTGTGTTTTTAAAGGCATTTATACTGCCACCTATTGCTCCTGCATTGGTAATTACTAAAAGCCGGTCCTTATCGAAACCAAGATCCTTATTAATCATAAACCTTATTTGCCTCACCATAATAATGGTCCCGACAATTAATAATATGGAAATTGAAAATTGAATAACGACAAGAATATTTCTCATCCTGCTCTTTTTTAAGGAGCCACTGAGCTTTTCTTTAAGGACAATGTAAGGATTGAAAGATGACAGAATGAATGCAGGGTAACTTCCAGCAAGCAGACCTACAAACACAGACAATATAATTAGTAAAGGAATAGTAAAATAGTTTGAGAATAAATTTAAATCCAATTTAGCTCCCAAAAGATTATTTAAGTAGGGAAGAATATTTTCAGTAATTATAACTGCTAAAACTAATGATATTATTGACAGCAACACCGACTCTGTTAAAAATTGCCTGATAAGCATTCTTCTCGATGACCCGCTCACTTTTTTTATTCCTACTTCCTTGGCCCTTTTTGAAGCCTGGGCAACAGAAAGATTCATAAAATTAATCACGGCAATAATAATGATCAAAAGAGCAATGCTTCCAAAAATATATAAATACTTTGGATTAATTGCAGGCTTTGTTTGCTGTGTGATAGTGGGATCAAAATGTATTTTCCTTAAAGGTTGTAAATAGATTCTATACTTATTTTTTGCAATAAAATCTTCGATAGATATTCCAAGTTGTTGTTGAACAATTGGGCCAATATATTTACGGACTATTTCCGGCATTTTGGCATTTACCGATTCAGGTTTTGTTAGTGGTTTCAATAATATATAAGTAACAAAGCTGTTGTTTCCCCAATTATCTTCTGATATTCCTTTATAAGTAATTAAAGATGCTATCATGTTTGCGCTAAAATGTGAAGTTTCAGGAATATCAGCCATTACTCCTGTAATTCTGAAAGGAATGCTGTCATTTCCAATAAATAGTGATTTGTTAATCGGGTCATTATCACCGAATAATTTTTTAGCCGTTGATTCGGATATTACCAACGTATGAGGCTCCCGAAGTGCCGTATTCTTATTACCTTTTACAATCGGTATGGAAAACATATTAAAAAATGAAGAATCGGATGCAATAAAGCCCCGTTCAACAAAACTTTTATCCTGATTTTTTACAATTACCTCAGGTATCACCATCATTCTGTCGAAATCTTCTACTTCAGGAAATTCTTTTAGCAGGGTAGGTCCCAAGGGCGGTGATGAAATGGCATAACTCACTTCCCGGTCACCAACTATTCCATTAATAACTGCCCTGTAAATTCTGTCCTCTTTTTTATTAAACCGATCATAACTTAGCTCGTGAATAATAAAAAGAGCAATAATCAAACTACAGGAAATACCAATCGATAACCCGATAATATTTATCAGTAAATACCCTTTTTGCCTGTTCAGTGCGCGAATGCTATGTTTGAAAAATTTATTTATCATAGTTTTTTTTAAGACTTTTGAAAGACTTTCGAAGTTTTAAAAACTTCGGAAGTCTTGATATTGATCTATCTACAGAATATTCTTTTTAATATTCTCCGTCACAATATGCCCGTCAAACAAATGAACGATCCGGTTGGCCCGTTCGGCATGGGCAGGCGAGTGGGTGACCATTACGATGGTAGTGCCCCCTGTATTTAATTCTTCAAGAAGTTTCATCACTTCTTCTCCATTGGCGGAATCGAGGTTACCTGTCGGCTCATCGGCCAGTATGAGTTTGGGATTGGTTACCACTGCCCTTGCCACGGCTACACGTTGCTGTTGTCCGCCTGACAATTGTTGGGGAAAATGTTTCCGGCGGTGGGATATCTGCATCCGTTCCAGCACATCATTTACTTTCTTTTTCCGCTCCGACGCTTTCATCTTTAAATACAACAGCGGCAGCTCCACATTCTCATACACGTTCAGTTCATCTATCAGGTTGAAACTCTGAAATACAAAACCGATATTTCCTTTACGCATGCCGGTACGCTGGCTTTCGCGAAAACGGGAGACTTCTTTTCCGTCGAACCAGTATTTTCCGTCACTGGGATTGTCAAGCAGTCCTACAATGTTTAGCAATGTTGACTTGCCACATCCTGATGGTCCCATAATTGCCAGGAATTCGCCGTTGTTTATCTCAAGGTCCACTTTATCCAGTGCAGTGGTCTCAATTTCATCTGTCCTGAATACTTTTTTTAGTTGTTCTGTTTTAATCATAATGAATGGTTTTTATGTCCCTGCTTTTAATTCAACTATAATGCCATTTATATTAATTATTTCTTTGTGTGATAGTTAAGCAATTTATTTTAAAAAATCAATAAAAAAATGTTCAGAATCTGAACACAAGCTGTTAATAATTTGAACGATTACTTTACTTTTGAATAGATATCATCTTACTTCATTATAACTATTTATAATCTTCGGGAAAAGTACCCGCAGAAAAATTACCTGAATATGCCCCAACAAAAAGGAAATATTTTAATAATTGACGATAATAAACAAATTCTCGATTCTCTTAAAATACTTCTTAAGTCAGAATTCGGAAAGGTCGAAACCATAAGGAATCCAAATCTTATTCCCGAAAAGCTCCGGTCCGAAAACTACGATGTGATCCTGCTGGACATGAACTTTACAGCCAGCATTAACTCCGGGAACGAAGGAATCTACTGGTTGAAGGAAATCCTGAAAACTGATCCGCTTGCCGTGGTAATTCTTATAACTGCTTACGGTGATATTGAACTGGCTGTAAAAGCCATAAAAGAAGGGGCTACCGATTTTATCACCAAACCATGGGATACGGAAAAGCTGCTGATTACCCTGAATACTGCCTGTAAGCTGCGGGAATCGAAAATACAGGTAAGTCACTTAAAAAATCAACAGCAACAACTAACGGAAGATATCGACCGGCACTATACCATGTTTACCGGAAATTCTCCTTCCATGAAAAAAGTGTATAATGTGATCGATAAAGTTGCCGGCACCGATGCCAATGTGATTATCTTAGGGGAAAACGGAACAGGCAAAGAGCTGGTGGCCCGCGAAATTCACCGGAAATCAAACAGGGCGAAAGATGTATTCATCGGGGTTGATATGACCGCATTGAGTGAAACCCTTTTCGAAAGTGAGATGTTCGGGCATGTAAAAGGAGCATTCACAGATGCGCATGAAGATCGTCCCGGCAGGTTCGAAACCGCTTCGGGAGGCACACTTTTCCTGGATGAGATCGGAAACCTGCCATTATCTATCCAGTCGAAACTGTTGACAGCTATACAAAACAGGGAGATATACAGGTTAGGCTCCAACAAGGTTGTTCCTGTTGATATACGATTAATTACAGCTACCAACAAAAATATTTCCGGAATGGTGGAACAGCACCTTTTTCGCGAAGATCTTCTGTACAGGATCAATACTATTCAGATTGAAATACCCCCTCTTCGGAATCGTCGTGAGGATATCCCGGGACTGGCCGACTGGTTTCTGAAGCAATATTCCTGCAAATACGGAAAACCCCATTTGAAGATAACACCCGACGGATATGAAAAATTGATCAATTATCGCTGGCCGGGAAATGTACGTGAATTAAAACACACCATAGAAAAAGCCGTGATATTAAGTGACTCTGCAATACTGACAGCTAATGACTTTTATTTCGGAAACGATATATCCGACAAATTATCCGATTCGCTAATATTAAGTGATATTGAAAAACAGGCCATTGCCAGTGCCCTGGAAAAATCGGGAGGAAATATTGTAAAGGCTGCTAAAATGCTCCATATTTCGAGGACAACACTTTATTCGAAAATCGAAAAATACAACCTGAATGAATGATATTATAATTTTTAAAGATGAATCAATAATAAAATCCTAAAAATCCAATTTTATGTTCCAAAACCGGTTTTCTATCAACCTGGGACTAAGGGTAATCCTTATAACATTTATTAGTTTACTCTTAACAATCGTCTACACACAAACCAACCGTCCCGCCACCACCCTGTTTTTGTTTTTGATGTTAATATATCTTAGCTGGAACCTGTTTTACTTCGTGAACCGCACTAACCGGCAACTGGCAAATTTTATTATTACACTGAAAGAAAAAGATACGTCAGCCGTTTTTGCCCAGCAAAACATCGAACGATCTTTCAAAGGTCTTTCACAAAGTTTTAAAGAAATTACAGCTGAAATTCAGCAGAACCGCTTCGAAAAAGAAGGCGAGCGGTTAAAATTACAAATAGTAGTGGAACAGGTTGGGGTAGGATTAATATCAATTGACCAAAAAGGTGCTATTGAGATATTCAATCAGGCTGCTAAAAAATTATTGAATACCCACAAAATAACTGAAAAAAAACACCTCGATAAACATTTCCCCGAACTTGGACAATGTATTGATCAGTTAATACCGGGCATACCCACCGTGTTCAAATTAAATGTAAATGATAATCAATTGCAGCTTTCTTTAAAATTGAGTATGATCCGGATTCAGAATGATCTTATCCGATTGGTCTCTCTGCAGGATATCAGGGAGGAACTGGAAGCAAAAGAACTGGATACCTGGAAAAGGCTGATACGGACTATTACTCACGAAATAATGAATTCCATTACGCCTATCACTACGCTCACTACCGCTATCAAACGTTCATTCCTTTCAGCAGGTTCATTAAAACCGGCAGCCATGATCACTTCTGAAAACATTTCGGATGCACTTCAAAGTGTCGGAATTATTGAGGACAGAAGCAAAGGACTGATCCATTTTGTAGAAAGGTATAAACAATTAACCAGACTGCCCGCCCCGCAGTTAAAGGAAATAAAAACAGAAGAGCTGTTGAGGAAAATCAATCACCTTTTTAAGGAGGAGATGGAAATGAGGGGAATCGCATTTTCCTGCCATTCCAACCCGGTTAACCTGTCAATTATTGCAGATGAAGATCTTATTGAACAGGTGCTTATCAACCTGGTTAAAAATGCCATTGATGCCATAGGATCAAAAAAGAACGGGAAGATTTCATTGCTGGCATACGATGATATTGAGGGAAACAAACATCTGCAGGTTACCGATAACGGACATGGAATTCCCCCGGAAGTCATGGAGAATTTATTTACCCCGTTTTTCACAACCAAGGAGAAAGGCAGTGGAATAGGCCTTAGTCTGGCCCGCCAAATTATGAAACTGCACAAAGGAATTATTACAGTTAATGCTTCAACTGATAAAGAAACCGTTTTCACATTGCAGTTTCATCAGATTTAGTTTAAAGCTGACCTGTAAAAAATTGAACTTATAAAATTGGGTTATTCAGAAAATAACTTAATTTAACATATAATTTTATTGAACCCTAAAAAAGTAATTATGAAAACCAGATTAATTTTTCCGCTAGTACTATTTATAAGCTTATGCCTCCCCTGGTCATGCTACATTAACATCCCCGAGGGAATTACAGGGAATGGGAACGTTACCACCGAGGAAAGGGAAGTTCCCGAATTTCACGGATTAAAAGTAAGCTCCGGTATTGATGTTTTTATCACACAGAACAGCGATGTTGAACTATCATTGGAAGCTGATGAAAATCTGCACGATGTTATTAAAACAGAAGTGGAAGGGGGTATATTAAAAATTTATGCTGACAAGAATATCCGTATGGCCAAATCGAAAAAAGTATACCTGACTTACAAGTCCCTGGATAAAATTCATATCTCGAGTGCAGGTGATGTGAAAGGACAAAATCTCCTTACTGGTGACGATCTTGATATTTCACTCAGTAGTGCCGGTAACCTTAACCTGGAGGTGCAGGTAAACAGACTGAAAATAAATATCAGCAGTTCAGGAGATGCCCGTTTATCTGGCAGTACGGATGAACTCGATGCCGACCTCAGTAGTGCAGGTGATTTATATGCATTCGACCTGATTGCAAAAAAGGGACGGGTAGCAGTATCAAGTGCAGGCGATGCCAGGGTAAATATTACCGAAGACGCTGATTTGAGATCAAGTAGTGCAGGCGATATTGAATACATGGGGAACCCTGAAAGGATCAATATACATACGTCAAGCGCCGGAAGCATCAGGAAAAAATAAGAAGATATGGCTCTTTTATTTTTCGATTATAAACTTGAAAAATGAAACTAATAATTGAATTAACAGACGAACAGATAAAATCCATTGCCGAAGAACTTGATGCCGGAATGCGCTGCCTTTATCACAAAGAAACGAAAGAGATCAAATCGGTAATCGACCTGGACCGGCATATTTATGCCGATGAGGAGATATGGGAAGAGAGTATTAACGAGATCGATCGCGAAAGGGATAAGTATTTTGAATTCAAAGCGCTATCTTCCAGAGAATCCTATAGCATTATGAAAGATTTTGCTGTTTCAGTTAAAGATAAAGATATACGTGAACGATTACTTTATGCACTGAACAAGCCTAAACCTTTCAGTAATTTTAAGTACGAGGTCGATTTTTCCCCGGAATTACACGAACAGTGGGTCAAATTTAAAAATGAACGGTATATCAGATGGGTGAAAGAACAAATTGATGAATTCAATTCTATGGAGGAAGAGTGATGGTATAATGAGGGTGTATTAAAAGCCTTTATAATGAGAAACGTCATAATGCTACACAAAAAAAAATGATGAAAGATTTGCAATTCTTTTCTTTGCGTAGCTTTGCGGCCTCTTTGCGAAACTCTGCGTAACAGCTACTTATAATTATTACGCAAAGAACCGCAGAGAATCCACAAAGTTTCGCAAAGGCCTTTAATACACCCTCCTTAATTTAATAAATAACATTATCAACAATCTTTAATCATAATTGACTGGCCCGGTTTTCAAACAAAATTTCTTTTCTCCTGTTCTTTTTTTAAATAAATAATAGTGAAAGCAATAATGGTTAAAAACGATTAAAAAATATATAATCATGAAAACATTCCGTTTAATATCTTTTGAAAAGATTTTTATACCTGTACCATTCCTTAATTATGTGGTACAGGAAGGTTCTGCCACAGAAGTATTCGAGAAAGACACCATTCCTACATCAGAAGGAGATCTTGAAATTACTTTCATTGGACATGCTACATTGATGTTCCGGTATAAGAATAAAATTATCCATGTAGACCCGGTTACAGCCGAAGCCGATTACACTGCCATGCCCAAAGCCGATATGGTGCTTATCACACATCATCACTATGATCATCTTGACATGAATGCCATCCGTCCGATTACAAAAGATGATACACAGTTTGTCCTCACCGAATTATGCGTTGCGGATGCAAAGGATCTTAAAAATACCCATGTAATGAAAAACGGGGATAAAATAGTTGTGGACGGACTGCATATCGAAGCTATTCCTGCCTATAACATTAAACACATGCGTTCACCCGGGAATCCGTTTCACCCAAAGGTGAAGGAAACGGTTATATTGTTACGTTCGGTGATAAACGGGTTTACATTGCTGCCGACACAGAAAATACTTCCGAAATGAAAGCATTGAAAAACATCGACATTGCATTTTTACCAATGAATCTGCCTTACACCATGACCCCCGAAATGGTGGCCGATGCAGCCAAAGCATTTCAACCAAAAGTATTATATCCTTACCATACCGGCGAAACAGATACTTCTGAAATAATCGCTTTGCTGAAAAATGAAAAAAATATAGAAATAAGAATAAGACAAATGAAGTAATTTGAATTTTACAATACTTAAAATCATCATATACAAAAAATATTTGCAGGAATTTCTTCATCCCTTTCAGGCATGTTATATATAGATATTTGCCTGTTTTTATTATTTCATTTTCGCATAATACAAAATTTTATCTCTAACTTGTGCCTGTAAAAACGGATCATGGCTGTATTTAACCAGGGTCTACATATATTTATAATTAATAACCGATCAAACCATGAAAAAAACAGTTATCTTACTATTATCAGCCCTTTTAACATCCGCAGCATTTAGCCAGTCGAAACATAAAATTGAACTGAATCTCAAGCCTGCTCAAAGCTTTAAAATTTACAGTGTAACCAATCAGGATATCACCCAAACCATTATGGGAAATGATCAGAATATAAAAACCCGGATGGCCGGAACAATGACTTACACTGTAAAGGAAAAACTTTCGGACAGCTACCTGCTCAATGTTTCTGTTGACAGTATTTCCCTGGCAATAAATTCACCTTATATTACTATGACTTTCAGCTCCAATAAAAAAGATACAGAAGGAGATTATTTTTCGCAGGCATTAGCCGGTATCACAGGCCTCTCATTCGAATTAAAACTAAGCAAATACGGTGAAATAGAAGAATTTAAAGGCATTGAAGATTCCTTAAATTCATTGATTTCCGGCTTAGGTGTACCGGAACAAAACATAGAACAACTGAAAGGCCAGCTTGGGCAGGCATTTGGTGATGAAGCTTTCAAAGGCAGTTTTGAAACAACATTTATGATCTACCCGGAAAAAGCTGTGAAAACAGGAGAAAGCTGGAAAAACAAAATAGAATTAAATACCGGGATAAATATCATTCTGCAAAATACATGGACATTGAAAGAATCTAAAAATAACCAGTATGTAATCGATGAAAATTCGGCAATAGCCACCAAAGATACTGTTTCAGTAACCCAACTGAACGGTATGCCTGCTAAAACTAACCTGACAGGAAATCAGACCGCTACCTATAACCTCGACAGTAAAACCGGCCTGATTATAAGCGGTGAATCCAATTCAACCATAAAAGGAGTTATTTACATCCAGAAAAACCCGCAGGTACCTAACGGAATCGATGTCCCAATGAAAATTATCACAAAAGCAACCTATAAATCTTTGTAAAATAACGATATTACGTAGAGACGTTGCATGCAACGTCTCTATTAAATTTAATGAATTACCTCCAGCTGGCTATCAAGGTATCCGGATAGGAATTTATTTATTTTCGCTGCAAGCCGGCAAAATATAAATGATAATCCACCAAAAACACCACCCAATAAAGTCTATTTGTCTACCACGCTATTGAAACCAAACGTTTACTTTAACCTCCGGAAATAATAGCAAATCAGTTAACCAATTCAATCTAAAAACTGGGACCGGAAGATGAAAAAAATACTGTTTTTCACAACCATATTACTGGCTTCGACATATACCGGGGCACAATCATTAACTATTGACGAAGCTGCCGGATGGCTGGAATCGGCCTATGTAAAATGGCAGCCGGTTGACAGTGCTGAAAGCTACAATGTATATGTCAGTGGCGAGGGTTTAACCGACGAAAAAATAGATGATCAGCTTATCCGCAACTATGGTACATTCTATCGCGCCGATGTATTAGGTCTCAGGGAAGGGACTTATACCATTAAAGTGGTGCCTGTAATCGCGGGTGAAGAAGGTGAAGGCGCTGTGAGCAGTCCTCTGACCGTAAAAGCTCATGACCGCACAGGTTTTGCTTTCTCAAACGGGCGAACTCCGGGTGCATATAAAGCCGACGGCACACCGAAAGACAACGCGGTGATTTTATACATTACCGAAAACTCAAAAAATACAGTTTCGCTTGATGTAACCGGCGCTGATGAGAATCCTTGTGTAGGCCTGCAAACAATTTTAGAAGGATTTAAAAAGGGAAAAGATACCCGTCCGTTAATTATTCGTTTGGTTGGACAAATCAACGACCTGACTTATATGGACAAAGGAGATATCGTAATAGAAAATGATAATAACACATCAGGATACATTACCATGGAAGGAGTAGGCAATGATGCCGTAGCAGATGGCTGGGGTATCCGGGTTAAAAATGCATCAAATATAGAGATCCGTAATATCGGGTTGATGAACTGTAACAGCGATGAAGGAGATGATATCGGATTGCAGCAAAACAACGATTATATATGGGTTCATCATTGCGATTTCTTTTACGGCGATGCCGGAAGCGACGCCGATCAGGTAAAAGGTGACGGTGCGCTGGATTGTAAAAAATCAACGTATGTCACCTTCTCCTATAATCATTTCTGGGATACCGGGAAATCGAATCTTTTGGGTTTAAGTGAAGATACCACATCCGGATTGTATATAACCTATCATCATAACTGGTATGACCACTCCGATTCCCGCCATCCGCGTGTGCGTTTTTATTCCGCACACGTTTATAATAACTATTATGATGGCATTTCGAAATACGGAGTAGGATCAACGATGGGATCGTCGGTATTCGTGGAGGCCAATTATTTCCGCAATTGTAAATATCCTATGTTAATCTCTATGCAGGGCTCCGATGTTTATGATGAAAGCACACAATCAAATGATTACATCAACATGCCTACCTTCTCGAAAGAAGATGGAGGGATCATAAAGGCATTTAATAATTATATGACCGGGCAAAAACGTTTTGTTCCTTATGGCGACAATGCTTTTCCTGGTTCCACCATTGACTTTGATGCTTATGTAGCTGCAAGCAGGAACGAAACGGTAAGCAGTTCTGTAATATCATCGCATGGCACAAATACCTACAACAACTTCGACACAGATACCTCTGTAATGTATGCCTACACCCCTGACAGTCCCGAGGCAGCTAAGGAAAATGTAATACAATATGCAGGGCGCATAAATGGTGGCGACTTTAAATGGACTTTTAACAATGCCGTGGATGATGCTTCGTATAGTGTTAATACAGCCTTAAAAACTGCCCTTGCTGGTTATCAGACCAGCCTGGTTTCGATTCAGGGAGATAGCATAGCCGACGGAGGAAATGATCCGGGCGGTGATCCATCGGGTGATGATCTCATACATAATTTCACCTTATCAGGCATAACCAGTTCATTCTATAGCATTACAGGAAACCTGTCTGATTCGAAAGGAACCGTAAATTATTCCGGACTGACATTAACGCAGTGTTTGAAAATAGAATCAGCTACAACCATTTCATTTACAACAACACAGGAAGCTACATTGACACTGGTGTTCAATGCAGATTTTACCGGAACAATAAAGATGAACAGCACAAGCTATAATGCAACAGCAGGAATACTAACCCTGACAATCCCGGCCGGTTCATACCAGATTACCAAAGGAGATGTGGCCAACCTCTACTATATGAGCGTTGAATACAACACTGCCACCGGCATACAAACCACAGATGCAGCAGGACCTACCCTCTATCCGAATCCGGTAATAAACAATCTGAACATATTTTCCATTGCCGGAATAGAAAAAGTTGAGATTTATAGTCTTACAGGCGTATTGGTGAAAAGTGCCGGAGCCAATATTAAAACCATTAATATGAGTAATCTGGCTCATGGAAGTTACCTGGTAAGGGTAGTTACAGAACAGGGTATTTTCAAACAAACAATTATCAAAAAATAATTACTGTTAAAAAAGAGATTTACAATCAATCAATAAAAGCAGGAGGCTGTCAAATCTGGCAGCCTTTCGTTTTATAAAGGCATCACTTAATAATAGCTGAAAAACAAGCAATAGTTACAAATTTGCTTTCCCCAGAAATATCTTTTACATTTAGGCCTTAATCGGTAATTGGAAGTCGGGAAAAATTTCATTTTAGGCGCAAGCTTAATAGTTAAAACTGTTTACTTTCGTTTATAAATTATTTACAATACAGCTAAAAGAATCTTACAATATATATGAAAAAGAAAAAAGATCTTGAGAGATTAAAAACATCCTTCGGAGAGCTAAAAGATGATGGTTTTAATTTCGAACTTATAGAGAAGTATTTCAAGAATAAGGATAACTCAGAATCTTTTCAGGTCCTGTCGAATAAAACATGTAATGATTTAGATTTTCAAGAATTATTCATGTTTCTCGATCGGACAAATTCACATGTTGGACAACAATATTTTTATAACAGATTAAGAACAATTCCTGCAGATTCGGGAAGGAATGATATAAACGAAAAGATTATTCAAAAACTTACAGATGATGTTGATTTTAGGACAAGTACCCAAAGGCAACTTGAAAAATTAAAAAAAGATGATGTTTTTTATATATCTTCTCTATTTCAAGAGGAACACTTAAAACCACCCAAGTGGTTCTTTGTGATTCGAATATTGGCATTTACCAGTTTGCTGTCACTTATATTGCTTCCTTTCAACTCACAGCTTATGTTTGTTACGTTTGGGGTATTTATAATTAATATTTTTATTCATTATTGGAACAAAAGAAACCTTTATCAATATTTAGGCTCAATACCTCAGTTATTACGACTCAATACCATTGCTCTTAAACTTTATAAAGACAGCTCATTCGCAGAAATTAATCCCGATTTGTCCGATTCAATTAAAATAATTGACCAGGTTCGAAACAGAATGTCCTTTTTTAAACTGGAAGCAAACCTTCAGGGAGAAATGGAAGCTGTTTTTTGGGGGATTCTAGAGATATTTAAAATTGTTTTCATTTTGGAGCCTTTATTGTTATTTAGCATTTTAAAACGTCTGGATACAAAAAGGAAAGAGATTGAAAATGTTTTTTGCTTTGTTGGACAAATTGACATATTGATTTCAATAGCTTCATTAAGAAGTGGGGTAGATACGTATTGTTTACCTGTTATCAATGAAAATGAAAACCGGATTTCAGCAAAACAGGTTTATCATCCTCTAATTATTGATTGCGTGCCAAATAGTATTAATATCTCCGATAAGTCTATTCTTCTTACAGGTTCAAATATGTCAGGTAAGACTTCGTTTATTAGAACCATCGGATTAAATCTAATTACTGGATTGACAATTAATACATGCTTTGCGGAATCAGTCACTATCCCAAGGTGTAGGATTTATTCGGCAATACGGATTAGTGATGATTTATTAAATGATAAGAGTTATTATTTTGAGGAAGTATTGACAATAAAAGACATGATCCAAAAAAGCACAAATGAGATACCAAATTTATTTCTGTTGGACGAGATTTTTAAAGGAACAAATACCATTGAGCGGATTTCTGCCGGGAAAGCAGTTCTTTCTGAACTTACAAAAAATCAAAATATTGTATTTGTATCAACACATGACATTGAATTGACAGATTTATTATCGGACGAATTTGAATTGTACCATTTCAGTGAGATAGTCAATGATAAAAATGTTGATTTCGACTATAAATTAAAAGAAGGAAAATTGAAAAACAGAAATGCTATACGGATTCTTCAGATTAATGAATATCCTGACAATGTTATAAGGGAAGCCATAGAGATTTCATCATTATTGGATAAAATTACTGTGGACAATTACACAAAACAAACATAGTAACAATCTGATAAAAATGTGGCCTGGAATCCATCTGTGTTCATCTAAGACTGCAGGAAAGGTGTTTTTTATTCGTATGCTTGTGAACAATTTTAAACGAATATCATTATATTAAGATTCCAGTACTAAATACATATTCCAATGAAGAATAGTAAATACTTTTTGATTACTTGCTTATTTATAAGCGCTTATCTGCCAATAGTTCATGCAACCATACCCTTACCGAACATCCCGGCAACCCAGTTCCTGATTACCGATTACGGAGCTGATACTACAAGTGTTGATAATTCGGCCGCGATCAATGCATCCATTGCAGCAGCTAACAATGCCGGAGGCGGTACCGTTGTTATTCCTGCCGGCAGGTTCCTGAGTGGTCCGATTACCATGCAAAGTAACGTTAATCTTTATATTTCAGCCGGGGCCATCCTGCAAATGATGCCATACGGAGACGGAAACGGCAGTCCGGCCGGTTCTTATCCTAACGATGGAACAACCGACTCGTATGCATACTTTATTTACGGGGTGGGACTTAATAATATTGAAGTCAGCGGATCGGGTGTGATAGAAGGCGATGGTGCTGCCTGGTGGGCGGCCTATAAAGCAAACAGCAGTATTCACCGGCCCTATTTGATTCGGTTTAAAGCCTGTAATACAGTTTTAATCACCGACATTACTTTACAGAATTCGCCGAATGTTCACATTTGCCTCGGACGAAGCGGAAGCAGTTTTGGCTCGGACGGAACGATCTCGAACGTCACTATTCTTGCACCTTCCGACTCACCGAATACCGATGCCATCGATACCTGGTACTGGAACAGAGTAAATATTTTAAACTGCCATCTTTCCGTAGGCGACGATAATGTGGCCATGGACAGTTACAGCCATGATATCACAATTAAAAATTGTGAATTCGGTACCGGACATGGAGTGTCGGTGGGTAGTTACACCGTCGATGTACAAAATATCACGGTGGATAGTTGCACGTTTAACGGAACTACCAATGGAATCCGACTTAAAACCAATCGTACGCGCGGAGGGCAGGATTCAACATTTGCCTATTCGAATATTACCATGAATAATGTAAAATATCCTTTTTACATTACCAGTTGGTACGATAAAGAACCTTATCCGGCTTCGGCCCAAACGGCAGCCGCTATCACCAGTACTACACCATTATGGAAAAACATTACATTTAAGAATATAGTAGTCACCAATTCTACCTATGCCGGAATTATTTACGGATTACCGGAAATGTATATCGACAATGTTGTATTTGATAATGTGCAGATTGCAGCAAAATCGAAGGGACTGATTACGAATTTTGTAAACGGGCTCGTTTTCAAAAACTGTTCATCCGTTACCATCCCCAGCAATAAAGGAGATGCGATTGTTCCTTATGAAGCGGAAATAAGCGGTATTGATACAATAACAGGAGCTTCTACTTCGTGTCCTGCCACGGCAGTTAACAATGTAGAAGCTGCCGGTTCAGTTTCCTGTTTCCCCGACCCGGTAAAAGGAGATTATTTTACTGTAAATGCTGATTATCGCATTGACAAGATTCGGATTTATAACATGTCAGGAAATGAGGTCAAAGAACAAAATGGAAACATGTTGAATCAACTGACAATAAATGTGAAAGAACTTCCCTCAGGACAATACATTATCAAAATTATGTCGGACAATAAAAAAGTCAATTCATTGAAGTTGATCAAAGAATAGGTTGGTTTGTTTTATAGGGGGCTACTGACAAAAATCCCGGAAACGGGTGCATTTGCAAAGGTGCCCGTTTCTTCTTCGATTGATGATGCCAGGTTGATAAAAAATTTAGCTCTTCCAATAATTCCGGCTGATCTTTAACAGATGATTATTTTCTTGATAATGTTTAAAAAATCGATAACCTTGTTATTCAACGAAAGCGGTTAATATATATTAGCAGCTCATAACAAGGTTAAGTCTAATAGGGTGTAAAACATATAACTTTAACTTTGCAGACCATCTTACTTAATGAACAATATAATAAAAACAGAATGAATATGAAACTTGAAAGAACCGGAATCATTTTATTTGTTGAAAAGTTCAAAGAGTGTGTGTCTTTTTACCGGGATATTATTGGATTAAAAATTTTATTCCAAAATGAAGACTTAACCTGTTTCGATTTTGGAGGGAGTTACTTAATGATTGAACCCAGGGATAATGAATACCCGGATAAAAAGAGGAAAAATGATAAAAATGGAATTCGCCTCCGTTTTAATGTGTCCGATATTAAGTCCCACAGTGAAAAATTAAAGTCTTTAGGAATCCATGTGAACATCGAAGAATATGATTGGGGTACAGTAGCGAAATTTAAAGACCCGGATGGCAATAATTGCTCTTTGAAAGATTCGGAAAAATTTGAACTACAAATAAAAAACTTCAAGGGTTAGAATGTTATTTATAACTGCTAAAGACACAATTTAGCTAAAACTCATTATTGATTTCTATATCATCGTATTGAATGTTAGAAAAGTAACAAATCGGATGTATCCACTTTAATCGTAATAATGCCTGGGTTATATTTGAAATTCTTCGACCCCATATTGAAGTGATTTTGGATTTAAAACCTGATACGCAACCAATTTATAAATTTCTCCATTCTTGGTATATTATTGAAAGATTAAAATAATGAAGATAAAATTAACAATTCTGGTTGGCGCTGTATTAATTATTTCCTGTTCAAAAAATGATGATTTTAAGAATGGGAGAATAGTTTATTCATCTATTTAACAGGAAATTCAAATTAATAATGGAGATATTTTAAAAATAAATCTTGGCAGTTTTGGAGATGAGGAAGGTGCACGAATTTATGAAAGTCCCCGTAATGCCAATTTAAGTAAACTGTATCGGGAGATAAACACAAATTCAATATTCTATCAATATTCTCCAAATGATAACTTTACAGGTAAAGACTCGGTTGGATTAATACTTAACCGGAGTTCTGATGGTGCAAGATCGGGCTTTAATGACACTACCAGAATCCGTATCGTTATCAATTAGAAACTTCTACCCTACTCTATTCAAAGAATATCGTAAAAAAATAAATTAATCTTTCCCTTTTGTTTACTGTTCAAATTCCCGAAACCAATTTTTTGCCTCCTCGACAGAATTGAACATTTTAAATGGAATCCCAAATTTTTTAGCTGATTGAAAAACGTGATTAATATAGTACTGTTTAAAGATATTTATATTGGCTACACCTACAACACGCTTCAATCCTGCTTTTGCTGCTTCGGGCATGGCAGTTTCCTGTAACCATTTCCTGTATTCAGGAGAAATTATTCCCTGATCACTTATATCGGATATATAATTATCAACAGGCTTAATTGACATATATTTTATTGCTTCCTGAAAGGGTTTTTTATATTCTTCAAAAGTTATTTTCTTATTTGCCCAGGTAATGGTCAGAACTTTCAATTCCTCTTCATAAGTTAATTTCGCAAATTCATTTTCAAATATAGTTTCCATAGATTATTTGTAAATTATATTGTTTAGTTAAATGTATTACGATAATTAAGCAACTAAGTTTGGGGAATTTTTACAGACTAGCTTTAAATTAATCAATTAACCCGCTGGCGCGAATTTGAAATCCTTTCCCTGCCCTGTTCTGCCTGGTTCAAACATACAATAGGGCATGAAAATAATAATCAAAATTTTCGGTAAAGCCGAACCAGGCACAGCCCAAACCTTTTTTGTCCGGCCCAAAAAATCATTGTTTACCTGTCATCTGTTTCTTTCCAACCTCTTACAAATTTGCTTTGTATCCGATAATCCCCTATATTTATTTCCGGTACATCTGACAGTTATAGCTTTGTCCAAAACATATTACAACAGGCAATAAGTCTATCGCTTTCAGGCATATTCCGGTAAATTATAAACATTCCATAAATAATATTCCGACAATAAAAATGAACAAAACAAACCCGTTAATTACCGAATATATCTCCCGGATAAACAAAACTTTTGATTATATAGAATCAAATATTGAAAAACCAATGACCTTGGAAGAATTAGCTTCAGTGGCTAATTTTTCAAAATTTCATTTTAACAGGATATTTCAATCAATTGTCGGAGAAACTCCTTTCCAGTTTATTTCACGAGTTAGAATCGAGAAAGCCGCCATGCTGATCGCAACCAATAAAAACGAAAGCATCTCTGAAATAGCTTACAAATGCGGATTTTCGGATACTCAATATTTTCGAGAAATTTCAGGAATTATTTTAACACTTCTGCCTCGCAGTACCGAAAGGAAAAACTTCAAAAAAGCAATTTAAGTCAACCAGATAGCAATACGCATCAACCCGATGAAAAACCCACCCTTTATTTTTGTCCCGATTTACAAACAATAAAATGGAGGACAAATATGAAATTAAACAAAAGTGTGGAAGTCAAAGAGCTTCCTGAAATGACAGTTGCTTACA
The DNA here is from genome assembly GCA_963748095.1 of uncultured Bacteroidales bacterium. Lineage (GTDB taxonomy): Bacteria > Bacteroidota > Bacteroidia > Bacteroidales > UBA10428 > CAVVIO01. The sequence goes on from CAVVIO010000016.1 coordinate 84,542, forward strand.
TCAGGCACATTGGCCCGTACAAGGGTGATGACAAACTATTCGAAAAAATCTGGAACAGGTTATTCGCCTGGGCCGGTCCGCGGGGACTGATCGGCGGAAAGGATTTCAAATCGTTGATTGTATATCACGACGACCCGAATGTTACTGTCGAAGATAAACTCAGGATGAGTGTCTGCATTACGGTTCCACGGGAAACAAAAGTCGACGGAGAAGTCGGTAAAATGGAAATTGAGGCTGCCAGGTATGTTATTGCCCGGTTTGAAGTTACGGCACAGGATTTCCAGCAGGCATGGAATTGGGTGTACGGACAATGGTTCCCAACCAGCGGATATCAACCCGACGATAAGCCTTGCTTTGAAATGTATCCGGAGGAACCCAAAGACGGAAAATTTATTGTGGATATCTGTGTGCCGGTAAAACCAATTTAAATGTTAAATAACAAACGGACCGGCTCAAAAAAACCGGCCCGTTTGTTTTATAAAACAAAATGGTATGGGTTATTATATTGATTTATCAAAAATCACAATCGACGATTATAAAGCGAAACTGGTTACGGCATATCTCCCGCCTAGCAGGATGATACTTAAAGAAAGGCCGGAAGAGAGATTCGGCTACTTTAAAAATATTGGGATCAGAAACGTTTATGAACTGATCCGTATCCTTAAAAAGAAAGATAAATTCACGGAATTACAAAAAGTGGAATGCCTGTCGGGCAATTACCTGACAATCCTGCTCAGGGAGCTGAACAGTATACTGCCAAAACCCAATAAGATCAGCGAATTCACCGGGATTTCAAAAGATACGGTAGCCAAACTGGAAAAAACAGGCATTAAAAACACTGCAACACTCTATGAGAGGATTATTACTTCCGAAAGCCGAAAAGAACTTGCCAAAATCGCCGGGATAACAGATGCTGAAATTCTGGAACTGACCAAATTAACAGATCTGTCGAGAATAAAATGGGTAGGAGTAAATTTCGCCCGAATGCTTTATGATATAGGCGTGGACACGGTTGAGAAAGCATCCGGATCAGACCCTGTAGATTTACATATGCGAATTAACCAAATCAACAAAGAAAAAAAATTCTACAAAGGACAAATCGGGCTGAATGATATCAGGATTTTTATTGATGCAGCCAAAGAAGTCCCGCTGGAAATTGAATATTGAAATAATAATGCCCGGTTAGACATAAGAAAAGCAATAGCTTACCAAACATAAATTTTCATTTGCCACATGCAAACCTTATCACATGTCAACGCTGTTATCTCATTATCAGAAAATAATTTTGTTTTGTTTTCCCGGATAAAACAGTTATATCGGAAAAGTTTTTAATAGTTGTTTTCAGAACAATAAATGTTACCAATACATTATCTTGTCAGGCCGTAAAATAATTTCATCGCATTTTAATAATAACTTTTTGATAGGTATATACGTAGGAAATATAAGAAAAATTCAGATTGATAGTTATGCCTAACATACATTTAAACAGTGAAGATTTAGCGAAATTCAGATAAAGAATAATATTCATCATTATAAAAAAGGGAACCTATGAAAAAACAATTTTTACTACTTATTATATTAACAATTTTTGCATGCGTTATTAATGCCCAAAGCCAGCAATGGATAAATTACATCAATAGTAACCCCATTTATTCATTGGCTGAAGAAAATAATACCTTATGGATTGGAACATCTTATGGCGGGGTAGTGGAAATCGATAAAACTACAGGTATTCCAACTTTCTATAACAAGACTAATTCTGATTTACCTGATAATTTTAACCGATCAATAGCTATTGACAAAAATGGAAACAAGTGGATAGGAACCAGAGCTGGGTTAGCAAAATTTGATGGAAATAGCTGGACAGTTTATGACACTTCCAATTCGGACCTACCTGATAATTATATCAATTTCATCACTATTGACGAAAACGGGGACAAATGGATAGGAACTACTAGTAAAGGAGTAACAAAATTTGACGGAACTAACTGGACAGTTTATAATACTTCAAACTCTGATTTACCCGATAATAATATCAATTCCATCACCATTGACGTTAATGGTGACAAATGGATTGCAACCCCCGGTGGATTAGCAAAATTTGACGGAACTAACTGGACAGTTTATAATACTTCAAACTCTGATTTACCTGATAACGATATATATTATTTAACCATTGATGGGAACAACGATAAATGGATAGGGACTTCCTATAGCGGTTTAGTAAAATTTGACGGGACTAACTGGATAATATTTAATATTTCTAATTCAGATCTGCCTGATAATTACATCAATTTCATCACTATTGACGAAAACGGGGACAAATGGATAGGGACTAATAAAGGTTTAGCAAAATTTGATGGAACCAACTGGACAATATTTGATACCTCTAATTCAGGTTTGCCCGATAATCGCGTTAATTCACTAAGTATAGAAGCAAATGGAATTATGTGGATAGGAACGGTCAACGGATTAGTGAAATTTGACGGTACTAATTGGATTACTTATAACACTTCTTCTTCAGGTTTACCTGGTAACTCCACCCGGTCAATGGTTATTGACGGAAGCGGGGTCAAATGGATTGGAACCTCTGTTGGTTTAGCAAAATTTACCGATACAACCTGGACAACATATGATCTTTCAAATTCGGATCTGCCTAATTATTACATAGCCTCAATGGCTATAGATGGAAGTGGAGTCATGTGGATTGGGACAATGGGGGGATTAACAAAATATGACGGAACTAATTGGACAACTTATAATACTTCTAATTCCGGTTTACCTGACGACTATGTTTTTTCATTAGCCATTGATGGAAGTGGAAATAAATGGATCGGGACTACTACAAAAGGACTGGTAAAATTCGATGGAACTAACTGGACGATTTATAATTCTTCTAATTCAGATTTACCTACTAACTATGTCTTTTCAATAGCCATTGATGGAAGCGGGGATAAATGGATAGGAACCAGTGGCGGATCTAGCAAAATTCGATGGAACTAACTGGACAATATTCAATACTTCAAATTCAGAATTACCTCATAACGTTGTATATTCTATTACCATCGATGGTAACGGAGATAAGTGGATCGGGACAAGAGAAGGATTAGCAAAATTCGACGGAACTAACTGGACGGTTTATAATACTTCCAACTCAGGGTTGCCGGATAATCGTATATCTTCATTAACAACAGATGACAATGGAAATACGTGGATTGGGACTACTTATGAAGGATTAGTAAAATTTGACGGAACTGACTGGACAGCATTCAATACTTTAAATTCGGGATTGCCTTACAACTATATTAAAACAATAACCATAGATGAAAGCGGAAATAAATGGATTGGCACTGCTTTTGGAGGAATGGGTGTTTTCAACGAAAACGGCATTCTGACCCTTCCCATTTTAAATGTCTCAACTCATTCATTTACCATCGGAACGTCGGCGGATAGCACCCAGTCATTTGATATCATGTCAAATACTGACTGGATAATATCATGTGACCAGAACTGGCTGACAACAAATACTTCCGGCGGATCAAACAATGCCTCTGTAACACTTACAGCAGAAGCTAATCCAACTATTACCACCAGAACCGCAGCCATAACTGTTTCAGGGACCGGTGTAACAAGCCAGACTATACGAATCTCACAGAAAGGGGCAACACCTGTTCTGAATGTATCAGCAGATACCTTATCCATTGGAGCAACGGTAAACAGTACCCAAACAGTTGATATTACATCGAATACCGACTGGTCAATATCGTGCGATCAAAGCTGGCTAACAGCAAATACTGACAACGGGTCCGGTAATGCTTCCATTACGCTTACGGCCGAAGCCAATCCAACCATTTCCGGTAGAAATGCAACAGTAACCATTTCAGGAACAGGGGTGATAAACAAGACGATATACGTTACACAGGAAGGGGCAACACCTGTTTTAAATGTATCAGCAGATACCTTATCCATTGGGGCAACGGCAAACAGTACCCAAACAGTTGATATTACATCGAACATCGACTGGTCAATATCATGTGATCAAAGCTGGCTAACAGCAAATACTGCCAACGGGTCAAATAATGCTTCAATCACATTAACGGCCGAAGCTAATCCCTCAGCTACAACAAGAACAGCAATTATCACTATAAACGGATCTGCTGATAAAACTCAAACTATTTTAGTTATTCAGGATGTCGGGACAACAAGTATTTCTAAAACAGAAAACTCTGGAATTAATATCTTTCCTAATCCTGCAAATGATCTTTTGAACATTACGCTACCCCCGGCTACGAATCCATATTTAATAGAAATATTTAATATAAACGGGAAAAAAGTAATAAGCAAAATCCTTAAAACGGATCAAAACAAAATAGATATAAGCGATTTATCTGAAGGAATTTATATGATTAAAGTATATACAAAAGAAGGTCCTTTTGTAAAAAAAATAATTATACAATAAATATAACTTACACATAATAAATATGGCTCTGCACCGCATGTATTGATCGGTAGTGGAGCCATGTTTATTAATTTCCTAAATTTGCTTTTTAACAGATTAACCATTACATTTATTTGCTGTTCATCAGTTGAGACAGAAAGCATGTCTCACGGGTAAAGATGTAATAAATAAAAAAGCGATTATTAAGAAAAACAGTATCTGAGATCTCTGAGGTAAGTTTAGAAACCTGAATGGTTAGAGGAAAATGGGGCTGCGTTTATAATCACAGAAATGCCAATACTATATTAAATTCAGCTATTACTCCTTAAATTCCATGAGCTACGTGTAGTTTAAGGGTGTTTCAATTATAACAATTGACTATATTATCCTTTTCTGGTACAATCCCGAAGCCTTCGGAAGTATCTACGGGAATGTTAGTGGTAACAGTATTACATAAACTGTATCGGGAGATAAACACAAATTCAATATTCTATCAATATTCTCCAAATGATAACTTTACAGGTAAAGACTCGGTTGGATTAATACTTAACCGGAGTTCTGATGGTGCAAGATCGGGCTTTAATGACACTACCAGAATCCGTATCGTTATCAATTAGAAACTTCTACCCTACTCTATTCAAAGAATATCGTAAAAAAAATAAATTAATCTTTCCCTTTTGTTTACTGTTCAAATTCCCGAAACCAATTTTTTGCCTCCTCGACAGAATTGAACATTTTAAATGGAATCCCAAATTTTTTAGCTGATTGAAAAACGTGATTAATATAGTACTGTTTAAAGATATTTATATTGGCTACACCTACAACACGCTTCAATCCTGCTTTTACTGCTTCAGGCATGGCCGTTTCCTGTAACCATTTCCTGTATTCAGGAGAAATGATTCCCTGATCTCTTATATCGGATATATAATTATCAACAGGCTTAATTGACATATACTTTATAGCTTCCTGAAAGGGTTTTTTATATTCTTCAAAAGTTATTTTCTTATTTGCCTAGGTAATGGTCAGAACTTTCAATTCCTCTTCATAAGTTAATTTCGCAAATTCATTTTCAAATATAGTTTCCATAGATTATTTGTAAATTATGTTGTTTTGTTAAATGTATTACGATAATCAAGCAACTAAGTTTGGGGAATTTTTACAGACTAGCTTTAAATTAATCAATTAACCCGCTTGCGCGAATTTGAATTTCGTTCCCTGCCCTGCCCTGTTCTGCCTGGTTCAAACTTACAATGGGGTATGAAAATAATAATCAAAATTTTCGGTAAAGCCGAACCAGGCACAGCCCAAACCTTTTTTGTCCGGCCCGATTCATAATTCATAATTTGTCCATCCCTAAATTTGCTTTTCCCGTAAAAATCAGTTACATTTCGTCGTTGTATTGTGGGAAGCGGGACAACGGATGAAATGAAATTTAATCACAGTCAATTGTAATACAACAAATTGATTATGTTCTAAAGATAAGTATTGACTATATTGTTAAAAGTAGTTACATGTACGATAACCGGTTAACCATAGATGGAGGTAATTTTTTTTATGGATATAATATATAGTTGTAACATAAACATTTTTTATCGTAAAAATTTTCTGATTCATGTAGTATATTAATAACTTAAGAATTACCGAATCGTTCCAAATGCGATGAATTTTCGGGAAGTATAATAGTGAAAATTAAATTTAAAATGTCACAAAATTGTTACATGAATATGAACAAAAACACCTGGTATATATTTATTTTATTGATATTTATTATCGTCAGCAGTTGTGAATATAAAACGGATGAAGTTTATTATCGTGACGTAAACAAAGATGTTGCAGTACCTGATTTGACCGTTGATCTGAATCTTAAATCGGATACTATTTACGTTTACAATACTTCTTATATTAAATTATCATTGAAACTTACGAATAAAACGTTATATGCCGTTAAATTTTACCTGAATAACATGGAGGTTGAACGGATTGAACGGCCGGATATAAATACATATGCTTTTTATGTAGATATGTCTCAGCGGCATCTTGTAAAAGCGAGGGTTGAGATATACACAAGTACGGGAACAGGAAGTATTGCGGACAGACTGAATGCAGAATCGTTTGTTTATAAATCGAAAGAATGGGTTTTGATCTATAATCCTGAAAAGCCTGTAATTAATGCTGAAGCTGTTAACGGCCGTTTAAAATTATCATGGACCCCGATAAAGTCTTCCGTCAGGGCTAAATATTACATTTCAGCATCGCATTTTAAAGATTCTACTTATAATAACTGGTATATCGATAGTAACTATGTAGGTGGATATGATTATGTTTTTGTTAATTTCGATGATGAAAGAATCTCGGGCTACGGTATTTCTAAGGAAATAAATTTTTCTTTTCCGGAAGTGAATATAAATAACAGGGACTCATTTTTTATTAGCTGGGAGAAAAGCAAATTCTATAATAATATATCAGGGTATCAGTTGCGTATTGATACTACTATAATTAACCTGGGCCCTTCCGACACAACATTTACTTATAAATCGGGGTTACTCGGGTTATCAACTTCTGTATATTTATATTTGTTGCTGAAAAATTATTATCAGGATAATTCTGCAACTTATTATTCAGATTATAAATCGGAGTTTTATCCGTCTTCTTTTTTACAGACCTATGCTTTTTTTTCGGATTCATACTTCCCGTTGACAGGTACAACCTTCTATTACCACTGGTCAAACCTTTATAATGTTAAACACATTTATCAGTTTTCACTTGATACTAAAACCATAGTTAATTCAAGAGCCTTGAGCTTTATAGATTTTTCGGTATCACCGAATAATAAATATATTTTATGTGATGATTATTCGGATAATATTCTGCTGTTTAATCCCAATGGATTAGGGGTGCTTAAGAGTATCCCGAAATCAAAAATTATAGGTACCTCTCCTGTTTTTGATTTAAATGTTTCAGATATCGGCACGAGCGTATTTTATAGATATTCTGCGAAAAGCATGATTGTGTATGATATTGTTAACGATGCATTCATCGATTCGATCCCTGTTCCCGGGAGTGTAAGGAATTATAAGATTTCTGCTGATGGAAACTATGTTTTTGAACAAAGGTATAATGCCCTTTACAGTATTGAGAATGGTTCGCATACAAAAATATGGGGAGACGAAAGCAATGAAAACCAATACAAGTATTTTGAATTCTCTCCGAAAGATCCGGGACAGATTGCCTTATATGACGGGGCGCTTTTTTACATAAAAAATTGTTCCGACTTCTCTACGGTTTCTTCATTTGCTTTAAATAATACAATTATGGTTAATGTGGATTTTGATAGAAACAAGATACTGACCTATAAAGATTATGTATTCTATGTTTATTCATTATCGGATGGCAGTTTGGTATACACTATTCCTGCACAAAATGTTTATAACTGGCATTTGTTTAATGATTATATTATTTCAAATAACAGTCAGTTGAATTTAAATTACCAATAAATGAATTTCAAACTGTTTTTACTTGTTATTTTGTCTTTCTGGTTTACCAGTTCGAAAGCACAGAATATAAAATTGGGTTTACAGACCGGATATGGATTTTATAATATGAGTTCGTTGAAGGATGTTTCAAAGAATGCATTGAACCAACTTCCCTTTGAAGCAAAAATAGTATCTGATTATCCTCCTTACTTTTATTATCAGCCAACGATCAGGTTTTCCAAAAATAATTTTGAATATGGGATAACGTATTTATTTCAGACCACCGGATCAAGAATATCATCAAAAGATTATTCGGGAGAATACCGGTTCGATACTAAAATTAACTCTAATGGTCCGGGTATATTTATAGACGGAATCATAGCAGATAATAAAGATTTTGAGACTGGATTATTTCTACAGGCTGGCATAAATCTTTCGAAGCTAAAAGTGAATGAGTACCTTCAAATTGATTCATTAACAAATAGTACGGATTATAAATTCACATCCCATAGTTTTTATCTGGAACCCGGTATAAACTTTTCCTTTTCAATTAATCATATCTGTTTTGAGCTGAATTTTGGTTATCATAAAGAAATGTCAAGGATTAATTTTTCACAAAGTGGGTCCAATAGCAATGAAATTCCGTTAAAAACAGATTTCCTTGAAGGTGATATGTGGGATGGTTTTCGGTTGGGGATCACATTTTCTTACATTCTGTTTACTAGTAATGAAAGTGAAAATTGAACTCATTTATTTGATCGGTGAAAGGTCATAGTTCGTATCCTGATTTTTTAAATCAACCACCAAAAACATCCATTCTCTGCCATACCACTTATCACCCGGTCACCCTCTCACTTTGTCTTTCCAACAAATTTGTTTTTTACCGGATTATCTTTTATATTTAGAAGCTTAACGGTAGATGAAAATCGAATATGAATAGTCAATTATAACCGCTTTCAGCCATCTGAAACAAACTGAAAATGAAATCAGTGAATATTAATTATCGCTTTATATAATCTAACTGACATTAATTATATCTAACAATTAACAACATGAAACTCATCAGCCTGTTTACACTCTTTCTTGTAATGCTCTCTACTGAAGTATTTGGCCAGACCGATACTGTATATTACTTTGACAAGTATGACAGTCCTTGTTTAAAAGATAATTTTAAAAGAAAAGTTACGGTAGAATACCATAAAAGAGGTAAAATAGAAATAACAAACACATATCCGGATATATTGGGTAAAATTAAAGTTCAAAATTATAGTTTAAAGCAATTATCGGACAGTATCTATGCAGACAAAGAAAATAATATTGAATATAATATTCAATATAACCCGGATTCCGGCCTTTATCGGGTTAAAAAATACAAAAACAATATTCTTATTGAAACCGGGAATTCTTCAAGTATGTTTCCGCAGATATACCAGGGAAAAGTTACCCGATATTATAAGTTGAACGGGAATTTGCAATCTGTTGCCAATTATAAAAATAATAAAATAACAGATTACAAATGGTGGATGATTGACGGTAAACAAGGAGTTGACAGTCTCTGTTTCTATGCTGACTCATCAGCCTCCTTTAACAATACGGGAATTATAGGCTTTAGTAATTATGTTACCAGAAATCTGAGATATCCCAAAGAGGCAGCCGAGGCAGGGAGCATCAGGTACAGTTATAGTGGATTTTGTTGTAATGGAAGATGGTTCCCTTACGGATGTACAAATTACCAATGATGTAAATGCTTATTTAAAATACGAAGCGGCCAGGGTAATATTATCAAGTGACAAAAAATGGACACCTGCTTACTGTAACGGAAAAAAAGTGAGAACAATATATACCATTCCGGTTGTATTTGTTCTAAGATAATTCATCATGATCGCGTTCTTGCCTGGCTCGATAGCGATCGGCTTATACTTAGCGCCTCATTTCTAATCTAATAATGACTGTTAAAAATAAAAACCGCGGACAAAAAACATGTTATAATGAATATACTGATTATAATAATCCATACCTGTAAACTGGTTGGTGGTCAGCCTTACATTAGCAGTGAAACGAAACACCCTGAAATGAAATGAAAACTTTTGCAGAGACTGAACGATTAATTTTAAGAGAGATACTTCCGCACGACGTTGAAGGACTATTTGAACTTGATTCGGACCCTGATGTCCATAGATTTTTAGGCAATACACCTGTTGAGAACAGAAATCAGATTCGCGACAAAATAGATTTTTTTAAACAGGAATATAGAGAAAACGGGACAGGCAGATGGGCAATAATTGAAAAAAGGAATAATAACTTTATTGGCTGGGCCGGACTTAAATATGTTAAACAACTCATAAATAATCACATCAATTATTACGACCTGGGATACAGATTAATTAAAAGATACTGGGGGCAGGGTTATGCAACTGAATCGGCGATCGCATTATTAACCATTGGATTTGAAAATTTTAATATCAATGAAATATTTGCTATGGCCGAAATTGAAAATATTAATTCAAATAAAATATTAACCAAACTGGGATTTGAATTTATTGAGACATTTAACCATTATGGAAAATTACACAATTGGTACAGAATTGATAAAAAGGACTGGAATGTAAAGATCAAATAGTTAAAACAGAATAATGAGAGAACCCATAAAATTTGATGAGGTTGCCGATATATACGACTCCTATGTGAACGTAGCTATCGACATACCTTTCTTCCTTAAAGAAACAGAAGGGTTTGATTCGGAAATTCTGGAATTAATGTGCGGAACCGGAAGGGTTTCTGTTCCTCTGCTGGAATCAGGCAGGATTATGACCTGTGTGGATTATTCCCGGGCCATGCTGCACACTTTTCAAAAGAAAATTGAAACTAAAAAATATAAAAACAATGTGAAGCTTGTTGAAATGGACGTGACAAAATTAGACCTGAACAGAAAGTTCGGGTTTATTTTTCTTCCGTTTCATTCGATAAGCGAAATCCTGTCTGCCGATAAACAACAGAAAGCCTTAAAATCAATTTCAGATCATCTCGAAACGAATGGAACTTTTATTCTCACCCTTCAGAATCCAAGAATAAGATTAACACAGGCTGACGGAACAACAAAAATTATAGGCGAATTCCCTGTTGATGAAAACCGGAAAATGAAAATATCCTACATGAATCAATACATTCCGGATGAAAAAATTGTTACCGGTTTTCAGTTTTACGAGATATATGATTCAAAAAACACAATGCTTGAAAAGAGACACCTCGAGATAAACTTCAAACCAATAACAGATAAGGAATTACGGAGTATGATCGCAGGTACGGATCTGGAAATTACAGATATTTATGGCGATTATTCATATAGTGACTTTAACGAAGAAACAAGCCACTTCATGATCTATAAAATGAATAAAATATAAAACCCGGTTTAGGTTCAACAACGAGCAACCTGATCCGGTTTAATAACTGTTAATTAATTACTGTTCAGCCATTCACCAATCACTCATACTATCAACATCAATACAATCAACAACCTCATGCTAAACTTCAACCTTCCATCAACCCCTGACTCACCCTCTCTTTCGCTTCTTCGCCGATTTGCCTCTTCGTTCATTCGCTCATTCGCTCATTCGCCGCTTCACTCTCACTACTCATCTCTCCTCCTTTTCCGCCGGTAAATAATATGCCGGGAAGATTTATATTTCAGGTAAAAATCAGGGTCCTTGCGTTTGTACTGTGTAGCCAGCTTATCCAATGAACCCTTTACCAGCGTATATGCTTCCCTTAACAGTTCCCGTATTTGGGCCGTATACCCGCTGCGGTCGATAACAGCCTCACGCCTGGCAGTTCTCAGTCTATCATAGTTAGTATGAATTTCCCCGAATTGTTGTATGTATTCCGCGCTTATCCCCAGTTCAGCCAGCACTCCTTCCTGTATATTTTTTACTTCATCGAGAATAATACCTGCCGAAGTAAATAATTCGTGATTATTCATCCGGCTCCACGATGATACTGGAAAATTCACCACTTCCAGTAATTCCATATCGGCCTTTTCCAGCGCGTAGGAATGCATGGCGCCCGCAATATCCATAGCATATCCGATCAGTTTCTTCGCGGTTTCCTTCTTTGTAGCAGTAATCCCTTTCAGGTCGGTTATCTGTCCGACAACCAGTTTATCTATCTGGTCAACAATTTCTTTCAGCCGGGCAACATCCTGCCCGAATTTCGGTATCAGGTCAACACTCCCGGGATATGCTTCAGCTTCAATGCAGATTTGTTTAAAAGCATTAAGCATCGCGGTCTGATATTTATCCATGATATTATGCGTTAATTACACATTGTCTCAGAAATAAAATTTCATATAATTCCTTTCCGGAAAACATGATATTGCAATCACACGATTGTATAACCTATATAACCATACTGTATTATATAATTCCAATTGTCGGATCATATTAATCATTTGTCGAATCATTAAAAACAAATATATATTTATTATATACAAATATCAAGATAATAAATACGATAATACATATTTAATAATCAATTCTTGGAATATTAAAATCAATTATTAATTTATATAAAACAATAATTGTATTTATATAATTAATATTTAAATTATCTATATCATAAATCTATTTATAAATATCAATTATCATATAATTAAACCCAATTATTAATATATGAATATTAATTATTGAACTTTACACATCAATTGTCGAATCATTAACATCAATTGTCAGTTTATACTAAACATTTGTTAAATGATTGAATACAATTCAATATTTAGTTGTAAAAATTATTGAATCATGAAACAGAAATGTAAAATCGAACAGGTGATAAGAACTAGATAAAAAACAGCAGGCAGGTTTAAACCTTTAAATGTGTTTTTAAAGAAATAATAAAGGCAATCCCGTACCGGGGAGATTATTTGTGATTGGTAATATTAGAAATGATTAATATAAGAATAGAACAGGACGAACCTGTTCTGTTAATAACACATAGAGACGTTGCATGCAACGTCTCTGATTTATTTTTTCAGAAACAATAATACCAATGGCGGGGATTATTGCATAATATCTCTATTATTTATATTTCAATTTATAATTTTCAATCCCCTCATCCAGAAACCGGATAAAATCATTTGGATCGGTATCATGCCCGTAATTGTTTTTTGTTAATTCTTTACCGTCATTGCCCACAATTACATAAAGCGGCTGGGTATTGGCATTAAACCGTGATATCTGGAAATCCGCATTAATCTTTCCGATGGTCTTTTTCGTTCTTCCGTCGTAGCTGGAAACCACCCATTCCGATTCGGGCAGTTTAGTTTTATCGTCCACATATAGCGATACGATAATGAAATCGTTCCTCAACCGGTCCATCACCTGAGGATCCGGCCATACCCTGGCTTCCATATCCTTACAGTTGGCACAACCGTGTCCGTTGAAATCGATTAAAAGCGGTTTATTTTTCTCTGCCGCACAGGCAATAGCCTGTTTATAATCGAAATATCCCTGTAATCCATACGGAAGATGCAGAAAGTCAGCGTACTTCGGCGTTCCGCACAATTCTGTGGAATTCTCTGCTGTATTACCTGCTACACCGGAAACAGTACTGTTATTACCAGACATGAAAAGTGTTGTACTTTTATCGGGCGGAGGAATCATTGCGGATACAGCCGTTAAGGGTGCCCCGAATAACCCGCGTACCAGATAGATCACAAATACAAATGTAGCGATTGCCAGCAGAAGCCTGGGAAAACCTATATCTTTCACTTCACTGTCGTGGGCAAATTTTAATTTTCCGAGCAGGTAAAATCCGAGCATGGTAAACAGTACGATCCAGATAGCAAGAAAAGTACTGCGGCTTAACAAACCCAGGTGATACGACTGGTCGATGGTACTCAGGTATTTAAATCCGAATGCAAGTACAACAAATCCCAGTACAATTTTTACGGAATTCAGCCAGCCGCCCGATTTGGGCAAACCCTTGAGCCACGACGGAAATATAGCAAACAATGTAAAAGGAAGTGCAAAAATAATGGCAAAGCCGAACATTCCCACGATTGGGCGCCAGAAGTGCCCCTGCGATGCTTCGATAAGCAATGCTCCCACGATAGGGCCCGTGCACGAAAAGGATATAATGGTCATTGCAAGTGCCATAAAAAAAGCTCCCAACAAACCGCCTTTATCGGCCTGACTGTCTATTTTATTGGTAAAGCCGCTGGGTAATACCAGCTCGAACATTCCGAAGAATGAAGCGGCAAATACAACAAAAACGAGAAAAAAGACAGCATTGAGAATCCAGTTGGTACTGATGGCATTTACCGAGCTGGCATCGGCTTTGAATAATGCTACGATCAACCCGATGCTGGTGTATATGGCCACGATAGACAATCCGAATACAAGCGCATCTGTAATAGCCCTGGCCCGCGATTTTTCTCCTCGCATAAAATAAGAAACAGTAAGTGGTATCATGGGATATACACAAGGAGTAAGCAATCCGGAGAATCCGGCAAGCAAAGAAATAATAAATATTCCCCATAGGGTTTTCTTCTTTCCTTTATCGGTGGTAATATCTGTAGCCTCTTCCTGCTGCATTTCGTTACCCTGGGCTATAGTTGCCGCAGGCCTGGTATCTTCAGCTTTTGCAACTGTATCCGTTACTTTCTCTTCAGTTGCCGAAACAGCAGTTTCATTTCCGGATTGATCTCCTTTAACGGCAGCAGCTGTTTTATCTGTAGTAACCTTAAATTCAAAATCCTCATCAGTAGGTGGAAGACAGCGTTGGTTATCACATACCATATATTCAACCGAACCATTTATTACCAGATCCTTACCGGTTAAATTCTTTACTTTTTGTTTAAACACTACCTGATGAGAAAAAAGTTCGATGTCCATCCCAAAGGTCTTATCGTGTTCAACTGTAGGCTTGGGATCCGATTGAATGCCCCCGATCAGTTTATATGTTTTACTGGAATCGAAAGTAAAAGAAGTAGCAACGGGCCCTCCTTCAGGAATATTCATCCCGTACATGTGCCAGTTATTTTCAATAACCGCTTTAAAAACAAGGTATGCTTCATTCTCATTAATCTTTTCGGTAGAAAATTGCCATTTAACCGGTTTTAATACTTGTGAAAATGAAGAAATGGGGACCAGTAATATCAGGGCCAGAACACTTAAAAAATATTTTTTCATTCTTTTGAAATTATGTTGGTACATGGTTAACGTATTCACTTCATCAACAAATATAGATAACTGTATATTTTTAACGAAAATAGAAATTTTACCTTGTAAAAGTTGCGATTTTTTTAAAAAAAGAATTTTAATTAGAGGAGAACTTCTTCACCCATCCTGTCAAATACATGAAATTCAAGAAAATCGTAGGAGGAGACAGTCTTTACTGCTATTGGAAATTTAAATTTGAACCTCCACCGTAATCTTATGGGCCAGAAACCTTTAGTAATGTATGCGGCAATATATGGATGAACTTTGACTGTTAATTTCGAATGTTTTTGTTTCCTTAAAATATCAATAATAAAATTCTCAATCCGGTCAACAAACAGAATACTGGGAGATATTTCACCGGTACCGTTACAGGTAGGGCATTTTTCACGGGTATTAATGTGCATCTCGGGCCTTACCCGCTGACGGGTAATTTGCATCAGGCCAAATTTACTTAACGGCAAAATGCTGTGTTTTGTCCGATCTTCTTCCATAGCGTCTCTCACGCGATCGAACACTCTTTGTTTATGTTCCTGCGAATGCATGTCGATAAAATCCACAACAATAATCCCACCCATATCGCGCAAACGCAATTGCCTCGATATTTCATCGGCGGCAGCCATATTTACTTCGATGGCGTTGGTTTCCTGATCGCTTACTGTTTTAGCACGGTTTCCGCTGTTAACATCAATCACATGTAAAGCTTCGGTGTGCTCAATAATCAGGTAAGCCCCGTTTTTAAACGAAACCGTTTTGCCAAATGAAGCTTTTATTTGTTTTTCAATGTCGAATTTTTCGAAAATCGGGGTACTCCCAGTATAAAGATTAACGATTTTTTCCTTTTCGGGGGCAATTGTTCCGATATAGTCTTTTATTTCGCGCCAGATAGTTTCGTCGTTCACATAAATATTATTGAACGAGGTGCTTAAAATATCGCGAAGTATAGCTGATGTGCGGCTCAGTTCGCTCATAAATAAATAAGGAATGCTGATGCCTTTGAGTTTTTCGAATGCTGTATCCCACTTTTTAACCAGGTTTCGCAGTTCTTCATCCAGCACTTTTACTTTTTTACCTTCGGCTACTGTGCGAATAATGATTCCGTAATTATTAGAGCGTATGCTTTGAAGTAAGGTCTTTAACCGGTTTCTTTCTTCCGCTGACTCAATTTTTTGTGAAACGGAAACTTTGTCGCTGAAAGGCATCAATACAATATTCCGGCCTGCAATTGAAATTTCGGAAGTTAACCGAGGGCCTTTTGTGGAGATAGGTTCTTTGGCAACCTGAACAAGTACAAGCTGGCCCGATGTTAAAACATCAGCAATTTTTCCGTTTTTATCGATATCAGGTTCCCTGTGAAACTTTGGCATCGACGGCAATCTGCTTTTTTTGTTGAGTGCCAGGTTAAGGTATTTATGGAGCGATTTAAACTGGGGGCCGAGGTCGAGGTAGTGTAAAAAGGCGTCTTTCTCATAGCCTATATCAACAAAAGCAGCATTTAATCCGGGCATTATTTTCTTTACTCTGCCCAAATAAATATCCCCAACAGCAAATTTGAGGTTGCTTTTTTCCTTATTTAACTCAACTAATTTTTTGTTTTCTAATAAGGCTATATCTATCTCACTGGAAGCTACATCAATAATTAATTCTTTACTCACCTGTACACAGAATTATGTCTTTTTTATCCGGACTAAAATTATCCCTCCTGATAATATAATAAACCTAAAGTTAAGTTACTTTAGGTTTATTTTGGTATCCTGTTAATATTTATTTTAAAAAGAAATAGTTAAAAACTAATTATCTCTTCTTTTTATGTCTGTTTTTCCTTAACCGTTTTTTACGCTTATGCGTTGCCATTTTATGTCTCTTTCTCTTCTTTCCGCTTGGCATCTTAAAAAAATTTAATTATAAAAAAATAAGCTTTTGGAATTATTTTACATTGGCCTTAACCTTAGCCACAAAAGATTTTGCAGGTTTAAAGGAAGGTATAAAATGTTCGGGAATAATAATCGTTGTATTTTTGGAAATGTTTCTTGCAGTTTTTTTAGCTCTTTTCTTTACGATAAAACTGCCAAATCCTCTGAGATACACATTCTTTTCTCCAACTAACGAATCTTTGATTGCTTCCATAAAAGCTTCAACAGTCTTTTGAACAGTAATTTTCTCAATTCCTGTGTTTTTGGAAATTTCATTTACGATATCTGCTTTCGTCATTTTTTAAAATCTTTAATTATCAATTAATTACAATATTTTT
Organism: uncultured Bacteroidales bacterium; assembly: GCA_963748095.1. Classification (GTDB taxonomy): domain Bacteria; phylum Bacteroidota; class Bacteroidia; order Bacteroidales; family UBA10428; genus CAVVIO01. The sequence continues at coordinate 101,912 of CAVVIO010000016.1, forward strand.
CAATTATGAATTGCAAATATAAATTATTTCTTGGGATAAATGAAATACAAATCAATTAATTTTGCTTAATATTAAAATTTTCTATGAATTTCTGTTTCGGATGAATTATTCCAAGGCCCTTACCACATGGTATTTACACAACAAAAGAGATCTTCCCTGGCGACATACATCCGATCCCTATCTTATTTGGCTTTCAGAAACCATTTTACAACAAACCCGCGTCAGTCAAGGGCTTGACTATTATTTAAAATTTGTTCAAAATTACCCGAAAATAGAAAACCTGGCGGCTGCCCCGCTTGATGAAGTTCTGAAACTATGGCAGGGACTGGGATATTACTCAAGGGCCAGGAACCTTCATGTCACGGCACAAAATATTCTTTATAACTATAAAGGTAAGTTTCCGGAATCGTATAATGAATTACTGAAACTTAAGGGAATTGGTCCATACACAGCGGCAGCCGTTGCTTCTATTGCTTTTAACGAACCAGTAGCAGTTGTCGATGGAAATGTGTACAGGTCGCTGGCAAGGTATTTCAATATTACTTACCCGATAGATAGCACAGCAGGTAAAAAATATTTTTCAGGTCTGGCAAACAAGTTACTCGATCAAAAAAACCCGGGTAACTTCAACCAGGCATTAATGGAATTCGGAGCACTGCAATGTATTCCGGTAAATCCCGTTTGCCACGAATGTCCGTTTCAGCATTCCTGTGCCGCTTTCGAAAAGGGCATTGTCCATAAGCTTCCTGTAAAACAGAAAAAGCTAAAACAAACCAACCGTTATTTTAATTACCTGGTGATCCTGAAAAACAATCATACCTATATGATGCAAAGAAACAACAAGGATATCTGGCATTCACTTTACCAATTCCCGCTTATTGAAACTCCGGAAGAAACCACATTATCCGATTTAATGCAGCATAAAGACTGGAACAACTTATTCGGGAACAACAGCAACCTTACTATTGACAATACTTCGAAAACTTACCGGCATATACTTAGTCATCAGAAAATATATGCCCGCTTTATAAGAGTTCTTTTAAATGAAAATTCATCTGTTTCCGGTAATAATCTGAAGGTTGTCCCGCTTCCTGAAATTTTCGTACACGCTGTTCCCCGGCTTATAGAAAAATACCTGTTTGAAACGAATCTTATCTCATAAGGATTCGTTCCGGTTCATTTAAATTATTTTTGTATTTTTATCCTAAAATAAATTAAATATATATGTCAGTAAATAAAGCAATTTTAGTTGGATTCGTTGGAAACGACCCTGAAGTCAAATATCTTGACAGCGGAACTCCGGTTTGTAATTTCAGGATGGCAACCAGCGAAACTTATAAAAACAAAGCAGGAGAACGTGTTACTACTACAGAATGGCACAATATTGTATTGTGGAGAGGCCTTGCAGAAGTAGCTGAAAAATATGTTAAAAAAGGTACTCAGATATATGTGGAAGGCAGGATACGTACACGCTCCTGGGACGACAAAGACGGGAATAAAAGATATACAACAGAAATTGTTGGGGATATTATGCAACTTCTTGGCAAAAAATCAGATGATACATCCGGTGCTGCCCACCCTCCATCCGGACAGGATGAAAGTATGAATAATACACCTGACATACCGGAAGCCGATGCTGCTGATGATTTACCATTTTAACTTATTTGTGATATTTAAAAATTTATCAGTTCAGATTGGAAACAGAACCGCTTCTATTTATTTCATCAGATAATTTCGGGATTATTGCTAAACCGCTAACCCTCGGTGTTGTGTTGGCATTCGTGGTAATTCTTATTTTGTTGTTTACTTCAGCAATCATTTCAGGCTCGGAGGTTGCTTTTTTTTCATTAACTCCCGTTGACCTGAATCGTCTGAAAAAAGGCAAATCAAAGCTGAGCAAAACTGTCGTTCAGTTATTAAATTATCCGGAAAAATTACTGGCTACAATCCTTGTCGCCAATAATTTTATCAATGTGGGCATTGTTATAATATCCAGCTATATTAGCAACTCGGTGTTCGATTTCTCGAAGGCGGAAACCTTTGGTTTCTTTTTTCAACTTATTATTATCACATTTTTAATTTTGTTTTTTGGCGAAATACTCCCTAAATTATATGCCAACCGGCATGCCGTTCGTTTTTCGAAATTTATGGCCCGTCCACTGGTTGTATTTCAAAAAATTTTCTGGCCGGTAAGTTATTTTCTCATCCGATCCACATCATTTATGAACAAACGGGTATCCCAAAAGAAAAGAAACCTGTCGATCAATGAATTATCAGACGCCCTTGAACTTACCGTAAACAGCCTTACCGAAGAGAAAAAAATTCTAAAAGGTATTGTGAAATTCGGTAATATCGATGTAAAAGAGATTATGAAATCAAGGGTTGATGTTGTAGGTGCAGATTTCAATACCCGTTTCGACGACCTGCTTTCAGCCATCATCAATTCAGGATACTCACGCATCCCGATTTATGAAGAAAGCTTCGACCATATCAAGGGCATTCTTTATATAAAGGATCTCCTGCCCTATCTTCAGGAAAACGATGATTATAACTGGCAAAACCTGATACGGCCTCCTTATTATGTTCCGGAGACAAAAAAAATCAACGACCTGTTGAATGAATTTCAAACCAATAAAATTCACATGGCCATAGTAATCGATGAATATGGCGGTACATCGGGGATCGTTACCCTGGAAGATATACTGGAAGAAATTGTCGGGGAGATTACCGATGAATCGGATGAAGAAGTTCCGATATATACCATTATAGATGCAAACAATTACCTTTTCGACGGGAAAATCATGCTGAATGATTTTTACAAAGTATTAAATACAGAGGTAAATATTTTCGATGATGTGAAAGGTGAAGCAGATACCCTTGCCGGACTGATACTTGAAATACGTGGAGAGATGCCCAGAAAAAATGATGTTATTGAATACAAGTATTTCACCTTCCATATAAAATCGGTTGATACGCGCAGAATTAAACAAATACTCGTGAACCTTAAAAATATAAATCCAAAAGATGTCGAATAAATCATATATCAGCTACCTGTTTATCGTGTTGGTATTTTTTGTTTTCAGTTGCAAACATCAGAATACTCCTAAACCGCATAGCTACTTCAGGATAGATCTGCCTGAAAAAAAATACCAGGAATATTCCTCCCAATGCCCCTATACTTTTGAATACCCAACCTATGGATCCATAATGAAATATAAAGGGCCAAATGCCGAGCCCTGCTGGATAAATATTGTTTTCCCTGCCTTCAAAGCTGAAATTCACATTACTTATAAATCCATTAATAATAATTTATCAAAGTATGTGGATGATGTGCATACCATTGCCTATAAACACAGTATAAAGGCCGATGATATTATTGAGAGTCGCATATCTTATCCTGAAAGACATGTATATGGGATCTTGTACGATATTACAGGAAATGCCGCTTCGTCGGTAAATTTTTTTGTAACCGACAGTACAGAACATTTTTTAAACGGATCACTGTATTTCAATGTTAGTCCGAATGCCGACTCACTGGCACCTTTGATTGACTTCTTTCGTAAAGACATAATGCATTTACTGAAAACTCTTGAATGGAAAAATACCGGTTCATGAAAAATCATGGCAATTAAATCTTATCAGTGACCATTATTCAGAATTGTTTTTTGTCTCTTTCATTAATAACGATACAAAAAAAATCACCAACTTAGTCTTTCAACTTTTCGGTATGGGATTGATCTTAAAAAAATATGTGAATGCCGATTGTCTACTCGGTGTCTGGGAAATAAATGAAGATTATGAAACACTTATGTCAAAGCTGGATCTTACGGAATATGACCTGGGCATACTGAACAAATTCAGTAACCATGCCAGAAAACTGGAATGGATGAGTGTAAGAGTCCTGCTGAGAGAACTTTTGAATAACAAAGCCCGAATCGTCTACAACGAAATGCGGAAACCTTTTATAGAAGATGGTTCATATAATATAAGTATCTCACATGCCAAAGACCTTACATCTATTTTTCTGAGCCCGAGTAAGCATGTAGGTGTCGACCTTGAATTCATGTCGCACCGTATCAGTAAAGTCGAGCATAAATTTATCAACAGGAATGAAAAGATCACCAGCAATGAAGATCAGCGGAAATTCCATCTTTACATTCACTGGTGCGCCAAGGAAGCATTATATAAAATATGTGATAAACAGGATATCAATTTTAAGGAAAATCTCACCATCGAAGCTTTTGATCCTGAAAAAGAAGGTTTTCTGAAAGGATGGGTAAAAAATAAGTACAGAACAGAATATTATGATTTGCAATATTTTACAATCGATGGTTATATCCTGGTATTAACCTGCAAATAACAACAGGATGATATTAGATACTATTATAAAAAAATCCGGAAAGAAATTTGCCTTATTGATCGATCCCGATAAGCAGGATACAAATTCGCTTTCGTCCACCGTTTACGCAGCCAATAAAGCACAAGTTGACCTAATCCTGGTTGGTGGGAGCCTGGTTTCTGACACATTGGATGCAGCCATTAAACACATAAAAACGGAGACAAATATTCCGATTGTGCTGTTTCCGGGAAGCCTGATGCAGCTTTCACGGCAGGCCGATGCTATTTTACTGCTTTCACTGATTTCGGGACGTAACCCCGATCTCCTTATCGGGAACCATGTATTGGCAGCCCCATATCTTAAAAAATCGAATCTCGAAATTATACCGACCGGTTATATCCTGGTAGGCGATGAGAATACCTCTGCAGTGGGATATATCAGCAATACCAAACCCATACCGTCAAAAAAGACAGATTTGATCGTTGCCACCGCTATAGCGGGGGAAATGATCGGAAACCAGGTAATTTATCTTGAAGCAGGAAGCGGGGCAAATAATAGTATAAGCCTTAAAACAATTAGCGAAGTCAAAAAAAACATTACTATTCCTTTAATTGTCGGCGGGGGTATCCGTTATGAAAGCGATATGTTTGATGTTTATAAAGCCGGGGCTGATATGGTGGTGATTGGTACTGCCATTGAAAGTGATATTTCATCGTTGTATTCCTTTTCGAAGGTTGCTTTGAATTTTTAAAGACTTCCGAAGTTTTGAAAACTTCGGAAGTCTATATTTTTAGTGAGAATTTTTTTTCAGTTGGTCAACTAAAACGAACGGTTAATCACAAAGAAATAACTACTGCATATTCCTAACGTAAATAAGAACATAACTAGTGTTTACGCCGTTAATCTTTTTATATAACGCTCAAATATTCAATAGATTATGCGGTTTTGCCCAAGTTGGTTTAGTTAGTAGTTTTGTTTAATTAAAAAGCGGAAAAATACAATGTATTTTCCGCTTTTTATATTTATCGCATCAGACTGATTATTGGATTTCCCGTGCTGGCATTCGGGTAAGCAATTTCCAGGAAGGTACAAATTGTAGGAGCAATATCGATAAGATCTGTTGGCTCAAGAATTGTTCCTCTGCCGATTTTCCAGCCATACCAGATGAGTGGAACCCTTGTATCATAAGAATAACCTGAAGTACTGCTGGTAGAACCTTCGTTTTTTTCTACCCAGCCCGATTTTAGATTTATGATTACATCTCCCGATCGCTTTTGATTAAACCCGTTCTGAATATTAGCAAATATTCCGTCGGTAAAGTTTGCAGTTTCTAATGTTGTGGCTGTAACAGAGTTGGCAACTCCCGAAAACTGTAACATAAACTGAGCTACTTTGTTTTGTATATCAGCCAGTGATATTTTAGCATCTTCTATCAGGTTGTGGTTAAGATAAATCTGTTGTGCATGATACGATTTTATCCATTCACCGCTGCCGTACACCACATTCAGGTAACTTCCCAACAACGACATGGCTCCCATATAATTGAAATACCCGGCAGGAATTTTTTTGTCAATAAGATAATCCGGGACTTCAGCCAGCCCGTGTTCAGATGTTAAAAACACAAGCGTGTTTTCTTTCCCTACCTGTTCATCAATAAATGATAACAGGTGTGCCAGTTCCTGGTCGAGGCGAATAAAAGCATCTTCCATTTCAACCGAATTGGGGCCGTATTGTTTGCCAATTGCTTCCGTGGCATCAAACCCGATGGTGATCACATCGGGATAATCATCTTTACCCAGACTATCGTTGGCAATAAGCGAAAGCGCAAAATCTTTTACCAGATCATTACCATAGGGCGTCGATTTAAGTATCCCGTAATTTTTCTCTTTCCGTGTCGATTTGCTCAACGACATAAGATCATACGGAAAAGTAACATCCCCTTTTATTCCTTTTTCATATTTGTTATTATCGGGAAGGCTTTCTGTATACTGGCCGATTGGCAGCAAGGTATTCCACTCCTTTTCCATGTAAATATCCGGAAGCTTCTTAGCATTAAAATCATTTACCCATGCCGGTAACGAATCCATGTAATAAGTGCTTGTAATCCAGTTGCCCGATACAGCGTCAAACCAATAAGCCCCGTTAGCAGTATGTCCTCCTGAAAATACACTGCCCTCAGGTGTTAATGACACACTGAAAACCTTCGATTTAAAATTATCGGAAAGCCGTAACTCATCGGAATAAGTGGTAGACATAAGTTGCGACGGAGATCTTTTACCTGCATCGTAACCTGCACCTACTGTTTTCACATCCGGGTCTTCGGTGCTGGAAACAATCTTATCGAGCAGACTCACATACCATTCCTGCGAAACAATGCCATGATCCGAAGGATTGGTCCCCGTAGCAATAGTTGCCTGCCCCACTCCTTCCTGTGAAAAAAGATAGTTAAACCGGTTATTTCTACAATAGGTGCCTCCGCTAATCAATTTCTTAAATCCATCATCGCCGAACTTGTTCCAGTAGCGATGAATATAATCTGTCCGCATCTGACTGATAACTATTCCAACTATTAACCGGGGTTTTTCCGATGGAATTTTTTTTCTGCCCTGTGTAAAACCGGGTTCAGAAATAAATAAACTGATTAAGGCTAATATTGAGAATGAAAAAATTCGCTTCATAATATTAAGAAGTTTCTGCGTTGGTTATTATTTTTAAATTATTTCCGGTTGTTAATCCTCAAAGTCTCCATTGAAATTTTTGAGAACAGTAAATTTAAAGTTTATTTCACTGCTTGAAAAACATACTTATTAAACGATGTTAACAGAACGGCAGGACTTACGGATTTATTTCAACCCAAATTGTGCATTCTTGCAATCGACTAACCTAAATAACACAAACAGTTCTGATTTACCTCCTACTGGGTAATTTGGGTTTAACAATATAATATAAGGTGTCACCGGTAATTGAAAAGCATACTTTTACACATTAAAACGGATATGCAGGATATCACCGTCACCCACAACATACGTTTTACCTTCTACCATAAGTTTTCCTTTTTCTTTACACGCATGTTCGCTCCCCAGCGAAATAAAATCATTGTACTTTATTACCTCGGCCCGGATAAATCCCCGCTCCAGGTCGCTGTGAATAACTCCCGCTGCCTGTGGGGCTGTCATTCCCTTTTTTATTGTCCATGCACGTATTTCTTTCGGTCCAACTGTGAAAAATGAAAAAAGATTTAACATTGAATATGCCGATCTTACCAACCTGTTTACACCAGGTTCCGTAAGGCCTACATCGGTCAGAAAAACCTGGCGGTCTTCCTCGTCCTCCAATTCAGCAATCTCAGCTTCGGTTTTTCCGGCTATCACCAGAATTTCCGTATTCTGTCCGCTAAGAAATTCTTTAACCTGATCGACATACTTATTACCTGATACTGCCGAAGTTTCATCTACATTGCAAACATACATTACCGGTTTTACAGTTAGCAGGAAAATATCATCGATGTATTTTTTCTCCTGATCTTTCAGGTCAAGTGTGCGAACATTCTGAAGTGATTCAATATGATTTTTCACATTTACAAGCACTTCTATTCCGATCCGGGCATCTTTATCTCCCGATTTGGCAATCTTCTCGAGCCGCTGAATTTTCTTTTCCACCGATTCAAGATCCTTAACCTGAAGTTCAAAATCAATAGTTTCAATATCTCTTACCGGATCAACCGATCCATCAATATGAGGAAGATTCTCATCATCGAAACAACGCAACACATGTATCAGGGCATCAGTATTCCGGATATCTCCCAGGAACTTATTCCCTACTCCCTCGCCTTTATTTGCTCCTTTGGTGAGGCCCGGTATGTCAACAATTTCTACTGTTGCCGGTACCAGTTTTTCGGTCGGCTGGAGTTTTTCCAGTTCTTTAAGTCGGTTATCGGGGACATTTATGATACCGACATTGGATTTGTTAGAACTGAATGCAAAATTTGTTGTCTCTCCTTTTGTATTGGATATGCAATTAAACAAAGTAGTCTTACCTACATTGGCTATTCCAACTATACCGCATTGTAGTGCCATATTAGATTCTATTGATTAGTGGCAACAAAAATACATTTTATTCATAGAAACGAAAAAGACAAAGGTGAATTATAGTTTCAATTTTATACCGTGAAGTATTTTATACTTTTTTATATTTGCATTGCCAAATGCGTTTGAACACGAACTTTTTAATATTAAACATCATAAATAAATAAATTTTTAAACATGAATATCGTTAACAAAGCTGCAGATAATATAAGGATATTAGCAGCATCAATGGTCGAAAAAGCCAAGTCGGGACACCCCGGAGGAGCCATGGGGGGAGCAGATTTTATCAATATATTATATTCCGAGTTTCTTAACTGGGACCCCACTGATATGAACTGGAAAAACCGCGACCGGTTTTTTCTCGATCCCGGACACATGTCTCCCATGTTATATGCCACTCTGGCACTTACCGGTAAATACAGTATGGAAGAAATAGAAAATTTCAGACAATGGGGAAGTCCCACACCCGGACATCCGGAACTGGAGGTTAACCGGGGTGTGGAAAATACATCCGGTCCGCTGGGTCAGGGACATACTATGGGCATTGGAGCCGCTATAGCTGAGCGGTTTTTAGCAACCCGGTTCGGAGAATGGATGTCACATAAAATATATGCATATATTTCAGATGGCGGCGTTCAGGAAGAAATTTCACAGGCTGCCGGTCGAATTGCAGGTTACCTGGGACTAAGCAACTTCATCATGTTTTATGATTCGAACGATATTCAGTTATCTTCCGAAACAAATGTTGTAAGTCGTGAAGATACAGCTAAAAAATATGAAGCATGGGGTTGGAAAGTTATTACCATTAGCGGTAATAATCCCGATGAAATCAGAAACGCCCTGAAAAAGGCCAATGAAGAAAAAGAAAAGCCGACCATCATCATAGGTAAGACTATCATGGGAAAAGGAGCTTTGACAGAAAACGGAGAGAATTTTGAAAGAAAAGTTTCTACACATGGTATGCCTTTATCCGATGCCGGAGGTTCTTTTGAGAAAACAATCAGCAATCTGGGAGGAGACCCCAAAGATCCGTTCCGTATTTTCCCGGAAGTAGCTGCTTATTACAAAGAAATAAAAGACAAGAAAACCGCTTATGCAAAAGTGAAAAAAGCGGAGGAGGCAGCATGGGCAAAAACAAATCCCGTTTTAGCGAAAAAACTGGAACAGTTCTTTTCCGGCAATGCTCCTGATATCGATTATACAGCCATATCGCAAAAAGATGATGCCGCTACACGTAATGCTTCGGGAATAGCATTAAGCTATTTTGCGGAACATATTGAAAATATGGTAGTAGCATCGGCCGACCTTTCGAACAGTGATAAAACAGACGGATTTCTGAAAAAAACAAAAGCGTTGACAAGAGGTGATTTTTCAGGCGCTTTCCTTCAAATGGGAGTTTCTGAGCTGACCATGGCGGCAATCACTAATGGAATAGCCCTTCATGGTGGCATTATTCCTGCATGTGGTACTTTCTTTGTTTTCTCCGATTATATGAAACCGGCTGTAAGGCTGGCTGCTTTAATGAAACTCCCTGTAAAATACATCTGGACCCATGATGCTTTCAGGGTTGGAGAAGACGGCCCTACGCATCAGCCCGTGGAACAGGAAGCACAGATCCGGCTTCTCGAAAAACTTAAAAATCACTCGGGTGAAAACAGTGTGCTGGTACTCCGGCCTGCCGATGTTCACGAGACTACCGTAGCCTGGCAGATGGCGCTTGAAAATACGAAAACTCCTACTGCCCTGATATTGTCCAGGCAAAATATTAAAAATCTTCCGGCCAAACCCGGGTCAACACGTTTCAAAGATGCCCTGGAAGCAAAAAAAGGAGCTTATATCGTGCAGGAATCTAAAGGAAAACCAGACATCGTACTTGTCGCTAACGGATCCGAAGTTGCTACCCTGATTGAAGGAGCTGAAATGCTGAAAAAAGAAAAAGGATTGAATATCCAGATTGTATCGGCCCCCTCGGAAGGATTGTTCCGTACGCAGGGAATTGATTATCAGAAAAAAGTTATTCCAGACCATGTACCTGTAATGGGCCTTACTGCAGGATTACCTGTTACACTACAAGGATTAACGGGTACCAGGGGAAAAGTTATCGGACTGGATCATTTCGGTTACTCGGCACCCTACAAAGTACTGGACGAGAAATTCGGTTTTACGGCAGATAATGTTTTTAAACAGGTTGTAACTTACCTTGAAGAATATAAAAATTTGTAAAGCTGTTTTCATACTATAAAAAAAGCTTGAAAGCACGGAATTCATTTCGTGCTTTTTTATTGTATTTAATTAAGTGTTAGTAAATAAAGCTTATATTTAATAAAAATTAATTAAATCCATTGATTTACTGATTAATATTGAATTATTTTGTTTACAAGAAAATTTCTTATTGCTTATTGCGTTTCAATAAAAAGCTTTGAAATTTAATTTTCAGTTAGCCCATGAAAGGTAAATTAAATATCCGTGTATTCCTGTTAATCTTATTTTTAATTCCGGTTACCACAGCTGAATTGTACAGCCAGGCAGAACCAAAATACGTACCTCCTGAAACGCGTATTCTTTTTATATTCGATGGTTCGCAAAGCATGCTCGGTTTCTGGGGAAAAGACAGGAAAATAACGATTGCACGTGATGTGCTGATCCATTTTGTCGACAGTCTTGAAAATATGAGCAATGTGGAAATGGCATTAAGGGTATATGGCTTCCAGAGTCCTGTTCCACCTCAAGATTGTAATGATACCAAACTGGTCGTTCCTTTCGGAAAAAACAACGCTTCTAAAATCCGCCAGGAATTACGTTTTATTAATCCGAAAGGAACTACACCTATAGCACATTCCCTGGAATTAGGAGGAAAAGATTTCCCTCCCGGCCCGGATAACTGCCGGAACATTATTGTGCTGATAACCGATGGTATTGAAGCATGCGATGGCGATGCCTGTGCCGTGTCTGAAGAATTGCAGAAAAAAGGAATTGCCCTGAAACCATTTGTGATAGGTATTGGTATCGATGAAAACTTCAAAAAGACTTTCGACTGTATAGGAAATTTTTATAATACAACCGATGAGCAGAAGTTAAAAGAAGTAATGGGTGCTGTAATTTCACAGGCTTTAAATGCTACAACTGCCCAGGTAAACCTGCTCGACGCCAATGGTAATCCTACCGAAACAAATGTGAATATGACTTTCTATGATCAAAAATCGGGGAAAGTAATTTATAATTTTATCCATACCATTAATAACAAGGGAAATCCCGACACCCTTATTCTCGACCATCTTGTGACTTACAGAATGAGAGTACATACCCTGCCTCCCGTAGATGTGAACAATATAAAACTTACAGTAGGGAAACATAACATTATTGCAGCGGATACTCCCCAGGGAATACTCAAGGTTTTAGTTGACGGAAGTAATCAGTACCGTAACCTTGTTTTTATAGTACGCAAGGGAGGTACTATGCAAACACTGAATATACAAAAGGTCAATGAAGATGAGAAATACCTGGTTGGAAAATACGACATTGAGGTACCTGTATTACCCAGGTTAAATATTAATAATATCGATATAAAACAGAGCTATACTACTACCGTTAAAATTCCCCGTCCGGGAATACTTACTCTCCAGAAAGCTTCAGGCGGATATGGGAGTATTTACGTGAGAAGAAACAATACGGAAGAATGGATCTATAATATCAACAACGACATTAAAAACGAATCCATCCTTCTTCAACCCGGGTTTTACAGGGTGGTTTACAGGGCGAAAAATACGCATCAGACTCTTTACACTATTTCCAAAACTTTCGAGATACGCTCAGGCAGTTCGGTACCCATTCAATTATATTAGTCTTTTTATAGAAATTCTTTGTGAACGTATAAAAATAATTCACAGAAAATGAAATTTTTAAATGTAATTTAAACCTTTCGGGATTTGCCCCGTCTAAAATATCACAACAGGAATGGATAGCAATAAAGAATGCCTGAAGCAAAAATAGAAACCTCTGATAAAGAACTCTTACAGTTATTCCGCGAAGGTGATAACAGAAACCATGGTTTTAACCTGATTGTAAAAAAATACCAGGAAAGACTTTACTGGCATATCCGCAAAATAGTTATCGACCACGATGATACAGATGATATACTTCAAAATACATTCTTAAAAGTGTGGAAAGGGCTGGACGGTTTCCGTGAAGATGCCGGATTATTTACCTGGCTTTACAGGATAGCCACTAACGAATCATTAACATTTCTGAACAAAAAAAAGAAAAAATTCCTGTTGCCACTTACTGATATTGAATACCAATTATCAAACAATCTCGAAAGTGATGTATATTTTAGCGGCGATGAAATTCAGCTTAAATTGCAAAAAGCACTGTTGACCCTGCCGGAAAAACAAAGATTGGTTTTTAACATGAAATATTTCGATGAAATGAAATATGAGGAAATGTCAGAAATATTAGACACTTCAGTAGGTGCACTGAAAGCTTCCTATCATCATGCAGTGAAAAAAATAGAAAAATACATCACTGGCGATTAAACCTTTAGTAAATTTAAATGTCAAAAAGATTGATGAAACCGAAAATGGATGAATTAAAAAATATAGCTCCGAATCTGTCGAAGATTAAGAAGGATTCCCCGTTCAGGGTTCCTGAAGATTATTTCGATAATTTTGCGGCCCGGCTGGAAAATAAAATCCAACAGGAAAATAAGCCGCAACACCGGAGTAAATTATATCTCCTGAGGAAACCGTATCTGGCGGTTGCAGCAACTTTTGCAGGATTAATAATTATGGCTGTTACTGTTTTACGCGTTGTTGAGACCAAACATACCTCAAACGGTCTTACTAACGAAGAGATAATGGCTTATATTCAAGATGATATTTACGATTACGATGAATATACTATTATAGAAAATCTTAAACCTGAAAAGAGTATCAATATAAAAAGTGAACTCAATGACGATGAGATAATCAAATACCTTGTAAATGACGGTGTTGATGTTTCAACCATATCTGACGAATTTTAACTTTTGTTGCTATGAAAAAATTATCAATAATTATCCTTTTTATCTTTTTTTCTGCCGGTGTGTGTTTAGCCCAGCAAGGTGCGAACAAACAGGATAAAATATATGCTGCCAAGGTAGCCTTTTTCACAGAGAGACTTCAGCTGACCCCACAGGAAGCCGAAAAGTTCTGGCCTGTTTATAATGATTACCAGAACCGGAGAGATAAAATTATTCAGCAGCGAAAAAACACCACGCAGTATTACATGAAAAATGCCGATAATTTATCTGATAAAGAAATCAGTCAGATTCTTAATGATTATATTAATTTTCAGAAACAGGAAACGGCCCTTCTTGAAAATTTCAATACCAAATTAAAAGAAATCCTGCCTGAACGAAAAGTTATTAAAGTATATATTACCGAAATACAGTTTCGAAATTATCTTCTGGGGCAATTAAGAAATAACCGGTAATGCCGGTTATTTCCACAAGTATTTTTATTTCCTTATAAACAATGCCTTTATAATATGAAAAGCCATCTTGGGGTTTTCCTGCAACCTCCTGGTAGAGTAATTGAACCAATCTTTTCCAAAAGGCACATAAACACGCATGGCATTTCCTTCTTTTACAATCCTGTTTCTCAATCGGGGGGTAACACCATAAAGCATCTGAAATTCATAATTATCTTTCGGAACATTGTATTTTTCAAGAAGTTTATATGCTCCGTCTACAAGCACTTTGTCGTGTGTTGCAATAGCAGGATAATATCCCTGCTGTAACATATATTCCAGGTCAATAAGGTAGTTATCATTAATCTCCTGCTTTTTCTTAAAAGCTATTGCTTCGGATTCATTATAGATACCTTTACATAACCTGATATTCAAAGGATACTCTTTAGAATTCAAATCCTGCATGTTTTTCAGATCATCCAGGGTCCTTCGCATACAAGCTTGTAAAACTAAACCCACATAACCCGGAAACTCCTTTTTCAGATAGCGGAATAGTTCGATTTCAAGATCCGTACATTCCGAATCTTCCATATCTATCCTGACAAAATAGTTGGCTCGGACCGCTCTTTCAACAATTTCCCTTACAGTTTCAAAACACAATTCCGTATCGATCAGTAATCCGAACATAGTGGGTTTTAAGGAGAAAGTACTGTCTATCTTTTTCTCTATAGCTACATCTATCGTTTTAAGATACTGTTCTTTGTAATAGGCAATTTTTTCCCGTTCCGACTGGAATTCGCCTAATAAATCGAGTGTGACCCTGATACCTTCTTTGTTAAACGATTGACTGACCCTGATTGCATCCTCTAAAAATTTTCCTGCAATATACCGTTTTGAGAAAATCCACACCAATTTCTCAGGAATATGCGGAAGAATACTTACAACCAACCTGTTAAATCCACTCATAATTATAAACTATTAACATCCTGTACTTTACACCATTAAATAATCCAATGAAATTATTATGATTTAACCGCCGAAAAAAGGATAATTATCATATCCAGCCAACAAAAAAAGCGGACTTTTATCATAAAAATCCGCTTTTTTTGTTGGTTAAAAACCGTTATCGTTTTATTACTTTGCTGATATGCAAATAATTATCATTATATATCCTGATAAAATAAATTCCGCTTTTATAATTGCTTATATCCAGGTTTTTATAATATGGATGGCCCTGTTGAATTTTATCGGTATATAAAACCTGACCAGAATTATTGAGAATTTCCATTGTAAAAGGCATATTACCTGTTTCGGATTTTACATCTATGTTCAACTGGTTGGATGCAGGAACCGGATATATGGACACATCAATAATATCACCGCTTAAATTTCTCACATAAGTTTCTTTATCAATATAAATACCCGCAGAAGCCTCACATCCGGCATCACCGGTTACCGTAACTTCATAATAACCCGGAGTAGTTACAGCGTATGTAGAATTTGTTGATCCGTCTCCCCACAGGTACGAACTATATCCGCCACCTGCATTTAAAGTATATGGTAATGTAGCGCGAATGGTATCCGCTGTTGTTCCAAAATTTACAACCGGATTGGGTACGATTCTTATATTAACCGATTTTGAATTGTTTTCCGGCCTCAGGTCGGAATTGAATATCGTGGATACAGCAAGTTGCTGAATTCCCTCTTCCGAAAGGTCAAACGGTTTTTTCAGTGTATGTGTTAGTTTGCCTCCTGCCGCAAGTACACTTTGCAGGGTAACTGTATCCTTCTTATCTTCCTGGTAAGAGAGATAAAATTTGGTGCCAACACCCATACTTCCGTTTCCCAGGTTTGATATATCCACATCAACATTGTCATATGTGCCTGGACACAATACCGTATCTATATGAATAGCGGTAACTCCTATATCGGTTATAATCAGCTGCACAAAAACGGTATCCCTGTCAGAACAACCTGTATGACCATCAGTAACCGTAACATGATAGAAGTTGGATACAGTTGCCACGTATTTTTGATCGGTAGATCCATCCTGCCACTGATATACATAATTATCTCCATAACCCGCATCAAGCGTATCTGCAAATGCGTATACCTTAACAATATTTTCAGGTGGGAATGCTACTACTGGTCTCGGATAAACATATACGGTCGAGTCGATGGTATCGTTCGATGTCCGTAAGTCGCCGCTTGCAGTTGCTGTAAGCATAAAATCATAATTGTCAGGCGCACTCATGTCCTCCATATGAGTAAAGGTATAATTATAGATACCACCAGGCAGGATATCCAATCCGGGTGTGAAACTTTCTGAAACCGTTGTGTTTTCATTCAGTTTATAGTTGACATTGATATTCGAAGAGGCAGGTATGGTATCGTTACCTGTATTGGTAATCCGAAGTTTTACCTGTACTGCCGAATTCAAATCACAGGTTGAAACAGGACTTATCAACAATGACGGACTTACATCCCGTATCTTCAGCCATACATAAGCCGAATCGCTGGCCTGGCAATTATTGTTATCTGTCACTGTTACTTTATGATATCCTGGTGTGGTTGCAACATATGTCTGTGTTGTATCACCATTGTTCCATAAATAACTTTCAAACCCGGTCCCGGCATCCAACGTGTATGACAGTGCCTTTACAATCGTATCCTGACCTACAGATACTGTTGGATAACCATAAACTTGTATGGTTGCCCAGGTAGTATCATTTTCCGGAATAGTATCGCCGCCAAAATCAGAATACAGCTTGAAATGATAACTTCCTGGTGAAGTCAGATCCAGCGGACCATGTTTAAATGTATATGACAGTACATGTTTTGAATAAAATGTATTTTCAAGTGTTAATGTATCCAACACCGGCGGGCCTCCTTCCAATACATAAGCAACCACAATCTTTTCACCTGCTGCAATGCTATCCGTACCGTAATTCTTTATTTGTACAGTCAGGTATTCATCACTATTGAGCATACATTTTGTTACCGGTGATATCAGGCTGTCTATTCCCGATATCGTTGAATAACAATTCCACATAAGAAGAATCGATCGAAGAACAACCATTCCCACCGACATCTGTGACGGTAAGATAATACCAACCGTCTCTTAGCGGTATGGAAACGGAATCGGTTGAATCGCCGGGTTGCCATAAATAAGCGTATTGGGATCAAAATAGGGTACCAGCCTTACTGTATCAGGTTCTTTTGATTGTATAGTATCCAAAAGATTGGTTATTGGATTTGGTAGAATATCAAAAGTGTTTGTGGCCGTATCATTATTTGTTGAATAGATACTGGGTATTTCTTCCCCCAGGGTATAAGCTGTAATATTATAGGTATCCGGAGTATCAATATCAATAAGTTTATCGAGCGTGAATTGCGTGCTATCACCCGGAGCAAGATCGGATGTAAAAGCAAGTGTATCAATAAAAGGAGCTTCCCCGTTGAAATCCATTCCTATAACAACGCTGTCCTGTGCTTTTACAATATTCAATCCGAAATTCTTAACAGATACGGTAACCTGTCCGGTATTGGCAAAATCACAATCTGTTACCGGAGCATCGATACTGACAACACCCAGATCGGGGGGAGCGGGGTAGATGGCAAAATTATCGATAGATATACCTGATCCCGTATTTGTCAAATCACTGGCAAAAGCAACCCTAAACTTAACCATATTGTTGTTTCGTAAAGATTTAGGCAGTAACTGACGGGATTTCTTCCAAACTCCACTATTCCCACTCCATCCTGGAGCATCTAATGCAGCTACTGTATCGGTATACCAGTTCCAGTTCCAACCAAACTCATTGGAATCAAGTAAACTCCATGTAACACCATTATCCAGTGAGTACTGAATGTTTGAACCATCTTTCAAGCGACTCTGTACTGTTCCAATGATACACTTTCAGTAAATACCTGGTTGTATCATTAAAATTATAGCAGGGACTTTCGATAAACGATGAATCATTGGATTTATAAT
The DNA here is from genome assembly GCA_963748095.1 of uncultured Bacteroidales bacterium. Taxonomy (GTDB): domain Bacteria; phylum Bacteroidota; class Bacteroidia; order Bacteroidales; family UBA10428; genus CAVVIO01. The sequence goes on from CAVVIO010000016.1 coordinate 119,775, forward strand.
TTCTGTCAAGCCCTGTTCTCCAAACTTTGGTTCCTGATGGCGGTGGATAATCACCTTGATAAGACCTGCCCCACTGCCAGGTGCTGTTTTTTCCGTATGGCATCCATATTCCCGATGAAGTTTCAAAATTTTCTTCTGAAGGTAATGTGATAGTAGGTTGTATATACAATTTTACGGTAGCAGTGTCATTTGTATGATCCTCATCTTTGGCTGCACTAGTTGTTGCTATAAAATTGTAAATTCCGGGAGTTGTTAGATCCAGTGTTTTATTTAATGTCAGTATAGCACTACTGTCACTCTTAATAGTATGATAGATTGTATCATGAATAAAGCTAGCTCCCCCATTCAATGAAATGCTAACCGGGATGGTATCAGCCTGTAATGCAGAGTAATTTTTAACTTTAATTTGTACTGTTTCTGAGCCTGTATGCCCACATCCGTTTACCGGGGTCAGTAACTCAGTTACACCAAGGTCAGAAGTAAGGTAGTTAGCTGTTACAACAAAATCATCTATATTCCATCCGGAATATTGCCCCAAATCATCTGTAGGACCCAGCGTAAACCTAATCTTAACATCTCTTTGCCTTGAGGCATACTGGGAAATATCAAAGCTATCCAATACCCATGAATTATTATAATATTGACCCGACTTGTTGTAAATATTCTGCCATGTACTTCCTCCATCAACAGAAATATCTATTCCTGCATGATCGGTACTTTCAGCATTCAGATATTTATAAAAGAGAATTTTTACATCGTTATAAAACTTCAGGTTGAAGGAGGGTGAGATTGCCTGATATAAAAGAACACTGTCTCCGGGATTACCAGGATCTAATATTTCATAATTTCCTGGATAATATCCCATTCCAGAGAGGTCCGTACCTAAAACTCTACTACCGCTTACAGCGCTTTTTGGATCGGGATTCCCTTTACCATAGCCGGCTTTACCTCCAAGACCACGTGCGGTATCAATCTGAAATTCACCCCTTAAATGCCAGCCCTTATCTGTTTCAAAATCATCCACAAAAACTGTTTCACGTATGATTCTTTTTCCTATTGGCGATACTTCATTCTTCGGTAAATTATAATACAAAGGAGCCTTTAATGTATTTTCTTCTTTTGTATAAACAATTGAGTCATTCACTACCCCGATGATTCCGGTAATATTCATTATTCCCGTAGTGTCGAGAATAAATCTCAATTTACCCGGCTGTAAAGAGAAGTCCATAATGTCATTATGTCCGGCAGAACTATCTGCATCAGCAGTCAACCATAAATGAGTTGTACCCGATTCCATTTCATAATTTAAATTGTTGAAGAATGCAATATGATTTTTAATGGAATCTACCTCTCCAATATAATTTTCGGTATTAAAAAGAGTATCCTGTGTTAAATAAAGGTGTAATCCTTTATCTGCAATGTCATTGTCGTTAGTCCCAATGGATTTCACTTCCAATGATTTAAAAATCATTTTCCCGGTATTACCCGAAACAGTAACATCCATACGAAGAAGCGGATTATTGGAAGTACCAGATGGTATCGGTTGTGTATAAGGTTGGCTATATTTTACAGATTCAACTGCTCTTGGTTGTATCCCTGTTTCAATAATTTGTACATTATCGATACAAACTCCGTATCCCCAGTTTGATGTGGCTTTAAAACCAATGTAATAGGTTTTTGAAAGTGTACTGTCGGGCAGTAAAATTTTACGGTATTCCCAACTATTCACCTCATTTGGATATTCTTTCAGTAAAACCCAGGCAGAATCAACATTATTTTTATAATATACACTTAAATTATCTATTCCGTAAAATCCATGATACCATGCGTATTGTGCATGATAAAAACGTAATTCCGGTTTTATGGCGTACTCCATGGTATTTATTTTCGGAGTTACCAGCATCGTGGAAGAGCCTATTTCCTGAACCTGGAACAGGGCATTATAATTACTGCCGTCGGGAGTGGCCGGAGGATTAGCCGAGTTGGGAAGAGTATCAACTGTACGGAATCCGCCATAAGCATATCTCCATAAAGTACTTCCATCTATAAATTGATTACTCCAATTCAACGGAGTCGTCCCCCCTTCAAAATTTTCAGAAAAATAAGTCTGACCGAACAATCTTAAGTTACTGGTTAATAACAGGACGATGACAGTTATAACAATGGTTTTAGTGTATTTCATATTTCGAGTTACATATATCTGTTTTCTAATTGTGAGTAGAAATATGTTTATAAAAAGACAAAGTAATTTAATTGATTTTTACGTGGTTTTCAGAAATTTGTTTTAACAAATCGAATATTCGTTAATTGTATTTGCAACACAACTGCAAAAAAAACGTAAAACCAACCAATTACACTAGTTACATGAAAAAACTTACACTTATCCTGATTTTAATATCCCTGACGAAACTTTTCGTTTTTTCACAGACAGATACAGCATTTTGGTTTGCGGTACCTTTTGCAACAAGAGGTCATGTAATTCCTGGAGCATATTTAAGATTCACAGCTGTCGACCAGCAGGGTGCAACTATTACAGTAACACAGCCGGGAAGCAGTACTCCAATGACACCCCGAACCGTTTATGTTCCGGGAGGAAAACAGATCTATGTTTTTTAATGAAGCTGAACTGAACCAGATCATGAGTGACAACTGGGATGCTGTTGAGTCAAACGGAATACATATCAGTTCCGATTCGGGTAGAAAATTTACTGCTTATTATGAACTAAACAAAGACCCCAGCGCACCGGACAATAATAATCCGGAAATATTTGTATTAAAAGGGAACAATGCCTTGGGATATGAATTCTGGATCCCTTTTCAGACTACATGGGACAATGTATCGGGAAAAACACCCCCGGCATATAGTTCATTTGATATTATAGCGACAGAAGACTCCACGATTATTGAAATCACCCCTTCCCGGAATGCAATCAAAAATCCGGCCCCGGGTATATATATAGGCGGAGGTACATATACTATTATGTTAATGAAAGGCGAAACATATTCATTTGCCCCGGGATGGGATGCTTCCAATTCTTTTCCCTCTATTGCAAACAATAAACGGCTGGCAGGTTCGCATGTTGAATCTAATAAACCCATTGCCATCACCATCCGCGATGATTCAGTATATAAAGATGGTTCCTACGATATGATTGGAGATCAAATTGTACCATTATTTAATATAAATAACAAACCGATAGTCGGTCACGAATATATTGTAATGAAAGGAAATGTTACAGCTACAGCCGGTGGTGCTGAAATTATTATATTTTACCAACCCAGGATGCTACCACAATAACGATAAACGATGTAATCGTAGGAACATTCGACGCGGGAAAACAACAAGTTTTTTCCATGCCTGATGCGGCTGTATACAGGCATATCTATGCCGATAAACCGGTATATGTATTTCATGTGAACGGCTATATCAGAGAATTGGGTGGTGCAGTATTGCCCACAATCGATGGATGTACAGGTTCGTTGAGTGTGAGTTTTGTTCGATCGAAAACATCCCCCTTGATAATACCCACCCTAATAAACTTATCGTATATCTTATGGTAAAGACCGATGCTGTTGATTCTATGCATTATAATATTGAAGGAGAGAATATAACTCACAATATGTTAGCTTCCTGGTTCGATACAATACCTAATTCGGATTGGTGTATATTGAAAAACACACATACTGATTTTTCGAATTTGCTTCCAAAAGACAAAGTTACAACTTTCTGGAACAATGTAAATGTCTTTCACCTTGGGGTGATAAGTGGAAGTGAAAATGGTGGTTGTATGTACGGGTACTTTTCCAATTACAATGAACTGGAACCGAAAGCCATCGCAGTAAATAGTGGTACCGGCCTGTTCCAGGGATGCGGCATTGATACGGTTCAGTTGGAGGCTTCAGGGGGAACTGCTTATCAATGGTCCCCAACCCAATATGTGGATGACCCGTATTCAGATAAGCCAAATGCATTCCCCCCAAAAGGCACAACCACCAAGTTCACCGTAAATATCAAACAACCCTGCGTTGGCTGGGTGAAAAGGGAAGTTACCATAACCCTGCCTGATGATCCTACCTCTTTCTTCACGGTGGATAAAAACCAGGGATGTGCTCCATTTCAGATTTCTGTTCAAAATGCTTCAACAGGTTCTACAAGCTGGAAATTAGATTGGGATATACACAATCAGGACACCACTGCCACTCAGGAAATTTACACATACAACGGTGTAAATCAATCACATATTTTTCAAAATCATACGAATGCAATTATAAACTACGAAATAGAACTCTTGTCTACCAATATTTACGGATGTCCGGCTGTACACAGGGAAAAAATAAAAGTATATCCCGAAGTAGATGCCAAATTTGAATTAGTGGACCCGCTGGATTCAGTTGGGTGCCATGTAAATAATGTTACATTCAGGAACCAGTCAACCGGTAATACAGATAAATATTTATGGTATTATGGGGATGGCGCAACCGATAATGACACATTAGTTACGCATGCCTATGAGAACATTGGATTAAACGATACTATTTATAAGTCAAAACTCATCGCAATATCCCCCTACAATTGCCGCGATACCTCAACCATACAGAATATCAGGGTCCATCCTTATATAAACGCTATTTTTTCTGTCGATTCCACCACCAGTTGTTCTCCCATAGATGTAAATATCGATCCGCTGGGATCGGTAGGCGTAGACACTTTTTACTGGCATATCAAAGGAATAAACAATGCCGTGGATAGTATTTTTACCAAACTTTCCAAAAATCCGATCCAATATATTTACACCGATAAAACACTGACCAGTCCCGATACCATTAATGTGAGTATGTATGCGGCAAACAGGTTTGGATGTCAGGATACGGCCACATCACAACAACTAATTGTATTTCCAGAAGTAAAAGCACTATTTGACGTTGATACTAAAACCATATGTGATTCCTTACCCATTCATTTTACCAATAATTCAACCGGGTACAAGTTACTAAATCATTGGGATTTTGGAGACGGACGTACGGCACAGGATATAACTGATATGGATTATACACGTATATTCCGAAATCAGACCATATCTACAAAATCTTATGTTATAACACTGCAAACTACATCGGATAATTTATGTACAAGTACCTATGATACCACTATACAGGTACATCCTTACATAAAGGCCGACTTTACGCTCGATTATACCAACAACTGTACCCCACTTGATGTATCCATTCAGAATCAGAGTATTCGTGTCTCAAATTACACCTGGGATTTCGGTGACGGCACACCGGTCGATCACTCATCTGCCCCAACACTTACACATCAGTTCTGGAACCCGCTTGAAGACAGTGATACTACTTATATGATCCAGCTTGCAGTTCAAAATCCTGAAGGGTGCGTCGATACCCTGGAACGAAATATTTCACTCTTACCACAAGTCGTAGCTGCATTTGTAATGACAGATTCAGTAGGATGTAATCCGCTCAGTATCGTTTTTTCCAACCAGTCAAAAGGAAAAAACCTATACTACAGCTGGGATTTTGCCGGCATTACGTCACCTACCAATTCACCTGTTTTTTCAAGAACATTTAATCATTACGGTGCGAACGATTCCACTTTCAATATTACTTTAACCGCTTATAATGCATTCGGTTGCGATAGCAGTATATCCAAACCGGTAACTGTTTATGCTTACCTTGATACGTTATTCACTGTTTACAATGTCGACAGTTGCTCTCCTTTTAAAGTACAAATATCCAACCCTACCATTGCCGGTTCGATATTTCATTACTGGGATTTTGGTGACGGATCGCCTGTGAGCACCGTTTACGAGCCCAGCCATATATACAGGAACACCTCACTTGCAGCACGTACCGATCAGTTACGACTAATTGTTAAGAATAATCACAGTTGCTATGATACCCTTTACAGAAATATAACTACTTATCCGGAAGTGAATACCAGCTTTGCTGTCAGCAATGATCAGGGTTGCCAGCCCTTGCCGGTAAGCTTTACCAATGAGACAAATATAATACCCGGAACGAATTTTTTCTGGACTTTTCAGGACGGGACCTATTCCACCAGCAGTAATCCACCTTCAAAGACTTATTCGAATACAACTTCAAGCAGTCAATTTCACACCATAAAACTGGAAGCTACCAGTCAATACGGTTGTTTCGACGATACCACGGTAAAAGTAGAAGTATACCCTTATATTTTTGCCAGATTTATTACCGATAAATCCGCAATTTGTTCCGATGAGACTTTCGGTCTTGACCGTTCTGGTTCGTTAGGGGGCATTAACAGTTATTTCTGGGATTTCGGGGACGGAGAAACAAGTACAAGAAACGATGCGCAGTTTAATCATACATACACTAACATAGGAAATTCCACTCAAACAAGAAATATTAAACTAACCGTTTATAATCTTCAGGGTTGTGATACTTCCTGGTCGACAAGCTTACTGGTTCATCCTCAGGTAAGAGCTGATTTCGGTGTGGATGCAACCGAAATGTGCTATCCGCATACATTTGCTTTTAATAACCTTTCAAATCAGGGCGTAGCTAACCTTTTCCAGTGGAATTTTGGTGACGGGGTAAATTCATCTGAAACGAATCCCAATCACTTTTTCAATAATTTCAGCAATACTTTAGACAGCACCTATATGGTTACGCTTTCTGCCACTTCATCCTATGGTTGCGATAGTTCCATATCAAAAGTCATTACAGTGCATCCCAAACCAAAAGCAGACTTTAATTTCCCGGTAACCGTAGATTGCCCACCCTTTGATGTAAGTTTCAGTAATAATTCAAAAGGCACCAATTTATCGTATTTATGGGATTTTGATAACGGGAATCAAAGTCTGGAAACAGTACCAACAGAAACATTTTATAATAATAACTCTGATATTGAGGAAAGGCAAATCCGTCTGATAGCCACAACTGAATTCGGTTGCAAGGATACATCATTTAAGCCTCTCAGAATTTATCCGAATGTGACTGTTGATTTCAATGCATCCGACTGGTCGGGTTGCAGCCCGTCCTCTATCAATTTAAATGGTATAGCCACCAATGAAAGTGAATATTACTGGTATGTTGACGGTCGGGCGATCAGCACATTGAAAGACCCGGTTTACCGTTTTGTAAATGATAATCCTACCGATAAAATTTTTAATGTTCAGTTTAAAGCCCTGTCGACATATAACTGTATGGCCGACACCACCAAACAGATCACCATACATCCTACCCCTGTGGCCGAATTTGTTCCCGATCCAATCTTGCAGGATTATAATACTGAAACGGATATCACACAGGTAAAAATTAATAACCTTACTTTCAATCAACCGACTTTCAATTACAAATGGGATTTTGGTGACGGCGATGTTACGGAAAAATCAGAAAACACATTTTTGAAGAATTATACAATCTGGGGTGATATCAATAATAAAAATCAGATACCTATTCAGATGATAGCTTCAAATCCCGATCATCCTGAATGTAGGGATACTATTATGCATAATATTATTATTAATCCTCCTGTACCTGAAATAGACCTGGCAGAGGATATTGCAGCCTGCGTACCGTTTACTGTCGATTTTAGTGCCACAACAAAATACATCTATGGCGATAGTTATCAATGGGACTTCGGTTATAACAGTGCCACCTCTACCAGTCCGGCCCCTGAATTTACCTATACAGAACCCGGTGAATATATTGCTAAACTCACTGTAAAGGGAGATGGCGGGTACAACTGGGATTATAAAAAAATTACCGTTTACCAGAAACCAACAATGGATTTTTCATTCACACCGAAAAAAGTTAAAAAAGAAAGCCAGTTACAACCCGGTCAGCCGGTGAAGTTTTTTAATCATACCCAACAAGGGGAAAATTATCTGTGGCTTTTCGGTGACGAACAAAATTCTACGGAATTAAACCCCAGTCACGTTTATGCCGATACCGGAACCTATTATATAACACTTATTGCTACATCAACCGAGGGGTGCATGGATACCCTTACAAGTGATATTCCTGTCAAAGTAACAGGTGAGGGTAGTCTTGTTTTTCCATCGGGGATTGTTGTAGATCCAAGTGGTGCGGCAGATGAATACTATGACCCTAATGAAAGTAATCCGGGTGTTTTTCGTCCGGTTGCGTCCGGTGTTGCAAAATATAAACTCGAAATATATAACAGATGGGGTGTCCTGGTATTTATAAGTGATGATGTTAAAAAAGGCTGGAACGGTTATATTGATGGCAAAATTGCAAAACAGGATGTTTATATATGGAAAGTAAAGGCAACTTTTACAAATGGGGAACCCTATATTGCAGCAGGTGATCTAACACTTCTTGTTGCCCCGACATCCACTTACTAATGCAACATATTCTTCTTAGTTAGTAATTTTAGTTGTCAATTTATTTATTTATTGAGAAATAACGGTTCCGTTTTAAATTAAAACTAATACATGGTTTACTTTCAGAACTTTACCTGATTAAACTTTCATATTGTTCATAATATTTAAAAGAATGATAAAACATTTTGAAAAAATATACTGTATTTTGACCAATTTGATTAACAAATCCGCTTAACTCACGTATTAGATAAAGAACCGAAAACATCTAATAAAATTAAACAGTTAGGTGCTTTAGCACAGAAAGATGGCCCGAAATATTTTCATATTTGTACTTTTAGTATGTTCTGCAGTACAGTTGAGAGGACAGGATCCACAATTTTCGCAATTTTATTCCAATCCTCTTTATCTGGCGCCATCATTTGCAGGAGGTGTGGAAGGCAGCCGTATAAGCGCCCTTTACCGTGATCAGTGGTATTCCCTGCCCAATGCATTTGTAACTTACAGCTTTTCCTACGATCACTATTTTTCCAACTTTAACAGTGGTGTAGGAGTAATAGCATATAAGGATGTAGCCGGTTCAGGCCAGTTAGGAACATTAAATATCGGTTTGCAATATTCCTATAATTTCCAGTTTATGCATACCTGGCAGATCCGTCCCGGAATGTGTTTCTCTTACCTGGAACATGGCCTGGCTTTTGATAAACTTAAATTCATCGACCAGCTGATGGACCCATCAACAACCACCTCTATAAATGCGCCTGTAAGGGAAAAAGCCAGGGACATCGATTTCGCAACCTCATTATTAATCTATTCGAAAAAGGTCTGGATTGGCTCCACTGTCGACCATTTACTTACACCAAATCTTTCCTTATATGCCGATGAATCATTGGTACCCCTAAAAATCACAGTTTTCGGGGGAGTTCAAATTATGAAAAAAGGGAGGTTACTAAATCCAATAGATGAAACCATGACACTCTCTTTCTTATATAAAAAGCAAGAGTCGCTTGAACAACTTGACCTTGGTATATACTGGCATAAAAATCCACTTGTGCTGGGATTTTGGTATCGGGGTATACCACCCTTTAATTCGAAATTCGGAGATGCCGTGGTATTCCTTGTCGGATTTAAAACCCAACAATTTAATATAGGATACAGTTATGATTTTACAGTTTCCGACTTGCTTGTACATGCCCGCGGTTCCCATGAAATTTCTATGAGCTTTAAATTCCTGCTTCCAAAAAGAAAGAAACTCGGCAGTGTTCCATGCCCTGAATTCTAATCCTCTTATTTTCCTTATTTCTGAACTATTGATAAACCGAAAGATTTTTGGTTTTTGAAATGTGTAATTTATTTTAAAACTATATATTTGTATCCAATAAAAATTAAAATTTTAATAAAGTACTGAATATGAAAAAATTACCTATTATCCTGAACATTGTTTCATTAGTAGCAATTGCAGCGCTTTTCGTATTGTTTTTTACATCGCGTTCAGGCATGAATGATATGTCTTCTGTGGATAATAATAGCGGGATGTCGCAGTCAATTGATTCCGCAAAGGGAATAGTATATGTGAATATTGACACCGTTCTGAATAATTACGATTTTTATTTCGATTTACAACAGAAATTGCAGGACAATCTTAAAACATCTCAGGCACAATTAGATACAAAACAAAAATCGTATCAAAAAGATGCCCAGAATTTCCAGTACAAAGTGGACAGGGGATTGATAACAAGATCGGAGGCTGCCAAATTACAACAGGATCTTGCCAACCAGGAACAGTCACTGGTGCAGCTTCAGAATGATCTTAGATCGCAGTTAGCCGACCAGCAACAGGTTGCTTACAGGCAGGTATTAAATTCGATCATGGAATATCTTACCGAATTACAGTCTGTACACAGATATAAATATGTAATGGGAACTTCATTCGGTGGCAATATACTTTATGCCGATAAGAATCTTGATATTACAAAAAGAGTAATCAAAGGTCTTAACGAAAAATACAAAAAAGAACGGGAAAAAACCAAATAAAATCTACCCGCAGGGTTCAATTTTATGGGTTTTGCAACCGCATATCTGAAAAGGCATCAATTATTTCAGGTTCATATATCAGAGCCCCCTTCGGGGCTTTTGAATTTTATTGTGGTCATACCAGTATACAATGAAGATAACTTGCAGGATACGTTGACTTCGCTTTTCAATTGTGAACGTCCGAAAGCGCATGTTGAGATAATATTGGTTTTTAATTCTTCCGAAGCTGATCCGGAGGAAGTGAAAAATCAAAATATTTTAACTTTGAATCAGACTGAAGCCTGGCTTACGGAAAAAAACACCAAAAATTTCAGGTTCAATATCCTTCACTTCCCCGATTTACCAAAAAAGTCAGCCGGAGCCGGATTGGCGAGAAAAATAGGTATGGATGCAGCTGTTTCCAGATTCGATCAGCTTGACAAAAAAAAGGGCATTATACTTTCACTCGATGCTGACACTCTTTGCAGTACAAATTATTTCACTGCTATTGAGTCCGAATTTATAAATGATCCGGATATCATTGGTTTCACAATCTATTTTGAACATCCCTTATCGGGAAATGAATTCGACACTCCCGTTTACCAGGCAGTTACACTCTATGAATTGCACATGAGATATTATATAGAAGGACTTCGATATGCGGGTTTCCCTTATGCCTTTCATACGGTAGGCTCCTGTTTTGGAATAACAGCCGATATTTATTGCAAGCAGGGAGGGATGAACCGCCGTCAGGGAGGGGAAGATTTTTATTTTCTGCACAAAGTTATTCCCCAGGGAAAATTTACTGAGATCAACAACACTGCATTGTACCCATCACCCCGACCCTCTTCACGTGTACCTTTCGGAACAGGTCCGGTAATACAAAAAATACTAAACGAAAAAAATAATAAACTGGAAACTTTTCATCCTGCAGTATTTGATGAACTGAAAATGTTTATTCAGTTAAAAGATAAGTTTTTCAACAAAACTACGGAAGAATTGAGCCTGATATATAAAATACTGCCCGGGAGTATACGTTCGTTTATAAATTCAAAAGATTTTACAGCAGCATTGACAGAAATAAATGCGAACTGCACGACTTCTTTCACATATAAAAAAAGATTCTATCAGTGGTTTAATGCTTTCCGGGTTTTTAAATACTTAAATTTTTGTTCGGCAAATCTTTACCCGAAAAAAGAAATCTGTTATGCAGCAAATAAACTACTTGAAAAAAATGGATTCCCCACGGAATCAGAACTCTCACCTGTTGAATTATTAAATATTTACAGAAATTACCAGCGGCAAAACATTCATACTATTCATCCTTCTCTTTTACAATAACATATACATCTTCATTCTTTTTCTTCATCAGGTATTGTTCACGGGCAAATTTTTCAAGATTTTCATTGTTGGTCTTTAACTCCTTCATTCGTTGCGAATCTTCATTAATCCTTTTCAGATAATAGGTTTTATCGTTTTCGAGCGTTTTAAGTTCGCGTTTATTCTGCCACTGTTCTATCAGATTATTTTCATCAAATACCAAAACCCAGACAAAAAACACCAGTGTTGCCAGCACATACTTATTCTTCAGAATTACCAGTAATCGTTTTACAAATTTATGCTGATCCATATTAATAAGATTTTTCTCAAAATTACGAACAAACGGTGACGATAATTGTCCTTTTAACGGGGAATTTATTTACAAGACCAATTATTTTTCAACATAACCCGATAACCTGAGAAAAATCAAATTTTCAAGTAATAAATGTCATTTTTTAGGGTAACAGTTGTATCTAACTTTATAACATTGAGAAAATTGAAATTTAAAAAGAATTAGATATGGTAAAAGGATTTTTTAAAGTACCCGTTCCCAAGAATGAACCCATTTTAAAATACGAACCGGGTTCTTCTGAAAGAAAGGAACTGAGAGAGGCAATAAATGAAGCGCTTACAAAGGAGGTTGAAATACCAATGGTTATTGATGGCAAAGAAATCCACACGGATAATCGTATCACTATCCGCCCCCCGCACGATCTGAAAAAGATTTTAGGATATTATCACCAGGGAGAAGAACAACATGTAACAGATGCAATAAATGCCGCACTAAATGCCCGTGAAAAGTGGGCTGCCATGCCCTGGGAACAAAGAGCTGCTATCTTTTTAAAAGCAGCCGATTTGCTTGCGGGCCCATATCGCTATAAGATGACGGCAGCTACCATGCTTTGCCAGTCGAAAAACATACACCAGGCCGAGATAGATGCAACTTGCGAACTGATTGATTTTTTCAGGTTTAATGTAAGTTACATGACTCAGATATATAGTATCCAGCCTGAATCTCCACGGGGAATTTGGAACCGGATGGAATGGCGACCCCTGGAAGGTTTTGTTTTCGCACTTACCCCGTTTAACTTTACATCAATAGCAGGTAATCTGCCTACTGCACCTGCCATAATGGGAAATGTGGTAGTATGGAAACCTTCCAAATCGCAGGTCTATTCAGCAAGAGTAATTATGGAAGTGCTTCAGGCTGCCGGACTACCCGACGGAGTGATTAATATGATTTTGGTGCCCGGTCCTGTTGCAGGAGATACAATTTTGCGACACCCTTCTTTTGCTGGTATTCACTTTACCGGTTCAACAAATGTCTTCCAGGGAATCTGGAAAACCATCGGGGAAAATATAAAAAAATACAAAACCTATCCCCGAATAGTAGGTGAAACGGGTGGTAAGGATTTTGTGATGGTGCATGAATCGGCAAATGCAAGGCAGGTGGCTACAGGACTTACAAGAGGGGCTTTTGAATACCAGGGACAAAAATGTTCCGCAGCCAGTCGTGCTTATATTCCCGATACGCTTTGGCCACAGATTAAGGAATTACTGCAGAACGACCTGTCATCATTTAAAATAGGGAGCCCTGAGAATTTTGGTAATTTTTTCAACGCGGTAATTGATGAAGCAGCTTTCGACAAAATGGCAAAAGTGATCGATAAAGCCAGGAAAGATAAAGAAGTTGAAATTATTGCCGGGGGAAAATATGACAAAACAAAAGGTTACTTTATCGAACCTACTATTTTGTTAACAACAGATCCGCATTATTATACAATGGAAGAAGAATTATTCGGACCAATTCTTACTATATATGTGTACCCGGCTGATAAATTCGATGACACTTTAGAAATACTGGATAATACGTCTATTTATGGACTAACCGGTTCGATTTTCGCCCTGGATCGCGAGGTAATTACCCGTACAGTTGAACGGTTGAAAAATGCTGCCGGGAATTTTTATATAAATGACAAACCTACCGGTGCTGTTGTAGGTCAGCAACCTTTTGGAGGAGCGCGCGGTTCGGGAACCAACGACAAAGCCGGATCGATGATCAATATGTTACGGTGGACTTCTCCCCGATCGATAAAAGAGAATTTCGTACCACCAACAGATTACCGGTATCCTTTCCTTTCGGAGGAATAAAAAATATCGATTGTTTAGTTGTTCTGTTTAAAAAGTGCATCTCTGAAATTTATATTCTGCTTTCACCGCTAAGAAGAAGAAAAAAGTTTAAGCTAAGCTGAAAAGAATTATAAAGGAAGTAGAAAATTGTTTCGGAGATGCACCTTACAGCAATATAATTACTTTTCCTGCGACATGCTGTTTACGGATTTGGTACAGATCAACCGGTCATACCTGCCGTTCATATCTGTATAATACACAAAGAACCGGTAATTATTTTCAGTTTCATCATGATCTCCTTCAAAAGTATCCGTGTCAATGGTGCCATCGGCATTCTCGAGTGCATAGGCGTAATTGTATGATCCCTGTTTAAGCAGGGTTTCCAGTTCATACAATTTATCAACAGAATTGTATGACATCTCAAAATTTTTACTGATATTCCAGTTGGTGAGCCCACCGAACACATAAACCTGGTAACCGGTATAAGGCCCGTCTACAGCCAAACGAAACTGAACGTACACATAATCAGCCTCAACATCTTTATTCGTTGCACCTTCTTTTGTAATAAAATATTTACCGTTTAAGTCTTTTTGATAAAAGTAGGGTTTATAAATAAGTGGTTTATCTTCTTTCAGAATTACATGATAATATGGTTTTCTGAAGTCGATCAGGGCAACATTTTCAGTCTGGTATTTCATGCTGGCAATGTCGAACTGTCTGAATTCATTTCCGCCTCCGAAAACAAACTTTCCGCTGTATGTATAATCAAGTTCTCCGGGTTTGATGAAAAGCGGTTTGGAAGTTTTAATGATTTTGTGCCAGTTTTGGTTTTGAATAATGAAAATCTTAAGTTGCCTCATAGGATCCATTACCGGAAACGAACTGTTCAGAATTTTAAATTCAATTTCCTGTCCACCTTCCGGGACCTTATAATCCACTGCCGGTCTGATGGTCGCCTGTATTTCCACTTTTTGTTCTGTAATGAAAAATCGTTTTGTAAGTATCACCTTGTCAGGATCGGAACTTTCAAATACCTGTATTATATAGTTCCCGCTTAATAACAATCTGGTATTTTCATCCGGAAATGTAACCGAATAATGTATATAACTATAAGTAGTATTAAACGAATAGGCAAAATCATTTATAGGTATCGAATTAAATCCTTCCATATATTCCGTTTCAGAAATGTCTGATGGTTCCCACTCAGCATTACAGTGAAGCAGTGAATAGGAATAATTCATTTGTTCATCCCCCAGTTCATCAAATGAAAGTACAAGTTTATCATTACTGTTTAATTCAATAATCGGATACGACATTTCCCATCCTTTCCTGTAAAGTTGAACAGTTTTTATATCTTCATTATAAATAGAGTCATTGTATGTTCGTATATCATCACTATTATCCGATGCAATGCAGATATATGGCAAGAGGTTAAAAAGTAATGTTGCAAGTATAAGTGTATTCAGCTTTTTATATATTATTTCCAACATAACAGATTGATTAAACTTCTATAAACATTTATTTGTTATTAAATAAACAACTGACAGATGATTTGCTAATTGTACTATAACCAAGGATGATAAACCCAATCACAAATCAGGCAAAAACCAGGTTGATCAACATAATGTATACCTGTTTATCCATTTCTTTATCCAAACAGGATAGTAAAGATGATCAACTATCATTTGATCCTGAAATTTACAAAACAAAATAATAAAAAGCGGAGAGTTATCAGAATAACAACATTATATTTATTCTGAATAATAAATATCTATATTTTTATATATTTGCGGGGTTGGTAAAATATTAAAAATAGCTATTTTTGTCCACTTGAATAAAAAGTAATTTACACATAATGTCGGAAGTTATTAAGATTAAGAAAGGACTGAACATACCGATTCAGGGCAAAGCGGAAAAGATTTTTATAAAAGCCGGCCAGTCAGAAACATACGCAGTAAAACCCACTGATTTTCATGGATTAACTCCAAAGCTTACTGTAGATGTCAATCAGGAAGTTAAAGCCGGAACGCCATTATTCTTTGATAAATACCGCCCTTCCATTCAATTTACCTCACCTGTAAGCGGGAAAGTTATTGCTGTTAACCGTGGTGAACGCAGGAGAGTACTTGAAGTGGTAATCGAACCTGTCGGAGAAATGCAGTATGAAACTTTCAAAAAGGGAAACCCTCTCGAATTAAGTCGCGAAGAAGTAACCGATAATCTGCTGAAATCAGGTATCTGGCCTGTGATCAGGCAAAGGCCTTATTCAATAATAGCCAATCCTGAAGTACAACCCAAATCGATTTTTATATCCGCTTTTGATACATCTCCTTTAGCTCCCGATTACGATTTTGCAGTCAAGGGTTGTGAAAAAGAATTCCAAACCGGAATTGATGCACTTTCAAGGCTCACCGAAGGGAAGATCCATTTGAACATCAATTCTGAATATCCTGCATCGCCGGTTTTCAGTAATACAAAAGGTGTTCAGATAAATAAATTTAAAGGTCCCCATCCGGCAGGAAATGTCGGAATTCAAATACATCATATTGAACCACTGAATAAAGGCGATCTGATTTGGTATATTGCACCCCAGGATGTGATTACAATTGGACGGTTATTCGAAAACGGAATTTACGATGCATCGCGTGTAGTAGCACTTACAGGTTCCGAAGTTAATAAGCCTCTGTATTATAAACTTATCGCCGGTGCTTCTGTTAAAAATATGGTTAACAATAATGTAAAGGAAGGACTGCTGCGATTTATCAGCGGAAATGTATTAACCGGCACAAAAATCACTTCTGAAGGTTATCTTGGATTTTATGATTCGCAGGTAACTGTTATACCAGAAGGAAAACATTTCGAATTTTTAGGCTGGGCACTACCCGGGTTCGGAAAATTCAGCACCTCACATTCATTCTTTTCATGGCTGACTCCCAAACGGGAATACAAATTGGATACCAATCTTAACGGCGGAAATCGTGCACTGATGATCACCGGCAAATACGAAGAAGTACTTCCCATGGACATCTTTCCCATGCAACTCATCAAAGCTATCATTGTAGAAGACATTGATATGATGGAGAAACTGGGGATATATGAAGTAGCAGAAGAAGATTTTGCATTATGTGAATTTGTTTGCACCTCGAAAACAAACATACAATCCATCATCCGGAAGGGATTAGATATGATGGCAAAAGAAATGAGTTAACAAGATGTTTAATTAAGTTAAATGAATGAAACCATTAAGAAATTTTGTTGATAAAATAAAACCACAGTTTGAGAAAGGAGGGCGCCTTGAAAAACTTCACAGTACATTCGATGCTTTTGAAACTTTTCTTTTCGTACCCGATAAAGTAACCGTTGAAGGCACGCATATCCGCGACAGTATCGATATGAAAAGAACCATGTCGATTGTTGTACTGGCTATGATCCCGGCACTTTTATTCGGTATGTGGAACACCGGATACCAGCATTTTCTGGCAACCGGACAGGAACAGGCTTTCTGGCCGACATTTTGGTTCGGTTTTCTCAAAGTAATTCCGATAGTAATCGTTTCCTATGTTTCAGGACTGGCAATCGAATTTGCTGTTGCCCAGATCAGAGGACACGAAGTAAGTGAAGGTTTTCTGGTTACGGGTATGCTTATCCCACTGGTTATGCCTGCTGATGTTCCCTTGTGGATGGTATCAGTATCAACCATATTTGCTGTAATAATCGGTGTGGAAGTATTTGGCGGCCCGGGCATGAATATTCTCAATCCGGCATTGACAGCCAGGGCATTTTTGTTTTTTGCCTATCCCTCCGAAATGTCGGGAAGTGAAGTTTGGATATCCGGTTTGAAAGAACATGGGAGTAAAATAGTTGACGGCTTTTCAGGCGCGACAATACTTTCCCAGGCATCAGAAGGAAGTACGCATTTTGTGAACGGTTTGGGACATCCTTATTCCGTGTGGGATATGTTTTTCGGGTCCATTCCCGGATCCATCGGTGAAACTTCCACACTGGCGATACTTATAGGTGCAGTAATTCTGATCTATACCGGAATCGGAAGCTGGAAAATCATCGCATCCGTTTTTGCAGGGGGTTTAGTTATGGGATTAATTCTGAACTTGTTTGCAGTGAATTCGTTTATGGCAGTTCCAGCCTGGGAACAGTTAATTCTTGGAGGGTTTGCTTTCGGTGCTGTTTTTATGGCCACCGACCCGGTAACGGCTGCACAAACCGAGAAAGGAAAATACATTTACGGATTCCTGATTGGTATCATGGCCATTCTGATACGTGTGTTGAACCCGGCTTATCCCGAAGGGGTGATGCTCGCTATTCTGTTATTAAATGTATTCGCACCGCTGATCGATCATTTTGTTGTGGAAGCCAACATAAAGAAACGTTTGAAACGGGCTGAAGCGAGAGCATAGATTAATGGATAAAGATTGAATGATAGAAAATAAGAATATACAATGAAAAGCTTTAGCAATACTTACATATTTGTTTTTTCAGCCGTTATGGTGGTTATAGTGGCGGCTTTATTATCTTCTGTATTCCTGAAACTCAAACCTGTTCAGGATAAGAATATAAAGCTGGAACAAATGCAAAACATACTTGCTTCGGTAAATATAAACAGTACTGAAAAAGATGCCGGGAAGAAATTCAATCAATATATCGTCGATAAATATGTTATCAATGACCAGGGTGAAAAAATACCCGGTATCGATGTTTTTTCTGTTAACATGAAAGTTGAGGTCTCAAAAATCGATAAAAGAAAAAAACTTCAGGAAATGCTGGTTGAGCATGCAATAAGTCCTTTTAAAAAATTTCTGGGGCAGTTTATGCATTTCAGCCAGGTGGATAAAGCATCTATTAATTCACAAATGACTAAAATCAAATCTTCACGGGAATTACCGGTTTATGTCTGTAAAAAAGACGGGGAAGAATATTATATTTTTCCGGTAAGAGGAAAAGGACTATGGGGACCAATCTGGGGATACATTGCACTTAAGAACGATTTTAATACCATATACGGGGCCAACTTCGACCATAAAACCGAAACACCCGGACTGGGCGCTGAAATTAAAGAAAAGTGGTTCCAGGATAATTTTAAGGGAAAAAAGCTATTTGATGATGGTAAATTTGTTTCTATTGAAGTGGTGAAAGGCGGGGCCCCTGCAGGTGACCTGCATGGCGTAAATGCCATATCGGGGGCTACTATTACCAGTAAAGGAGTGCAGGCCATGATCCGGGATTGCCTGTCAGGATATTTGACTTTTTTTGAAAACCAAAAGAAAAAGATGTAGCTATGAATGAGAAAGAACCTTTGTTTTCACCTAAGAATATCAAACTGCTCACCGATCCGTTGAGTCATAGTAATCCTATTACTGTTCAGATTTTGGGTATTTGCTCGGCACTGGCGGTTACGGTAAAACTAAAACCATCGGTCGTCATGGCAATTTCAGTAATGGCCGTTTTAGCAGTTTCGAACGTCGTAATATCCCTCTTACGTAATTATATACCTCCGCGTATCAGGATCATCGTAGAACTGGTAGTTATTGCCACTATGGTAATTCTTGTTGACCAGGTACTGAAGGCATATGCTTACGATGTGAGTAAACAATTATCCGTCTTTGTCGGACTTATCATCACCAACTGTATATTGATGGGCCGCCTGGAGGCATTTGCACTGGGTAATAAACCATGGCCGGCTTTTCTCGATGGCATAGGTAACGCGGCCGGATATGGAATAATACTTATAGTGGTTGCTTTCATCCGCGAAATACTGGGTTCGGGAACGATTTGGGGTTATCCCTTATTTGCCAATTTGCATATTTATCAGACAGGATATGTAAATAACGGATTAATGATTTTACCTCCAATGGCATTGATCACACTTGGAATTATTATCTGGGTGCACAGAAGCAAGAATAAGGACTTAATAGAAACGAATTAATAGTATGGAAAATTTAATCAATATATTCGTTAAATCGGTTTTTATCGACAACATGATATTTGCCTATTTCCTGGGCATGTGTTCATATCTTGCTGTGTCGAAAACCGTGAAAACCTCCATGGGATTGGGAATTGCCGTGGTTTTTGTGCTGGGGTTTACGGTGCCGGTTAATTACCTGCTCGAGAATTATGTGTTGAAAAGCGGGGCCCTTACCTGGCTGGGTCCCAAATTCGCTGATGTCGACCTGAGCTTTTTGTCATTTATCATGTATATTGCGGTTATTGCTTCCATGGTACAACTGGTAGAAATGATCATAGAAAAATTTTCTCCTGCCCTCTATAACTCACTGGGTATCTTCCTGCCACTGATCGCTGTAAACTGCGCCATCCTGGGAGGCTCCCTGTTTATGCAGGAAAGAGAATATGCTTCCATTGGTGAAGCAACAGCATTCGGACTAGGTTCAGGAGTAGGCTGGATGCTTGCTATTATCGGACTGGCGGCAATACGTGAAAAACTTCGTTATTCGAATATACCCGATCCGTTAAAAGGCTTGGGGATCACCTTTATTATAACAGGTTTAATGGGTATTGCCTTCATGAGCTTTATGGGTATTAAATTGTAATTGGTTAAAATAAACAGCATAAGGAAATGATTTTTTTGATGTCGCAGATGGGTATAATATCAATAAGCATTATAGTCTTCCTGCTTATTATTATGTCACTGGTAGCTATATTGCTTTTAGCCAGAAAAAGACTTACTCCCCAAGGGGAAGTACAACTGCAGGTAAACGATAAAGAATTTAATGTATCTCCCGGATCATCGGTGCTTTCCACCTTATCCAATCAGAATATTTACCTTCCCTCGGCTTGCGGAGGAGGAGGAACATGCGGTTTGTGTAAATGCCAGGTTATAGAAGGCGGCGGTTCGATACTCCCTACCGAAACCGGCTATTTCACTCGTAAAGAACAACAAAACAACTGGCGTTTGGGTTGCCAGGTGAAGATCAGGCAGGACATGAAAATACAGATCCCCGAGGAAATAATGGGGATAAAGAAATGGGAATGCGAAGTAGTTTCTAACCGCAATGTAGCTACTTTTATTAAAGAGTTTGTGGTTCGTTTACCCAAAGGCGAGAAACTCGATTTTAATTCGGGCGGATATATCCAGATTGATGTTCCCCGGTATGAAATGTCTTTCAAAGACGTTGAGGTGGAAGAGCAATTCCGTGATGAGTGGGATAAATTTAATATGTGGGAATTGAAGACGAAAAATTCGGAAGAAACTTTCCGTGCTTATTCTATGGCTAACCATCCTGCCGAAGGAAATATCATTATGCTGAATATACGTATAGCAACTCCACCCTGGGACAGGTCAAAAGGAGGCTTTATGAATGTTACCCCGGGTATATGTTCATCCTTCATTTTCTCCCGTAAACCGGGAGATAAAGTAACCGTTTCAGGTCCTTACGGAGAATTTTTTATAAAAAATACCGAACGGGAAATGATATACATTGGCGGAGGCGCCGGAATGGCACCGTTACGTTCGCATATATTTCACCTGTTCCATACACTGAAAACCAACCGAAAAGTATCGTTCTGGTACGGAGCAAGGTCAAAGCGGGAAATATTTTACGAAGATGAATTCCGGAAAATCGAAAAACAATTCCCGAATTTTTCTTTCCATATTGCACTGTCCGAGCCTAAAGAAGAAGATAAATGGGACGGACTTAAAGGATTTATTCACCAGGTATTGTATAATGAATATCTGAGCAAGCAGGATGAACCGGAAGAAATTGAATTCTATCTTTGCGGACCACCAATGATGAACTCAGCTGTTCAAAAAATGCTTTATGACCTGGGCGTTCCCGATGAAATGGTTGATTTCGACGATTTCGGCGGATAATAAAATATAAGACTCTCAGGGGCTTGCTTTTCTATAGTTAAAGCAGAATTTTTACGATCATTCAAAATAAAAGAAATACCTGTTTTATCTAAAACAAATCTGAATATTTCCTGAAAAAGGAATTCATTGTATATTTCTTTAAGTTGTTATAAGTATCATGAAGAAAATTTTTGTAAGAGCTGTTATTTTATTGTTTGCCGTAGCATTAGGTATATTTATCGCCCGGAAGAGCTTCCCGGGTAAATACATGACTATCTCGGGTTTTACGCAAGGGACAACCTATCATATTTCTTATCAGAGTAAAAAGGGAATAGATTTGCAGAATGATATAGACAGCCTGCTTGCCCGGTTCGATCAGTCCCTTTCCACCTATATAAAGAGTTCTATTATTTCGCGAGTAAACCGTAATGAACCGGGAGTGAAACTTGATACTTTTTTTGTTGATGTATTCCGTAAATCCTATGAAGTATACAAAACCACCAACGGTGCATTTGATATCACGGTAGGGCCCATTGTGGATGCGCTCGGTTTCGGGCCTACGGAAGGAGTTAATGTCGACAGTGCACTCATCGATAGTCTGATGCTTTATGTGGGGATGGATAAAGTAAAAATCGAAAATGGTCATGTTGTTAAGAAATACAAAGAAACACTTCTCGATGTAAATGCCCTTGCCCAGGGATATTCGGTTGATGTGGTTTGTCATTTTCTCGACAATAAACATATAAAGAATTACCTGGTTGAGATCGGAGGAGAAGTAAGGGCCAAAGGTAAAAACAATAAAGGGGAACTATGGAGGGTTGGAGTTGACAAGCCCATTGAAAATAATCAGATACCGGGAGCGGATCTCCAGGCTATTATAGAACTTAATAACCAGGCACTGGCCACATCCGGAAATTATCGAAAATTTTATGTGAAGAATGGCATTAAATACACACACACTATTAATCCCAAGACCGGTTATCCGGTATTAAAAACTGTTTTAAGTGCCAGTGTCGTCGCCAATGATTGCATCACAGCCGATGCTTATGCAACTGCCTTTATGGTGATGGGTTTCGAAAAAACAAAAGCTTTCCTTGCCAGTCATCCCGAGCTGGATGCTTACCTGATAACAGGAACAGAAAATGGCAAATACAATGTATTTGTCACGAAAAACCTGAAAAAATATATTGAAGAGGAATCGTTAACTGCCAATTAGCAGTGTGAGGATTTCATTTTACCCTACTTCATTTAAAATACAAATCTCAAATTCCAAATCCCCCACCACAAATTTCAACTTTTGCTATATGCTTATTCTTTGAGATTAATTTGATTATTGGAATTATGATAACTGAAACTTATTTGGAATTTGATGCTTGTTTCTTGGAATTTGATGCTTGTTTTTTGGAATTTGTTTATTATGTCTCTTCCACTGTACAGGCATCAGCAGGACCACAGGCACAGGAAAAACCGTTTTCGGCAGTAGCCTGACAGGAACCTCCTGTGAACTTTGCTTTCTTATCTATCAGCAATTTAATGCCAAGAGCCAGCATGGCCACAGCGACCATTACCAACGATATTAATAATAATTTCAAAAATGCCATCTTAATCAATATTAATGAAAAAATTCCGACAGACTCACTGCCGTATATCCATTAACAATGTGACTGGTGAAAAGTTTATTGTGGTATGATCTTTAATCTTTCCGGATGAATTTTCACCGGTACCTTTACTACCTCTTGCCTGTTATTGTGATTATGACATCTTGCCTCATCGCATTTCACGCAGGTAATTCCCAGCTTCCGCATAGCTTTATTCTGACCTATTTCCGTTTCGGGAAATTTTCCATCCTTCCTGAAAAAGATATTCAATCCAAGGCCAATAAATGAAATGGCCATTAATACAATGGATATTAATAAGATTGTTCCAAACATGATTGTTGAAATTTGTGAGCAAATGTAGTATTTTTTTTAATTTAGTAAACATCAAAATTCCATTAACATGAAAGTTCTTTTTATCGGTGGTACGGGTAATATTTCAGGCGCTTGTTCAAGGCAGGCTGTCAAAAATGGTATTGATCTGTACATATTAACAAGGGGCAAATCCTCTCAGAAAATTCCTAACGGGATAAACGTTTTAAATGCGGATATTAATAACATTGATGAAGTAAAAAGTAAGCTTAAGAATATGCATTTCGATGCTGTGGCTAACTTCATAGCCTTTAAACCCGCCGAAGTAAAACGCGATTACGAGTTATTCAGGGAAATAACGGGGCAATATCTGTTTATCAGTTCAGCCTCGGCATATCAGAAGCCTCCTGTAAATCCCTTTATTACCGAATCCACTCCCCTTAAAAATCCGTATTGGGAATATTCGCGTGATAAAATTGCCTGCGAGGATTTTCTGATGGAAATGTACCGGAAAGAAAATTTCCCGGTAACTATTGTCCGGCCTTCACTGACTTACGATACGGTAATCCCGGTTGCAATAGGCAGCTGGACGGATTATACCATCATTGACAGGATGAAAAAAGGAAAAAAAGTTATTATACATGGAGACGGAACTTCCTTATGGACGATCACCCATTCCGACGATTTTGCCAAAGGATTTACTGGTTTGTTGGGGCACCAGCAGGCAACCGGACACAGTTTCCACATTACCTCGGACGAAGTACTTACATGGAACCAGATATATGAAGATGTGGCCGCTGCTGCCAATGTTCCTTTGAATGCAGTTCATATCTCATCCGATTTTATCTGCCGCATTGCCGATAGTATGGGAATGGACGGGATGCGGGGAAATCTTCTGGGAGATAAAGCAGTAAGCGCTATTTTCGACAATTCAAAAATTAAATCTTTTGTACCCGGTTTTAAGGCTACCATTCCTTTTAAAGAAGGTATTAAAAAAACGGTGGCATGGTTTGAGGCCGATCCCTCCCGGATGAAAATCGTCGAGGAGAATAATGTGTTCATGGATAGGGTAATTGCGGCATATGAAAAATCTTTGTAGGTTTTATGATAGTACCTTACTGAAAATAAAAAATTCCAACCCACAAATTTCAACTCTTGGCGATAGGTTTATTCATTTGAAAATAGTTTGATTATTTGAATTTTTAATATTGGAATTTATTTGGATTTTGATGCTTGTTTTTTTGGAATTTAACATTCAAATCAGCCGCGGTTGAATAAAATTTCACAACTAAAAGTGAATCTTTCCTTCTTCCGTCATTTTCAATTAATGGCAATTTCGGATACATTATTTAGAATTATTCTACTAAATTTGTTCGTACCGAATATTAAACCTCTTTTGTATTGATTTGTTGATACGGTATAATTTTGCATTTAAACTTAAGAGAAGGATACGTCAGGCATGTATTTACAGGAAAAACAACTTACCAATAACATCGAATTCGACGAATTCAGAAAAGAAGTCCTCCATGATTATCTGATCGCCAATCAAAGTAGAAATTTAAGTTTACTGGGACGCAAAGAAGTGCTGACCGGGAAGGCCAAGTTTGGAATTTTCGGCGACGGCAAAGAAATTGCGCAAATCGCTTATGCCAAAAATTTCAAAAATGGTGACTGGCGATCGGGATATTACCGCGATCAGACTTTTATGATCGCCGCGGGCATTTTCACGCTTGATGAATTTTTTATTCAGTTATACGGACATGCTGATCTAAAGGCCAATCCGGCAAGCGGGGGTCGGTCGTTAAACAACCACTTTGCCACGCGTAGTATCGACGAAGAGGGAAACTGGTTGAATCTTACCAAACAGAAAAATTCCTCATCGGACATATCCCCCACGGCAGGACAAATGCCCCGGTTACTGGGACTGGCACTGGCTTCAAAACTTTTTAAGCAAAACAAAGAACTTCAGAAACACAACCAACTTTCGATAAACGGTAGTGAAGTGGCATTTGGTTCCATTGGCGATGCCAGCACTTCAGAAGGTCATTTTTTCGAAACCCTTAATGCAGCAGGAGTATTGCAGATTCCCCTGGCAGTTGCCGTATGGGACGACGGATATGGAATTTCTGTACCCCGGAAATTTCAGACAATTAAAGACAGCATTTCAAAAACGTTAAGAGGCTTTGAAAAAGAAAGAAACAGCACGGGAATTCTTATTTACGAAGGGAAAGGCTGGGATTATCCGGGATTGTGCAAGATGTTTGCAGAAGGTATCAAACGCTGCCGTGAGGAACAGGTACCTGTACTTTTTCATGTTTCGGAGGTAACCCAACCACAGGGCCATTCCACTTCCGGATCGCACGAACGTTACAAATCGAAAGAACGCCTGGAATGGGAAGTAGAATACGATTGTATAAAAAAGATGCGTGAATGGATTATTTCCAGAAATATAGCAACTCCTGATGAGCTTGACAAGTTGGAAGAACAGGCAGTCAACGATGTTAAAGAAGCGCACAAGCGCGGATGGGCGGCATTTCAGAAACCCCTGCTGAAAGAACGCGAAGAACTGCTGAACATCATTGAGAACCGCTCCTGTGTTTGCGGGCAGCAGAACCTCGATAAGCTTTCCGTTATTACACGAAACCTGAAATCCCTCAATGCGCCTATCCGAAAGGACATTCACAGCGCCGGTAAAAAATTGCTGCGTTACGTCTGCAACGATTGTAATGAGCGGAAACACTTAAAAGGTGAACTGATTACCTGGTTAAATAAATCCTATGTTTTAAAGTATGAAAAATACAATTCCTTTCTTTACTCCGAGAGCAAATATTCCACGCTGAATGTAAAAGAAATTAATCCGGAATATTCGGAAAATTCACAGGTAGTTACGGGCAGGGAAATTATTCGGGATAACTTCGACCTTCTTTTTGAAAAGTACCCCTTGCTGGTTGCTTTTGGCGAAGATGTCGGGAAGATCGGCGGAGTTAACCAGACCTATGAAGGCTTGCAGGAAAAATACGGCAAATGGAGGATTTTCGACACCGGTATCCGTGAAACTTCCATAATAGGAGAAGGAATAGGGTTAGCGCTAAGAGGCATGCGTCCAATCGCTGAAATACAATATTTCGATTACCTGCTATATGCCCTGCAGACCATCAGTGATGACCTGGCTACCACGCACTGGCGCACTTCAGCCGGACAAATTGCCCCCCTTATTGTTAGCACACGCGGACACCGCCTGGAAGGAATCTGGCATTCCGGTTCTCCACTGAGCATGGTGATTAATTCCATACGCGGAGTATATGTGTGTGTACCACGAAATATGACGCAGGCAGCAGGATTTTACAATACCCTGCTCGAAGGACAAGACCCGGCACTGGTGATAGAACCTTTAAACGGTTACCGGCTGAAAGAGATAAAGCCCGACAATATCGGAGAATACAAAATACCGTTGGGCATACCCGAAGTACTGACAGAAGGCACGGACATAACCCTGGTAACATATGGCAGTTGCGTGCGCATTGCACAGGATGCCATTAAACAACTGAAGGAAGTCGGTATCAGTGTAGAGCTGATTGATGTGCAAACCCTCCTCCCCTTCGATATCAATGAGATTATTGCACAATCTATCCGGAAAACCAACCGGGTGCTGTTTTTCGACGAGGATGTTCCGGGAGGCGCCACTGCCTATATGATGCAGAAAGTACTGGAGCAGCAAAAAGCCTATTACTATCTCGATTCGGAACCGCATACACTTACTGCTATGGACCACCGTCCGGCGTATGCTACCGACGGGGATTATTTTTCGAATCCGAATGTGGAGGATGTATTTGACGCCGTATACCAAATTATGCATGAGGCTAAGCCAAAACAATATCCGAGGTTGTATTGATTAAGGTCAGTCGAACATTCCTTACTGATGGTTGTACGTGCCTTAAAGCTGATCAAGCATTCCTTATGGCCGCTTACCTGTTCCTTAAAGTTATTTGTAAATCCTTTACCGCGGTTGTATTCAATAAACTGTGTCAGATTGATTTTTCTGAATATTTTTCTACCAGGTTAACTCCATTCATATCCTCATTTGTTGCCTGTTTAAAACTTAACAATACACCACTTTTTTTAGCTGCAACCATTCCGTAAATAACATTTTCTATATTTCCTCCAGCAAGTGTATACGCTTCCAGTTCTTCCTTTTTTATGATCAGTTCAGCTTTTTTGGCAATAATGAGTCCTTTTACAATTAAATTAACCGGGACTTTACGGAGTCGCATCGCTACAAATTCAAAAATAGAAATATTAATCCCCGATGTTTTTGCCATTATATAGGTGCTTACTGGAATGAAATAAAGAATTAGTAAAAAAACTATCAGAACAATTACATATAAAATATTTACATTCATCTATATAAATTAGTTATTGATTAGAAACATATATAAGAACTAAATAATTTTTCTTTGCTTATTTCAATATCTTCTCAAAACAAACACTGTTCTCAACATTAATATACTGTCCGTAATTCGGGATCGGCTGATACCCGTATTTCCTGTATAGCCCTATTGCCTCGGGTTGTCTTTTACCGGTTTCGAGGATACATTTTGTGCAGGACAATTCGGTTGCCCATTTTTCCAATTCTGTCAGGATTTTGGTAGCAATTCCCTTTCCCCTGCTTTCAGGAGTAACATACATCCTTTTTACCTCCATTGTACCCGGAGCATATTCTTTTAATGCTCCGCACCCGACAGGTTTATTATTTTCATAAATTACCACCGCAAACCTGATTTTATCAATTTTATTGAATGGGGCATAGAAGGAATGGTCCTCCCCGTCCCTTTCGGCCAGGTCGGTATCAAGATCCCTGACAAGTTTTATGAAATCTTTGTTATCGGAATCGCTTCTTATAAATCGTATCATGTTATATCAATATTCAAAAGGAAAACACTTTTCAACCGTTTAATTTATTCGACATAAAATTAGGAAATATATAGAAGCTATATCAATATGAGATGGAAGCGATAAACTATTAAATTCAAAATTCTCAAATCAAATAAAAAAGGGAGGTATCCTACCTCCCTCCCGTAACTCCCCTAACATAAACCTAACTAACAATCTCAGAGAATTTCGCAATATTTACTACCCAAAGAAATTGTTGAACTTTTCAGCAACAAAAATTCTCATCTTCTCATCTTCAAAATTAAGCTGTAATTATTAATTTAAATGTGGTGAGTGTTTTATGTTTTCGTTAAACTGAAAATTTATACTGGTGAATCAATTATTAAACTAGTTTAAGAGTGACTTTTTTGTCATTCTGAACGAAGTGAAGAATCTAAAACACACCATAAATGAGATGCTTCACTGCGTCTACCTGGCGTTAGACAGGTTCAGCATGACAACATCATAATAAATTATTACTTTTTAGACAGCCTATTTAATGGTATTCTGTGAATTCAGGGTTAATAATTGATTTCCAAAACCTAAAGATACAAGTCATTGCAATTTTTCATCATTTATTAACCTTTCGTTAATATTGACGAAATATGAAAAGTATTTCTTTGCTTACATAATTATATCTAAATGAAAGTAAAGAAACGTTTTGTAGAAATTGTGGTACTTTCTGACATTCATCTTGGAACACGCGGGTGCCACGCCAAAGAACTCCTTGCATACCTTAAGGGCATAAAACCGAAAATGCTTATACTGAACGGCGATATTATCGATATCTGGCAATTTAGTAAACGTTACTGGCCCAAATCGCACATGAAGGTTATCAAATACATAATCGGAATGGCGGCCAAAGGAACAAGGACTTATTATATTACCGGGAACCATGATGAAGTGCTGCGCAAGTTTGCAGGACTTAAAATAGGATCGCTGGAAATAGTCAACAAACTGGAACTGAACCTCGATGGCAAAAAAGCCTGGATATTCCACGGCGATGTTTTCGATGTGATCATGCAGCACTCTAAATGGCTGGCCAAACTGGGAGCCATTGGTTACGATGCCCTGATTTTACTGAATATACTAGTTAATAAGATCAATGCTTTTTTCGGCAGAAGAAAATCTTCCCTTTCGAAAAAGATCAAGGAAAATGTAAAATCAGCCGTGAAATACATCAATAACTTTGAGGAAACCGCGGCAGCACTGGCGCTCCGAAATGGTTTTTCGTATATCATCTGTGGACATATCCATCATCCTGAAATCAGGAACATTGAATTATCGACAGGGAATATCGAATACCTGAATTCAGGCGACTGGATCGAAAATCTGACTGCGCTGGAATACAATAGAAAACAATGGACAATTTACCGGCACCCCCAGGAAGAGGAAGGTAAAATCAACGGAAAAATATTACAAACCGAGGACGATACTGTAGGACTTACAGATTTAAAAAACAAGGAAATCTTCCAGCTCATGCTTAAGGAATTCAGACAGTAATACATGCGAATATTATATGCCATACAGGGAACCGGAAACGGTCATCTGAGCCGTGCCAGGGACATAATACCCTTACTCAGGCAACGATGCGAAACCGACATACTGATAAGCGGAACGCAGGCAGATGTCTCTATTCCTTTCGAAGCAGATTACCGGTTGAAAGGATTAAGTTTTATTTTCGGAAAAAAAGGCGGGGTTGATGTCTGGAATACTTATGTGAAAGCCAACATGAAAAGACTGAGGGATGAGATCAACAGCATTCCCATTAAAAAATACGATTTTGTTATAAATGACTTTGAACCTGTTTCGGCATGGGCCTGCCTATTGAAAAAAGTGCCGTGCATCTCATTAAGCCACCAGGGAGCACTATTGGATAAGAATGTCCCAAAACCGACCGGAAACGATGTGTTCGGAAAATTTATCCTGCGGAATTACGCTCCTTCCCAGAAAAGGATAGGGTTACATTTCTGTAAATACGGTAAAAATATTTACACCCCTGTTATCCGGAAAGAAGTACGAGAACTTAAAACCGTGGACAAAGGACATTATACCGTTTACCTGCCTGCATACGATGATAAACAGCTTATTGAAAGTCTGCGTCATTTCGAGGGTGTACGCTGGCAGATCTTTTCCAAGCACAATAAAAAAGTAGTTATCGATGAAAATATTGAAATATACCCCATTTCAAACGATGCCTTCAGAAGCAGTATGGCTTCGGCAACCGGTGTTTTGTGTGGTGCGGGTTTCGAAACTCCTGCAGAAACCATGTTCCTGGGAAAAAAATTAATGGTAATCCCTATGAAATCACAATACGAGCAAAAGTACAATGCTGCCGCCCTGAAATCGATGGGTGTCCCCGTAATTCCAAAATTAAAGCCCAAACATTTTGAACTAATACATGACTGGATCGATTCGGATTACAAAATAGAAATTAGTTATCCGGATATCACCAGTAAGATCATCAATGAAATTTTTGAAACCCATGTACATGATATTATGAAAAAAAACCTATGGGAAAAAGATTACCAGTTGTCGATTCCGAAGAATGAGATGAAAGAAATTATCAAAACCAAGCATACATTTATTTAAATATCCGAGCCTGTCCCTTCGTGACATTTTTGTTTATGAGCAAAGAAAAACAGTTATTCGGACAAGATTTCAAATGGGGAGTGGCTATTTCGGCTTTGCAAAACGAAGGAGCAACCAACGATGATGGAAAAGGTCCTTCTATATGGGATACTTTTTCAAAACAAAAAGGCAAAATAAAGGATCATAGCAATCCGGATACTGCAACAGACTTTTATCACCGTTATGCAGAAGACCTTGATCTGGTCAGAAAACTGAATTTCAGTAATTTTCGTTTTTCACTGGCGTGGGCAAGAATTCTTCCAAACGGTTCGGGTGCAATAAACCGGAAAGGATTGGATTATTACCACCGGATAATTGACTATTGTCTGGAAAAACAAATTGAACCGTGGGTTACCCTTTATCACTGGGACTTACCACAGGCGCTCGAAAACAAAGGCGGATGGACCAACCGGGATGTCATAAAATGGTTCAGTGAATATGCTGAAATATGCGCACAGGAGTTTGGTGACAAAGTTAAAAACTGGCTGGTAATGAATGAACCCATGGGATTTACCTCCCTAGGATATTTTACCGGAATGCATGCCCCGGGGAAAAAAGGTATGGGGAACTTTTTAAAAGCTGCCCACCATGTTGCCCTGAGCCAGGCTGCCGGAGGTAAAATATTACGCGAAAACATACCTGACAGTAATATCGGAAATACCTTTTCGTGTTCGGTAATCGAACCGGTTGATCAGAAATTAAAAAATATCCGGGCTACCCATCGGACTGATGCATTGTTGAACCGTCTGTTCCTGGAACCAGCACTTGGATTGGGATACCCGGTTGCTGACCTGCCTGTTTTAAAAAAGATGGAAAAATATATCCGGCCGGAAGATACGGATAATCTCCCTTTCGACTTCGATTTTATTGGAATTCAGTACTACTTCAGAATTGTAGCCCGGCATTCACCCTGGATGCCCTGGATACATGCTGTTCAGGTTCCGGCAAAAAAAAGAGACGTTCCCCTTAACCAGTTAAACCTGGAAGTATTTCCGGAAGGGATGTATACCATGTTGCAGTATTTTAACAAGTATCCGCAAATTAAAAAATTGCTTGTTTCTGAAAGCGGTGTATGTTTTGAAGATCATATAACAACCGGTAACAAAGTAATGGATACTGACCGTATTGCTTATTTCAAAGCCACGCTCGATCAAATTCTCCGGGCCAAAAATGAAGGCGTTCCGGTTGAAGGTTTTTTTGCATGGACCTTAACCGATAATTTTGAATGGAACGAAGGATACCGTCCCCGTTTCGGATTAATTTATACCGATTATTCTACCCAACAACGGATAATCAAAGATTCCGGATATTGGTTCAGGGATCTGCTAGCGGATTAATCTTCAATGAGAGTCTTCGTAATAATTAGATGTAGCTGTTACGCAAAGTTCCGACAAAATGTCGGAACACAAAGTAACCGCAAAGCTACGCAAAGAAAAGAATTATAAATTTTCCGTCAACTTTCTTCTCTTTGGACAACCTCATTTTAATTAAGAAATTAGACTGTTTTTAAAATAGTCCGGTCAATTATTTATAAATTTGCGCAATTTTTATACTTTTAAAAAAAAGCATTATGGCCCGATTTTTTGAAGATGTATCCCGGACTTTTAGTGAATACCTGTTAATCCCCGGATTAACCCGTAAAGAATGTATTCCCTCCAATGTATCATTAAGAACACCCCTGGTAAAATTTAATAAGGGAGAAGAACCCAAACTGTCATTAAATATTCCATTTGCATCTGCTGTTATGCAGTCTGTTTCCGATCACAACATGGCTATTGCCCTCGCGCGAAACGGTGGGCTTTCATTTATATATTCATCGCAACCCATCGATGCTCAGGCGGAAATGGTAAGAAAAGTAAAGAAATTCAAAGCAGGCTTTGTGGTAAGTGATGCTAATTTAACTCCCGAACACACATTAATGGATGTGATAGCCCTTAAAATCAGAACAGGCCATTCTACCATCGGAATAACAGAAGACGGGTCATCTAACGGTAAATTGCTGGGCATTGTTACGACTTGGGATTACCGTCCGACCAAAGACAGTCCCGACAAAAAGGTAAAGGATTTTATGACCCCGTTTTCGAAATTAATTACCGGGAAACTGGGTATTTCATTAAGTGAAGCCAATGACAGGGTTTGGGAGCATAAGCTGAATTGCCTGCCTATTATTGATAATAATCAAAATCTGCAGTTCTTTGTTTTTCGTAAAGATTACGATGACCACCGGGAAAACCCTGACGAATTATCGGATGAAAATAAAAAACTACGTGTAGGCGCCGGTATTAACACAAGAGATTACCGCGAAAGGGTACCTAAACTGGTAGATGCAGGTGTGGATATTATGTGTATTGACTCATCGGACGGTTTTACCGAATGGCAGAAAGAAACCATTACGTTCATTAAAAATGAATATGAAGGAAAGGTTCATGTAGGAGCAGGAAATATTGTCGATAAAGAAGGATTCCTCTATCTTGCCGAGGCAGGGGCAGATTTTGTAAAAGTAGGAATAGGCGGGGGATCGATATGCATTACCCGTGAACAAAAAGGAATTGGCCGCGGACAGGCGACTGCCCTGATTGAAGTAGCCAAAGCCAGGGATGAATATTTCGAAAAAACAGGAACGTATATCCCCGTTTGTTCCGACGGCGGAATAGTTCAGGATTATCACATGGTACTGGCACTGTCAATGGGAGCCGACTTTATAATGATGGGCCGGTATTTTGCACGATTCGACGAAAGCCCTACCAAAAAACTAAAAGTTGGGAATAACTATGTGAAAGAATACTGGGGAGAAGGATCTATCCGGGCACGTAACTGGCAACGCTACGATTTGGGAGGAAGTGAACACCTTAAATTTGAAGAAGGCGTAGACAGCTATGTCCCCTATGCCGGAAAGCTGAAAGATAACCTGGATATTACACTTGGGAAAATTAACTCTACCATATGCAGTTGTGGAGCACTGAATCTTCCCGAATTAAGAAAAAATGCCAAGATAACCTTAGTATCTTCCACAAGTATTGTCGAGGGAGGAACACATGATGTTATATTGAAAGATGCCAATATCTGACAATATATTTTTATTGGGAGATAAGTAAATAGTACTAAGATTTACCTGCTCTATTTTTATTTAATACAATAAAATATTTAAAATAATTCCGACATGAAAAAATACAATTCAATAATAGCAGCCTTTATCGTTTTTACAGTTTTATTTTCGTGTACACAACCGAAAAAAGGGGCCCATATCAGTGTGGATATAAAAAATATGGGGAATGATACAGTGATGATTGCGTTGTGGCCCTATTCGCAGAATTCACCCAACCAATTTGATACCCTCGTAGTACACAATGGAAAATTTTCAATTGACACTGTTATTAATGAGCCGCAAGTGGGGATCATCCTGTCAAAAAAGATGTATACCAAATTGTCAAATGGTACTCCTATGCTGATCCGGTCCAAAAAAATAGATTTTTTCATTTCTCCGGATGAAAAAATTAAGATTGCCGGAACAATGAGTGATTCAGCAACCGATTACCAGGTTGAAGGAGGATTATTAAACGAACAAAACCAGGAATTTCAAAAACTGGTTCCGGAATTGAAAAAGGAAGAATCGTGGAAAATTATCGAAGTAAACAATCTTTATGTAAGCGGTGCCCCGGATTCGGTACTGGAAAATGTGTGGGGAAATTATTCGGAAATCAAAAATGATATCACCCGGATAAGATTGAACTTTATCAAAATGCATCCCGACTATAAAATAGCAGCCTATTACCTGAAAAGCGAACCAAAGGATGTAGCGATGAAATATTTCCCGTTGCTTGACCAGTCTGTTGCTGAATCAGGTTTTGGTAAAATAATGCAGGAAAAAATAGATGTGTGGAAAGCTACAAGTCCCGGAGAAACTGCCCCGGTATTTTCACATATTACTTTCAAAAATAATACGTTTGATCTTAAGGATTACAGGGGTAAATACGTGGTCCTCGACTTTTGGGGTTCCTGGTGTGGCCCCTGTATGAATGGCATTCCCAATATGAAAAAGTATCAAAAGGAATACAAGGACAAAATACAATTTGTTAGTATTGCCTGCCGCGATGACAGCTCGCGCTGGGCAAAAACCATTACCGATAATAATCTGGACTGGATTCAAGTATTTAATGACGGAAAAGGAAAAAATGATCTATCAAAAATATATGGAATTGAGGGATATCCTACAAAGATCATTATCGATCCTGATGGAAAAATCTTAGAGTCATTTCTTGGTGAGACCGAAGATTTTTACAAAAAGCTGGACGAATTATTCGCAAAAAAGGGCTGATTTTTATTTCAATGAAAATTCGACAATTGAGAACCACTCATTGTCATCGGAATATATTTTGTTGATTTTTAATCCGGCTTTCATTGCATACACGTTAAAATCATTTATTTCATATTTGCGGGAATTTTCCGTATGTACAGTTTCCCCTTCCCGGAAGGATATTGTTACATCCGCCTTTTTTAAATGAACACTTAAGTTTTTAAGCGCCCGGAGATGCATTTCTATCCGCGACTTTTCCGTATTAAAAAAAGCGACATGCTCAAAATCATTTGGATTGAAATTTCCATCGGTAAGTTCATTAACTACACTGAGAATATTCTTATTAAAAGCTGCCGTTACTCCCTTTGAATCGTTGTATGCCGGTTCGAGAATATCCATGGATTTTTTACGGTCGAAACCTATCAGCAGTTTGTCACCATGACGCATATAGGTGGCAATATTCCTCAATAATCGCACGGCTTCCCTGTGGGGTAGGTTACCAATGGTACTTCCGAAAAAACAAAATAAGTGCGGATAACCATTAAGGTTTAATTCCACGGGCTTTGTAAAATCTGCCAAAACAGCCTGTACTGATAACCGGGGATAACCGGCAATAAGTTCTTCCGAAGATTTCCGGATTGCCGCCTCACTCACATCCACCGGTACATAGCGGATATTCTGGTTCTCACCACGGGATAATGCATTCAGTAATATGCTGATTTTTATATTTTCCCCGGAACCCAATTCAATCAGTTCCAGATTTTTATAATCAGGAAGAACCGGAACAACCTTATTTTTAAGGATGTCAATTTCAGTGCGTGTCTGATAGTATTCCGGTAGCCTGCATATTTCCTCAAATATAAGCGATCCTTCGGTATTATAGAAATATTTACTTGATAACTGCTTCTGATCCTGAAGTAATCCCTGCTTTATAGCCTCTATTTCCTCTTTATCAGAAACATAAGTCAATTTATCAGAGAATATCAGCCGTTCTTCATTTAAAATAGCACCATTTATTTCTTCAACTCTTAATGCATTGCTTTTTGTTTCAGACATGATATATTTTTTCGGTTAATCTAAAGTAATTAACAACAATTGGCTGAAATTGTTAGATAGATCGACATCAAATTCAAATTTATCACACAGGAAATCTACGGATGCAATTACTTATTATCATTCCAAACCTGTTCATTATTCAATGAAAAACCACTGATTTTCCAGTTAGAATAATATACGGAATATTCATTTAATCAATCCTTTATTGAGTTTTTTCATATAAAACGGTTTAAACCGGAAATTTTACCTGTTAGCATAAAAATTAAACTGTTCTGCAAGTATTAGTTGAATACATCCTGACTGTCGTATTATTTTTATTCCCGAAAAGATGAAACATTTAATACATTTTACAATGAAAACACAAAACAAAATTCAAATGAAAGTCGAAATCCAAACGATTCTGATAACAGCGACAATCCTTCTTTTTACAGCAAATGTTTTTGGTCAGAAAGGAATAAAAAAATGTGAAAAATACCTGCAAAGTATTCCACAGGGTTTGATACTTAAAGAAAACAAACCTCAGAAAATGAGAATCACCACCGACTATTACAACAGGGATATTTACGGGAATTTTTTCAACAAAGTAAGAATAACAGGCGATTATACAAGAGAAGCTGACAGCGGTTATGTTCACTGGAATAATGTGAGAGAGGCACAATCGAATGATTTAAACGGTGCATTTCCGGAAGGTAAACCCCTGGATTATATGGAAAACTTCAGATACAAACCATCAGATAAAATGATGGATGCAGTTTCATTTAAAAATTTTCCACAACAAAGCATCTATGCAAAAAATCTTATCTGGGATATGATGGGAACGGAAGCCTTTGCCTGGTTATATCTCGATTCGTTAAAACTAAACCAGCCCTACTCCCCGGCCTTGAATGGCAAAGTAGAATTAGCAGGTAACGGATATTTTCAGAATAATCACATAAAATTAACATGGACAGGCATTTCCGAAATGAACAATGAGCTTTGTGTGTTGATTCAATATCTTGCCTTAGATAATCCACTTGATGTGAATATGGGAAACATCGCCGCCAAAGGTCGCAGTCATTACTGGGGTGATATATGGGTATCGCTTGAAGATAAGCAGATCGAACATGCTGTTCTTTATGAAGATGTGATTCTGGATATGAACATCTCCCCTACTCAGAAACAATTGGTTGATGCGACAAGGGAAATAAAATTTGAAAAAATACAGTAAATAAGGTTGTTTAAGCCTAAGGCTGTAGACTAATAGTTTAATTGTCTACAGCCTAAACATCTGAATAATCAATAATTTCTTAAATTTAACCCAATGAATACAAAAGGAATAATTTATCTGTATGCATCCCGTAAGTGGGCATATCATTTAAAAATTGTTTTGTTTTCCGCTTTGCTGGCATTGCTTGTTGCAAGTACAAGGCGAAATGCTGTTTTTTCGGAAATCTTCCTCTCAACCTTTTTCATGTTATTTGTTCAGATTGAAATTTTCTTATGGCTGGGCAAAGTATTTTTTAGTTCGAATCCGGGCAAAACGATCCGTGAAATAACAAAAAATACCATCCTTAAATTTCTTGCTTTTTACATCAGCTGTCTGGTGGTTGCTGCAATTACATTTACATTAATGATGATTGGATGGTACTATTTTAAAAATTATAACCTTTCACAGTTGGCGGGTAATCTAATACATGTTGAGTCAAAAGGATTTCTGATAAGTACAAACTTTGGATTATTACTGGGTACCATTCTGTTTTTTTACTTCCAGTGGCAGGAAACACTACGAAGAGAACATAAACTGATAGAAGAAAAGCTGGTATTTCAGTACGAAACGCTCAAAAACCAGGTAAATCCGCATTTTCTTTTTAACAGTCTGAATACTTTGTCATCACTGGTTCACAGCAAAGAAGCCAAACAGGCTGATGCTTTCATTAACAAATTATCAGCTATTTACAGGTATGTACTCGAAAAAAAAGACATGGATCTGGTAGATCTGGAGACTGAGATCAGGTTTGCCGAAGATTATTTTTATTTGCATAAGATAAGGGATGAGGAAAAAATCAGCCTGGAAATTTCTATTGATTCAGACAAAAGATTCAAGGTACTTCCTATATCGTTGCAAATTTTAATAGAGAATGCATTAAAACATAATGTGGCAACCAGAACTAAACCTTTACATATCAAAATTTACCTGGAGGGCGACAATCTGATTACAGTAGAGAACAATCTTCAGAAGAAACAGAATATGGATGCTTCTTCAAAAATCGGGTTGAAAAATCTGGGAGAAAGAATCAGGTTAATTACGGACAAAGAGATTGTAATTGAAGAAGACAACCCTTTCTTCCGGGTGAAACTTCCATTAATTACCGGATAATATGAAAGTACTAATAATAGAAGACGAGAAGCCGGCTTCAGATAAGCTGAAGCAATTGCTGAAAGAATTCAATAAGAGTATTGTTGTACTCGATACCCTTGAGACTGTTGAGCAATCCATTAACTGGTTTTCCAACAATCCGCCCCCCGATCTGATATTTATGGATATTCAACTGGACGATGGCGTATGTTTTGAAATAT
Organism: uncultured Bacteroidales bacterium; assembly: GCA_963748095.1. GTDB lineage: Bacteria > Bacteroidota > Bacteroidia > Bacteroidales > UBA10428 > CAVVIO01. The sequence goes on from CAVVIO010000016.1 coordinate 158,775, forward strand.
TTGAAGAAGTTATCATCGAAACACCGGTTATTTTCACAACCGCTTATGATGAATATGCTTTAAAGGCATTTAAGGTAAACAGCATCGATTATATATTGAAACCGGTAGACGCAGCGTCGTTAGCAACAGCAATCCTAAAATTTGAAAAAGTATATCAGCAGGCTGACAAGATGAATGATAAACTGGAACTCCTCTATGAACAATTGCTTCACTCCTACAAAACACGTTTCTTTGTTAAAATAGGCCCAAGGTATAAATCGGTGCAGGTTGAAGAAATTGAAAGTTTCTTTATTAATGAAAGATGTACTTTTTTAAAGACCCGCTCCGGTAAAAGTTACGATGTTGATTATTCGCTCGAACAACTGGAAAAGCTTGTTGACCCCCAATATTTTTTCAGAATTAACAGAAATTACCTGGTACATATCGATTCCATAACAGACATATTAAGTTATTCAACAAGCAGGTTAAAATTAAAATTAAAAAACGATCCCGATAATGAAGAACTAATTGTCAGCCGGGATAAAATAAAAGAATTTAAAAGGTGGATGGATAAATGATTTGTTGAAGATTAATATTTCCGAATCTTTCGTTTAAAAGCCATTTACAGTCAGGAAATTTAAATTTTAAATCAATTTTATCATAAATTTATTTGTAAAAAGTATTCTTTTTTAAATGTAAAAAGTACTTTTATTTTATATATTTGTGACAAACCGGATGTAAATGTCTTCACCTGTTTATATTCAGAGTAAACAATTAGTTTCTGTCGATTGCGCAGTTTTCGGCTATGAAAATGAAGTACTTAAGTTACTTTTATTCCGCCGAGGAATTGAACCTTCCAAAGGTGACTGGTCACTTCCGGGGGGATGGGTAAATGATGACGAATCGGTAGAAGAAGCTGCCCGACGGGTATTATTTCTGATTACCGGTTTGAAAGATATTTTTCTGGAGCAGGTTCAAACCTTTTCCAATCCCACCAGAGACCCGGGAGGCCGGGTTATCAGCATACTCTTTTATGCTCTGATCAGCATCGATAAGCACGACAGGAATCTTATCAAAGAATATGATGCCCATTGGTGGCAAATTGGTTTTGTTCCAAAACTGATCTTTGACCATGATGAGATGGTAGAAAAAGCCCTTGAAAAATTAAGATTTAAAGCAAGTCTTGAACTTACCGGCGACCAGCTTTTACCAGAAACATTTACTTTTCTTCATCTGCGAAAACTTTACAATGCCATATTTCAGCGTGAATTCGATCCCGGAAATTTCAGGAAAAAAGTACTGTCACTCGAAGCCCTTGAGAGACTTAAAGTAAAAAACACAACCGAATCGAAACGTGGGGCATATTATTACAGATTTAAAGATGACCTGAAAAATATATCACCCGACAGAATAGTCAAATTAAATAATTAAAAACAAACAATTTTTAAGTATATACCTATTTTGCGATGAAAAATGAAATAAGAGAAAAACATCTTTCCATTTTTAAAAAGGAACCTTTGTTGATAGGTGCACCGGGAAGGATAAATTTAATAGGCGAACATACCGACTACAATGAGGGATTTGTATTACCGGCAGCTATAAATAAACAAATTGTGTTTGCCATTTCCGGTAACGATCTGAACAAACACCGGTTTTTCGCCTATGACTTAAACGAATCAATAGAAATTCCGGTTGATTCAATTGCACCTGTAAAAAAGAATTGGGCAAATTACTTACTGGGAGTGATAGCGCAGCTTGAAAAAAGAAATATTAAAATAAAAGGGGTCGATTGTGTTTTCGGCGGAGATATTCCTCTGGGGGCAGGTTTGTCTTCATCTGCTGCCCTTGAAACAGGATTTGCATTTGCACTTAACCAGCTACTTGACCTTCAATTATCGAAACTTGAAATCGTTCAGCTTTCGCAATTAGCCGAACACGAATATGCGGGAGTAATGTGCGGAATAATGGATCAGTATGCCAGTGTGTTTGGAGTAAAAAACAAGGTAATACGACTCGATTGCCGTTCTCTCGAAAGCGAGCTGTTTCCTATTGATCTGCCGGATCATAAAATTATACTTTGCGATACACAGGTAGAACATGCGCTTGCCTCATCCGAGTATAATAACCGCAGGAAAGAATGTGAAACAGGAGTATCCCTCTTACAGAAATATTACAAGGATATACATAGTTTGCGTGATGTAACCATTGATATGCTGATTGAACACCAATCAGATTTCGATCCTATAGTTTACAAAAGGTGCAAATATGTTGTAGAAGAAAACCAGCGATTACTGGAGGCCTGTGATGCTTTATCAGCAAATAATCTGGAACACTTCGGGGAATTGATGTACAATACTCACCAGGGATTGAAAGAAGATTATGAGGTGAGTTGCAAAGAACTCGATCTACTGGTTAACATTGCTGAAGAATCGGGAGTTGTACTCGGTTCGCGAATGATGGGCGGTGGTTTTGGAGGTTGCACAATCAATATTGTTGAAAAACCGAATGAGGATCATTTTATTGAAATAGCTGCCAGTAAATACAAAGCACGAACCGGTATTAAGCTGAAAACATATAAGGTAGAAGTGGAAAACGGGACACATATTATAGATTAATATGGGTTTTCAGAAAAAAATATCCCAAACAACAATTTTATACTGGTATCTGTCCGGGGGCATTAAAAATTTGGTTTATTTTTAAAATTTTTTATCAAACAAATATCTAATTATTATTAAAGAAACTAACTTATTAATATTGGAATACAAAAGTGATCTCATTTTTCATTCAATTTTATGAATTTCTGAGAATCCGGATCTAAATATTATGTATAACCTAGAAAAATAACTAACATGGAGGCAACCTTTTCATTATCATGGGTAGACATAACAATTATGCTGATCTACCTGGCATTTGTGATTGGAATTGGCTGGGCATTGAAAAAGTACATGAAAGATGCATCAGCTTTTCTCGAAGCAGGACGTTCGTTACCGGCCTGGGTGACAGGATTGGCTTTTATTTCAGCCAACCTCGGAGCTCTGGAAGTAATCGGGATGGCTGCGTCGGGGGCAAAATACGGGATGGCAACCGTACACTTTTACTGGATCGGGGCCATTCCGGCTATGATCTTTTTGGCAGTTTTTATGATGCCATTTTACTATGGTTCAAAAGCAAGGTCGGTACCGGAATATCTAAAACTTCGGTTCGATGAAAAAACCCGTGGGTTCAATGCTTTCTCATTTGCTATTATGACCGTTTTCGCTTCCGGGATATCAATGTATGCCCTGGCATTACTCCTGGAAACCATACTTGGATGGGATTTCAACCTTAGTTTGTTCATCTCCGCTGCAATTGTATTGGTTTATACATATCTTGGCGGACTGAGTTCAGCTATTTACAATGAAGTGTTACAATTCTTCCTGATAGTAATCGGTTTTCTGCCACTTGTAGTAATTGGCTTAATCCGTATCGGAGGATGGAACGGACTGATGGATAACCTGACACCCCAAATGGCCCATTCCTGGGAATATATCGGAGCGGATCATCCGATGGGAGGCTGGTTTGGGATCGTATTCGGACTGGGATTTGTACTTTCTTTCGGATACTGGTGTACCAACTTCCTGGTAGTACAACGCGCCATGGCAGCAGGTTCTATGAGTGCTGCACGTAAAACCCCACTGATCGGAGCTATTCCTAAAATGTTCATTCCCTTCCTGGTAATTATCCCCGGGATGATTGCCATTGCACTACTTAAAATCGGAGACGGAAAGTTCGACCTTCCTTTAAAAGGTACAGGCTACAATTACGATCTGGTAATCCCCATGCTGTTAAAAAGGTTTTTCCCCACCGGAGTACTCGGTCTCGGACTTACTGCACTAATGGCTTCGTTTATGAGCGGAATGGCAGGAAATGTTACTGCATTCAATACGGTTTTCACATACGATATTTATCAAAGTTACATAAGGCCGGGAAAGAGCGATAAGCATTATTTAACTGTCGGACAAGTCACAACAATTGTTGGTGTATTGGCAAGTATACTCACAGCTTATGTGGCAAGGATGTTCAACAACGTAATGGATTTTCTGCAATTGATCTTTGCGTTTATAAATGCACCGCTCTTTGCGACATTTCTGCTGGGAATGTTCCACAAACGCACAACAGGCCACGGTGCGTTTTACGGTTTACTTTCGGGAACACTTGCCGCAGCTATACATCATGGACTTACACAACCTGCTGGCGCTGAAAGCCTGGTGAAAGGTGGCTGGCTGGGAACGGTTGTTCATACATATCCCAGCCAGATGGCCCAGAATTTCTGGACAGCAATTTTTGCTTTTGGTGTTGCTTTTGTGTTTACCATCATTATTTCACTCGCAACAAAACGCACAAAATCTGATGCTCAACTGAAAGGCCTGGTATATTCGTTAACTCCAAAAATAGTGGATGACAGTAAATATTGGTTTCAGAAACCCGAAGCTCTTAGTGTTATCATTGGAGTAGTTTTAATTGTTTTAACAATCATTTTCTGGTAAATCTTAAAAATTTAAAAATATGGGTTTAGATATTAAAATTCCGATAGGTTTGATGTTTTCGATATTTGGATTATTGCTGACTATATTCGGATTATTTACGAATTCCAGCGCGATATATGCAGCATCTCTCAATATTAACATCAACCTCTGGACAGGATTGTTTATGCTGGCATTCGGTGCTTTTATGCTTTTAACGTCACGCCTGGTGCGTAAACCAAAAAAGTAAATGAGTAATCAAATACTTAAATAAACATAAAAGAGTAACCTTAAGGGACCGGTATAATTTACCGGTCCTTTTTTTATAATAAATTATTCGTTTGCAAGTTGTTGCGTGTTCATGACCCAACAGATAATCTGTTCCCTTATTTTACGATTGTATTTTCACTTTCAACAGAAGTAATCAATTAGCTCAGAAATGAATACGGAATCTACGATTATATAAAACAAATTTCCACTATTCCCAGGGACTCCACTCAAGTGTCATTTTGTTTCTTACCCTGCTTTTACCTGTTGTATTGTTTTTCTGGTAATAACTGAGCCCGTCACTTTGAAAAGTGCAGGTAATCGATTCAACCTTGTATTTGGCAGTCGGATCATCGAGGTTATATTTAAAAAGTAAGGAATGATCAATTTTACCATTTGTCTGGTAATAATAATTATTCACATTCCCTTCTTTATTCAGTTCAACAATCGTTTTCCAATCTTCGGTATTGCTTACATTTTTAAAAGAAACACTTTTCAGGTTGTTATTATCATCAAATTCAAAAGTAAAACTGCCGTCGGAATAATTATTGACAGGATCGTTTCTGCGGGTAAGAACATAGGTTTTATTCTGAGTGGCTAACGTATAAGAAACAATGTAACAAACTTTATTTGGATCCTTCACACTTGAGCGTTCGCAGAAATTGACCACCTGGGATCCCGTCATTTGATTTATTGCATTATAATCATATTGTTTTACCTGGGATAAGTAAGTTAAAAGTACTGCTCCTCTTTGATAGTTACTGGATACACGCGATAACCGGATATATCGTTTGATCTTTGTTATTTTCCCATAGCGATCGAAAAATACCGAATCAAACGGTTCCTTAAAGAATTCCCCTGAACGGTTTTTGATAATTATACTTTTCTCATTTATTACAATTAAATTCTTTTGGTTTCCGTAATTATAAGTGCAGTTAATAATTGGCGAATTAATGGATATAATTTTATGAGCTGGTTTGTCTATACCAATTTTTACAGGATTATCAGACAGATTAATAGTCGAAACCCATGGTGTAAACGGTTTGTTTAGTCCAAAAGGTAAAATCCAATATGTATAATTATTAAGCGTTGAATCTCCTGTAATTTTTATATCAGTATGATATACAATTATATCCTCTGTCACCGATTTCAGGGAAGCGTCAATCAACCGGGGCAATTCCGCCTGTAAAAAGTTCAATGAATCGAGTATCCGTTGTCTTCTTTGTATGGAATCTTTAATAAAATTTTCTCTGGCTATAAGAGAATCCTGAATGAATTTTTGCCTTGCTTCAATTGAATCCTGAAGAAATCTTTCTCTGGCTTCAATTGAATCGCGATTTAATGATATTTCGGGATTTAAATTATCATGATTTGTTTGTTCCTGAATTTCCGGATTGTTTTGTATAATAGTAGAAGAATCTTGTGATTTTAATCTATGGGGATTATAGATGTTTCTGCCGTTTAACGTATCGGGGATATCCTGAGCATGTGTCGGAAAAAAAACTAAGAATACAACAATACCGATGAATAGTTTTTTCACCATAGAATTCATATAATTTATCCTGCTCATAACTTCAACGCTTTATTAATTGAATTGTAATTACAAACCAATGATACCTCCAGTATCATTGGTCTATTAATTACAAATATCACAAAAGTTATGTAACAGACAAGAGTTATTTTAGCAATATTCCAATATGCCCGTTCTGAAACTTATAGTATATAGCTTAATTACTTAATTCAATCACAACTACAGATTTAGCAGGCATTGAGATATTCAAATCATTGCCCTTTAGTTTGAATCCATTGAATACGGCCGGTTTCAGGTTGTCCGGATTTTCAAAAGTGTTCATGGTATTCATTTTATCGGCGGTAAGTATCTCGCCACTGGCTTTGGAAAATCCGTCGCCAATAAGGTAACAGGAAAGGTTAATATCTTTATTGGGATTAAGATTAGCTAATGAAATATGCACCTTTCCGGTACTGTCAATCGAAGCCGATGCATTTATTGCAGGTATCGATTCCCCGTCATAAGTATAATCCTCACTTTTCAGATCCAAAGGAAGGATTTTTGCATTTTGATGAACCTTAAACATCTTGAAAACATAATAGGTAGGAGTAAGTACCATTTTGTCATCTTTTGTAAGAATAAGGGCCTGCAACACATTTACAACCTGGGCAAGATTTGCCATTTTTACACGATCACAATGACGGTTAAAAATATTCAGATTAATAGCAGCTGTAATGGCGTCCCTAAGTGTATTCTGCTGATACAAAAATCCGGGATTTGTTCCTGGTTCTACATTAAACCAGTTACCCCACTCATCCACTACCAGTCCTATCCTGTTATTCGGATCGTACCGGTCCATAATTGCCGCGTGTTTTTTTATAAGATCTTCAATATCCATGTTAAGTTTGAAAGTTTCAAACCATTCCTTTTCCCCAAACTGGGTTGCGGAACTTTTATCGCGCCATCCGCCAACGACCGTATAATAATGAATGGAATAGCCCTGAAACATACCCCTGTTTTTGGGATTGCTCATAATTTCCTGTGTCCAGTCATAATCATCACCGGAAGCACCGCAGGCAACTTTGTAAAGTCGGTTACCGTTTTCATTTCTAAGGTATGTTGAATATCTTCTCATAACATCGGCATAATAGTCAGCTGTCATATTACCACCACAACCCCAGTTCTCATTTCCAATTCCAAAGAATTTAACTTTCCAGGGTTTGTCACGTCCGTTTTTCTTGCGAAGCTCAGTCATGGGGCTCTTTGTATTCGAAGTAAGGTATTCCACCCAGTTAGACATCTCCTGAACAGTTCCGCTTCCCAGGTTACCTGAGATATAAGCATCACAACCCAATCGCTCAATTAAATCCATAAATTCATGCGTGCCGAATGAATTGTCTTCCGTTACACCTCCCCAGTAAGTATTCACAATTGAAGGCCTTTTATCCCGTGGGCCAATACCATCCATCCAATGATATGTATCTGCAAAACAACCTCCCGGCCAGCGCAGATTTGGAATACCCATAGCTTTTAAAGCATCCACAGCATCGGCGCGAAGTCCGTCATAATTTCTGATTTTTGAGTCTTCCCCAACCCAAAAACCACCATAAATACAATGTCCGAGATGTTCAGAAAACTGACCGTAAATATCTTTACTGATCACATCCCCGGGATTATTCGTAACAATAGTCAGCTGATCTTTTGAAGATTTTGGATTATCAAACCCGAGAAACAGCAAACCGATTAGTAAAATGACATACGATTTTTTCATGGTTTCCTTTTTTATTTTAGCTTAATATTTAGTAATTGTCTGTTTTGTTATTATGATTCAGTCATTAATTAATTTTTAGCCATATATCTAACATCAAGTTAGTTATATGAATAAATTTTCTTCAGTAAATTTCCCTAGTTTTTCATACTTTGAGTAGATCTTCTGATAAATGCCAACCTTATCTGCATCCGGAAGATATTCTTTATCAAAACCCTGTCCCATTCTTTTTTGTGCCTCCTGAACATCTTTATTAATACCGCCAACTACTGAAGCAAACATAGCTGCACCAAAAGCACAGGTTTGTTCGGTGGTGGCAACTTTAATTGGCATATTCAGAACGTTGGCAAGGGTTTGCATCACAAAGGGCGATTTTTTAGCTACACCCCCAAGTGCAATAATTTCATTTATTCTCACGCCTTCCTCATCAAACCGGTCTACAATTGCTTTTGAACCGAAAGCAGTTGCCTCTACCAAAGCCTTAAAAATAGCAGGCGCTGTAGTTCCAAGCGTGAGACCTGATATTGTTCCTTTCAGTTTCTGATCAGCATCCGGTGTTCTTCTTCCGTTTAACCAGTCGGTGGCAACAAGGGTATTTTCATCCGTCGGAAGCTTAGCTGCCTCTTGGGATAAGAAAGGAATAATCTGGTCGGTTATCTCCTGAAGAACATCTTCCGAAACGGCACTACTTTTTTTAAGTATATTTTCAAGGGGCCAGGATACTACATTTTTCAACCATGCATAAACATCGCCAAAAGCTGATTGTCCGGCTTCCAACCCAACATAACCTGGAATTACTGATCCATCTACCTGTCCGCAAATTCCTCTAATGGTTTTATCACCTATCTCGTCATAATCAGCAATCATAATATCGCAGGTAGAGGTGCCAATTGAACGAGCCAGCATATTTGGTTTTAATTCCCCTCCTACTGCCCCCATGTGACAATCAAAAGCTCCGACACCAACTGCTACATCTTCACTAAGGCCAAGGGTATTAGCCCACTTTTCGGTTAGGGTACCTACTTTTTTATCGCTTGTGTATGTTTCAGTGAAAAGGTTATTACTGACGGGTACAAGTACAGGATCCAAATCATTAAAGAATGTTGCGGGAGGTAATCCTCCCCATTCTTCGCTCCATAAAGCTTTATGTCCTGCAGCACAACGGCTCCTCATAACCTTTTCCGGTTTTTCATTCCCTGTTAGTACTGCCGGTATCCAGTCACAATGTTCTATCCATGAATGAGCTGCTTTTTTCACCTTTTCATCCTTTTTCAGAATATGCCATACCTTGGCCCAAACCCACTCAGATGAATAGATACCTCCCACGTATTTCAAATAATCCGGTTTTGTGGTTGCACATAATTGATTTATTTTTTCAGCTTCATCAATAGCCGTATGATCTTTCCACAAAACAAACATGGCATTTGGATTCTCACTGAATTCTGGCATCATGGAAAGCGGAATTCCCTGGTCGTTAACCAGAACAGGAGTACTACCGGTAGTATCAACAGATATAGCGGCTACTCCTTTTGCAACATCACTGTTACATTTACTTAAAGCATCTTTTATAATAAACTCAGTAACCTCAAGGTAATCCAAAGGGTGCTGACGGTATTGATTGCCGGCAGGATCACAATATTTACCTTCTAACCAGCGTGGATAGTATTTAACAGAAGATGCCAGTTCTATTCCTTTTGTAGCATCGACAATGACCGCTCTAGCCGAATCGGTTCCAAAATCCAAACCTATTACATATTTTTTTTCACTCATAATCTGTTATTAAAATTATTTTTTCTGTCCATAATAAGCATTTTTTCCATGCTTTCTTTCGAAGTGTTTTTTTACCAAATGTTCATTCATCGTGAGGGAAGGATTCAATGAAAAGGAAATAGCAGTCATCTTAGCTACTTCTTCCAAAACAATAGCATGCATAACAGCTTCGTCGATATCTTTTCCCCATGTAAATGGCCCGTGATTCTTCACTATCACGCCCGGTGCATGCATCGGATCAATATCGGTAAAAGTCTCGCAGATAACTGTTCCTGTCTGTTTTTCGTAATCCTGTGTTATTTCATTTTCCAGCATATCCCTTGTACATGGAATATCTCCACTGAAATAATCGGCATGTGTAGTACCTGCTATAGGAATGGCCATCCCAGTTTGAGCCCATGCGGTAGCATAAGTGGAATGCGTATGCACTATTCCACCTATATTTCTGAAATTTCTATAAAGTTCGAGATGAGTAGGTAAATCGGAAGAGGGTCTTAATTTACCCTCAACTACTTTACCATCCATATCGAGGACAACCATTTGTTCAGGTTTCATCTCAGAATAAGGTACTCCGCTGGGTTTAATAACAACAAGTCCCTGTTTACGATCTATTGCGCTGGCATTTCCCCATGTAAGGATAACCAGCCCGTTTTCAACGAGCTTTAAATTGGCTTTATAAACCTGTTCCTTTAGATCCTGTAACATTTTACTCTTTTTTACCAGAAATATAAGTAGAACCCAATTATAATCAATATTATAATTGCAGAATTGATGACATCCCATTTATCCCAGCTTGAACGTGTTTCAGCCTTTTGTTCGGGAGTAGCGTTACCAATTATAAAACCTTTAATTTTATCCGGGTTCATTTTTTCTGTAAATGTGCTTATAATAATCATGGCAGCAATTACTATAAAAAATAATACAATTTCATAATGTAACCAGTTTGGGGCTACAAAAACCCTATAAAACATTCCACTCTGGTCGAGTGAACCTTCAAAAACCTTGAGTCCGAGGCGAGTCATTCCCAGCACAAAACCAATTAATAAACCATAAAAACCTGCCATGGGAGTTGTCTTTTTCGAGATGATCCCCAATAAAAATACAGCGGCAATACCAGGAGCCAGTAATGATTGAACATCCTGTAAGTATGCATAAAGAACCTGGCCAAGTCCTTTCATAACAGGTATCCAAAGTATTCCTAACACTACAATTACAACAGTGGCCATCCGTCCTACACGGACATAGTGTTTTTCTGTAGCATTTGGCCGGTATTTCTTATAGAAGTCGACTGTAAATAAAGTAGCGGAAGAATTAAATAAGGATGCCAGGGAACTCATCAGCGCGGCAAGTATACCTCCAACTATAATTCCTTTGAAACCAACAGGCAGCAGCACTCTAACAAGTGTAGAGAACGCTGCATCACTACTTTTAAGAGTAATAAGGCCTTTTTGACTTAATGCAAAGGCTATCATACCGGGAATAAGAAAAATAAAGACCGGTGTGAGTTTCAGGTAAGCCCCAAAAATAGCACCACGTCGTGCCTGCTTCTGATCCCTTCCGGAAAGTACTCTTTGTACAATAAACTGATCGGTACACCAATACCAGAAACCAATTATAGCAGAACCCAGAATAACACCCGTCCATGGAAATTCAGGATCCTTTGCCGAACGTATAAGACTGGTCATGGGGTCGCCGTACGGGGTTACATGTGACCTGCATATCTCAATCATTTCATGCCATCCGCCTAATTTTATAAGACCAATTACCAGTACCATAATGGATCCAATCAACAATACCGGAGTTTGAAGTACTGAGGTATACAAGATAGCTTTCATTCCACCAAAAGTGGTGTATAATCCGGTTAGTACAACCAGTCCGACAGCGCTCACCCAGAAAAAATCGATGCTATAGGAACCTATACGAATGGCATCAATGTCAAATACATCTTTGAAAACAACTCCACCGGCATAAACGGTTACAGCAACTTTAGTTAAAACATAACTGACAAGTGAAATAATTGAAAGAAATGACCTGGACTGTGAGTTATATCTCTTTTCAAGAAACTCAGGCATAGTAAAAACTTTACTACGTGCATAAAAGGGCACAAACAGCCATCCAAGCATCAGTATTATCCACCCTTGCATTTCCCAATGTGCCATAGCCATACCGCTTTGTGCACCTGCTCCTGCCAACCCTACCAGATGTTCCGAACCAATGTTTGAAGCAAAAATGGAAGCTCCGATTGCCAGCCATGTAGCATCTCGGCCTGCAAGAAAGTAGTCAGTAGTATCCTTATCCCCTTTAATTATTACCCAAACAATTATACCTACTAACGCGAGAAGGAACAGGCCTAAAAAAATCCAGTCTAGTAAACCCATAGTTTTAGTTATTAGTTAATAAATTTATACTGATGATCCATTAGGGTAGGATCAATATTTCTATCTAAAATCTTTAACAGTTGAATTTTCATCAATAACCAAACATTCCAGCCCGGCCATTTCAGCAAAATCCAGAATAGTTTCAACAGAAACATCATAAGTATATACAGAATGATGTGCTCCTCCAGCATAAATCCAGGATGTGGCTGCTGTCTGCAGATTCGGCAAAGGTTTCCAGAAAACCCTTGCAACCGGAAGGTTTGGCATATCATTTTCGATCTTTATAGATTCTACTTTATTGACAATCAACCGAAAATGATCACCCATGTCAATTATAGAAATATTTACTGCATTTCCGGGTTTTGCATCAAATAATAACCTTGCAGGTGCTTCTTTTCCCCCAATTGAAAGTGGAAACACAGCTAATTTTGGTTTACCATTCGCTATACTTTCACAAACTTCGAGCATATGTGCACCCAATACTCTGTCTCCGTCCGGTGAAAAATGATAGGTATAGTCTTCCATAAATGATGTCCCCTTAGCATCATTTCCTGCCATAACTTTAAATGCCCTTACCATTGCCGATGTCTTCCAGTCACCTTCTGCACCGAAACCATAACCATCATTCATCAACCGTTGCACAGCCAGTCCTGGTAATTGCTTCATACCATGTAAATCTTCAAAAGTGGTGGTAAATGCTTTGAAACCACCTTCTTCAAGGAACGTTCTGAGTCCGATTTCAATCCTTGCTGATTCGAATACAGCCTTGTATTCCTCAGTATTTTCAGGAATTTCAAACACATATTTCTGCTTGTATTCCTCCAGTAATTTTTTTATCTGATCGTTAGTGACTGCATTTACCTTTTCAACCAGATCACCCACACCAAAACCCGACACTGATAGTCCCAGTTTGATCTGTGCTTCTACTTTGTCCCCTTCGGTAACGGCTACCTCACGCATATTATCACCAAAACGGGCGAGTTTCATATTGTGCAACTCGTTCCACCCTACTGCTGCCCTTATCCATTGTTCGAGTTGTTTTTGTACATTCTGATCGCTCCAATGACCGGTGATAACTTTCCGTGCTTTCTTCATTCGCGTACAGATATATCCAAATTCCCTTCCACCATGCGCCGATTGGTTCAGGTTCATAAAGTCCATATCAATACTATTCCAAGGAATTTCTTTATTGAATTGAGTATGAAGATGGGCAAATGGTTTATTGAGTATATTTAAACCGGCTATCCACATTTTAGCCGGAGAAAAGGTATGCATCCAGAATACAAGCCCTACACATTTTTCATCAACATTGGCAGAAATACAAATTTTCAGAATAGCATCCGGAGTAGTTACCACATTTTTAAATACAATTGGTAACGATAGATTTTTTGATTCATTCAATTTATCAGCAATAAATTGTGAATTTTCTGCTACTTTTTTCAAAGTTTCTTCACCATACAGATGCTGGCTGCCGACAACAAACCAAACTTCCTGTTTTAAGCCTTGTTCCTTCAACTTTGTGCTCATTTTTTTTATTTTTAATAGTTATATTGACTTTTATTCATCTGTAATCTTTTAACTTTCAGTAATTAGAAAGTTAAATGAAATATTAATCCTGATTAATAAGATTGAAAACAGGTTTAAACTTCATATCCAATGATTTTTGTGTAAACCTGTAATAGAAAGCTCCCTTTTTTGAACTAGACATATCTTTAATATCCAGCCGTTCCAAAACATCAAGTGATAATACCTTGCGACGGAAATTACCAGGATCAAATATCCGTTGAAATATAGCATTGTACAAGTTTCTCAATTGAACAAGTGTAAACATTTCCGGCAATAATTCGCTACCCATCAATTGACTACTTGCTTTTTGCTGCAATCTTTCAATTGATTTATCTACCATCCTGCGATGGTCAAAAATAAGATCGGGTAATTTAGAAAGGGGCCACCAATGTGCACCGTATTCTCTCACAAGGTCTTTATCCTGCTGGTTTATTTTAACCAGTGCAAAGTATGCCATACTAACAACCCTTGCACCGGGATCCCTGTCTGGTTCCGAGAATGAGTGAACCTGTTCCAGGTAAATCTCTTTTAATCCTGTTGTATTATAAAGAACTCTGAGTGCAGCATTGTCAATGGTTTCATCCTCATCAACAAAACCTCCCAACAAAGACCATTTCCCCTGTTCAGGAGCAAATCCCCTGGGATACAATAGTAATTTCAGTTCTTCTTCCTCATAACCCAGAATTACACAATCAACAGATAAATAGTGCTTTGCGTAATTCTTGTAAACAAGGTTACTCATCATTTAAAATTTAAAAGCAATTTAAAAAGTTATTTTGACTTTTCAAAATAAATAATGACTATTTTATTTTTCGACTTTATAAAGTCGATATTTTATTGGGGTGAATATCCAAAAACTATTATTAGTAATTGACACTAAGAAATGTGTTATACAATCAATTATATAAAAAACTTTCGTAAAATCCTTGATAAAATATATATTTTTGATCATAAATATAATAAATAAAATTTAGAGATTTTTTATGAAAATACTGGTCATTTTAGCGCATCCCGACAAGGATAGTTTTAACCATGCCATTGCAGAAACTGTCAGACAACAGTTAAATATAAATAAACATGAAATTGTATTTCATGATTTGTACCTGGAAAAATTCCCTCCATTACTTGAAATAGAAGAAATACCTAAACACAGCAAACCGGATTCATTGATCCGCCAGCATTGTGCTGAATTATCATTGGCTGAAGGGATTATTATTATACACCCAAACTGGTGGGGCCAGCCGCCAGCAATTCTAAAAGGGTGGATTGACAGGATTTTCCGTCCCGGAGTAGCATACGAATTTCTGGAGGATGATTCTGGAGAGGGAATTCCTGTTGGATTATTGCAGGCACGCACTGCACTTGTATTCAATACTTCAAATACTGAAGAATTACGCGAAAAAGCTGTATTCGGCGACCCGTTGGAATATATCTGGAAGAATTGCATTTTCAATCTTTGTGGCGTTGAAGAATTTTACAGAAAAACATTTGAAATTGTTGTAACCAGTACAATGGAGGAAAGAACACACTGGCTGAGTGAAACCAAAAACATAATAAATACTTATTTTCCAAAAATATAAATACGAATAATAACCAATGTTAATTGAACCAACACCAACCGACGTTCAAAAAATAATAGAATTGATCGATGGGGTATTCCATGAATATGGTGATTCCATCTGTCTGGAAAATGTCGATTCCGATTTACTTGCAATCGATAAAAATTATAATAATAAGGGTGGGGTTTTTCGTGTCTGGAAAGAAAATGATGAGATTACCGCTACTATAGCCGTTGTTCCTGCTGATGAAAAAGACGTGGTTATGCTGAAACGGTTATATCTGAAAGAGAATTACCGCGGTTCAGGCATCGCGAACCTGTTACTAAGTTTTGCTATTGAATGGGCAAAAGAAAGAGGATATAAAAAAATGAATTTATGGTCGGACACACGCTTCTTAAGAGGTCATCAATTTTATATGAAACATAAATTTATCCGGAACGGCATCCGTAGTATGAATGACGGGAATATGCCTTATAAAGAATATTTCTTTTCAAGGGAAATATAAATTATATTAATCCTGTTATGATGAAAATAACTTTGAGATTCCTGCAATTAGCATTCAGCCTGATATTATTTGCTTCCGCAGCAAAGGCACAGCAATCGGAGTATGCCAGACAAATAGTAGACACACTTGCGTCTCCTTATATGAAAGGACGGGGATATGTGGGAAAAGGAAACCGGATAGCAGCAACATACATTGCCAATGAATTTAAACGAATCGGGTTGATTCCATTGGATAAAAATTATATTCAAAAATTCAACGTCAGCGTGAACACTTTCCCGGGAAAAATGTCCTGCATCTTAGGCGCTGACACCTTAATACCCGGAAAAGATTTTTTGGTTGATCCTGCTTCACCGGGAATAAATGGGAATTTCCAGGTAATAACTATCGGACGGGATGAATTGCTTGATAACAATAAACTAATCCGGATTCTTGGAAACGCAGATGGAAAATTTCTATTGATTGATGATAGAAACGTAGATACTGAAACGAAGGATGAAAAAGCAAAAACAGATGATATAATCAGGTATATCCGGTATAATCCCAAATTAAAAAATGCAGGAACCATATTGCTGACCAATAAAAAGCTGGATTGGTATCCTTCGACTTTACAGGTAGGAAAGGCAGGGATTATCCTTAATCAAAAACCTGTACCTGCCAAATTTAAGAATGTGAATATATCGATACAGAATAAATTCATAAAAAAATTCCATACGCAAAACGTCGTGGGAATGATAAGAGGTACAACTCAACCCGATTCATTCCTGGTAATTACTGCACATTACGATCATTTGGGTATGATGGGCAGGAAAACACTTTTCCCGGGCGCCAACGATAATGCCAGCGGAACAGCCATGTTGCTCGATCTTGCCAGGTATTACAGTAAAAACCCACCCCGCAATTCAATGGTTTTTATTTCACTGGGGGCAGAAGAACTGGGATTGTTAGGCGCTTCCTATTTTGTGGAACATCCCCTGATCGATCTTAAAAAGATCCGGTTTCTCATAAATTTCGATCTGGCTGGAACCGGTGATGACGGCATAAAAGTAGTTAACGGATCGGTATATCGCCAGCAGTTCGACCGGTTGAAACAGATCAATCAGGAATCCCATTTGCTTCCGGCAGTTGAAATAAGGGGAGAAGCCTGTAACAGCGATCATTGTGTATTTTATCAGCAGGGAGTTCCGTGTTTTTATATTTATACCCTGGGAGGAATCTCAGCTTATCACGACATCTATGACCGCCGTGAAACACTTCCGTTAACGGAATTCGATGATTATTTCAAACTGATGACTAAGTTTTTAGATACATTTTAGATCCAGATTTGCACTACACTTGTTAATATTCTTCTATGAAGAAGAAAACCGCTTCCTTTGTTTTAACTTGTTCATTATTTGGAAGTAATTCAAACTAGAACATATAAAGGAATTCCACCCGGTTTTTTAATTGAAATTATTATAAATTTGTTTTCGGTTAAAGGCTTTAAATTGGAATGAAATTTGTTTTTCCTATTAAGGACTAAAAACATTGATCATGGATCTGGATTATAATTTCTTCAATGCCAACACCAACATACACCCTAATAAAGGTCGAATACTTATTTCCGAACCTTTTCTTCAGGATAATTATTTTAAGCGGTCCATTGTATTACTTACAGAACATACAGAAGAAGGATCAGTGGGATTTGTGCTGAATAAGCCCATTAACGTGAAAGTCAGTGATGTGATCAAAGACTTTCCAAAGATCAATTCTGTAGTCTCACTGGGAGGTCCTGTGAATACAAATACAATACATTACCTGCATACCCTGGGTGATATTATTCCAAACAGCATACAGGTTCTGGATAACATATACTGGGGCGGCGACTTTGATATTGTTAAACAATTGATAAGTTCCGGTAATATTGGCAATGAACAAATCCGGTTTTTTCTGGGATATTCGGGATGGCGCGCTCATCAGCTGGAAGATGAACTTGAGGAAAACTCCTGGGTAGTTGCCGAGATCGAACCCCGTGAAGTGATGACGCCCAATAATAAAAATTTCTGGAAAAATTCTTTAAAGAAACTCGGAAAGAAATACGAACTCTGGTCTAATTTTCCGGAAAATCCGCAAATGAATTAATCATTAAAAGCAAGTTTATTAAGTTGATTAATCAACAGTCTCGACGTTTTATTAAAATAGCGACGCTGGCGAAATGCCACCACCCATCTAACCCCGCTGATCGCATTGGTTAAAAAAATTTCATCTGCATCTTCCAGATCGCCCTGTGTAAGCGAGCAATCTGCATTTACTGCATAACCCGAATTATTGAGAATCTGAATTACAGTAAGCCGCATGGTACCCGCCAGGCATCCCTCTTTCAATCCCGGAGTGTAAGCTTTGAATCCTTTGACGATAAATATATTCGAGCTCTGTGATTCTGTAATTCTACCGTTCTCATTCAATATTATACAATCGTCAAGTTCATTTTCCTTTCGGTATAAACCCGCAAGTATGAAAAAAAGTGAATTTGTTGTTTTAAGATTGGAAAGAATGTTAATAGGTTTCTGTAAATCGGGATATACATCAATAATCAAACCTCGCCGGTTTAATACATATTTTTCCTCTTCCAAAGGTTCAGATTCGAGTAAATAAGAAACTTCATTACTTTCGGGCGTATACAAACCGCCTCCCTTTCTAAAAACGGTCAGCCGTAACCTCACACCTTTAAATGTCCTGTTTTTATTAAGCAGTCCTTCCACCCTGTTTTTAAAATAATCTTCGTTGAAATAGCCGGGGATTTCCATCTTCAACACCTTCATACTGTTTGTAAGCCTGCGAAGATGGTTATCAAGAAACTGAACTGCTGTAGCATAACCGTGCATGGTTTCAAACAAAGCATCACCATACCGAAAAGCCCTATTGGAAGTTTCTATCAGTGGCGCATCATTTCTGATAAATTCACCGTCGTAACATATGTATGACACTTTCTGCATGTGCTCAGAAGAAAAAATACTGTATCAACCTGTATAATCAGGTCAGAAATTCGAAATCTGACTGATAAAAAAATGGATAAGATGAAAATCGAGAACAATCGGAAAAAGGAATCCAAAAACAGCGCCCACAAAATGCGCATCGTGATTCACATTATCTCCTCCGCGTTTACTCATGTATTGAGAATACCCCAGGTACAATACCCCAAATACGATCCCCGGAATCGGTATCATGGCATATAAGTATAATTTTTCCCATGGATTAAAAAAGATACTGAAAAACATGACAGCAGAAACTGCGCCGGAGGCACCTACAGAATTGTACCACACATTATCTTTATTTTTTGCCAGACTAACCAATGATGATATAACAATCCCTAACAGGTAAAACAATATAAAAATAAGTTGCGGAAATTTGATAATTCCTGCAGCGTGGAGCTGACCAAGGTAATATTCGGTAGTTCTTCCGAAAAAAAACAGGACAAACATATTTACAATCAAATGACCCCATCCGGCATGAAGGAACCCATGAGAAATCAGTCGGTACCATTCTTTCCGGTGATATACCTGGTAGGCATTAAACTGTAATTTTCCAAACAGTTCCTCGTTGTTAAACGCAATTATTGAAATAATAGAAGTGAAAGCGATTAATATATAAGTCATAATAATAAAATTGTACAATATTATTTAAGTCTATTAAAAAACATCTTAACCGTGAAATTGTTGGAAATAACGTCAGTTCTGTTGCAAAGTTAATGTAATATTTTAAACACGAGTTCTTTCAGCAGGTCACCGGGAGAGGCGGACAAACTACCCATTCCCTTCGATTTAACATCGTATTCTCTTAATAATGAAATTACCTGAATGGTTTTTGATAATGGATATACCCGGGAAGCCATCTGGTAATCCTTTACGAAATAGGGATTGATTTTTAACACACTGGCAATAGAATTTTTTGATTTATCTTTCGATGAATGATAGGCAAGTAATTTACTGAAAAATGAAAAGAGCATGGTGATAGTAACTGTAATCGGATTACTTTTCTGATTCTGTCCAAAATAATTAATTATCCTGTTCGCCTTCAGTATATCCCTTTTAACCAGTGCGTTTTGCAACTCAAAGTTATTATACTCTTTGCTGATCCCGATATTCTTTTCAATAGTATCGGTTGTAATTACCTGACTCTTACCTGCGATAATCACGGCTAATTTATCGAGTTCATTCACAATTTTGCCCAGATCGCTACCTAAAAACTCGGTAAGAAGAATAGAAGCTTCAGGTTGTATCTTCATTCCTTTACGGGAAAGATAACCGGTAATCCAATCGGGCAACTGATTATCATATAATTTATTCGATTCAAAAAAGAGCCCTTTTTCTGCGATTGTCTTATAAAGACTTTTCCGTTTATCAAGTTTTTTATATTTGTAGTTTATCACCAGCAACGTCGACATAAGAGGTGATTTTGCATAATAGACCAGGTCGTCGATGTTACGAATGTGTTGTGCTTCTTTTACTATCACTACCTGGTGACTGGCCATCATCGGGTATCGTTTGGCTGCATTGATAACAGCAGCAATTTCATTGTCTTTACCATACAAAACTGTCTGGTTAAAAGACTTTTCGGCTTCAGACAGCACATTATCCATTATATATTTCGTGATCAAATCGATATAATAAGGTTCATCGCCGGAAAGAAAATAAATCGGCTTATAGTCTTTGTTTTTCAAACCGGTTAAAATCTGTTCAACAGTCATGTGATAAAATATATTTTATGAAATTTTTTTACTTTTCAGAAACGTAAGTGTTTTACCGATTCCGCGTTATCTTTAATTTCCTTAAGTGCTGTTATACCAATCTTTACATGATCGTCAACAAACTTTTCCGTTACAAGGCTATCACTTTTACTGGTCTTTATCCCGGCCGAAATCATTGGCTGGTCGGTTACCAGTAATAAAGCACCTGAAGGAATTTCATTTGTAAAACCAACCGTGAAAATGGTTGCCGTCTCCATATCAATAGCCATAGCCCTGGTCTTTCTGAGGTACTTTTTAAATCGCTCATCGTATTCCCAAACTCTTTTATTAGTAGTAAATACGGTACCTGTATAATAATCACTATGAAAATTACGAATAGAGCTTGATACCGCCATCTGTAGTTTAAATGCAGGTAAAGCCGGCACCTCAGCCGGGAGGTAATCATCGGATGTACCTTCACTTCTGATAGCTGCTATCGGGATAATCAGGTCTCCAACTTTATTCTTTTTCTTCAACCCTCCACATTTACCAAGAAACAGGGCCGCTTTAGGCATTATTGCGCTTAAAAGATCCATGATAGTAGCTGCATTGGCGCTTCCCATTCCAAAATTAATCATGGTTATACCATCGGCTGTAGCGCAGGGCATTTGTACATGCGGGTTCACTATTTCTGCATTGTTCCATTCAGCAAACAGTTCAAGATAATGATTAAAATTAGTGAGCAGAATGTATTCTCCAAATTTATCCAAAGGGCAGCCGGTATAACGTGGCAGCCAGTCTTTCACAATTTCTTCCTTAGTTTTCATATAAGCTGCTTATTTCGTTTAATTTGTTTTTAAATTTCTAAAAAAAGAATGATATTTCGTCGATTAATCCAGTTAACATTTTTTATGGAACAATTAAATCTACCGGAATATTCATTTAATATAAGGTCTCAGGAGCAAAGAAAATACATTTTTGACACTATTCGAAAGAAATATGTGTTATTAACACCTGAAGAATGGGTACGGCAAAATTTTATCCGATACCTGACAGAAGAAAAAGAATTTCCCGTAGGATTAGTATCCATCGAAAAAGAATTCAAGCTCAATAAGCTGTCGAAACGTTACGACGCCATCGTTTACAGTAAAAAGGGATTTCCGGTATTATTGATTGAATGTAAGGCTCCATCAGTTGCAATAAGCCAGAAAGTATTCGATCAGATTGCCCGTTATAATATTGAATTTAAAGTGCCTTATTTGCTGGTTACAAATGGCCTAAAACATATTCTTTGCAGGATTGATTATATAAACAGGGATTACAGTTTTCTGAAAGATATTCCGGCATATTCCGGCCTTGAAATAATCTGACAGAAAGAATAGCTTCTAACGAACTTAATTATTTCATAAGGCTTCCATCCGGACATATGAAGGAATGATGATATTGTGGGATAATAGAATATTGATTTTTGCATTCGATAAATCAAATCATTTATCTGCCGGATTTATACACTGAAGAATGTATTCATCCAAATACATTTTAGGTGTTTTAATCCATTCTTTTTTGTTTCCGATGATTTCAAAACCATGATTTTTAAAAAGATTAAGGCTGGGTTGGTTTTCCATCAGTACATTACAGTATACCTGATGTAGCTGAAGGGTATTGAAAGTATAATCTAATAAGGTGGTAAGCGCCATGGAAGCATAACCTTTACCTCTGTATTTTTCATCGGCTATGAGGATGCCTATTCCGGCACGGTTGTGATAGGGATCAAAATCGAACAAATCTACAGTTCCTATCGGAACCAGATTACCAGACTCCTGCCCGTGCAGTTCGATCATTAATCTTAACTGACGGGTTTGATAAATATCCAGGTGAGAGTTTTCTATATATTTATTCAGAATATATTTTGAAAAAGGAACAATAGTATTGCTTACCCTCCAGATATGCTGATCATTCTCCCATTTATATAGTAGTTCAACATCGGAAGGTTCCAGCGCCCTTAATTCTATCACATCTTTTTCTTTCATCCTGATAAAAACGTTATTTATTTAATGAGGTTTCAATTGAATCCATTTTTTCAAATTTAAAATAAAAATTTGAAGTTCAACTGTTTATAAATTTATGTTTTTTGTGACAAAAAACCAACCCCGGTTCGTGTCCCCACGAACTTGAACAGGTAAACCCCAACACACCCAACACCCCGGTTCGTGTTCCCACGAACAGGACCCAAACACCCCCAACACCTCGGTTCGTGTCCCCACGAATCGGAACTGGTTAATGGTTCGTATGTTAAAAATATGTATGGTTCGTGAGGACAAGAACCAGGGGGAAGGTACATTAAAAGCATGTATGGTTCGTGAGACACGAACCATTGGAAGATGGCTGTAGACTCGAACCATGGGATTTGTAACCTCAACTTCCCACAACATACAATTAACCCATCAACATTTTCTCTTTGTTACTTTATCACCTCCCACAGAATTTGCTTTTTCCCTGAATATCTTTTACATTTAAGTTATAAACGGTACACAACACCCCGGCTCGTGTCCTCACGAACCGGAATTGGTAAACGATTAAAATGAATAGAAGTAATAATACGTTTGAGATAAAACGAAACTCATTCATAGAGCCTGGTTTAATATACTTTTGGACCGCAACTATAAACAAATGGCAACGACTATTGCAAAATGATTTATATAAAGAAATTATCATCGACTCAATGGAATATTTAAGTAATGCTGGAAAAACAGACATATTCGCTTTTGTAATAATGCCAAATCACATTCATTTAATTTGGAGGATAAAAGAAAATAATGGAAAGGAAACCACGCAAGGATCTTTTTTGAAATATACAGCACATGAATTTAAAAAGTTCCTGAAGAAAGAACCAGGGAATGTATTGATCAATTATGCCGTGCAAGCCAATAACAAAAAGTATGAATTTTGGCAACGGGATTCTTTGGCTGTTCAGCTTTATGCACCTGATATAGCTTATCAGAAATTGGATTATATTCATAACAACCCTTTGGATGAGCGCTGGCAATTAGCACCGGAACCTTGGGATTACAAATATTCAACTGCAAGGTACTATGAGATGGGAATTCAGGACTTTTCATTTATAAAGGATTTGAGAAATGAGTTTTAATATTGTTAAAAGCATATATGGTTCGTGAGACACGAACCATGGGAAGTCATGTTTAACCCGAACCAGAATTTCCATACTGGAAATGATCAATACCCTTACAGGGTTTTGTTAATATCCTTACAGGGTTTTATCAATACCCTTATAGGGTTTTACTAATATCCTTACGGGGTTTTATTAATATCCTTACTGGAAATGACAATTCTCCTATATACGTCTGTATTTTTACCTTTAACTGGTTAATATTATGAAATAAAAAGCCCTGCAAAATTTTACCCGATCCTAATATAAAGAAACAACCTCATATTAAGAAACAGGATCATCGGAATGATCGGCATTCCACATCTGGATGTACTCTTCATTGGTTTTACCAATATTTTCCCGGTTCATAATTTCACCCTGGTAAGCGCCTTTTGCATTAAGGGCTCTCTTTATCGAAGTATCCAGCCGGTAAGTGACGGAAATATCACCTTTGGTATTAATACCGGGCAGATAAGTCCCCAGACCTTCGAGCTTTACGCCCTGCCCCTGCTTATTAAAAAATATAATTGCTTCTGATAGTTCGGACATTGCTATTTGAATTTCACCTTTATTCAGTCCGGTACGTGAAGAAATAAAATCAACCAGTTGTTTCAATTGAACGGTTTTTCCGAGAGCCAGTCTTGGCCCGTAGGCATTAATTGCCTGAATTAATTTTGCCATAATTGCAAGATTTGATTTAACGAATTATGATAGTAATAACAGCAAAATATAAAATAATACTTTTAGAATCAAATTAAATTAATTACGAAACAGCAATAGATAAGAGGGTTATGCAACAACTTATTCAGGAATAAACTCAACACCCCCCAATACCTCGGTTCGTGTCCTCACGAACCGGAACAGGTAACCTTAAAAGCATTTATATGTATGGTTCGTGGGGACACGAACCAGGGGGGAGTAATTATATATTTTCCGGTAAAATCAGTAATTAGAAATTGTACTGGTCTCACGCACGAAGGCATCCTTGTAACCCTGGCTTCTTATTGAATCCAGTTGCCGCAATGCCTGCCGGAAGTTTGAATATTCACCCATGGTATACCGGTAATATCCGTCATCACCCGATGATACTTTTACCTTTTTAAGATTGCTGAAATGACTTGTTTCAACAAAATTTTTCAGCGCCATAATTTGTATAGTAAATCTCGCCCCGGAACTGCCTGATATTCCTGCATTCTTTCGTTCTTCTTTTGCCGAACGCACCCCTGTTTCGGGATTAAAGGGTTTAGTTGTGGGCCTTTTCACTGTACTTTCAGGTTCAGGTCCAGTATTTGTTTTTGCCGTTTGTCCCTGTTCAATCGCTGATTTTGAAGAAACTTCAGAGATTTCTGCCGGTTGTTGTTTTTCAGCGGAAGTTATATTTGTTGTATCCGGTAAGGCTGCATACAAAGTATCTGTTTTTTCATTTGACTGCTTACCATCTTGGTCAGACAATTCATTTTTGAATGCAAGCGGTACCAGTTCCTCTTCCCCTGATCTTAATTTTGTAAATATCATTTCTCCCGTAACCGTTCGGTGAATATTTAGAAATATAAGCCGTTTTCCCGTCATCCAGAAGATCAAGAAAAAGATCATCTCCGGTTGTGTTAACCGGGGGGCCAATATTCACCGGATCGGACCAATTACCGTCTTTGCCCAGCACCGAGTAAAAAATATCCATTCCCCCCATGGTTTCATGCCCGTTTGAGCTAAAATAAAGGGTCGCATTATCGGGTAAAATACATGGTGCCTCCTCGTCGAATTCGGTATTAATAACTTTGCCGAGATTTTCCACATTATCCCATCCCCCGCCTTTTTTAGTGGCGCTGTAAAGGTCCA
Source organism: uncultured Bacteroidales bacterium (assembly GCA_963748095.1). GTDB lineage: Bacteria > Bacteroidota > Bacteroidia > Bacteroidales > UBA10428 > CAVVIO01. Next base: position 184,283 of record CAVVIO010000016.1, read on the forward strand.
TCCCTCCCTCGCCGCCGGGCCGGTTGCTGCTGAAATAAAGTGTTTTGCCATCTTTCGAAAGGCTGGCACTTGTTTCCTGGCTGCTTGAATTTATTTTACCCGGCATTGGCCTGGCTTTTGTCCAGTGCCCGCTTCTGTAATTGCTGAAATAGAGATCACTGTTGTAATTTCCTTCTTTTACAAGTATCAGCTCGTTTCCTTTATAAGAAATTGCTGCTGTATAGTAATCACCCTCGGCATCCAATTCTTTATTTATGGAGCGGGGTTTGCTCCATGCTCCGTTTTCGAATTTGCTCATGAAGATCATGTCGTACGATTCCCAGAATGAAGTGTAAACCAGTATTGTCTGGTCTCCGGAAACTACCGGATTATAATCGGAAAATCGGGTATTAACCAAATCGCCAAGATTAAATTCCTGAAGATGTAACTGGTGTTGACTCATTTTTTTAGCAAATTCAATACTTTGCATATCCCTGTCGGCAATTTTCACCTTCTTTTTATCCCTTTCTACAATTTTCTTATATTCCTGGTATGCAAGCATCGCCGAATCGAGTTTGCCTTTGTACTGATATACATTTCCGAGTAACAGCCATGCTTCAGGAGGCGCTTGTGGCCGCTTATATTTCCCGGGAACATATTTCGGATCGATATTTTTTGTAGCCTCTTTCAAATAAGAAACGGCCATTTGTTTTTTTTCAGGGATATTCGCATAACACTGACCTATACGGTAATTTACATTAGCATTCGTTGAATCAACTTTGTAAACAGAAACATAAAATGGAAGGGCATCGGTATATTGTCGTTTCTCCAGATAGTATTCCCCGTATAAAAAGTTTTCTTTGAAAAATTTCTTATTGTTTTGTGAAAATAAAGGTAATGAGGATATGCTTGATATTAAAAGGAATATAAGACCTACACACTTATTATATGAGAATTTGTATTGGATCACAAAATATACTGAATTTTAGTTGTGATAACTCTTAAATTTATTTTGTCAAATACTGATTTAAAGCTCTTTTTAAAGATATCAATGAATTTTGTAATTTCAACCATTGACTTGCCGGCTTTTAAGGAAATATTTATTTCCGAATACTAATTCTATTTCATATCCGGATTATTCAGCATTTCATATAAATGTGTCAGATTCGAGTAGATTTCATACCTGTAAATATCTTCATTCCCCGATTCCTCTTCATCAATTCTAGACATATAACCTACTGACCCGGCTTTTACAGGATCGAAAAAAAGATTATCCCCTGTATTATTTATTGGATAACCCAGGTTAATAGGATTTGACCAGCCTTTACCATTGCGGTTGGAGTAGAATATATCGTAACCTCCCATGTTATAATGCCCTTTTGAACTGAAGAATAATGTTTTACCATTGTTTGTGATGAAAGGAGTTGCTTCATCGTATTCGGTATTTATAGTTTTTCCAAGGTTTTTAGCCTTGCCCCATTTCCCGCTTTTATCCTTTTTACTTACATAAATATCAAATCCTGTTCTTTCCTTGTGTCGATCGCTTGTAAAATACAAAGTGGTACCATCTTCTGAAATACAAGCGTGTGTTTCGTTAGCTTTGGAATTGATATGCCGTCCGAGCTTTTCCGCCTTCGACCAAACCCCATTGTTGTAATGACTGATATAAATATCACTGCTGAAATCACTATTCCTGACCAGGTACAACTCCTTTCCATCGAAAGAAATGCATGTGGGATAAAAATCCCCGTCTGATCCTATTTGTGGATTAATATTTATCGGATTATCCCAGTTCCCGTTTTCTTTTACCGCATAGAAGATGGCATCATAAAATTTAAGGCTTCGCACAAAAACCAGTATATTCTCGTTGCCGGAGATTACAGGATCCTTTTCTGTCGCACTGGTATTAATGATTGCGGGTAATAATTCCCGTTTATATTTTACCGGGCTATCCTGAATTATTTTGGCCCTTTCACACGACTTCATCTCATTCTCAACAATAGCCTGATTATAATTTCCCCAATAGAAAGGAGAATTAATAAATGTATTGTAGGCAGCCAACGCTTTATCTAACTGATCGTTTATGCGGTATGCATTCCCCAGGTAAAAATAAGCATGCAGGGGAGCTTGATTTTCATCAAATGATTTTCCTTTATATTCCTTTTTTGAAACAATATTTTTAACGGCCTGTTCCAGGTAGGGAATGGCATAGGTCTCTTTACCGGGGATTTTCAGATAACATTCTCCTATCTTAAAGTTATAATTAGCATTATCAGGAAATTTGTTAATCAACTGGAGATAATAATACACAGCTTCCTGGTAATCACCCCGTTTATAGAAATATTCACCCTCATCGAAGTCTTCGCGCGGATCGGTGTTTTTCTGTGCAACAACAATTGAAAATGAGAATGATATCAGTACGCTAATCGTTATTAGCAGTTTCATGATTTATCAGGTTATTGATTATCAAATATAATCATTTGAATATGAAATAAAAATAGATTTACCATAACAACTTCAGACTAAATAAATCTGTTTAAAAAGAATGTCAGTGTTTATTAATCTTCAATTCATCCGGTACAGAAGCCTTCTGAAAGATAATTTTATTCTTATCCGCACCGGTTACATCAAATTCCACCCGCCGGTTGTACTTTCTGCCTTCTGGGTTGTCGGTTCCATCAGGGTTCTTATTATTTACTGCCGGATGTGATTCTCCATACCCTACGGCTTTCATCCTGGATTTATTAATTCCCTTTTTCACAAGGTCATTCAATACTGATATGGCACGTTTTTCCGATAAACCCTGATTATAGCTATCAGGACCCAATGCATCGGTATAACCTGAAATCACAAGTTTTAAATTTGTATTTTCAGACATCAGGGAAGCTATCCGTTTCAATTCTTTTTCACCTTCTGCATTCAGCTTATAGGTGTCGAAACCAAAATAAACAGGACGAAGTTCAAATACCTGTACCTGTACCTTAACTTTCCCTGGTTGTTCCACTGCTTTTTCAATGGTATCAATGGTGTTAACGGAGTTAATGGAGTCAACTTTCTGTAAATCCTCTTCTTCTTCCACATCTGCGGCAATGGCCTCGGCAATTGATTCTTCAATAACCTCTTCAGAAACCATCTTCAATCGGTATATGTCCTCTTTTCCATAACCATCATCACTAAACAACGCCATGTACGCATATTTCCCATTATCCCAGGGATAAAAGAACAAATCGTCATCGGTAGTATTGATCGGATAACCAAGATTTTCCGGCGTCGACCAGGTACCGGAGCTATCGAGATGAGAAACAAAAATATCATATCCACCCATTCCCTTATGTGCCTGCGAACTAAAATACAGCGACTTACCGTCTTCGGTAATAAAAGGAGTATCTTCATTCAGAATAGTATTGATATTGTTTCCAAGATTTATTGCTTCTCCCCATTGTCCGTCATTACCCAGTTTTGATTTATAAATATCCATTTCTCCCGCACCGCCTTTACGGTTACTGGTAAAGTACAGGGTTTTCCCGTCTTTTGATATACTGGCATGAGATTCCCAGTATTTGGTATTGATATTATTATTTAAGGGAACTGATTTTGTCCAACGACCTTCAACAAATTTACTATAATAAATATCGCTGTTGAAATTATCTTCACGCGACAAGTAAAGTTGTGTACCATCAAAGGATACCGAGCAGACATACTGGTTACCGTCTGATTGTATCTCGGGTGTTATATTCACCGGTTCTGACCATTCATCATTAACTTTTTTAGAATAATAAACCGCATCATAGAAAGGTAATTCATTCATGTACAAAAGAGTATTTCCATCTCCACTAACTACTGCCTTGAAATTTGATGAACTGTTATTAATTACTGGTCCCAGGTTAGTTTTTGTAAACTGTACCGGATCATCCATAAATTCTTTGGCAATCTGGCAGGCTTCGATTTGTTTATTGGCAAACTCAACTCCATTTTTGTCATAATCCTGCGCCAGATCTTTGTATTTTTTATAAGTATCGATGGCCTTATCGAGTTTATTATTGATTCTGTAAGCATTACCCAGATACAACACGGCATCAATGGGCGCTTTCGTTTCGCGTAATTCCCCTTCTTTATATTTTGTAGTTGTATTCTGAATTGCCTTAACCAGGTAAGGAATTGATTTGTCTTTCTGACCGGGAATATGGAGATAGCAAATTCCTATCCGGTAGTTAATATTGGCATTGTCTTCAAATCCTTTTTTATAAACTTCAAGATAATCGTATAAGGCATCCATATAAGACTCCTGTTCCAAAAAAAATTCGGCATCTAAAAAGTATTCGCGTAATGTTCCTTCCGGATTTTGTCCTGGCATTTTATAAAAACACAGCAGGAGAAATGTGAATATAAAAGCCTTTTTCATGGAGGTGAGATTTTGATTTATAACAAATTTAATAATTATCTGGCTAAATCACTTTCTTTATTATTAACAATTACGACGATAAACCATTGAACGGCTGACCATTCATACGGTTTCATCATACTTCTAAGTAAATCTTCTTAGAAATTAGTTATTAATTTGAAGCTAAAAATAAAAAAAAGAAGTATACAAACGACAGAAACAGGTTAAGTATTAATTATTTATTTTCAGTCTATCCGGAATTTTTGTTTCTTTTTTAATGATAAGGTTCCTGCCGCTATTATTAATTTGTATTTCAACCCTTCTGTTTAACTTTCGGCCCTCCGGGTTATCTGTTCCATTTTTATTGATATTAATAGCTACAGGATCGGATTCACCGTAGCCTTTAACCGTTAGTCTTTTGCTGTCAGTCTGTTTGCCTGTTAAGTAATTCATTACGGTTTGGGCCCGTTTTTCTGATAGTACCAGGTTATACGAAGCTTTTCCCCTGGAGTCGGTATAACCATCGATTTGAACAGTTATGTCAGGATATTTTTTCAGCAGAAGTACCAGGTTATTTAAAAAAGTCTCCGACGAGTCAGCAATACGATAGCTATCGAAGGCAAAATAAACATCCTTAATAATAAAGGTGTCTCTCTCAACAATCAGTTGAGCCGTCAGACGCGGTTTGACAATAATTTCATTCTCGGGAAAATGCATGGGAACGGATACTTTCTCATTATTTTTTTCATACCCTTTTGTATCAAAAATCAGCTCGTAATTCCCAGAAGGTACATTATAACTGTAATATCCTTCCGGGTCGGTATCAAATTTTCCAAAGGTTTTATTCTCATCCAGATTAAGCACTGTAACATGAGAAGTGTCCTTAATCGGGTTTCCCAGCGAATCATCTACCGAACCTTTCAGTGTAAACCGGGCCGGATTAGCAGTGGATAAAATTGTGAACCGGTAAATATCCTTTAATCGACCCCGTTCTGAAAATTCGGAATAGTAACCTATAGTTCCATCCTTCCAGGGAAAATAAAACAAATCGTCGTCAGTGGTTGACAGTGGATAACCTATATTGAGTGGATAAAGCCAGTCACCGTTTTCTGAACGATCAGAATAAAAAATATCGTAACCTCCCATGTTATAGTGCCCTTGAGAACTGAAGAATAGTTTTTTCCCGTCGGCTGTAAGAAAAGGCGTTTCTTCATTGAAAGAAGTATTGATAACGGCCCCGAGGTTTTTTGCCGGTCCCCAGTCACCATTTGTATCTAATGAAGACACATAAATATCGAGTCCGCCATAACCTCCCGGACGGTTACTGGTAAAATAAAGTTCCATCCCATTGGGGGAAAAACTGGCATGCGTTTCATTAAATTTAGTATTAATATTATCATTCAGCTTTTTAATCTCCGACCACTTACCGTCAATAAGTGTGGTAATATAAATGTCACCACTTGTAAAATTGTTGTATGCATATAATAATAATTTCGTTCCATCTGCCGAAATTCCGGTTGCATAATAATCGCCATCCGAACCGATCTGTGGTGTCAGATTATCAGGTACTTCCCAACTTCCACCATTCTTAACCGATTTCATCACCGCGTCATAAAACGGTAACTCATTCATGTAATACAATTCCGATCCATCAGCATTTACCATCGGGTTGTAATTGGAATATCTGTCATCAATAATCCCGGGCAAGCTGTCTTTTTCGAGTTCTACCGGCGCCTTCAGAAGTTCTTTGGCATTTTCACACCTTTGTATCTGCCAGTTAAGCAAAACCTGAAGGCTGGTATCAGTCTTTACAGAATCACGCAAAGTAGAAAATGCGAAAATGGCATTATTGAGGTCGTTATGTAAACGATAAGCGGCGCCTAACAATAAATAGCAGTGCAGAGGAGCATTGGGTTCATTGAGGCTGTCACCGGTATATATACTGCTTGCCGATAGAGAGGCTTCCTTAAGGTAAGAAAGTGCTTTTTCTTTCTGCCCTGGTATACCAAGATAACATTCACCAATTTTATAATTTATATTAGGTGTGTCATAACCTCTGCTTATCAGCATTTGAAAAAGAGGCAATGCTTCTTTATATTCTTCTGACAAAATATAATCATTTGCTTCTTCATATATTTTTTCATCCGAAGGCCATATTTGGGCAAACAGGCTGTTCCATGGCAACAGGAATAACATTCCTACTATAAAATTTCTAATATGATTATATCTTGTCATAAATGGCTTTTATTTAACTTTTTGGTTCCTTTTTTTTCCTTCTCGAAATTAATAATATCAGGATTATAAGGAAAATTACATTGGCTATTACCAGTGTGATCGCCATTCTATTTCCGTGTGAAAAAAATCTGGCTTTTTCTTTAAATGCGTAACCTACTTTATTCAGATTAATACCTTTTTCCATGATCAGCCGAAGCAGAACATCGTTTATATCCTGTTCTGAATAATTAAATTCGCCGGCATGACTGACAAGATATTGAATTATTTCGATAGGCGTAGAATAACGGTACTTATCTAATCCCTGTATGACTTTTTTAAGATCGCCGGTAGCATACTTAGACAATAACTGAATAAACTCCTCTGTATTCCTGGCCCCAATAATATCTATAAATAACTGATAAAAATTCTCACGATTTAAATCGTTATGGGCTGATTTACGGATGATATAATTGAATAATTCATCATAAGATGATATCCCTGCGCTTTTCGTATCCAGATTCTGAAGAAAAGATTTCAAATTCCCCTTGGCATGGTCCGCAAGCATGGCGGTAAAGGATTCTATATTTTTCACATTATTTGTCCGTGCTTCCTCCATTAACTGTATCAGTTCCTTTTTGGAATAACCGTATTTTTCAGCATTCCCCAACAGGTAATTCAATAAATCTTCGGAAGTATTTATTTTATCGCGATCAAAGTCAATTTCGAGTAACGCCAGACGGATTGGCCCTGTAGCAACAAAAAGCGAATTAAAATAAAGTGTCTTAAGATCAATTAAAGTAGCGGTATTTGTCAGAAGCTGCCATACACTGTCCTGATCAAAGGTGTTAAGAAGGTAATGGGCCGCATCAGCCGGATGATCGAATCGTTTCATTTGAAGAAGTACCTGCAGGGTATCTCTCATAGTTCCACCGGACTGGTTCTTCAAAGTTCTGAGGAAATAGTCCGTATCTCCGGAACCAGAGATTATTTTTATAATGGTAGATAATAACTCATCTTTCTGTTCAGGTGTTACAGCAATAGATTTCATATACCGGATAAGTTCGCCGGATGTACGAATGTTTTCTTTCTGCAAATCAATGCCGGAGAGTACCTTCCTGATACTGTCCCCTCCATATTTTACTATTTCACTGTAAAAGCTTCTAAGATCCTTTTTCGAAAGCATTTTAATGAATAGCCGATCCACTTCTCCCTGTGTAAATTTATGAGAACCGGCCTGTTTCATAAGATAATCATATAATTCTGCTGCAGAATCAAAAGTTAATCCCCCCGTACCCAGGCTATCGAGAAATTCCCTGAGACTGCCACTGCTCATATCTGCCAGTGATGCAATTAACTTACTGTTGTAAACAGAGTCAATTTTTACTGTCAGCGGTTCGGTTGCTTTCTGCGGTACCGGTTTATAAATTACTGTTACTTCCTTTGTATTTGTATTCCCATCACTGTCGGTTACGGTAAAACGGACTATATTTTTACCCTCCATGGGTTTAAAACCATATACAAATCTTTTACGTTCAATCATAAAAGAATCAACACTCACTGATTCATCATTATTAAATGTTTCGACTTTTAATTGTGAATGAGGTTTGACTGTCAGTTTAATCGGTAACGATTCATCTGTATTTACTTCAATATATAATTTGTTAACTTTTAGTTCGGGTAATTCGGCTGGTTGTTTCTCCTGTGCTAACGTGGAAGTTTCCTCCTGTCCACCGGTGAAAGGAGTAAGCAGTAATTCAGAAGTACTGACAGTTCCTGAAGGATTATTAACAGGTATGTTCAGGGTCTGCGAAACCGGTTCAATTCCGTTCCCTTCAATCCGCAAATCGAAATCTCCCTGGGTAGCATTCAATGAAAAACTCCCGTCGGAATTCAGCGAAGTCTGATCGACCAGTGTGTTTGTGTTTTTTTTGTACAGTCTAGCCTCCACACCTTTAAAACCATCGGGAATGGTACCCTGAATTCGTGTGATGCCTTCTATAATGAATTTTCTGGGATGAATATCGGAAAATACTTCCAGCCGGTAGATATCATTTAACCCGTATGAATCACCGGGCTTGTACATACTATAATAGGCATAAGCCCCGTTTTTTACAGGAACAAAAAACAGATCATCGTCTGTTGTATTCAATGGATAACCTACATTAACGGGAACTGACCATTTGCCATTATCCAGCAATGTGGAATAGAAAATATCATATCCCCCCATGTTGTAGTGTCCAAATGAACTAAAATACAACGTTTTACCGTCGTCGGTTATAAAAGGTGTTTCTTCGTTATATTTTGTATTAATCACCGGTCCAAGATTAACCGCTGGTCCCCAGTTGTCTTTACCCGACCGTTCAGATTTATATATATCGAGGCCGCCATACCCGCCTTTCCGGTTGCTTGTAAAGTAGAGTGTTTTCCCGTCGGGGGAAACGGAAGCATGCGACTCCCAGTATTTAGTATTAATATTATCATTGAGTTTCACAAGCTTTGTCCATTGCTTGTTTACCAGCTTACTTACATATATATTCCCGTCGAATTCATCACTGCGGTACACATAAATCTCATCTCCATGATAAGAGATACCTGTAGAATAGGTATTTCCGTCGACACCAAATGATGGCGTGAGATTCAACGGAGGCGACCAGTCTGAATTTGTATCGGGGCGGGTACTGATAAAGACAGCATCGTAAAATTGCAGTTTAGTAGTAAAAACCAATGACTTTTCATCCCCGGAAATTACTGGTCTGACATCTGCAAATCGGGTGTTGATGGTTTGTCCCAGGTTTTTAGCCGTGAAATATATTGGCCTCGATTCGAGATCTTTAGCCAGGTTGCAGGATTTTATCTGTTTGTTTACCAACTCCACATCGTAAACTGCCGGGTCGAGAATCTGCTTGAAATGTTCGAAAGCATCGAGGGCCTTATCCAGATCATTGTTTATACGGTATGCGTCACCTAAATAGTAATAAGCTTCACGAGGAGCTTTTTTTTCTTTATATGAATTCGTTTTATAATCATTAGTGATATTATTAATGGCCTTTAACAGATACTTTATCGACTTTTCTTTCTGGTATTCATTGTTAAGGTAACAAATACCTATTTTATAATTCAGATTGGCATTTTCCGGATCATTACGTAATAAACGCTGATATAGAGGAAGTGCATCGGCGTATTCTTCAAAAAGAAAATATGATTCTGCCTCAACATACATGTCTTTGGCGCTCTGATCTTCCTGAGCAAAGATTCTTTCCGGGTAAATTCCGGTTAAAAAAACACACAGGTTTAATAAAATAAGGTAGTTTAGGCGGGTTTTCATATAAAAATCAATTTGAGAAAAATAGTTTAAAAACAATCCATAAGCGTTCAATATCAGACTTATTGATATTAAAAACAGCAACAAGAAATTTGCTGTCAAATAGACAGCAATTTATAAAAAAAAGTATGATAAAAAAAGGGGAATAAATTTTCTTGATAAAAGCCTATATTTCCCGGTTAATATCAAAATCCTCAAGGTTCTTGGCAATCCGTCGCAAAAAATTACCGCCCAGTGAACCGTCAACAACCCTGTGATCGTATGTCAGTGATAACATCAATATATCTCTTATGCCGATAGTTTCTCCCTGATCCGTTTTCACAACAGCAGGCTTTCTTAAAATAGCCCCTACAGCGAGAACAGCAACTTCAGGTTGGTTGATAATGGGAGTACCTGTAACATTTTCGTAATGTCCCATATTAGTCACTGTAAAAGTTCCGCCAACCACTTCGGCAGGTTCAAGTTTATTCATCCTGGCCCGGTTTGCCAGATCGTTTATTCTGACAGCCAGTCCTGCCAGATTTTCTTTATCAGCATCTTTTATAACAGGAACAATTAAATCACCACTGGGAAGAGCAGTGGCCACACCAACATTTATATATTTCTTCAGTACCACATACTCATCCCTAACTGAAACATTGATCAGGGGAAAATCCTTGATGGCTTTTACCACAGCTTCCACAAAGATTGGAGTATAAGTAAGTTTAACTTTGTACTTTGCCAGGAAATCATCTTTCATCCTATTCCGCCATTGTACCAGGTCCGTCATATCAATCTCAACAAAAGAAGTTACATGGGGTGAAATACGCCTCGACTTTACCATATGATTAGCTATGAGCTTGCGTAAACGGCTCATTTCAATCAATTCTTCATTTTCTCTGAGTTGTATATTCTCAGCTTTATTTGCATTTCCATTCAGGCTTTCATGCCTGAAATGTTTTGACTGGACCGGATCTTCGCGAAATGTTCTGCCTTTAACGATATAATGATTCAAATCTTCTTTGGTAATCCTTCCTCCCAAGCCTGATCCCTGGATACGGCTCAGTTCCTGGAAAGATATATTTCTCTCTCGTGCAAGATTTCTTATGAATGGTGAAATAAATTTGTTAACCTCAATTTCGGGAACTGAATATGGCTGATGAATTTCTTCTTTTTTCACGGGAATTTCAAGATCTTGTTGCGAGACGGCAACTTTTACCGGTTCCATTTTTTCAGCAGGAATGATTTTTGCAGATTCCTCCTGCCCGACACTTTCTTCACCATTAGTTTCAATAATGGCTATCACTTCTCCTACTTTGGGTATTTCTCCCTCGTGATAAAAAACTTCTGTAACAATACCGGATACAGGTGAAGGGATTTCAGAATCGACTTTGTCGGTAGCTACTTCTACCAGGGGCATATCTTCTTCCACTTCGGTGCCTTCCCCTATTAACCATTTGGTTATGGTTGCTTCAATTATTCCCTCGCCCATGGCAGGCAGGGTTAGTTCGAATTTTGCCATAGGTCAATCATTTAATGAAATTTTTCTTCCCAGGTACTTTACAGACCTGAAAATTATACTCAAATCGTTCATCAGTTTGTAGTCTTTTGCATAGATCATAATTGCCCTGTTGATCGTTTCCTGGTTTTGCATTTCTTCTCTTAATATATCGGCAGGTGATAATATCCCCTTCTTGATCAGAGGCAAGTTTGTATTCTCTATATCTCCTCCGGAATTATAGCCCACCCATGAAAAAATGCCCATTACAACTAAAAAGATATTGATTAAAAATCTTCCAGGTTTTTTCACAACAAAAACCAATACCGGACTTAGTAGTAAAAGAAAAAATGCCATTATTATATCCAACATTCTTTTTTGCCTGCGGTTAGTGCTCTTCTCTATGGAATTAAAATCTACTATATAAAGATCACCTGCCGAATTAATTGAATTACTGCCGATGATGGAGTAACTCTCTGGCGGTGCTATTTTGAAATCAAGACTGGATTTTGAGAATTTCAGCATTGTACGGATAATTTCCTGGGATGATAGATCATTCGCACAAAAAATCAATTCATTCACCCTGTTTATTCTGACAATTTCCTCTATTTGAGTAATATCACCAAGATAACCGGGAGAGACTGATTTTATTCCGGGATATACAGTCCCAATAAGATTTGGAATGATCTGTGTTTGTTTAAGTATTGAAAACACCCGCTCGCTTTCTTTTTTATGGCCTATAATCAAGATCCGTTTTTTGGTTTTTCCTATTACAAAGCCAAAATTTGTTTTACTAACAATGCTTAACAAAAACCTCACACAAAAAGTTGACAACAATGCCAAAAAAGCTCCTATAATTATCAATGCCCTTGAAAATCGTAAATTTTCAGGTAACAATGCATAAACAAGAAGTATCAGTAAAGTCCCAATAGAAATACCCTTCACGAGGCTCCAGGCTTTAACAGGTTTTTCATAACCTCCGTTTATAAATATGGACACCAGCCAGATAAATATGTAGGTAGGAACAATTGCATATAAGAATTCATCCGGGTACTTACCGCTTCCCTGAAATTTAAATTCTTCCCAAACAGGTCGAATTAAAAGGTATCCTGCAAAAATAGTCACGGCATCGGAAAGGGGAAGAATGGCATCGAGAATGAAACGGCGAACAATAGATAGGAAAGCCCTGAAATAAATGGCAAAATTTATCAGGATACTATATAACCGGGCATTTTTAGTACTGAAATGTTTTTGTGCAAATATAATCATGGCTGTGTAAAAAACCCGCACATAATTAATGCTTGTTTTTCGTGTACTTTCCCCCTTATAATGAATAATTGTAGTTTCAGGAAAATAGTAATTTTTATAGCCTGCTTTCAATATCCTGTACGAAAGATCAATGTCTTCACCATACATAAAGAACTGTTCATCGAGCAAGCCTGTTTTATCCAGAACAGTCTTACGTATAAGCAAAAATGCTCCAGGCAGTATGTCAACCTCATGAATTTTATCTTTACTTAGATATGTAAGATGGTATTTCCCAAAATGCCGGGATTTCGGGAATAAGGACGACAAGCCAAATATTTTATAAAATGCTACGGAAGGTGTAGGTAATGAACGTTTTGATTCAGGCAGAAAATTCCCTTTCCCATCAATCATCTTTACTCCCAAACCACCGGCATCGGGATGTTGATCCATAAACAAAAGACATTTTTCAAAAGTATCTTCCTCGACTACCGTATCGGGATTCAACAGCAGAACATATTTCCCCAGAGCTTTTTTTATGGCCTGGTTGTTGGCCCTTGCAAAACCCACATTTTCCTTATTCGAAATAAGTTCAACTTCGGGAAATTTTTCCCGGATCATTCCTATTGAACCATCCACAGAATTATTGTCCACAACAAAAACCTCTGCTTCGATATTTTTAAGTGATTTAAAAACCGAATGCAGGCAATGTTCCAGGAAGTATTTGACATTATAGTTTACTATAACTATCGATAATTCCATGTTAGGTAATTAAATCGCTAAATTAAATATTTTAATATAATTATACTGAAACAGGAAACAGGATTGGTTTGTGAAAGCAAGACACATATTATTTTGGAAGATTCAGGTTAGTGGTACAGTTCATCATAACCATCCTGCAGGCATTTTTATTTTTCATCGAACACGCTCTGTGAAAATAAAGGCAGGCATTGGATAAATCGTTCAACCGGTAATAAGTCATACCAAGATTATATAACGTAATAGGATTGTCGCCGCTGAGTTCCAGTGATTTCTGAAAATCTTTTACCGCTTCTTCATAATCTTTCTGTTCGTAATTTAACATAGCCCTGCTGTGATATACATTACCATCGGTACTATTTAATTCAATGGCACGATTAAAATCTTCCATAGCCAGTTCATATCTTAATAAATTTTCACGAGCTACACCCCGGTTCAGATAAACTTTGTACATATCTGCAAACTTATCTGAACTAAGAACCTTGTCAAAGTCATCAATAGCCTTTTCATATTTGCCTTTATGCATATTCATTACTCCGCGGTAAAAATAAAAATCCATCACATCCGGATGCGCTTTAATAGCTTCGTCGATATAATCTCCTGCCCCTTTAAAATCTTCCTGCAACAAATAAACATCAATTCTTTTCTTTAGCGCTTCTATATTATCGGGAGAAATTCGAAGAACAGAATCTATTCTTGACAAAGCAGCATTATAATCAGACCGGTTAATATCTTCATCAGCATTGTTTAATGCAGAAGAAACAGCTGGATTACTCTGAGCATACAGTGATAAGCTTAATGCCTGAGAAAACAACAACACGAGTAAATATCTTATAATCATGTTACAGGAATGGTAATTGGCTATAAATTCAGAATTTTAACACCCTAAATTAATAAAAGTTGTTAATTAATGACATGCTTTTATTTTTTTTATTCTAATTAACCGGATTAGGTAAGGCAGGTTAATATCATAATCAGAAATTCTTTTTTACATAAAAAGCCTGCACAAAAATGCAGGCTTCTCTTTTCCTTAATAATAAAGTGCTATTTTTTTGCTAATTTTTTAAAGTCTTTTTCCAGAAAACCATCCGGATTTTTATCGTTTATTTTATGATAATCGAAATAATAAAAATTTGCATCTCCGGCACCAATGATGATATTATAACAACGTGCATTCATTTTTGTCCCTTCAGGACCAACCTTGTGAAGAAAAACGATATTGTCATCGCGGTCTTTTATAGCCTGCTCAATATCATCCTTGGTAACAATTTTAAATTTGTAGGGGTACACCTTTTTAATCCGGGCTGCAGAATTAACCTCTTTTGCCAGTTCATCCTCAAGCAAATACAATGTTTTGGTTTTAATATCCTTTACGTTCTTATTATAATATTTTAAAACATTATCTGAAATTATCTCCGGGTGTTCATGGATAAGATTAGCATGTTTCTGTATGAACCGCACCAATACCCCAAGCTTATAAATGTAATTATCTTCCTCCACGTTGAAATAGGATAGCGGAACCGAAGCAATATCAGGCATCTGGTTCAACCGAAAATAATCACCTCCAAGCGAAAGGTGCAGGAAGCGGTATTTTGCATCTGTTTTATCATTTTCAAATGTAACCCCTGTCATGTATAAAAATGAATACTGGGGATCCATTCTTTTTTCTTCAAATTCCTTCTTGGAAATGAAATCATAAGGGGTTATGTTCCATTCCTGTTTCATAATATCCTTTATCACACTATTGTATTCGAGTAGCGGATTATCCTCTAACACAACCAGCGTTTTTGTATGAAAAAACGCATTGATATCATCCCGTGTGGGAATATAACTTTGTGCAAACAAATTACCTGCCAACCAAAATAAAATTACTCCCTGAATTACAATCTTTCTCATATTTTAATTATTTGATGATTTTAGAAAATACAACGGATTTCGTTCGTTGAACTTACGTATGTAAAGGAATTTTAGTTGCTTTTTTTTCTTTTTTCTTAATGCCATATATTCATCATACAATTCCGGATCTTTCATTAACAGTATTTCGATACTTTCATCATTATAATCATATACTTTCCCCGTTTCAAAATCAAGCAAATACTGACGCATCTCAGTTGTCTGGTAGGTTTGTGGATTATACTGGTATGGCGAATAATAATAATTATTATTGTAATAAGGATTATTATATGCGTTTGTATAGGTAGTTTGCATAGCTACAAAATGACATATTTTGCCAATATAAGTGATGCGAAAAAAACTACCATTAATATTGATATACAGAAAACCGTTACGCGAATATCCCCAGAGATTTTTAACCACAAGTTCGTGTTTGGTTCCTATTTTATCGTAATAATATATTTTTTTTTGATCCTGAAGATGATCAAAAAAATACTGATCATCGTAATCAACCGAAGTCAATATACGCGATTTTGGAATAGGATCATTTTCTTTCACCTGATCGAAATTGATATAAATTCCCTCTTTGAACTTAAAATCTGTAGAATATTTTACCATTCCGGCAGAATCGGATTGACCGAAAATAACTGTTCCGGAAAATGCAAAAACAATTGTCAGCAATAAATTATTAATATACTTCATATCTTAAATTCCAATTATAAAAAGTAAAGTTAAATTTAAACTATAAATGAGCTTTATATAAAAAACAAAAAAGGTAATCGATTATTATAATAATCTTCATTAAAAGACATGTTATTTCAACTCAATCAAAGAACATGCCTGATTTATAGTATTGGGAATAATATAATAAAAAAACTGATAAATAGTTTACTTATTTTTATATTTGTCAAATTAAACATAATGACTGAAATTGTAAGATTAAACCGATAATAACTTTTTATGTTTTTAAAAAATTTTGTGGATCATCTTTCCGGGAGAATTGAAAAACGGCAGGGTAATGTATCAATGAGCAAAGTGATATTAATAACTATTTTTAGTATTATAGGGATTCTTTTTTTCTCATTTTTCGGGATACTTGCAATTACAGGACAACGCGATTTTCTTGCTATTGTTTTACTAAGCGCAGTTGCTATTACCATTGCTAATCTGATATATCTGAACATAGAAAACAAACCGGAAATCTCTGGTTTGATTCTAACTATAATTGCTGCTGTTGTGTTTTTGTTTTTATTTGGTTCAGGAGGTACTCTTGGCACCGGCTACACCTGGATATTTTCATTTCCTGTATTAAGTATCGCCATACTGGGTTTGCGTAAAGGGACAATAATTTCCGTCTCTTTACTGGTTTTGATATGTATTTATATGTTTATCGATCAATACCTGCCGGGAGTAATGGAATACAACTTCAGCATGTCGTTGCGTATGTTTGGCTCTTATTTGCTTGTTTTTCTCACAATATATTCATTTGAGTATTTGAGAATATACAGTTATCAGAAGTTGGAAAAATCGATGGAAGTTACTAAAAGCGAAAGCAAAAAGAAGGATGATTTTATTTCTAAACTCTCCCATCAGATACGTACACCACTCAATAACCTTACCCTGGTATCGAACCTGGTTAATGACTCCAACATGGATCAAAGCCAGAAAGATCTTTTCGAGACCATTATCGCTTCAACCAATAACCTCATCGATGTCGTTAATAATATAGTCAAGGTTTCTCCGGTTGAAATTGAAAAAGAAGCGCTGGCAAAAGTAAGTTTTGATCTTTATTCAACTATAAATAATACACTGAACCTTTTCAGGGAACAAAAAAGGGAATTGGTAGACATTAAACTTTCGATAAACAAACCACTAAAATTCAATCTGATAGGGGATCCTATTCGTATTAAACAGGTGTTCCTGAACCTGATAGAAAATATAGTTAAGTTACACTTTGTGAATAAATATATTCTCGAAGTTAAAATTCAGGTTGAAAAAGAAACTAATGACCAGGTACATGTGCTTTTTAATCTTATTTTTCCTAAGGTACAACTGATAAAAGACGAACATGAAAATTACCTCACCCGACCCGTGGAGGACAGTACCCATGAAACATTCCTGCAGGATGCTTATCTTGATTTTACGGTAGCACGTAAAATTATTCAGTTTTATGGCGGAAAATTCTCACTCTCACAGTCAGATGAAGATACAGAGATCTCATTTAACATCGTATTATTTAAAGATCCATCGAAAAAGGCTAGTACAAGTCAGTCCGATACTACTGAAGAAACCGATACTATTTTTCAGATTGGTAAAAAGATAAACCTGAAAGATTCGAATGTTTTGCTTGTAGAAGACAATGCTATTAATCAAAAAATAGTGCTATTAAGCCTTAAAAACAAGGTTGGTAATATAGATGTTGCCAGTAACGGAAAAGAAGCATTGGATAAATTCGGGACACAAAGATATGACATCATTCTGATGGACATACAGATGCCAGTTATGAACGGAATTGTTGCAACAAAGAAAATCAGAGAACTCGAAGTGAGTACTAAAACACATACGCCTATAATTGCAATCACCGCCAATGCCCTTACAGGAGATAAAGAAACCTGTCTGGCAGCCGGCATGAACGACTATATAAGTAAACCTTTCCAAGTGGAAATATTGCTCGAAAAAATGGATCTGTTGCTTGAAAGATCAAAATCCATTTCTTAAAAATATACTTCATGAATTTCGGTTTTTATTTTTTAAACCAAATACCCATAATAAGTATATCATCTACCTGTTCCAGTTCTCCTTTCCATTCCATGATACTTTGTTTCAGAAAATCGTACTGACGTTCCATCGGTAGTTGATGTACCGTAAGTAAGAGATGCCGAAACCGGCGGTACTTAAATTTTTTACCCTCCGGGCCACCAAACTGGTCAGCATATCCGTCGGAAAAAAGATAGATTACATCGTCATCTTCCAGTGATATTTCATGATTTATAAATTCCATGTTACCATCGTCTGCATCAGACAAACCGATTGAAAACCTGTCCCCTTTGACCTCCAAGATTTTATTATCACGAATGATATAGATTGAATTAAAAGCGCCGGCAAATTCCAATACTTTTCTTTTTTTATCGATAGTACAAAATGCCAGGTCCATGCCATCACGTACGGTTATATCTTCCACATCTTTAAATATCCTGGCAAAGTCTTCGTTCAGGTTATTTAATATTTGTGACGGTTTTTTTACTTTTTCGATGGTTGTGATCCTGCGAAACAATTCGAATCCTATAATTGACATAAATGCCCCGGGAACTCCATGACCCGTACAATCGACAACAGCAAAAAATACTCTGTCATCTAATTCATTCACCCAGTAAAAATCGCCACTAACAATATCTTTAGGCATATATAATATGAATGATTCGGGAAATATGGATTTGAATACTTTTTGCGAAGGCATCAATGCTAATTGTATACGTTGCGCATAATTGATGCTATCCGTTATGTTTTTATTTTTAATACTTAATTCTTCTTTCTGCTTCTCGATTTTTTGGGTTACAATTTCCCTTTCCTTGTATTGCTGGTTAATCTTTCGAAGTGTACGGGTTCTGACGCGAAATGTGTAGACAATAAGTAATGCCAGAAAAATTACATAAAAGATCTTAGCGCTATTGGTTTTCCAAAAGGGTGTTTCTATCACAAACATCAACGATTCTCCCTTGGTATTCCATACAAGGTCGTTATTAGAACCTACAACCCGGAACATGTAAGTGCCGGGATTCAGATTTGAAAAAACCACATTATTTCTATACCCCAGATAATGCCATTCTGCTTTTTGATTAATCGGTGTTATTGAATACCTGAATTGATTTTTACTGGGAATAGTATAATCAAGTGCAGCAAAATGTATATTAAAATAGTTGTCGGAATGGGGAATCGCAACCGTATCCCTTTCTCCTATATACATTTCTTTTATATTATTTTCCTTTATTACCTGGAGCTTGGTAATTACAATGGGAGGAATATGTTTATTTATTTCAACTGAATCGGGGTAAAATGAACTGAAGCCTAATATACCGCCAAAGAAAATTTCACCATTTTCACTTTTACAGGTCACTCCCAAATTGTATTCATAATTTAATAATCCGTCTTCAATCCCATAATTTCTAACCGAATTGGTAATTGTATTAAACTTTATTATTCCTTTATTGGTACTAAGCCATAAATTACTTTGGTTGTCCGCATTTATTGAATAGATGAAATTATTAGCAAAACCTGCTTTTTCATTGAAATATAAAAAAGAATTATCCAATGTGTCAAACCTGGTCAGTCCCGTATTCGTTCCAAGCCATAAATCATTATTATCATCCTGGTACATGGAAAATATGAAGCGGGGAGAATTTTTATCAGGAGAATTGTATTGCCTGAATAATCTGAACGAAGGATCATAATAAATCAAACCCGAATTTGTTCCCAGCCACAGGTCATTTTTTTTGTCTACAATTAAAGAATAGATCAAATCGAGCTTAATTGTATCATTGGCATCATAAAATTCCTTAAGCAATTCAAATTCACCTGTCTTCTGATTGATTCTGATTAATCCTTTTCGGGTGGCAAACCATAAATTATCCAGGTTATCTTCAGCGATTTTAAAAATCCTGTTCTTCCTCCAAACAGCAACAGGCATAGATGGATATTTTCGGGACAAATTATAAAACCTTCCCGTTGACGGGACATAATAATCCACTCCATTAGGCGTACCAATTAAAATTTCTCCTTTTCTGGTACAATAAATACTATAAACTGAATTATCACTTATACGTCTTGCAGGATCAGGATTATTACTTGTATATTTTATTATTTGTCCGGTTTTCTGGTCAATTATATTCAACCCTTTATTCCAGCAACCTGTCCATATCCTGCCTTTGTTGTCTTCGAAAATTGAGAAAATATTATCACTTGAAAGATCAGGCAAACTTTTTTCTGAATGGTAGTAATTTCTGAATATTTTCCGGGCAAAATTCACTTTTACCAACCCGTGATAAGTACCAACCCATAAAATCCCCGATGAATCGAATACCATGGACGAAACAGGCGAAAGCTCAATACTACCGCCCAGCGAATGAAGTAAAGGGCTGGGATGCATCTTTTGTTTCTTTGCATCAAATTCATATAAACCTCTTTCGGTGCCCAATAGATAATTGCCATTCTTCAGAGGAAGTATTCTATTTATAGATATTGAATTCTGTGAAGAATTACTAATACTATAAATATGCCATGTTGAATCAGATTTTTCAAACTGTTTCAAATAATTAATGCCTCCAATCCAGATATTCCCGGTAGAATCCCTTATTAATGACCTAGTATGATCATCATCAACCTTTACAATAAATTTGTCTCTAAAAACCGATGGATTTATAAATTTTCTGTTGTTTTTATTAAATATAAGATGCGAACTGCTATTATCATTGATAAAAAGTAATGAATCAAATTGCTGAAAAACAACCGGATAATAATTACTTTCGTTATTAATACTTACGTTATGAAGTAAATATTTCTCTTTTGATGAAGATTCGGGATCCAATCTGTATAAAGAACGGGATGTAAGTACCCAGATAACCTGCTTTGATTTATCTAATATAATACCCTGAATAGAGCCCAGCGGTTGCGGCAAATCGGACCTGCCTAAATTATAAACAACAAACTTACCGCTTTTCTGATCGAATTTATTCAATCCGTTTTCAGTTCCTACCCATATATTACCATAACTGTCAATACACAAAGATCTGATATTATTATTTGAGATGGAACCAATTGTCCCCGGATCGTTTTTATAAGATTTAAACTGGTAGCCATCATAGCGATTTAAACCATCACGGGTGCCTACCCATAAGAACCCACGATGATCGATTAATAAACAGGTAACATTCGTCTGAGAAAGCCCTTTGGTTATTGTAAACAATTCGGGAGCCAATAACGATTGTGAAAAAGTGTTCGGAAAATAAAATATCCAGAAGAAAAATATTATAATAAGTTTTGGCATCTGGAATAGAAATTTATCAGATCATTAATAAATTTAACGAACTTATCATTAAGAAACAATTATTTCACGTTCGATAATTGAAATGATAAAAGCAAGGTACAAATAAAGGCTATCTTCCTCAATCATTTTTTATCATAAAGAGATATGGCTGAACAACAGAAATACAAGAATATCCTGAAAAAAATACATTAATTATCCCGGACGTCCTGTTTATTTATAATAAATCCTGAATTTCCGGATGTCTCCTGAAATTAAAAAATAACCATTAGAAGTAGAATCCTGTTTTACTATGCTTTATCCTTGTTTTTTGTTTTAGCTTCCACAATTTTTTCCAACATAGCTGTAGTAAGGGATTTTGGCCTTTCCAACGGATAACCGAGAGCACGGTCCCATATCACATTTGCACAAATACCAATTGCCCTGCCTATGCCAAAAAGTACCGTATAAAATTCATATTCGGTCACCCCATAATGCCACTGAATAACACCTGACTGGGCATCTACATTGGGCCATGGATTTTTAGCCTTACCCTGCTCCTTCAAGATTGGCGGTACAACTTTAAATAATAAATCTACATATTTGAATAACAGATCGTCAGGTAAATATTTTAAACTAAAATCACGTTGAATAGAATATCGGGGATCGGTAATCCGCAAAACAGCATGCCCAAAACCGGGTATTACCTGACCTGCATTTAGTGTATCCCATACAAATTGTTTCATCTCATCTTCAGTAGGAATCTCATCTCCCATTTTTTCCCGAAGATCGTGAAGCCAGCGCAATACTTCCTGATTAGCTAATCCATGCAACGGCCCTGCCAATGCGTTGATCATGGCCGATACAGAAAGGTAAATATCGGAAAGTGAACTGCCCACCAAATGACCCGTATGCGCACTAACATTACCGCTTTCATGATCGCTGTGAATTATAAAATGTAAACGTGAAACATCATCGTAGGGCTTACCGATGCCCATCATGTGGGCAAAATTCCCACCAAAATCAAGATCCGGATTAGACTGAATCCTTTTCTCTTTGTACAATTTTCGATAAATATATGCTCCTATTTCAGGTAGTTTGGCCAACAGGTTCAACGCATCTTCATAAGTAGGATCCCAATAATCAAATTTGCTAATACCTGCATGATATTTTTTTGAGAAAAAAGATTCACGGGACATAGTCAGAATAGCTGAAGAAAAAATTGCCATTGGGTGACTGCAACAGGGAAAAGCATCAATTACCTCATAAACATACCTTGGTAAGATTCTTCTTTTTTTGAATTCATCTGCTACATCTCCTACTTCTTCCTCGGTTGGAATTTCACCTGTAAGTAAAAGATAAAATAAACCTTCAACATAAGGCATTTCAGCTCCCTTAGGCTTAGGAAGGTTCTTGAAAATTTCAGGTAAAGTGAATCCCCTGTACCGTATTCCCGAATTAGGATCGAGATAGGAGATATCAGTTACCAGGCCTTTTACTCCCCGCATTCCCCCAATTATTTGCCCTACAGTAATTTTATCAACTACCACATCACCATACTCTTCAAGAAGTTTGAGTGTTCTGGGTCTCCACTCATCAATTTTCTCAGCCAGTTTATCTTTTAATTTTGACATCTTACTTTTATTCTTTTGAAATTAATAACACATAATATTTTCAGAAGTTTAATAAAAATAGGGTTTATTTTTGAAATAAAAAAAGCCGTCAATAGTATTGACAGCCCTTTTATTAAAATATCTAGCTATTTAGAATCATTGTATTATTTTTCATAACCATAGATAGCAACATCACCAAGTTCTTCTTCAATTCTGATAAGCTGATTGTATTTTGCTATTCTGTCAGAACGACTCATAGAACCGGTTTTAATCTGTCCCGAATTAGTAGCTACAGCTATATCGGCAATGGTAGAATCTTCTGTTTCACCCGAACGGTGTGATGTAACTGTGGTATAACCTGCCCGGTGAGCCATTTCTATACAATCCAGAGTTTCGGTAAGTGAACCAATCTGATTAACCTTTATAAGGATTGAATTGGCACATCCCATATCTATCCCTTTTTTCAAAAACTCAACATTGGTTACAAAAACATCATCTCCTACCAACTGGCATTTGCTGCCACTTTTCTCGGTATGAAGTTTCCAGCCATCCCAATCGTTTTCCGACATACCATCTTCAATTGAATCGATGGGGTATTTACTTAAAAGATCATCCAGGTAATCAGCCTGCTCGGCAGAAGAGCGTACCGCTCCTTTTTCCCCTTCGAACTTGGTATAATCATATTTACCGTTTACATAGAATTCAGAAGCTGCGCAATCCATACCAATAGATATCTGTCCACCTTCTGATTTTCGGCCTGGTTTATATCCTGCATTTTTAATAGCAGTAATAATGCTTTCCAGTGCATCTTCAGTTCCGTCTAATGCGGGAGCAAAACCACCTTCATCACCCACGGCAGTGCTTAACCCACGGTCTTTCAATACTTTCTTCAACGCATGAAAAACTTCAGCACCCATTCTGATTCCCTCTCGAACTGAAGTGGCTCCAATAGGTCTGATCATAAATTCCTGAAAAGCAATAGGTGCGTCGGAATGCGAACCGCCGTTAATAATATTCATCATGGGGACAGGCAAAGTTTTGGTATTTACTCCACCAATGTATCGGTATAAAGGAAGTCCGTGATATTCTGCCGCAGCTTTGGCAACTGCCAGTGAAACACCTAGTATGGCATTGGCTCCGAGTTTACTTTTTGTCTTTGTTCCGTCAAGAGCAATCATTTTATTATCGATTACAACCTGATCGAAAGCATTCATGCCAATCAGTTCTTTTGCAATTACTTCGTTTACGTTGTGCACTGCTTTTAAAACGCCCTTTCCAAGATATCGGTTCTTGTCACCATCACGTAATTCCAGGGCTTCATTTTCGCCGGTAGAAGCTCCTGAAGGCACTGCAGCACGCCCAACAAATCCGCTTGCCAGGGTGACTTCCACCTCAATTGTAGGATTTCCACGCGAATCTAAAATTTCGCGGGCATGAATTTTTGCAATTTGTCCCATTTCTATCATTATTATTTTAGTTATACATTGAATAAAATTAAAAAAGGGATAAAGTGACCAGCAACCTTATCCCTGCAATATCATCACTTTAAGAATATTATCGTATTATTCTTTTTTTTCTTCGTTCGTTTCCCCTTCTTCAGGTTCTTCAGTTGCCGTGGGTTCTTCACTAATTTCTTCTGCTATTGCGTCCTCCGGTTTTGTATCAACTGCTTCCTCAACATTTTCTTCTGTTGTGGCTTTCTCTTCAACTTCCGGAACTTCTTCCTCTACAACTGTTTCTGCTGTTGCTTCCACAGTTTCTTCTTTAGAATCCCCGGTTGCAGTCTGTTTTTCCTCAACTTCGGGAGTTTCTTCCGTTATACTCTCCTCAACGGTTGTTTCATCATCCTTTACCTGAGTAGTAGCAGCCTGTACTTCTGTTTCTCCTTTTTTCTTTCCGCCTCTTCTTCTGCGACGACCTTTAGATTTGGAATCTTCAGTACTTCCCAGCATATTTTCATTATAATCCACCAGTTCGATTATACACATATCTGCATTATCACCTAAACGGTTACCGGTTTTTAATATCCGGGTATAACCTCCCGGGCGATCTGCAATTTTCGGGGAAATCTCCCGGAACAATTCGGTTACAGCATCTTTGCTTTTTAAATAAGCAAAGACCACACGCCGTGAATTGGTAGAATCTTCCTTTGATTTGGTAAGAAGTGGCTCTACGTACATTCGTAATGCTTTTGCTTTGGCTGTAGTTGTTGCAATTCTTTTATGCAGTATCAGCGAAGAGGCCATATTGGCAAGCATGGCCTTACGATGACTACTTGTCCTGCCTAAATGATTAAAGTTCTTTCTATGTCGCATCTCAATACCTGATTTTAATCAAATTTTCTGTACTATCAAAAAGTACAGAATATAGAGTTAATTAATAATTTATTCTTTATCTAATTTATATTTAGAAATATCCATTCCAAAATTCAGGTTCATACTTTCCAGTAATTCATCCAATTCAGTAAGAGATTTTTTTCCGAAATTCCGGAATTTCAACAAATCATTTTTATTGAATTTTACCAGATCACCAAGGGTATCAACTTCGGCAGCCTTTAGGCAATTTAATGCCCGTACCGACAGGTCGAGATCAACCAACTTGGTTTTCAGCAATTGGCGCATATGGAGTACTTCCTCATCGAATTCTTCATTTGCTGCTCTTTCGTCCGCATCGAGAGTAATTTTCTCGTCGGAGAAAAGCATGAAATGGTAGATTAATATTTTAGCCGCCTCTTTCAGTGCGTCTTTCGGATGAATAGAACCATCGGTAAGTATCTCAAAAACCAATTTTTCATAGTCGGTTTTTTGCTCTACCCTGTAATTCTCAACCGAATATTTCACATTTTTTATCGGCGTAAAGATCGCATCGATTGGAATAAGTCCGAATTCAGCATCAAGCGGTTTGTTCTCTTCAGCCGGAACATAACCCCTGCCTTTATTGATATGAATCTCCATCTGGAGATCAACATCGGATTCCATATGACAAATTTCCAGATCGGGGTTCAATACTTCAAAACTGGTGAGAAATCGGTTCAGATCACCAGCTTTTAATACTTCCTGACCTGAAATGGAAACAACAACTTTTTCGTCGTTTACATCTTCTATTTGTCTTTTGAACCGAATTTGTTTCAGATTCAGGATGATTTCAGTTACATCTTCTATAGCACCTGTTATAGAAGAATATTCGTGTTCTACTCCTTCTATTTTAATGGTTGTTATTGCGTAACCCTCTAAAGATGATAGAAGAATTCTTCGTAATGAATTACCTACCGTTATTCCATAACCTGGTTCAAGAGGACGAAATTCGAATTTTCCGAACTTATCGTCCGATTCAACCATTATGACTTTATCAGGTTTTTGAAAAGCTAAAATTGCCATAAATTCAATATTAATTTTATTTAGAATATAATTCTACTATTAATTGTTCCTTTATGTTCTCCGGTATTTCTTCACGCTCGGGACGGTTCATGAATTTACCTGTCATCAGGCTTCCATCCCATTCCAGCCATGAAAAAGCGGAACGACGACCGGAAAGTGAATCTGTTATCACTTCCAAAGCTTTTGATTTTTCACGGACACCCACCAGATCACCGGGTTTCATGCTGTATGAAGGAATACTGACAATATCGCCGTTAACAGTAATGTGACGATGAGATACCAGTTGACGGGCAGCATTTCGTGTAGGAGCAATTCCAAGGCGGAATACTACATTGTCCAAACGCGATTCCAGTAACTGTAAAAGTACTTCACCAGTAACTCCTTTACTGCTTGATGCTTTTTCAAACAAATTTGAAAATTGTTTTTCCAACACACCATACGTATATTTTGCCTTCTGTTTTTCTTTCAGCTGGACACCGTATTCAGAAAGTTTTCTTCTTTTTTTGTTTATTCCATGCATTCCCGGAGGGTAATTTTTCTTTTCAAAAGCTTTATCCACTCCAAAAATGGGATCTCCGAATTTCCGTGCAATTTTTGACTTTGGTCCAATATATCTAGCCATCTATTGTTAATATTTTATTATTATTCTTCTTTTACTAAATTTATACACGACGCCTGTTAGGTGGGCGACAACCATTGTGTGGCAGTGGTGTCACATCAACAATTTCAGTTACCTCTATACCCGAGGTATGAATGGTTCTAATAGCAGATTCGCGTCCTGCACCCGGACCTTTAACAAATACTTTTACTTTCCTCAGTCCAAGGTCATAAGCAATTTTTGAACAATCAGCCGCTGCTGTTTGTGCTGCATAAGGGGTGTTCTTTTTGGATCCTCTAAAACCCATTTTCCCGGCCGAAGCCCAGGAAATTACCTGCCCCTGATTATTAGTCAGCGATACAATAATATTATTAAATGATGCATGTATATGAGCCTGTCCTACAGGTTCAACCTTCACCACCTTTTTCCTGGATGCTCCTGGTTTTTTTGCCATATCTTATCTTAATTATTTGGTAGCTTTCTTTTTATTAGCAACTGTTCTTTTTCTTCCTTTTCGTGTACGGGCATTGTTTTTAGTACTCTGACCACGCACAGGCAAGCCGATACGATGACGTATTCCACGGTAGCAACCGATATCCATTAATCGTTTAATATTCAATTGCACAGACGAACGTAATTCACCCTCAACCTTAAAATTGTCATTCAATATCTTTCTGATCTTTGAAATCTGATCATCGGTCCATTCCTGTACTTTAATATCTCTATCGACTTTTGCCTCGTCGAGAATTTTCTGTGCTGTACTTCTTCCGATACCATAAATATAGGTCAAACCTATTTCTCCACGTTTGTTTTTCGGTAAATCTACACCTACTATTCTAGCCATAAACTATTCTTTATAATAAGTTTACAAAATTACTTAATTAACCCTGCCGTTGCTTGAACTTGGGGTTCTTTTTGTTAATTACATACAAGCGTCCTTTTCTTCGTACGATCTTACAATCGGCAGTACGCTTTTTTACAGATGCTCTTACTTTCATGATATTATAATTTCTTTATTTATATCTAAACGTTATTCTTCCTTTTGTCAGATCATAGGGTGACATTTCAACTTTTACCCTGTCACCAGGTAATATTTTAATATAATGCATTCTCATTTTGCCTGAAATATGAGCTGTAATAATAAGCCCGTTTTCCAGTTCCACACGGAACATTGCATTCGACAATGCTTCTTTAATAATGCCATCCTGTTCTATTGAAGGTTGTTTGGCCATATTGAAATTTATATTTCTTAACTATTATATGTTTAATTTTTAATTCAATACTTCTTCAATATATTTAAAAGTAGACAAAACATCAGCCGCCCCTTTATCGATAGCGACAGCAAGTTCAAAATGTGCCGAATGTTTACTGTCTGCAGTCCTAATTGTCCAGCCATCCTGTGCCTGTACAATTTCTTTTCGTCCAAGATTGATCATCGGTTCGATGCAAATCACCATTCCTTTCAAAAGTTTGGCGCCTCTTCCCCGCATCCCATAATTTGGAACCTCCGGGGATTCATGAAGGTTTTTTCCCAACCCGTGACCAACCATTTCCCTTACTACTGAAAAACCCGCTGCTTCACAATACGATTGAATGGCATATCCGATATCACCAATTCGCTTCCCTTCCTGTGCCATTTCAATCCCTTTAAACAAAGATTCTTTCGTAACCTTAAGTAAGGTGGCAAGCTTATCATCAATTTCTCCAATAGCAAATGTATAAGCTGAGTCGCCATAAAATCCATTAAGTTTTACCCCGCAATCCACAGAAATAATATCTCCTTCTATGAGTTTATATTCCGAGGGTATGCCGTGTACTACTTCATTATTAACAGAAGTGCATAATGTTTTTGGATATCCGTTGTAATTCAGAAAACCAGGTATCGCCCCGTTATCACGAATATATTCCTCTGCGCGTTTGTTGAGCACATTTGTAGAAACACCGGGACGGATTAATTTTGCAACTTCAGCTAATGTTTTCGACACAAGCAAGTTACTTGCTCTTAATAATTCAATCTCCTCTTTTGTTTTTCTAATTATCATCAAAGAACGTTAATCTATATCTAAATGGCAGAAGCACCACCTGCTTTGCCCTTGATCCTGCCTGTTTTCATCAGACCGTCATATCTTCTCATCAACAAATGACTTTCTATTTGCTGGAGAGTATCCAGAAGCACACCTACCAGAATCAGCAATGATGTTCCTCCGTAAAATTGTGCAAACCCCCTGGTAATACCAGCCATCTGGGCAAATGCCGGTAAAATGGCTACAAAGGCAAGAAATATGGATCCGGGCAATGTAATTCTCGACATAACTGTATCAAGAAATTCCACCGTCCTTTTTCCGGGTTTAACCCCGGGAATAAATCCGCCGTTCTTTTTCATATCCTCCGCCATTTGCGTGGGGTTAATTGTTATAGCTGTATAGAAATAAGTAAATACAATTATCATTATGGCAAATGTGAAGTTGTACCAGAATCCTGTCATATTAGAAAAAACTGCAACAAATCCTGATACAGATTCACTTCCAAATTTGGCAAATGATAAAGGCAAAAACATGATTGCCTGGGCAAAGATGATAGGCATTACACCTGCTGCATTCACTTTTAATGGAATATATTGCCGAACACCTCCGTATTGTTTGTTTCCTACTATCCGTTTGGCATATTGTACCGGTATCTTTCGTGTTCCCTGAACAAGTAAAATGCTGATTACAAATACAATAAACAGGAAAATTATTTCAACCAGAAAAGCTACAAGACCGCCTCCCTGACGTTCCAGCCGTGCTGTCCATTCACCGAAAAGGTTAAGAGGGAACCGGGCAATAATCCCGATCATAATAATAAGTGATATACCGTTTCCTATACCTTTATCGGTAATACGCTCTCCCATCCACATCACGAACAAAGTTCCTGTTGTAAGTATTAGCACTGACGACAGTGTGAAAAAGGTACCGTGTATAATCCGGGCTTCAACAGGTATCTGGGTAAGATATCCGGGAGCCTGAACGAAAAGTATTAGTACAGTAATATAACGTGTAATCTGGTTTATTTTTCGCTGACCGCTTTCGCCTTCTTTCTGCAAACGCTGGAAATATGGAACTGCAATTCCCAATAATTGAACAACGATAGATGCCGAAATATAAGGCATAATACCCAGTGCGAAGATTGATGCCCTGGCAAAGGCCCCACCTGAGAACATGTTTAAGAGTCCCAATACACCTTCGGTACCACGTCTCTGTAACTCCTGCAATTGGTTGGGATCCACACTTGGTAATACTACCATGGAGCCAAGACGGTAAATTAACAGAATACCAAATGTATAGAGTATTCTGGCCCTAAGGTCTTCAATCTTAAAGATATTTTTTATCGTTTCAATAAAGGCTTTCATTCAACTAAATTTTTTCTGCGGTTCCTTCTAAAGCTTCAATAGCTTGTACCGCGGTTTTTGAAAAAGCATGTGCTTTCACATCAAGTTTTGATGTAAGCTTACCGTTACCTAAAATTTTCACTAAATCGTTTTTCCCTATCAATCCTGCTTTACTTAGGGTCTCCACATCAATAGTAGTTAATTTTTTCTTATCGGCCAGTTCCTGAAGGGTATCAATATTGATGGCTTTATATTCTTTTCGGTTGATATTTTTAAAACCAAATTTTGGAACTCTTCGCTGAAGTGGCATTTGTCCACCTTCGAAACCGATTTTCTTTTTATATCCCGATCTCGATTTGGCTCCCTTATGGCCTCTTGTAGAAGTACCACCTCTTCCGGATCCTTGCCCTCTGCCAATCCTTTTTTCGCTTTTTACAGAACCATTAGCTGGTTTTAAATTACTTAAATCCATGTTAATTACAATTTATTATAATTCCTGAACACTTACTAAATGTCTTACTTTATTTACCATCCCTTTAATCTGGGGGGTTGCTTCAACTTCCACGTAATGGTTCAATTTTTTGATACCCAACGCTTCGAGTGTTCGCTTCTGACGTTGCGAACTTCCGATTTTACTTTTAATCTGTGTGACTTTTATTTTTGCCATTGGTATATATTTTCCTAGATTATCCATTGAATACTTTTTCCATGGCCACTCCGCGTTGCTGAGAAATCATTAAAGCATCCCTCAATTCAAGCAGCGCTTTAAAAGTTGCTTTAACCAGGTTGTGCGGATTGGAGGACCCTTTTGATTTAGCCAATACATCTTTTATACCCACACTTTCCAGCACTGCACGCATGGCACCTCCGGCTTTAACACCAGTACCACCGGATGCAGGTTTGAGAAATACACTGGCTCCACCGAATTTCGCATATTGTTCATGGGGAATTGTTCCGTTAATTAACGGTACCTTTATCAGGCTTTTTTTAGCGTCTTCTACCCCTTTAGCTATAGCAGTGGTGACCTCGTTGGCTTTTCCCAGACCGTATCCCACGATTCCGTCTTCATTTCCAACCACAACAATTGCCGAGAAACTAAAAGTACGTCCTCCCTTGGTAACTTTGGTAACACGTTGGATACTTACCAAGCGGTCCTTTAACTCTAAATCGGTCGTTTTAACTTTTCTGATACTTGTAGACATAATTTTTTAAAGTTTTAATCCTCCTTCTCTGGCAGCGTCAGCCAAAGCTTTTACTCGTCCATGATAAAGATACCCGTTCCGGTCGAATATGGCTTTCGAAATTCCTGCAGCCTTTGATTTTTCAGCGGCAAGTTTCCCAACAAGCTTGGCCTGATCTATTTTATTTTTACTTTCAGCAACTTCCTTTTCCAGTGAAGATACTGACAACAGGGTCTTTCCTTCTATATCGTCAATAAACTGAAGATAAATCTGTTTATTACTTCTGAAAACCGTTAATCTGGGTCTTTCAGCAGTACCAAAGATTTTTTTCCTGATCCTGTATTTTATGCGTATTCTTCTTGCTCCTTTTGTTAAAGCCATGACTTTACAAATTTATTGTATTAATTATACACTAGCCGATTTACCTGCTTTCTTACGTATCTGCTCACCCACAAACCTGATACCTTTTCCTTTATAGGGTTCGGGTTTTCTCAGGGACCTGATCTTTGCTGCCACCTGACCGATCAATTGTTTATCCATACTTGTAAGGGTAATAACCGGATTACTTCTTCTTTCGGTTTTAGTCTCAACATGAACCTCATTAGGCAATTTTATATGAATATCATGAGAATATCCCAGGCTGAGTTCCAGTATCTGACCTTTTGCTTCTGCCTTATATCCAACTCCCACAAGCTCCTGTTGAATGGTATATCCTTCCGATACACCTTTTACCATATTATATATCAGTGCACGATAAAGCCCATGCATCGATTTGTGCCTGATCTCCTCGGAAGGCCTGTTAAGAATCACCTGGTTTTCGATGACCTCTATCTTAATTTCAGGATTAACAGTTTGAGTGAGTTCTCCTTTGGATCCCTTAACGGTAACCACATTTTCAGAACTAACATCTATTGTTACGCCGTTTGGCAGATCAATTGGTAATTTTCCTATTCTTGACATTATTATTCCTCCGGTTTAATATACATAACATAAAACCTCACCACCGATATTAATTTTCCGGGCCTCTTTATCTGTCATTACTCCTTTTGAAGTAGATAAGATGGCAATTCCCAATCCATTCAGTACTCTGGGAATTTGTTCCGAATCAGTATATTTTCTTAATCCTGGACGGCTCACCCTTTTGAGTGTTTTTATAGCCGGTAGTTTAGTCTCGGCATTATATTTCAATGCAATCTTAATGGTTCCCTGGTAGCCTTTCGGTTCAAATTTATAATTCAGAATATATCCTTTCTCGAAAAGGATTTTTGTGATATCCTTTTTCAAATTTGATGCAGGAATTTCAACCACCTTATGGTGAGCCATTATGGCATTTCTGATCTGCGTCAAATAATCTGCTATTGGATCTGTCATTTTGTTTGTTATTTAAATCTCATTTTTATTCTACCAACTTGCTTTCTTTATTCCAGGAATCAAACCGCTGGAAGCCATTTCCCTGAAAGTAATCCTGCTTATGCCAAACTGTCTCATATACCCTTTAGGCCTGCCTGTAAGGTTACAACGGTTATGTAAGCGATTAGGATTAGAATTTCTGGGTAATCTGCTTAATCCCACATAATCACCTTCAGCTTTCAGTCTCGCTCTTTTTTCAGCGTAACGTTCAACCATTTTCAGGCGCTTTACTTCGCGGGCTTTCATTGATTCTTTAGCCATACTAATTTCTTTTTAAATTACTAAAAGGTATTCCAAATTCCCGTAAGAGTGCATAAGCCTCTTCGTCGCTCTTGGCAGAAGTAACAAAAGTCATCTCCAGCCCCAAAATCTTATTGATTTTGTCAATATCAATCTCCGGGAATATGATCTGTTCGGTAATTCCCAGTGTATAATTTCCTCTACCATCGAGTTTACTGCTGACACCCCTGAAATCTCTTATTCGGGGCAATGCAACGTTTATGAGCCTTTCGAGAAATTCGAACATTTTATCACGACGCAGGGTTACTTTTACCCCGATGGGCATTTTCCTTCTCAGTTTAAAATTAGAGATATCTTTCTTGGAAAGTGTTTGTATAGCTTTCTGTCCTGCAATTATTGACAATTCTTCTTGTGCAATATCTACCAGTTTCTTATCAGCTACTGCCTGACCGACACCCTGATTAAGAATAATCTTCTCTAATTTAGGAACCTGCATGATCGATTTGTATTTAAACTCTTTTGTCAATGCAGGGATGATTTCCTCCTTGTATTTCTTTTTAAGATTAGGTTGGTAATCCATCACTTAATTTCCTCCCCTGATTTTTTTGAATATCTTACTAATTTACCTTTGTTATCAAGATGTCTTCCAATACGTGCAGGTTTTCCAGAAGAAGGATCAACCAGCATCAGATTAGAGATGTGGACAGGAGCCTCTTTTTTAATAATACCCCCCTGTGGATATTGTGAATTGGGTTTGGTATGTTTCGATACCATGTTGATCCCTTCCACCACAGCTTTGTCCTTTCTTCTGTCTACTTCGAGCACTCTGCCTTGTTGCCCTTTATAATCACCGGCAACTACGTAAACATTATCGCCTTTTTTAATATGTATTTTCTTTTGCATCTACCCGTTATTTTATTATTATAATACTTCCGGTGCCAGAGAAATAATTTTCATGTATTTATCACGAAGTTCTCTTGCTACTGGTCCGAAAATACGTGTGCCCCGTATTTCCTCAGTGTTTGTCAGCAGTACTACTGCGTTGTCGTCAAAGCGAATATACGAACCATCGGCTCTGCGAATCTCTTTTTTGGTACGTACTACTACAGCTTTACTTACAGTGCCTTTTTTTACTTCTCCGGAGGGAATTGCACTTTTAACGGTGACAACAATTTTATCACCAACAGTAGCATATCTTTTTCCCGTTCCTCCGAGAACCCTGATACACAGCACCACCTTAGCACCACTATTATCGGCAACGGATAATCTACTTTCTTGTTGTATCATGACTATTTAGCTCTTTCGATAATTTCTATTAATCTCCAATTCTTGTTTTTGCTCAATGGTCTGGTTTCCATAATCCGAACCATATCACCAATATTACAATCGTTTGACTCATCATGAGCCATGAACTTGTTGGTTTTGTTTACAAACTTACCATATATGGGGTGTTTTACTTTCCTCTTCACGGCCACCAAAATCGACTTGTCCATTTTGTTGCTTACAACAACCCCGACACGTTCTTTTCTAAGGTTTCGCTTTTCCATTACTCTATCCATTAGCTTTGAGTATTTTCACTTAATAACTTTTCTTTTAGAATTGTTTTCAACCTGGCAATGGTTTTCCTGCTTTCTTTGATCTTCATGGGATTATCCAACGGTGAAATGGCATGGTTTAATTTCTGACGTGACAGGAAATTTACCTCGTTATCAATCCGTTCACGTATTTCAGTTATCGACAATTCTTTTACTTCTGAAGCTTTCATTTTTCTGAAAGATTAAATTTCAACATAATCACGACGTACAACAAATTTTGTAGTAATCGGCAACTTTTGAGCTGCTAGTCTCAATGCCTCTTTTGCTATTTCATAAGGAACACCTTCGGCCTCGATAATAATCCTTCCCGGTGTAATCGGGGCAACAAATCCTTCGGGAGCGCCTTTACCCTTACCCATTCTCACTTCGGCAGGTTTTTTAGTGATCGGTTTATCCGGGAAAATTCTTATCCAGATTTGACCTTCACGTTTCATATATCTGGTTACTGCCTGACGTGCGGCTTCAATTTGCCTTCCGGTTATCCAGGCCTGTTCCAAAGCTTTGATCCCAAAAGATCCGAAAACCAGCTGATTCCCACGCTGAGCGTTTCCTTTCATCTTCCCTTTCTGGCTTCTTCTGAATTTTGTTTTCTTAGGTTGTAACATTTCTATTATTATTTCTTACTTTCTTTTCTTTTTAAAAGACTGTTTTGGTTTTGAACTCTTGATACCAATGTTGGGCGCAAGGTCTCTTTTTCCGTATATTTCCCCTTTACAAATCCATACCTTTATTCCAATCAATCCAACCTTTGTCAGGGCTTCTGCCAATGAGTAATCTATATCGGCACGTAAAGTATGCAATGGTGTTCTTCCTTCCTTGTACATTTCAGAACGGGCCATTTCAGCTCCACCCAGACGGCCTGAAACCATTACCTTGATACCCTCGGCTCCCATTCTCATTGTTGATGCAATAGACATCTTTATAGCACGACGGTACGAAATTTTTCCTTCTACCTGGCGGGCAATGTTATTGGCTACTATAGTAGCATCAAGTTCGGGTCTTTTTACCTCAAAAATATTTATCTGGACTTCTTTATTGGTAATTTTTTTCAATTCTTCCTTGAGCTTATCAACTTCCTGTCCTCCCTTTCCGATAATAATACCCGGACGGGCAGTATTAACAGTAACGGTAATGAGTTTTAATGTACGCTCAATGATAATCTTAGAAATGCTAGCCTTTGCTAACCTGGCATTCAAATACACACGTATTTTGTTGTCCTCGGTAAGTTTATCGGCATAATTTCGGCCTCCATACCAGTTAGAATCCCATCCTTTAATGATCCCTAACCTATTTCCTATCGGATTAACTTTTTGTCCCATTAATAAATATTAATTTGTTTTTGTCTCTTTTTCCATTACTTTTTCTTCAGCAGGTTGTTCCACCATGCTGTCTAATACAACCGTCACATGATTTGATCTTTTACGTATGCGAAAAGCACGTCCCTGCGGAGCAGGTCTGAGTCTTTTCAATTGACGACCACCGTCAACAAATATATTTTTTACATAAAGATTACTGTCTTCAATTTTGGAATCTTCGTTTTTAACCTGCCAGTTGGCGATGGCCGAAAGAACTAGTTTTTCCAGTCTTTTCGACGGTTCTTTTGTATTAAATTTCAGAATATCAAGAGCCTTGTTAACTTCAACTCCGCGAATAAGATCAGCAACCAGCCGCATTTTACGGGGTGAAGTAGGGCAATTTTTCAGTACTGCTATGTACTGGCTCTTCTTTGCTTCTTTTATTTCTTCGGCTCTATTTCTTTTTCTAGCACCCATTTTAAATCAAGTATTTCTTTATTGAATTATCTTTGTTTACCACCATGACCACGGAATATGCGGGTAGGTGAAAATTCGCCAAGTTTATGTCCTACCATATTTTCTGTAATATAAACAGGAATAAACTTGTTTCCATTATGTACGGCAACAGTATGACCAACAAAATCAGGTGAAATAACTGACCTTCTCGACCAGGTTTTTATAACTGACTTTTTACCCGATTCATTCATTTCAAGTACCCGTTTGTCCAACTTGTAATCGATAAAGGGACCTTTTTTTAGCGAACGACTCATAATATTCTAATTATTTACTTTCTTTTTTCAACAATATATTTATTCGACTCCTTCTTAGGTGTCCTCGTCTTGTATCCTTTAGCAGGAATACCGTTACGAGATCTTGGATGGCCTCCTGAAGCACGTCCTTCACCACCACCCATTGGATGATCAACCGGGTTCATGGCAACACCACGTACACGGGGACGACGTCCCAGCCAGCGACTTCTTCCTGCTTTTCCTGATCTTTCCAGACCATGGTCGGAATTAGATACTGAACCAACTGTTGCTTTACATGTTGTAAGAACCATTCTGGATTCACCTGATGGTAATTTTATAATAGCATATTTTCCATCTCTGGAAGTGAGTTGGGCATATGATCCTGCACTGCGTGCCAACACTCCGCCCTGACCCGGATGTAATTCGATATTGTGTATTACAGTTCCTAAAGGAATTTCTCCCAATGTCAATGTATTACCTATTTCCGGCGCAACTCCCTGTCCCGATCTCACGGTTTGTCCGATCTTTAATCCGGCAGGAGCCACAATATATCTTTTTTCACCGTCATCATAAACCAACAAAGCAATGCGGGCTGTTCTATTCGGATCGTATTCGATAGCTTTTACTATAGCAGGAACACCATCTTTATTCCTCAAGAAATCGATTACCCTGTAGCGTTTTTTATGACCGCCTCCGATGTAACGCATGGTCATTTTTCCTTTATTATTTCTACCGCCTGATTTCTTAAGCGGTTTTAATAATGACTTTTCAGGTGTCGATTTGGTAATCTCCTCAAAAGTTCCAATAACCTTGTGTCTTTGACCTGGGGTAACAGGTTTTAATTTTCGTACTGCCATTTTTTCTTAAATATTGCTATAAAAATCAATCGTATCTCCTTCAACTAAAGTAACAATAGCCTTTTTAAATGATTTGGTCTTCCCATGAATTATTCCGGTACGGGTATTTCTCGATCTACTTTTACCCTGATATATCATGGTGTTCACCGATGCAACCGTAACGCCATATAATTCCTCTACAGCTTTTTTGACCTGGATTTTATTGGCCCTTTTATCAACAATAAATCCGAACCGGTTCATCTCCTCACCGTGAGAAGACATCTTTTCTGTTACTACGGGCTTTATTAAAATATTCATTTTATTGTCTTTTTATACTAATCAAATCAGTCGTTTTTCTGAATTACATCCAGTGAACTCTCCATTAAAAACAAAGAAGCACTATTCATGATATCGTAAGTTGTTAGTTCGGATACCGTCACGACCTTTGCTTCCGGAATGTTACGGGAGGACAAATATATATTTTTATTGTTATCACTGACAATCAATAATGATTTTTTGTCTTCCACCTTCAGGTTCTTCATTATTTTAGCATATTCACCAGTTTTCGGTACTTCTAGCATAAAATCTTCCAATATGGTAATATTTTTGCTTTGGGCTTTATAACTAAGTGCCGATTTACGGGCTAATTGTTTTACCTTTTTGTTCAGCTTAAAGCTATAATCCCTTGGCCGTGGCCCGAATGCTCTTCCTCCTCCACGAAAAACAGGTGATTTGATGCTGCCTGCCCTGGCTGTACCTGTACCTTTTTGCTTTTTAATTTTGCGGGTACTCCCGGCAATCTCAGCTCTTTCCTTGGCCTTATGTGTTCCCTGACGATTATTTGCCAGATATTGCTTTACATCAAGGTAAATGGCATGATCATTGGGTTCGATTCCAAATATGGAGTCCTTCAGTTCGGCTTTTTTACCGGTATCTTCTCCTGAAATATTTAATACAGCTACTTTCATTATTCTCAATATTT
Source organism: uncultured Bacteroidales bacterium (assembly GCA_963748095.1). Lineage (GTDB taxonomy): Bacteria > Bacteroidota > Bacteroidia > Bacteroidales > UBA10428 > CAVVIO01. Next base: position 222,812 of record CAVVIO010000016.1, read on the forward strand.
AAATTCTATCGGGACTTTCAATTACGACGTAGGAGCCATTAGCTCCAGGAACCGAACCTTTTACCAGTAATAAATTCTGATCGGTTAATATTTTAACTATTTTCAGGTTCAGTATTTTAACTCTTTTACCTCCATCTCGTCCGGCCATTCTCATTCCTTTAAAAACTCTTGAAGGATAGGAAGAAGCCCCTAAAGATCCAGGTGCTCTGTTTCGGTTGTGTTGGCCATGAGTTGCGTCATTAACCCCGGCAAATCCGTGACGTTTTACTACTCCCTGAAATCCTTTCCCCTTCGATTTAGATATCACATCCAGCCAAATATCATTTTTAAAATAGTCAACTGTTATGACGTCTCCAACTTTCCAATGTTTAACAAATCCCTTCAATTCAACTACTTTTCTTTTAGGAGTAGTTCCTGATTTTTTAAAATGACCAACCATGGCCTTGGTTGCCTTTTTTTCCTTAATTTCATCATAAGCAAGTTGAATCGCATTGTAACCGTCACTTTCTTCGCTTTTGATTTGTGTTACAACACATGGTCCGGCTTGCAATACTGTACAAGGTACATTTTCTCCGTTTTCATCAAAAACGGAAGTCATTCCTACCTTTTTTCCAATTAAACCTGGCATATCTTTTTTCTTTTAAAATATATCACACTTTAATTTCTACTTCCACACCACTGGGTAACTCCAGTTTCATCAGGGCGTCAATGGTTTTAGGTGTAGAGCTGTATATATCCAGCAACCTTTTATAAGAAGATAACTCAAACTGCTCCCTTGATTTTTTATTTACAAAAGGCGAGCGTAAAACAGTAAATATCCTTTTATGGGTGGGGAGGGGAATAGGCCCGCTAACCACAGCACCGGTACTTTTTACAGTTTTTACAATCTTCTCAGCTGATTTATCAACCAAATTATGATCGTACGATTTCAGCTTAATTCTAATCTTCTGACTCATTATTTTAAGTTATATCAATTTATACAACTGCTTTTTTACCTTTTATTTTTTCAACGATCTCTTTTGATATTTCAGTGGGTACCTCATCATAATGTGAAAATTCCATTGTGGAGGTTGCCCTGCCCGACGTAAGTGTACGCAAAACGGTAACATATCCGAACTTCTCTGCTAGGGGAACTTTTGCTTTAATGACTTTTGCACCAGCTTTTGTTTCCATCCCTTCAACCTGTCCACGCCGTTTGTTAAAATCGGCAATCACATCACCCATATATTCTTCAGGTGTCAAAACTTCAGCTGACATTATGGGTTCCATCAGTACAACCTTTGCTTTTTGCATGGCATGTCTGAATGCTTGTTTGGCAGCTATTTCAAACGATAAAGAGTCGGAATCAACCGCGTGATAAGATCCGTCTTTTAACACTACTTTGAGCGAATCGAGAGGAAAACCAGCCAATACGCCATTTCTCATTGCCTGTTTAAACCCTTTTTCTACTGAAGGAATATATTCTCTGGGTATATTACCACCTTTTATTTCGTCTACAAATTGTAATCCGCTCTGCCCTTCATCAACTGGTGATAATTCAACGGAAATATCGGCGAATTTACCTCTACCACCTGATTGTTTCTTAAATACCTCACGATGAGAAACAGAAGATGTAATTGCCTCTTTATAAGCAACCTGTGGTGCGCCAACATTACATTCTACCTTGAATTCCCTTTTTAACCTGTCAATTAATATATCCAGATGAAGTTCGCCCATTCCGTTTATAATGGTCTGACCTGAATCTTCATCGGTTTTTACTTTAAAAGTGGGATCTTCTTCTGCCAGTTTGGCAAGTGCATTGGATAATTTATCAATATCCGCCTGGGTTTTAGGCTCAATAGCTACTCCAATAACCGGTTCCGGAAAATCCATTGATTCCAGGAATATTGGTTTTTTAAGATCACATAAAGTATCTCCTGTAATAATATCTTTTAAACCAACAGCTGCACAAATATCACCGGCTTCAATTCTTTCTTTCGGGATTTGTTTGTTGGCATGCATCTGGTACAGCCTGTTTATACGCTCTTTTTTCCCTGTACGGGGATTGAAAACATTCGATCCTGCATCAATTGCTCCTGAATAAATTCTTAAGAATACCAGCCTTCCGACAAACGGATCGGTGGCAATTTTAAAAGCAAGGGCAGCAAGAGGTTCATTATTATCGGGGTGACGCTCAATTTCCTCGTCGTTATTAGGATTTATTCCTTTAACAGCACTTACATCCACAGGACTAGGTAATAAAGCTACTACTGCATCGAGTAACCGTTGTATTCCTTTATTTTTAAAAGCAGAACCACACATTACAGGTACAATCGTACGATTGATAACTGCCTTACGGGTAACTGCCATAAATTCTTCCACGGTAATAGAATCACGGTCATCGAAAAACCTTTCAAGTAATTCATCATCCGATTCGCAAACGGCTTCGATTAATTTTTCTCTCCATTCTTCGGTTTCCTCAACCAGATCCTCTGGAATTTCTTCGTATTCGTATTTGATACCGAGTGTTTCATCCTCTTTCCAGATAATGGCTTTACGCTCGATAAGATCGATGATTCCGCGAAAAGATTCTTCGGAACCGATAGGTATCTGCATGGGAACCGGGTTAGAACCCAGTTTTTCCTTAATCTGGTTTACTACTCCTAAAAAGTCGGCACCTGTGCGGTCCATCTTGTTTACAAATGCAATACGCGGGACATTGTACTTATCGGCCTGACGCCATACAGTTTCCGATTGTGGTTCCACTCCACCAACAGCACAAAATACTGCAATAGCCCCGTCGAGTACACGTAATGACCGTTCGACCTCAACTGTGAAATCGACATGTCCGGGGGTATCTATAATGTTGATTTTATAATCAGAATCTTTGTATTTCCAAAAAGCGGTAGTTGCTGCAGAGGTAATAGTGATTCCTCGCTCCTGTTCCTGTACCATCCAGTCCATGGTAGCTGCTCCATCATGGACCTCTCCAATTCTATGTGTGATACCAGTATAAAATAAGATGCGTTCGGTTGCTGTTGTTTTACCGGCATCAATATGGGCCATAATCCCAATATTTCTGGTATTCTTCAGATCATTATTCATTTCTACACTAATTATCAGCTAGCGACTATAAATTAAAACTCAATATATCCGTATGTCAAAAAACCTGCTTAGAACCTGAAATGGGCAAATGCTTTGTTTGCTTCAGCCATTCTATGCGTGTCTTCCTTCTTCTTTACTGCTCCTCCTTCGTTGTTATAAGCGGCAAGTATTTCAGCTGCCAGCTTATCACTCATGGACTTTCCTGCGCGTTTCCGGGCAAAAAGAATTAAATTCTTCATACTGATAGAAATTTTTCTTTCTGTCCGTATTTCGGTGGGAACCTGAAATGTGGCTCCTCCAACCCTTCTACTTTTCACTTCCACCTGGGGAGTGATGTTCTCAAGTGCTTTCTTCCAAATTTCAAGAGACGACCCTTCAATATCCTTTCCTTTTGTGTCCACGATTTCCATTGCGTCGTAAAAGATCTTAAATGCAGTGCTCTTTTTACCCTCATGCATGAGGTTATTCACAAACTGAGTCACCAAACGATCATTAAATTTTGGATCGGGTAATATAATTCTCTTTTTTGGCTTTGTCTTTCTCATTTTTCTTCTATCCGGTTAATTATTTTTTTGGCCTTTTAGTACCATATTTGGAACGACGTTGTGTACGACCTTCAACACCCGATGTATCAAGTGCTCCTCTTATAAGGTGATACCTTACACCCGGCAAATCTTTTACCCTGCCTCCCCTTATCAGGACAATGGAATGTTCCTGAAGGTTATGACCTTCTCCGGGAATATATGCATTCACTTCCTTTCCATTCGTAAGTCTTACCCTTGCAACTTTCCGCATAGCCGAATTAGGCTTTTTGGGAGTGGTAGTATACACACGCACACAAACACCCCTTCGTTGCGGACATGAATCCAGAGCAGGTGCTTTACTCTTATCCTCAATCCTGTTTCTTCCTTTCCTTACTAATTGCTGAATCGTAGGCATATAACTAAATTTTTTATACTTCTTTTTCTTAAATCGGCTTGCAAAGGTAGATTTTTTTTTCTGAAAAACAACATCTTGCTAAAATATTTTCATAAAATGTGAATTTTTTTGAAAAATAGCAAAACCCTTACCCGGTGGGCTTGTTGTACCATTCAATTTATAAAACAATCATCTGTAAGAATTGTTGGGTTATGGAAATGACTGTTTTAAAACAGCAAGGTTTTTAAACAATAACTTATCTAGCAATTAATACAATCTAACTAATAAAAATAATTATATTACATAAGTAGAAAGTAATTACTTATTTAGAACTGATCTTGATTTTAGTATAAAAAAATTATTACTTTTGCCTCTCTTAAAATAGCCTATTATAACAAGCCTAATTGCGAAATTGTCTAATTTTAATACAAGTAAAATGAAAACTTATACTACCGATCAAATCAAGAATATAGTCCTTGTAGGAAATTCCAGCGCCGGAAAAACCACCCTGGCAGAATCAATGCTTTTTGAAGGCGGGGTAATTGACCGACGAGGCGATGTGGAAAGTAAAAATACCGTATCTGATAATAAAGAAATAGAACATGAAAATGGCAACTCGGTATTTTCTTCCTTATTATATGCCGAATACAACAACAAAAAAATAAATATACTGGACACGCCTGGTCTTGATGATTTTATAGGAGGTTTGGTTTCGTCGGTTACTGTAACCGATACTGCCCTGATGGTTATAAATGCACAAAATGGTGTGGAAGTAGGCGCCGAGATACATAACCGATATCTTAACAGCCATAATAAGCCGATGATTATCGTACTTAATCAGCTTGATCATGAAAAAGCCAATTATGAAAAAACTATGGAATCTCTCAAAGACAGGTTTGGTCATAATGTTATTGCTATTCAGTTTCCGATAAATCCAGGTCCGGGCTTTAATGCCGTTATTGATGTTATAACCATGAAGATGTATAAGTTCACAGAAGGTGGCAAAACTGAAATTGTAGAAATTCCTTCCGAATATAAAGAACAGGCAGATAGTCTTAAAAATGAACTGGTTGAAAAAGCTGCTGAAAATGATGAAAATCTGATGGAATTGTTTTTCGAAAATGATACCCTCACAGAAGATGAAATGCGCAAGGGCATTAATGAAGGATTGATGCAACGCGGGATTTTTCCTGTATTCTGTGTTTCAGCAAAAAAAGATATGGGTGTGGCCAGATTAATGGAATTTATTACCAATGTAGCTCCCAGTCCGAATCAAACAAGTCCTGTAAAAACAGTTGATGGTAAAGAAGTAAAATGTGATGCATCTGGTCCCGCTTCGATGTTTGTATTTAAATCATCTGTAGAACCTCATATTGGCGAGGTGAATTTTTTCAAGGTTATGTCGGGTGAGATTAAAGAAAGCGCCGACCTGGTGAATTCAAAAACACAAAATAAGGAACGTATTTCACAGCTGTTTGCATCGGCAGGTAAGAACAGGGCAAAAGTAACGTCAATGGTTGCGGGTGATTTGGGCGCCACAGTAAAACTCAAAGCTACCAAAACCAATCATACCCTTAGTGACAGCAGTGCCGGATATAAATTTGAACCAGTAAAATTTCCCGAGCCCAAATTCAGAACCGCAATTAAACCCGTCAGTGAAGGCGATGATGAAAAATTAGGAGAAGCATTGTCCAGAATGCATGAGGAAGATCCGACAATTCTCATTGAATATTCAAAAGAATTGAGACAAATTATAATTTCAGGACAAGGTGAATATCATCTGAATATCTTGAAATGGCACCTTGATAATATATTTAAAATTGAAACTGAATTTGTAAAACCCAGGATTCCTTACCGGGAAACCATTACCAAAATAGCCCTGGCCGACTACAGGCATAAAAAACAATCGGGGGGCGCCGGTCAGTTTGGCGAAGTCCACCTTGTAATAGAACCCTATGTAGAAGGAACGCCCGATCCTACCATGTACAAGATTGATGGAAAAGAGCTTAAGATTAGCGTAAGGGATAAAGAAGAAATTAAACTGCCCTGGGGAGGTAAACTTATATATTATAACTGTATTGTTGGGGGTTCTATCGACTCAAGATTCATGCCTGCTATTCTAAAAGGAATCATGGAAAAAATGGAAGAAGGCCCACTTACAGGTTCCTATGCCCGGGATATTAAAATTGCTGTTTATGATGGTAAAATGCATCCGGTTGATTCAAACGAAATCTCCTTTAAATTAGCCGGCCGAAATGCTTTCAGTATGGCATTTAAAAAGGCAGGTCCAAAAATTCTTGAACCAATTTATGACGTTGAAGTTTTAGTTCCTGGGGACAGAATGGGAGATGTAATGAGCGATCTGCAGGGCCGCCGCGCCATTGTACAGGGAATGACCAGTGAAAGTGGTTTTGAGAAAATAAGTGCAAAAGTACCATTAGCTGAAATGAATAAATATTCCACTTCTTTAAGCTCGCTTACAGGAGGCAGGGCCATGTACAGCATGAAATTTGGTGAATATGCACCAGTGCCGGGAGATTTGCAGGAAGAACTGCTGAAAGCATATGAAGAAGAAGAGGACAACGAATAATAGAAAGTTAAAAATAATATGCGAGCAAAAAACCACGGAAAAAAATTCCGTGGTTTTTTTATTTTAAAATGGTATCTGCTATTTTTAATTTCCTCTGTAAAGATGGACAAAACCCTTGTATACATCCTGCGTGGTGGTAGTAGTTCCTCCCCCGGTACTGGTGCTGCTATCCTGATTGTTCAGGTCAGCCGGTTTTCCGGTTTTCCAGTCTTCTATGGCCGAAGCTTTTGAAATAATATAATAATAAACACCGTCTGCAGCATTACTATTGGAATTGTTAATCTTTCCGTTCCAACCCTGCCAATCCCGTATATTTCCTTTAAATTCATGTACTTTCCCACCATAACGATCGAAAATAATAATATGAAAATTTGTGATTGAAACATCGTATACCCTGAAAATATCGTTTATTCCGTCACCGTTGGGTGTAAATACGTTAGGAACCTGTAGTTCCGGCTTACTGACAGTTATGGTTTTCTTTACGGAATCAACGCAATTGTAAGGTGCAGCAGAAGTGGTTGTCAACTTCACCTCATACTCACCGGGGATAAGATAGGTATGTACAATTTCCGATTCATCGGCCTGGCTGTCCATTTCATTGCCATCTCCAAAGAGCCAATGATAGTTTGCTGCATTTATGGAGTTATTCAGAAACCTGAAAGCAGCAGGGGCAGATTGTTGCTGATCATACTGACTGGAATTATAGTATAGTTTATCTGCAAATTGAGGATAGTATTCCGCATCGCTAAGCGGTATGTATTTTTCCGTTATTACAGCATCCGATTCTATGGATTTATAAAACACATCATCGTCCCGATGTGCCCCGAAACGATCATCAACATTTATAAAATACCTGGTATCTACTGCAGAAGGATTGATTACGCGAGCATTTAACTTACCTATAGGTAGAGGACTTGTATCGGGTTTGGCAGTCCAGTTTATATTATAATGATTTGTTAATATAAGGGTTGTATCCTTTCCAGGTTCATTATATTCAAGATTTTTGGTGGTTAAGGCAGCTTTCAGGTCGAGCCAGCCACAGCCGTAATCCCCGAAAGCGACATTCCCGTCTATATCCTTATTATTTATCTGCACATTGAAATCATTAATAAGTACCCATGCCCGGTAGATGAGATCCTGGCTGCCCTTAGTCATTTTCACACGATATCCTGCCGGTGAAGTGATATTGGAAAGGGATGAAAGAAAACCCGTATCAGAAGAAATAACAATGTAGCTCATACTAGTGGTATCATATTTCGACCATTCAAAATCCCAGCCATAAGAACTATCGGGTGAAACAGCAATTATAGAGGCTACTACTGATTCTCCATATCCCGGGGTGTTGAAAACAAAAACCGAATCGGGCCCGCCTGAAATCGAATAAGCAGCTGTGTCTGAATAATCAGCATCGGGGGCAAAAATCTGGGCTGACACTGTAAAACCAGTTATTAAGTAAATAATAAATAAAACGAATATCGTACGGTTCAGCATGAAATATATATTACTTATTCTCATCCAGACAACTAAAATGAAACGGAGTTTATTATTTGAAAATTGTCAATCAGATTGCAATGTTAAAAAATTTCGGCCTATAATACCTTATAAAGTAAAAGCAAATCTACAAAAATATTTAATAGCGGTTTATGTCAATAAGGCGGTTAGGCTACAATCTAAATACCCGCTACCCAAATTCCTTGTCAACTTGTTATCATATTAAAAATTAAATCCCAGGTTGACATACCACCTTAATTTATAGTCGGAATTATTCGAACCTAAAAAAACACTTACAGGACCCAGGTAAGTTTTATAAGTTAATCCACCTCCATAACCTACATAGTACAGTTCCTTCTGAAAATTATACAGAGAAGAGAAAAGTTTGTCAGGACTGGTGCCAACAGCTGCTACATTGGCAATTGCAGACACATACAATGTTGGCATAATTTTATATTGTAATGCCATCTTACCCTTAAGAAAATCGTTGATATTTACCTGGTTGATCCCGTTATTTACCTGGTTTAATCCGAAACCAACCAGGGGAATATGGTTCTTCCGCAAGTTGTATTTATATCCCCCCAAAAAGAACTGATCGGTAATAACCACATTTGAAGAAGTAAGGCCAAGAGTTAAACCAAGATTCAGGGTAAATTTAGGATACAGCCGAAAATACCGGTCAAGATTGGCATATATTTTCCAGTAATTCTTAAGATTAAGGTTAAGATCTTCCGAATTGGAAGTATCGGAAATCTCCGGGGTAACAAAAGATTGGTTAGTAAAATTTTGTTTCACATAGAAATCGAATTCTGTTCCCTGTTCCGGATAAATCAGGCTGTTTAGAGTCATAGCATTAAAAAAGAAAGTCATTGAAAGTCCTCCAAATCCAAAACGTTCGAAATTAGTTGCAGGATAGAGCTCTTTTACCGACTGACTTGGTTTGATCGTGGAAACTTCATAGTTTAACGAATATCCTATCTGATGGTTGATATTCAAAGAAAACCTGTTTGTAACTCCGACATTGAAATAATTCTGATTATAATAACCAACTGTATTTCCACTCAGATAAATAGGGAGAATATTTCCTTCTGCATCGGCAGATATGGAAGCCACCAGTCTTTGCCGCAGTCCCATATATTTTTGGTATTCGGCACTTAAACGCGGGTATTTCCCAATATCGACTTTGGTTATAAATCGTGTTGCCGGAATCCAAAGGTTTTTCCTGGTATAATTCAGGATAAGCCCCACATCGTAATAATTATCATAATGCAGGGCTACTTTCATGTATCCGTTTGGTTTTTCTTTTACTTTTATATTCAGCTGATAACCTTGCACATCGGGTTTTAAACTGTAAGTGATCTTATCGTAATACAAAGTACCAAAAACATTGTTAATGGCAGCATTCAGCATTTTATTGGTAATCCATCTGCCTGAGGTCAGCCCTGATTTTCTCAGAATAAATTCCTTGTTGGTATATTTTGTACCAGTAATCTGAATTTCTTTAATAAAAACAGAATCCATTGGGTTCAGTTTTTTCAGGGGAGCCTGGGGACCATATGAATCGACCGAATCTTTTAATGCTTTTAACTTACCGATAACTGCCCTGGCCGCCTCTTCCCCAATTTTTTCTATTTCAGCGCCGCCACTAAAACTAGTGACAGAATAATCCTTAAGGTCCGGTTCAATTAAAATATTCACCAGCTTCGATTGTTTCTGTGTGTCGAAATCGCCATAGATACTGGCCGTACGTGCCAATATATCCGTTAACGAACGTAATTTTTTAGGCGTTATCTTTTCGTTAAATCCAACATTTACTCCAATAACAATGTCGGCTCCCATGTCAATCACCTCCTGAACAGGGAAATTACGCATTACCCCGCCGTCAACAACAAGTGTGGAAGTGTCTAACATAACAGGAGTAAACAAGGTAGGAATCGACATACTTGCCCGCATTGCCGTGGGGAGATCCCCTGATTTGAATTCAATTCGTTTGCCTTTAACAATATCAGTTCCCATGCAATGGAAAGGTATCGGAAAATCATCAAATTTGGCTATACCTGCAGCCCTCCAGGTAAGGTCCGAAAATAACTCCGATAATTTCTCGCCTTCCAATAATCCCGACGGTAAATATAACTTCTTGCTGATTATAGGTAATTCAAGTATGTAGTTCTGGTAATCATGCTTCTCTTCCATTGCAATGTTGTTCAATGGAATCTCATCAGACAACAGGTCATTCCAGTTTGTGTTAAGGTCAATTTCGGACAGATCATTTGCATTGTACCCAATGGCATAAAGTCCGCCCAGAATGCCTCCCATACTTGTCCCTGTTATATAATCGGGACGTATCCCCACTTCTTCCAGTACTTTCAATACACCAATGTGTGCCAGTCCTTTTGCCCCGCCTCCACTCAACACCAAACCTATTTTCGGTCTTGTTGAAGAGGACTGTTGAGAATAAGTAACTATAACTGAAAATAAAATACCTGTAATAAGTAAAATTAAAAATTTTATTGAATGCAACATTTTAAGAAAGAATTATACCTGTTATTTTATTGCTTATCAAACAGAAGATAAATAAGCTGAATATTGAACCAATTAAAATTACATATTATTCAGTATTCACGATCAAAGTTTAGAGAAAATTAATTTGATATACAATTTATATACAGAATCTCTTAACAGGAAACCGATCATAAAGTTTATTCTGCTATACAATGATAAAATCAGGTATGCATTTATTTTTATAGATCAACAGGATATAAGTCTGATCTATAAATCAATTAGTCATATTCTTATAGATCATCCGCGAGACGGAAGAAAACTATTGAATACAGATATGATAACATATAAAATTATACAAACAGCTATTCCCGGGAAACCAGTAATCAGAATGATCGCAAGGGATAAAAGCAAAAACGAATATCTTAAAAGGTTTTTCTTAATGCTGAAATCTTTAAATTTCAAAGAAAACATTGGAATATTGGAGATCAGCAAAAACGAAAGAATTACAATCAGTGATAATAATGTTAATGGATGAAGAAGGAAATGTTGCAGGAATTCAAATTGTGTCACCTTTAAAAAAATTCCCAGGGAAGCTATCAGTAAAGCACTTGCCGGGGTAGGTAAACCGTGAAAAGTATCCGATGATGCAGAAATATTAAACCTGGCCAGCCGTAATGCCGAAAATAAAGCGATGAGTGAAGAGGAATAAAGAAGAAGATTTACAATAGCTTCTGAATTTCCCGTATGAGAAGAAAGTGAAATTGTCATTAATCTGTAAAGTATAATGGAAGGGGCTATTCCGAAACTCACCATGTCAGCCAGTGAATCGAGCTGTTTTCCAAATTCAGACTGGGCATTTAACAACCGGGCAGAAAAACCATCCAGAAAATCGGGAATTGTGGCGGCCATTATAAAATATCCGGCGTTCATCGGCTGATCGCCAAAAGCTACCACTATGGCAATAAATCCCAGTAAAAGATTCAGGGAGGTCAGAGAATTTGGGACAATCCTGTTCACGTTATTCATAAACACTTAAAATTAAAAATTAACGAGTTTTACCAATAGAAAACAAGAAAATAATATATACATATGGAACCAGTCGCCAAATTTAGTATTATTAAGACGATTCACACGATCACAGTTTGAAATTTTTATCATGTGCTTTTTAAATCACTTCATTTACAATGCTTTTACCATAAATCTATCTTTTTTCAACTCACTATATAAAGAACAATGTTACAGTTCTTAGTAAAAAGATGTAAAATTCATTTCAGGTTTATGAACTAATTCCTATGTTTATACAAGAAAAAAGGATTAATTTGAATTTATGGCCAGGAACTTGATAAACCAACAGGCAAAATTCGGAACACCGGAAGTATTTACAACTTCTGTATCAACTATTCTTGGAGCCATATTATTTCTGCGTTTCGGATATGCCGTCGGTAATGTCGGATTTCTTGGTGCACTGGGAATAATACTTATCGGACATCTGGTCACTTTCCCAACAGCTTTTGCAGTGGCTGAAATTGCTACCAACCAGAAGGTTCTTGGCGGTGGCGCTTATTATATAATATCCAGGTCGTTCGGGTTAAATATTGGGGCAACCATCGGGATAACCCTATATTTTTCACAGGCTATCAGTGTAGCTTTTTATGTAATTGCTTTTGCCGAAGCTTTCGACCCAGTCATTAGTTTTCTGAAAGACCATTATGGTTTTATTATTCCCGACAACCGGTTTATAAGTCTGCCGTTTATGTCCATCCTGTCAGTAATTATTCTGGCAAGGGGAGCCAATCTGGGCATGAAAGCCCTTTACCTGGTAGCTGCCATACTTTTCACATCTATTTTTTTGTTCCTTATCGGAAAACCAGAGGCAGTGGTAAACGAGATACATCTCTATGCAAAAGCTGAAAATCCTGATAATTTCTTTTATGTTTTTATGATTGTCTTTCCTGCATTTACAGGGCTGGCTGCCGGACTAGGTTTGTCAGGAGATTTGAAAGACCCTACGAAATCCATTCCCAGGGGAACTATTCTGGCAACACTGGCCGGACTGATTGTATATGTGGGGGTGGCTTATAAACTGACCATGTCGGCTACCCCGGAAGAATTAGCCAATGATCAGTTTGTGATGCAAAAAATTGCCTATTGGGGGCCAATTATTCCTATTGGCCTGGCGGCAGCATCCCTCTCGTCTGCCCTGGGTTCTATATTGGTTGCCCCCCGTACATTACAAGCCATCGGTGCCGATAATATCCTGCCAAATAATTTCCTGAGCAGATGGCTGGGTAAAGGTAAGCCCGTAACAAACGAGCCGGTCAATGCATCCATCATAACTATCATCATTGCATTTGCTTTCATTTCTGTAGGGACAATCGATTTTGTGGCACAAATTATTTCCATGTTTTTTATGGTTACTTACGGGGCTATTTGCCTGATATCCCTTCTCGAACATTTTGCTGCCGATCCGTCATACCGCCCCACTTTCCGTTCGAAATGGTATATTTCACTTGTGGGAGCTGTCATGTCATTTTGGCTAATGTTTAAAATGAATACCACCTATGCTTTGTTCTCCCTTTTTATCATGGGATTCATCTATTATTTAATTACAGAAAGTAATAAAGAACAAAAGGGATTGGAAAAACTTTTCCGTGGGGTAGTATTTCAATTAAGCAGGCAGTTGCAGATTTTTGCCCAGCGTGCCGACAAAGAAAATCCGGATACCAACTGGCGGCCTTTTGTAATTTGTATTTCGCGAGATTCGTTTAAACGAAGGGGAGCGTTTGACTTACTCCGGTGGTTATCGTTTAAGTACGGTTTCGGCACTTATATTCACTATATCGAAGGATACCTGTCAAAACAGACCAATGCAGAATCGAAACAAGTGCTGACCCGTCTGATAAACCTGGCATCGGGAAGTAAAAACCGGGTATACCTCGATACCATCATCAGTCCTTCCTATACTTCGGCAATAGCACAGGTGATACAGCTTTCCGGAATTTCCGGCAAAGGAAACAATATGATCCTTTTTGAATTCAGCCGCACCGAACCCAATTCGCTGAAAGAATCGCTGAAAAATTATGCCCTTATCCAGGCTACCGGTTTTGATATCTGCATTTTAAATTCCTCTTACAAAGGATTCGGTTACAAACGAGAAATTCATATCTGGATCACATCATACGATTACGAAAATGCAAACCTGATGATCCTGCTGGGCTATATTATTTTAGGCCATCCCGAATGGAAAAATGGCGTAATCAAGATTTTTGCCATTTACAATGAACCAGAATTGAAAGAACGCCGGGAAAAACTAATCGACCTTATTAAATCGGGAAGATTGCCAATTTCACCGGGAAATGTTGAACCTATCATTGCCAATGACATGAGAAACACCAAAGAAATAATTGCTGAAAAATCGGTGGATGCTGATCTTACAATAGTAGGTTTCCGGCATGAATTGGTGAAGACGAAAGGAGTTGAACTTTTTACCGGATACGAAAATATCGGCGATATCTTATTTGTTAGCTCCCAGAAAGAAAAAGAAATAAAATAGATAAATAATATAACTGATCAAGCCGGATAAAAAGAATTAACTTTGAAACCCTTATGTTAAAACCATGGAAAAAATAGTTGTATTCCCAGGCTCATTTGACCCTATTACTATCGGACATGAATCGATTGTGCGAAGGGCATTTCCCTTTTTCGATAAAATAATCATAGCTATTGGATATAATTCCAATAAACCTGGATTTTTTCCGTTAGAAAAACGGCTGGAGTGGATCCGTTCGGTTTTTAAAGAAGAGAAAAAAGTGGAAGTTGACAGCTACGATAGCCTGACAGTTGAATTCTGCAAGCAGGTAAATGCTAAATATATACTGAGAGGACTGCGCACATCTTCCGATTTCGAATATGAACGTGCGATTGCTCAAACCAATAAAATGATGTTTGCTGAACTGGAGACCATTTTTTTACTAACCTTGCCTGAATATACTTCGGTAAATTCAACCATCGTGCGTGATATTATCCGGCACAGTGGAGATGCCAGTATTTTTTTGCCGAAAGCGGTTAAAATTTAAATGTGTAATTATGATTAGAAAGTGGTTATTGCTGACGTGTATATTAGCTGGTTTTATTGTCAATCTGAATGCCCGTCCGGCAGTAATATATGGTACCGCCCCGGAATATGCAGGTGATGAACTTGTGTTTTACAGGTATGGCGACCGGATTACCAATACGGAAGTAGTAGCTGGAAAATGCAAGGTCGACAGTTCCGGGAAATTCAGCATGGAAATACCGGTTGAAAATATTACGTACATTTTTGCCGAATTGGGAATTTACCAGGCTTTCCTTTTTGTTGAGCCTGGAAAATCGTATGAAATAGCCCTTCCTGTTAAAAAGGAGAAAACCATGGCTGACAGGTTGAATCCGTTTTTTCAACCGGAACCGTTACATTTCGGAGTATTAAATTATCATGAAAATGATTTAAATACGTTGATCCGCATGTTTAACGATGCTTACACACCATATTACAATAAGTATGTATACAGCGTGGTTACAAAGGAAGATCATCCGCAACTTGATGCCGATATCAAAAAAATTGAGGCTCCCTTCAAATCGGATACCACCAGTTTTTTCTATAATTACCGAATTTATAAATACGGTATGTTACGTAACCTGGCATTCCAAAGAAAAGCCAAAAGTCTTTCCGATACTTTTTTTAAAAACAAACCTGTATTGTACAATAATCCGGCATATATGGATCTGTTCAACCAGATATATAATAAATATTTCCAGTTTTTTTCACGGACCGAGGATGGCAAGAAAATTCTTGACGATATTAATTTGAATAAAGATTACTACGCCTTAAAAGCAACTCTCGCCAAAGATCAGGTATTGCAGAGCGATACATTACTTGAGTTGGTTATATTAAAAGGAATTCATGATGAATTTTACAACGATCAATTTTCACGAAGTGCATTGCTGCAGGTTTTGGATACATTAATCAGCAGTACAAAAATAAAAGAAGATAAAATAATCGGTGAAAATATACGTGAAAAAGTTACCAGGCTGCTGGTAGGTTTTGCTCCTCCTGATTTTCATCTTTACAATACAGACAGCGTCCTGATTTCACTCGACAGCCTAAAGGGAAAATATGTATACTTAAATTTTTGTACCTGTTTCAGCTATTCATGTATGAATGAATTTGAATTACTAAAAGGTTTGTATCAACGGCACAAAGATAAACTTGAGATAGTTACTGTAACAGTCGATGATAATATTGCTACTGTAAAGAATTTTGTTCAGAAAAGAGGATATGACTGGCCCTTCCTGTTATATAGTAATCAACCGGATATATTGAAAGAATATGATATAAGGGGTTTCCCTGTGTACTACCTCATTGGTCCCGATGGAAAACTGGTATTATCTCCGGCGCCTGGTCCCAGTGAAAATTTTGAATCGAAATTATTTAACATATTAAAATCCCGCGGAGATTTATAATTCAATAAGATTGGCATAACGTAAAACATCGATAATCGATCCATACGTATTTTCAAGAACTTCATCCAATTCATTAGGGGCAAACCATCTGACCTGGTGAATATCTTCGATTTCCTGCGGTACCGGTGTTTCGTTATTCCCATAAAACATTTCAAACCAATAGGTTTTTTTTAGTATCATCCTGTCCTTAATCATATAAGTATGATAAGTAGACAATAACTGAGATCTTATTTGAAGTCCGTTAATCCCACATTCTTCGTGTACTTCGCGTACAGCAGCATCTCTTATACTTTCATTTTTTTCGAGTTTTCCCTTGGGCAGATCCCATTTATTGCGCCGGTTAATGACCAGTACCTGATTCTGGTCATTTCTTACAAGCCCACCAGCTGCTTCTATTATATGATAACACGAACGGAAGGCCTTCCGTAATTTTTCAATATCCTGATGAACCACGTAAAGCGTGTCGATAAGGTTAAGATGCTTGTAAAAATCAAGCAGATCTTTTAACTCCTTTTTATTTCTAAATTTATAGAATAAACCATCTTTTATCTGAAAATTCTTCGCGAAATCATCAGTCAAAAATACCCTGCGATCGTTAAAAAAAACTTTATACATTTGCGCTATGAAAAATTACGGGTTTGAAACAGCAAAAATGCTTTTACAAAGTAAGGCAATTAAATTAAATCCAGCAAAACCTTTTGTCTGGGCTTCAGGCATCAAATCGCCCATATATTGCGACAATCGAAAAACTTTATCTTACCCGGATATCCGCAGTTATATTAAAGAACAATTCACGCAACTTATCCGTGAAAATTTCGAAAAACCGGAACTGATTGCAGGCGTAGCCACGGGAGCTATTGCCCAGGGAGCTCTGGTAGCAAACGATATGGATTTGCCATTTGCATATATCCGCTCAACTCCGAAAACACACGGACTAGAAAACCTGATCGAAGGTGTGGTCGAGTCCGGACAACGGGTGGTTGTAGTAGAAGATCTTGTTTCTACAGGAGGGAGCAGCCTTAAGGCTGTAGAAGCACTTCGTAAGGAAGGATGCGAGGTACTGGGAATGGTGGCTATCTTTACATATGGATTTAAAAAAGCGGAAACCAGTTTCGAACAGGCAGGATGCAAACTGTTTACGCTCTGTAATTATGACATATTATTGGATCATGCACTTGAAACCGGATATATTCAAAAGAACGAACTGGATGTTCTGAGAAACTGGAAACAAGATCCTGAAAACTGGAAACCGGAATATTAAATAATCAAAAAATGTTGAAACTGGAAAGTAAAATTGGCACAATACTTACTGCCGATGATAAAATCTATAATTATCTGTTGAATTTTGACAATATTAAAAACCTGGTCCCGGGTGATAAAATAAAAAACTGGCAGTCGCAGGAAGACTCCTGCCGGTTTACCGTGGAGGGGCTCGGAGAAGCGGGTGTCCGTATATTGGAGAAGGAACCTTTTAAAATTATTAAATTAACGGGTATCGATGAAGGAAAATATAATTTTTTCTTTTGGATACAACTCAAACAAATAACCGAACAGGATACAAAAATCAGGCTGACCATGCATGTCGACCTCAACCCGATGATGCAGATGATGGCAAAAAATCCGTTGAAGACATTTTTAGATACATTGGTAGATAAATTGAGCAAGATTGATTATGAACATCAGTAAGGAAAACTGATCTCTTTAAATCCGAAACTTTCTTTTCGGCCATCTTTCAATTGCACAATCAACTCGCCGGTTTCTTTCACATCAATGATAGTTCCACTGAAAAAACGATCACCAGCAGAAAAGTTGCTTAATTTACCATAAAGCATAAGATATTCTAAATAGTGATCCCGTATTAATTTAAACTTATTTTCGTACAACTGCTCCAGTCTATATTCAAGCGCCTTCAGTAAATTTTCCAATGCAATATGCAGGTCCGAAGCATTATTTTTTTCAAGTAAAACAGAGGTGGGATTCGGTGCATCACTCAAAAATTTTTCCTGATTGACATTTAACCCTATTCCGATAATTGAATAATCAATTATATCACGGTTCAGACTGTTCTCTATAAGGATACCTGCAATCTTTTTACGATCTATATATATATCATTTGGCCATTTAACATGTGCTTGCAGATTCTCCGATTGTAGGTAGCGGACAATACCAAGTGAGACTGCCATTGATAAATAAAATTGTTTATGCGCTGGTAATGAACGGGGACGTAAAATGATACTGAAAGTAAGGTTTTTCCCGGCTTCACTTTCCCAGGAATTTCCTCGTTGTCCCTTCCCCTGGTTTTGTAACTCTGCCAAAATTACAGTGCCCTCATCCGCTTCTTTTTCTTTAATGAGTTGATTAGCGTAATTATTTGTAGAATCAACTGATATAAGGTGAATGATATTATTTCTTAATTCCAAACTGCTCATTTCAATACAAAATCTTAAACTATTTAAAGAACAAACATTTTTTGGTATTGTTATTGCTACATATGGGAAACAGTGGATTTTGAGAAAGATACTGTTAGTTTGTCAAAAATACAGTTATTTTAATCGAAGGTTAATACATCAAAAATAGTTAAATTTGTCGAGGAATATAAGATTAAAATTTGAGGTAAACTTTGGAAGAAAATAAATTTTTACTTGAAAATATAATTTCAGCAATACTGGAAAAAAAGGGAAAGGATATAGTAAATATTTTTTTGGGAGATATCGAAAATGCAGTCTGTGACAACTTTATTATATGCAATGGCGATTCCAATACACAAGTAAGTGCCATTGCCGATTCCATAGAAGATAAAATTAAAAAAAATCTCAGGGAAGATGTTGTACACAGGGAAGGGATGAAAAATGCACAGTGGGTTCTGCTCGATTACAGTAATACAATAGTTCATATATTTCAAAAGGAATACAGGGATTATTACAAGCTGGAAGAATTATGGGGCGATGCTGTGATAACAAAAATTATGGATGAATAAACTTAATGAATAATTCTGATGGCGGATAATAAACAAAATACGGATAATAAAAATAAAATCCCAAATATAAACAGACCGGGGAATAATAATAACAAAAAGAATAAATTCAATTCTTATTGGATTCCCGGGTTAATTGGTCTTACCATAATATTCATGTTTATGCTGAATACGGGTAATGGTGCGATAGAGACCAATTGGAAAGACTTTAAAAATGAAATGTTATTACAACACGATGTTCAACGATTAGTAGTTGTGAATGACAAAAGGGTGGAAATTTATATCAAACCCGACAAGTTAAATTCTCCGAAATTCGACAAGGTATTGAAAAAAGGATTTGGTGGTTTTGCGAAGGCCGGGCCTCAATATTATTTCAATATCAATTCTGTTGATATCTTCGAAAAAAGACTGGATGATGCTCAAAAAGGTTTCTCTGAAGATGAGAAGATCTATGCTGAAAGTGAAACCAGAAAAGATGTTTTTGGCGATTTACTTAGCTGGCTTTTACCGATTATTATACTGGTCGGTATCTGGTTGTTTATTTTCAGACGAATGAGTGGAGCTGCCGGGGGTGCCGGGGGTGCCGGTAACATTTTTAATGTTGGTAAATCGAAAGCCCAGATATTTGATAAGGAATCGAATGTAAAAGTTGATTTTAAAGATGTGGCGGGTTTGGAAGAGGCCAAAATAGAGATAAAAGAGATTGTTGACTTTTTAAAACGACCCAAAAAATATACCGATCTGGGAGGGAAAATTCCAAAAGGTGCTTTACTTGTCGGCCCTCCGGGTACCGGTAAGACTTTGCTTGCCAAAGCAGTGGCAGGAGAAGCACATGTTCCGTTTTTTTCAATGTCCGGATCCGATTTTGTTGAAATGTTCGTGGGTGTGGGAGCATCGCGTGTTAGAGATCTTGTTCAAGCAGGCAAAAGAAAAAGCCCCCTGTATAGTATTTATTGATGAAATTGATGCCATTGGCCGTGCACGTGGACGAAACCCGAACTTTGGAGCTAACGATGAAAGAGAAAATACCCTCAACCAACTTCTTACAGAAATGGACGGTTTCGGTACCAATGTAGGGGTAATAATTCTGGCTGCTACAAACCGTGCAGATGTGCTTGACAGGGCATTATTACGTGCCGGACGTTTCGACCGCCAGATACATGTGGAGTTGCCTGATCTGAATGAGCGTAAGGAAATCTTCAAAGTCCACCTGAAACCGATAAAGATTGAAAAAAATCTACAGTTAGATTTTCTGGCTAAACAAACTCCAGGTTTTTCGGGAGCTGATATTGCCAATGTATGTAATGAGTCTGCCTTGATAGCAGCCCGGAAGAATAAAAAAGAGGTTGAGAAACAGGATTTCCTGGATGCTATCGACAGGATAATCGGGGGATTGGAACGCAAAAATAAGATCATCACCAAGGATGAAAAACGGACCATAGCTTTTCATGAAGCCGGTCATGCAACAATAAGCTGGCTGCTCGAATATGCAAACCCGCTTGTAAAAGTTACAATAATACCCCGGGGAAAAGCATTGGGTGCCGCATGGTATCTGCCCGAGGAACGACAAATTACAACCAAAGAACAATTGTTCGATGAGATGTGTGCTGCACTTGGAGGCAGGGCTTCCGAAGAAATTACTTTCGGTAGGATTTCTACCGGGGCACTTAACGACCTGGAGAAAATCACCAAACAGGCGTATGCCATGGTTTCGTATTTCGGTTTAAGTGAAAAAATCGGGAACCGCAGTTTTTATGATTCAAGCGGCCAGAATGAATATTCGTTTACAAAGCCTTTCAGTGAAAAAACAGCAGAAATGATTGATGACGAGGTGAAAAAGATGATCGATGAACAATACAAACGTGCTGTTACTGTTCTAAAACAGAACAAAAAAGGATTAACAGAACTCGCTGAACATCTTCTTGAGAAAGAAGTAATATTCAGCGAAGATCTTGAAAAGATTTTCGGAAAAAGAAAATTTGCTGCCAGAGAAGAATTAACTGATGTTAAAGACGATAAAGTAGAAAAATTAACACCAGCAAAAAAAGTGGTACGTAAATCCACTAATAAAAAATCTTCTGCAGGTGAATCCAAAGCTGCAAATGCAGATAAAAAGCAGGAAACCAAGGCTCAGAAAGAAACTAAACCCTCTGAAGATTCGAAAAAATCAGCTTGATAATTATCTCAGGCAGCAGAGTAAGTACATAACTATTATAATGAATGGAAAAAGATTGGGTGCATGTGTTTTCAACCACAATGGAACACATCTCTCAAATAGCCAAAAATGTACTGGAAGACAATGATATAGAATGCATCCTTATCAATAAAAGGGATTCCTTGTACCATTTTGGAGAAATAGAAGTATATGTGAAGCATAACAATGTAGTAAGAGCTAAATATTTATTAAAAGATATATAAAAGTTGAACAATTTTTTTCAACGTACACTTACGGGAACCCTTTATGTTAGCGTCATCGTACTATCGATCGTTTTCAACAATTACACCTTTGCAGGGTTATTTTTACTAATAACTATTTTCAGCCTGCATGAGTTTTACAACATGGCCGGTTCCGGTACTTTTAAAAAGGCAGTCGCAGTGCAGGGTATAGTTTTAGGATCCCTGGTTTTTATTCTTTCAAATCTTACCTTCTCCGGAAAATTATCTTTTCATTGGTACGCTATACTGATTCCGGCTTTTATAATCATATTCATACTTGAATTGTACAGGAAAAATGACAATCCGGTACAGAATATAGCACAAACTTTTCTGGGAGTGCTTTATATAGCAGTCCCTTTGTCAATACTGAACTACCTGGTATTTTATCCTTTACCCGGATATCATTACAATTATACCATTCTGCTCGGGATGTTTATTCTAATCTGGGGAAACGATACTTTCGCTTATCTTACAGGGCGATTGCTGGGAAAACATTTATTGTTTGAAAGGATTTCCCCAAAAAAAACCTGGGAAGGTTTCATTGGCGGTACTATTTTCACATTGGGAATTGCCTGGCTCATATCTTTCAGGTTTCAGGCGCTTTCCTTATCCGACTGGCTGATTGTTGGCAGTATCATTTCCATTGCGGGAGTTTACGGAGATCTCACGGAATCAATGTTTAAAAGGGCTTTTAACCGAAAAGATTCAGGCAATATCTTACCCGGTCATGGGGGGATCCTCGACAGGATCGACTCATTGTTGGTTGCTGCTCCTCTCGTTGCCACATTTCTTCTTTTAAAATAATTCTAAATTTGCCGTAAAACTAAACAGCCTTTGAAATTTCATCAGGAATGGAATTATCAGAAACGTTAAATTCTGTTAAAATGTAGAACAATTCCTTTATAATAGTGTCTTATATTTTCGGGGAAGTTAGAAACTTTCTATTTTTACCCGATTTTTCTATTTAACTTTTTTCAATGATATTACTATGAAAGACACAAATGTCCTTTCTGTTAACAACGATGTGAAATGGATCGGGGTTCTCGACGAAGATATAGTAACTTTTGATATTGTAATGGAGACTCAACATGGCACCACTTACAATTCTTATTTTATTGATGCAGATAAAAAAGTCATTATCGATACTGTAAAAGAATCATTCAAAGAAGTTTATTTAAATAAAGTACAGCAGGTTGTCAATCCTGTCGATATTGATTATATCATCGTAAACCATACAGAACCTGATCATTCGGGCAGCCTGAAACATCTTTTGAAAAGGGCGCCTAAAGCGGTTGTTTATGGAAGCCGCCAGGCAATTAACTATCTGAACGAGATGATTGATATTCCTTTTAATTCAGTAGCTGTGAAAGATGGGGATACGCTCGATCTGGGTAATAAGGTTATTCATTTTATCAGTGCTCCCAATCTTCATTGGCCCGACACAATGTATACCTACCTCGAAGGAGATCACTTGTTATTTACCTGCGATTCATTCGGGGCGCATTATTGCAGTGCGGAGATGTTTGATGATAAGATTGACGATTATACCGATGCATTTAAGTATTATTTCGATATGATCCTTAAGCCATTCAGCAAATTTATGGTAAAGGCTGTCGAAAAAATAAGATTATTGCCAATTCAGACAATCTGTCCAGGGCATGGACCGATACTCAGAAAGACATGGAAGGAAAAAATAGAACTTTCAGACAAATATGCGAATGAGTATATCGCCGACTCATTATGCATGGAAAATAATATTCTTATTACCTATGTTTCGGCATATGGTTACACAAGACAAATGGCTGAAAAAATTGCCATGGGAATAAAGAATGTAGTTGATTATAAAATTAATATTATTGATATTGAGAAAGTTTTACTAGGTGATCTTGAAGAACTAATAGTAAAAAGCAATGCCATACTTGTTGGTTCGCCAACCATCAATCAGAATACCTTACTTCCTGTTTATAAAATGTTTGCACTTATAAATCCTATTCGCGACAAAGGAAAAAAGGCAGCTGCCTTTGGTTCATACGGCTGGAGCGGCGAGGCTGTTCAACTTATTGAGAATCAACTGAAAGCTCTGAAACTTAATGTTGTTATGGAGGGATTTTCCACCCGGTTCTTTCCACAAAAAGATAAAGAACAACACCTTATCGAATTTGGCGAAGGATTTGGAAAACAGTTGCTTAATTAACTCTCCTTCAAATTTATATCAGACAAATGATCTTTTGAAACAAATCTGATAGTGGATTTTTATATTTTTTTCAGCTTTATTGTCATAAACATTGAGATTTGTTTTGACAATCCCGCAAAGGTATTATCAACACCTTTGAAAAAACTATAGCTCCATGATGGAACCAGTGATCTGAACGATACTCCACCGCTCACCAGATACCTGAAAGGTGTGTGGTAAGTAATGGATTCTATTTTCAATCCGGGAAATTTTTTTTCAAATATCAACCTGTCTCTCTCGAAAAGAATCCAGGGTAAAGCTCCATTTGCTCCACTTAATGGACCCGAAGCAGGAATCTGCCAGGTTCCTTTCGGATCGAAAGGCTCATGGTGAAAGTTTTTATAAATAAACCTCCCCCAATGACTGTTGGCAGGTTCAATCATTACTATTTTACCTTCCTTTTTCAAGACCCTGTCTGCTTCCTGAAGAAATTTTTGTGCATCCGGAATATGGTGAAATGTATCAAGCATAAGTATACCACTTATCTCGTCTTTCTTAAATGGCATTTCAAGAGCCGAAAATGTCATGTCATTCCCCGGCAAAGGAAGTATATCTGAACACAACACTTCCGGGCAAATTTCCTTGAGAAAACCACCTCCGGAACCGAGTTCAATTAATTTTCCATCGGGAAGATTTTTTATCTCATTGGAAAATACATCATACCATTCGAGGTATAATCTTTTCAGAAATGATTTATGAAGTATTAACTCCCTGTGAAATAGGGTCCGTTCGGGAGAATCAAGATCGAAACTGGTTTGATAACGAAAACTCATGAAAGAATATAATAATGTATTACATATTAATCGTTTTAAAGATAATGTTGTTAAATGAAAAATTTCAGTAATTGTGCATAAATTTTATGCATCATAATTTATAACAACATGGATATTAATTGATGTTCACTTTAGATAGTGATAAATAATGTAATGAAAATAACTACGGCAATTGTAACATCTGTTACTGCGAGATGATAAGTTTGCTTACTCCGACTTGTGTTGTCCCATTTGTAATCCGGATGTAATAAATCCCTGTTCTCATACCCTGGCAATCTATTGTTTCCGTTTCGGTTCCCTTAAATAAAGCCTCCGTTTTTACGAGTTTTCCAATCATATCATATAATTCCAGCCGGTAAGTTCTACTGGTTGGCTGATTAAAACGAATATAAGCCTTGTCTCTTGCCGGATTTGGAAATACCATGAATTTCAGATCTTGTTTTATCACGGGTATTTCCCTGATATCTGTCTGCATATCATTATTATCGATAGCTACCTGGTAAACTTCTTTTGTTTTTTCGTCCTGAATAAAAGCGATCACGCGTAATTCATTGGCATTAAAAACATTTTTAAAATTCCAGTGTAAACTTGCATGTTCCTGATCTCCCACAGTCCAGCTTTTTGTATAATTGGTTCCCGCAGCATCGGGTAACATCGTTTTTAGCACACTTTCGAAAGTGGTTTCTCCATTATTCCCTGTATAACTGGTTACCTGGTTTTCCACAATAGCAGTCTGAAGGGATACTTCACTGTTAGATAACTGTTCCAGAGCGGTGACAGTCACGTTAATATCCACAGAATTGCCGGTATAGGAGGTGATTAAATTAATCTTAAATACGGGATCAGTTAATGAATTAATAATAACATCATTCGATACCGGAGTATTATTCAGGTAATCAAATTCCTGATCCGATGAACTTCCCCCATCCAATATAGAATAAGGAACCTGATTTATCGCATAATAGTAACTACGAACATTCGGAAAATCCGGATTCTGATTATAGAAAAGATCATCACCCGGATACGATGTATGATACTGAATGTCAACAGCATCAAGAGGGTTTGTGTTAACGATATGATTAATTACAGAATCTGCCTCTCTGCTTAATGAATCGGAGGCATTGGTGAAGTGTTCAATCAGTACCATTTTTTCACGCTGTCCTATCCAAATGTTATCGAAGGCTATGCCATTATTGGTAATACCGGTGCCATCCGAACCATACGCAATACGTAACTGCACCCCGGTTTTCCCTTTTAGCACATCGAGACTGTGCCGTGCTTCCACCCAGTTGTTATCCTTTATATTTGACCATCCGATACCTTGTCCACCGGGAAATCCCTGCACCTGATATGAATTGTACCAGTTTATCCCGTCTTGTATTGAACCGATATTAAACCAGGTTTGTCCGTTATTTTCAGTATATTGTAGTACTGCTCCATCCCTGGTCTGGTCGAAAGCGCGCCAGATGTTCAGTTTGATCATAGGCTTTTTGGTAGTGTCGGTAAAACTGAAACAGGGACTTTCTACATAGGATTGTTCTTTCTTGGTGCGATCGGTAATACTTGTATACCACTCCTGTTCGGCTGATCCGGAATTGAATACATCACCTGAAGGAGTTCCGAATATCCAACTGTTTACCGAATCAGCGTCCTCAATTTTAGATGACCAGTAGGCAGTACCGTTTGTAAAATTTTCCGTGTAATCCGACTGCGATATATCATAAGTCGGCTTCAGTACCAGTTGTTTTGTAACCGTATCTGTACAACCGGATTGAGATGTTACTATATGCCGGATAAGATAGCTATTAAGTTTACTAAAAATCATATATGTATTAGCTGTATCACGGGTAGCCACACTATCAGGGAAAACAAATTTCCATTCGTACTTTGCCAGTCCGGACTGGGCCCCGGATTGATCAGTGAAATTTATCCGGGTAATCGAATCCAGACATTCATTGTCCCATGTAAAATCACTCACAACATTTTCGAATTCGAATGTTTTTGTAATAGTTTGCGGATCACCGGCAATGGTATAATGAAAAGTAATTTTTCTTTGACCCGGAGTAATTTTTGAAGGATAGACCATAATGGAATCTATACCATAAACGGCAATACCCTGCGGATCCTTATCAATGGTGAAGTATCCCGGACCAGGATCCCCATAATGTTTTGCATACACAATAAAGGGAGCTTCATTATGGCAATACACATCTTTCTTATTTATTGTTAATATAGATCCGGCAGAGTCTATAACGTCTACATTTTCAGTGGCAAATCCGGAACAGCCGTTTGCTCCGGTATACGAATAAGTAATCTGGTAAGGCGAATTCTCAGCTCCTGAAAATGCCGGTGAGAAAATGTACCTGTTCTGATAATTAAAAATAACAGCATTACCGGCATCCATGTTTCCGCCAAAGGGACTTACATCAAAGGTATCGGCTACCGTGTTCACACTATAAGTGTTGCTGAGGTTCAGGATACTGACATCCGGTACCGGTTTGAGCGTAACTCCGACATTGCCCGATGTAACTCCTGTACAATGTGCATCTTTCAACTTTTCAAGGGTGTAAATACCGGAATCTGAAACAAAGAATGGATATGGATTTTCTATTATATTGTTAATGAAACCTGTACTATCGCCATTTTTCGAATAGGAAAACTGCCAGGGTGCTGTCCCCGTCAGTTGCACATCGAAAGTAGTACTGGTACCGGTACAAATATCCTGTGTGCCGCTTAATGCAGCTGTTGGAGGAATATAGTTTACCAGTGTTCCTGTACCCGATACACAACCTTCCTTGTTTGTTACGTCTGTTACCTTTGTCAACTGGTATGCTCCAGGTGAAGTAATTTTTATCGAATAGGTGTAATCGGATACATTCTGGTCAACTGTTACCGGAATTTCACTTCCGCTGTTAAATGTATAATAAAATTCCCATGGACCATTACCGGTAAGGTTCACGTTCAGTACGGATGTATCTCCCGGGCATACACTGGGAGGATTACCTGTTATTGAAGCGATCGGATCTGTCTTTTGAACAACAACAGTAGTGTCTGTTCCCACTGCACTGCAATTTTTATCGGTTACTGTAGAAATAGTATAGACTTTATTAGTAGATGATGCTGTAACAGGTATCGAAGTATTTGACACCATAATATTGTTAATAGTTGTGGGACTTGCTCCATTGACCTGATAAGTGATACTCCAGGGTGCTGCACCAACTAGTATTGCAGGAATGGTAGAAGCAATGCCGCTGCAGGCCTTCAACGTATCCAGAGTAAGGGTTGCCGATACCTGGTAATTCGATAAGATACCGGTGCCACTTGCGTCACCCAGGTTGTAATTATCGTACTTGCTGTCCTTTACGCCGGTTAGTACATAGGTACCCACACCTGATACCGGCCAGGAATATTCCTGGTCGTTGATATTAGTTACCTCTGATTCGACGCCTCCGTTTAATTTGTATTTGAAAGACCAGGGTGCTGTTCCATTAAACTGAATGGTCAGATGCCCGGTACCTCCTGAGCAAACAGTATCTTTTCCCGTTAAAACAGCAGTTGGTTTCTCGCTAATCAGGTACCAGGGACTCTGATAAGTATTTCCTGGCGTGGAACCTGTGGTTGCCACAGGAATCACGCTGACACCTATAAATTTGTCCTTATCAAGCTGTACAAGAGTATATTGTTTGCTGGTTGCTCCACTAATGACTGTTGCCCCGGTTCCGGAACTGGTAGTTGCCCGGTACCACTGATAAATATGTGTTCCTTCCGGATTATTTTCCAGGTCACTATAAGTGAAATTTGCTTCAATAGTTTCGTCCACCGCAAATACACCGGGATTGGTCGGGTTTTTTACAACTAAATTCTGAATTGTTGGAGCTGCATTTACATAATGCCAGGCGCTTCTTGTTGCGGTTCCTGTTCCATTGGCATTTTTAGGTGTTACAAAAAAGGCAATGTATTTACCTCCCTGTGCCATATCAAGTGTAAAAGTATTAGTAACAGCACCACTGATATTACTCACGACACCACTTACACTATCTTTCCATTGCTTTACAGTTCCTGATTCCGGGTCGTTTTCTGGATCACTGTAAGTGTAATGGCCTGTTAAAACAGCACCGATATAATAAGTTGAACTTCCGGTAATATTTACATTGCTGGCAACCGGTGGATCATCGACCGGAGTAATAGAAATAGTAATACTTTCATAATCACTTCCACCCTGTCCATCCTCAGAACGGATACCTATACTTGCCCCTCCGTTATAATTTAATGTCGGTGTGAAAGATGATGCACTCAAGGCAGCATTTATATCAATTAATGTACCGGAAAATTTTAGAGACCCTGTCCCATTTGCGCCACTGATAATGGTTAGTCCTGTGGTAGTAGATAATGTGAATATTCCTCCCGATACATTTATCGTTACTGTCTGGTTATCATCATCTACGTCACTGACAGATATTGCCTTTCCTGCTGTAAATATGAGTGTATTGTCTTCTAAAATTGTCTGAGTGCCTGAGGGGAAAGTAATAACAGGATTACTATTAACAAAGGTTACTGAAATATTTATAATAGCATTACCAATCCCCGTATTACCATCATTCGTAAGTATGGCAACATTGGCATTTCCATGGTAATTTAAAGCAGGAGTGAAAACAGATGAATTTAATGCGTTGTTAATGTTAATAAGTGTACCGGAAAATTTAAGAGAACCTGTTCCATTACTTCCACTGATTATAGTTAATCCGAAAAGGGTTGATAATGTGAAAGTACCGTTGGTTGAAGTAATGGTTACTGTCTGGTTATCATTTTCCACATCGCTTATTGAAATGCTGTTGCTATTAGACGAATTAAATGTTAACGTGCCATTTTCCAAAACATTTTGAATGGCGGAAGGCGCTGTGATGACAGGTGGATCGTTTACAGGAGTAATTGTAATATTAACTGTTTTACTATCACTACCTCCTTGTCCATCGTTTGTACTTATATTTAAACTGGCGCCCCCGTTGTAATTTAAATTTGGTGTGTAAGAAGAGTTGTTTAAAGCAGCATTAATACTTGATAATGTGCCTGAAAATGAAAGCGATCCGCTTCCATTTCCGGTTACTGTCAGTCCCGATGTGGTGGATAAATTAAAAATACCGTTTGAAACTGTAAGTGTCACGGATTGATTATCATTATCAACATCACTGATTGAAATTGCATTTCCCCCGGTAAATGTAAGTGTATTATCTTCCAGTATTGTTTGGTGTTGAAGGGGCTGTAATGACAGGATTGCTATTTACAAAGGTCACTGAAATATTAATTGTTTTATTATCTGTTCCTCCTTTTCCATCACTTGTCTGCACAATAACACTGGCACTTCCGCTGTAATTTAAAGCCGGAGTATATACGGATGAACTTAATGCATTGTTGACATTCGTGAGTGAACCGGAAAATGAAAGGGATGCTGTCCCGTTTCCTGAAACGGATGTTAGCCCCGATGTGGTAGATAGGGTAAAAGTGCCATGGGTACTCGTAACTGATACTGTCTGGTTATCATTATCTACATCGCTTATTGAAATGCTGTTACTATTAGACGAATTAAATGTTAACGTGCTATTCTCCAGTATATTTTGAGTGGCGGAAGGCGCTGTGATAACAGGTGGGTCATTTACAGGAGTAATTGTAATATTAACTGTTTTACTATCACTACCTCCTTGTCCATCGTTTGTACTTATATTTAAACTGGCGCCCCCGTTGTAATTTAAATTTGGTGTGTAAGAAGAGTTGTTTAAAGCTGTATTAATACTCGATAATGTGCCTGAAAATGTAAGCGATCCGCTTCCGTTTCCGGTTACTGTCAGTCCCGATGTGGTGGATAAATTAAAAATACCGTTTGAAACTGTAAGTGTCACGGATTGATTATCATTATCAACATCACTGATTGAAATTGCATTTCCCCCGGTGAATGTAAGTGTATTATCTTCCAGTATTGTTTGTGTTGAAGGGGATGTAATGACAGGATTGCTATTTACAAAGGTCACTGAAATATTAATTGTTTTATTATCTGTTCCTCCTTTTCCATCACTTGTCTGCACAATAACACTGGCACTTCCGCTGTAATTTAAAGCCGGAGTATATACGGATGAACTTAATGCATTGTTGACATTCGTGAGTGAACCGGAAAATGAAAGGGATGCTGTCCCGTTTCCTGAAACGGATGTTAGCCCCGATGTGGTAGATAGGGTAAAAGTGCCATGGGTACTCGTAACTGATACTGTCTGGTTATCATTATCTACATCGCTTATTGAAATGCTGTTACTATTAGACGAATTAAATGTTAACGTGCTATTCTCCAGTATATTTTGAGTGGCGGAAGGCGCTGTGATAACAGGTGGATCATTTACCGGAGTAATTGTAATATTAACTGTTTTACTATCACTACCTCCTTGTCCATCGTTTGTACTTATATTTAAACTGGCGCCCCCGTTGTAATTTAAATTTGGTGTGTAATAAGAGTTGTTTAAAGCTGTATTAATACT
>CAVVIO010000017.1:0-95085 GCA_963748095.1 uncultured Bacteroidales bacterium
GAATGGTTTGATGCACTGGGTGGATTCGACTCATTGGCCGGGTTTTCCAATTTCAGATTCAATCATCCCGGTTATGTCTATCCGGAAATTTCTGAAGAACATGTCCTGATTGCACAGAATATCGGGCATCCCTTAATTGTTCCCGAAGAACGCGTGTGTAACGATTTTGAACTGGCAAAAGAAGGTAACTTTGCGATTGTTACCGGCGCTAACATGGCGGGAAAGAGTACGTTTTTGCGTACCATAGGCGTCAACTGGATATTAGCAATAGCCGGGGCTCCCGTGTGTGCTGACAAATTTGTATTTAAACCGGAAAATTTGTTTACCAGTATGCGCACCAGCGATTCACTGCAAAAAAGTGAATCGTATTTTTATGCCGAATTAAAAAGACTGAAAGAACTTATCGACCGACTGAAAAACAAGGAACACTTGTTTATCATTCTCGATGAAATTTTAAAAGGCACAAATTCTGTTGATAAACAGGCCGGATCCCAAACAGTGCTTCAGAACATTTTAAAATTGGGAGGTACAGGTATAATTGCCACCCACGATCTGGAACTGGCAAAAATGGAAAAGCAATTCCCGGACCGGATCGTCAATAAATGCTTTGAAATTGAAATAAACGGAGCAGAAATATTCTTCGATTACAAGTTAATCGATGGAATTACTAAAAAAATGAATGCTTCGCTTTTAATGGAACAAATGGGGATTTTAAATATTTAATTCAATATCGTTTATTAAGCATCCTAAGAATACGTCATATGAAGCAAGAACGACTGAAACAACATACTAATACCCCGTCATTGCGAGGAGGGACGACGAAGCAATCTCATGCTATGATAGACTGAATTACTTGATTAGCCACAATTTCTTTCAATAGAAGGAGATTGGCTCCGCCGAGCTCGCCCTTTGGGCTTTGGTTGCCGCGCTTCACTGTGTTTCGCTCGCAATGAGGGAATAGTTTAACTAAATGACATTGGTGTTTAATTATTCAATTTTGATATAGATATGAAACAGCAGCTAAGAATTCAACCGGGATATAAAGAAATTAAACAATACCTGTATCGGAGCATTATTTTACTGGCAGTTCTTTGCGTTACATCAATTACCTGGTCACAGCAACCTTCCTTGCCCAACGCACTTTTATGGCGGATATCCGGAGATTCATTAACTGCGCCTTCCTATATATTTCGGCACCATTCATATTAAAAGACAAGATCGGTTTTTCAGTTCAACGATTCTATTCTCCCCCGGCTGGAGGCATGTGCCGTGTATGCTCCCGAAATGGACCTTGCCCCCGAAAAAATAGCCCCCTTGTATTCGAGATTGATATTACCGGGAGACAGTACACTAACCGATATTTTTACACCCGATGAATACAGGATGATAGGGGATGTACTGAAAAAGAAAACCGGCATGGATATTTCGCTTTTTAATAAAATGAAGCCCATAGCCCTTATGATGTTGGCGATGAACAGTGGGTTGCCGGAAGGGGAAAAATTTACACTCGATGAATTTCTTTACCAGAAGGCAGTTTCCATGCATAAAGAAATAGAAGGGATCGAAACACCGGATGAACAATTCGATCTGCTTAATAAAATTTCAAAAGAGGACATTTTGGATTATTTCCGGCATCCGGAGCAGGATGAAGATCTGGGAAAGATGGTTAAATTTTACCGCCAGGGTAAACTGGACAGCCTGTTGATGGAAATACAAAATGACACAACACATATCGATTTTCAAAAAGACTTTATTACCATCAGAAATTACAGGATGGCCTCCCGTATCGATACGCTTATTCAAAGGCATACGGCATTTATAGCTATTGGTGCCGGACATTTGCCGGGTAAAGACGGAGTAATCGGTTTACTTGAAAAGAAGGGATACACCGTGCAACCTGTATTTGTTATTTCATTTTAACTGAGCAGGGGATTTTTACTTATAATCATTTTATTCAAATACTAATTTGTTTTTTACCAGAATATCTTTTACATCTAGTTCGTAAACAGGATTTGTGAGTTGAGAGAAAATTCATTTTAACCGAAAGCAGATAGATTTAAAGCCGTTTACAAACCTTTACCACACGGTTAATTATACAGGTTGAAAAAAACCGGATATAATAAGAATATTCAATAGATTGTTTAAATCAGACAGTTACAGCGATGAAACTATTACGCTATAATTGCAATAAATGCAACCTGCAGCATGAAGGATATTTTTATGAACATGTTTATGGCACATTTGAAGCGAAATTTTGGGCTTTGGCATTTTTATTGCGTTAACATACAAACAAAGTCCTGATATATGAGACACGTAAGTAAAATAGTTATATATCTAATATTTCTATTTCTTATTTTAGGGTGTGAAGAGGATTCACCTGCAAATCTGTCTATAGGCTATATTGATTTTACTGAAACTTATAGAAATAGAATTTTGGATCTTCCTAATGGAACATATTTACCAGATAATCCTGATTTTGACATAAATAATCCTGAAACATGGACTGGGAATATGGCAAAATATGTGAATCACAATTATATTTATTCAGTTTCATATAATATCAAAAATTTAGGCAGTAGTATAGCCTATGATGCAGAAATTGACTTGTATTATACATACGACAATGGAGATGAGAAAGTCGAAACTATATATATTGGTGATATTAAACCTAATGAAAGCATTAGTCATTCAATTAGTATTGGATGTACAAACAAACAATTGATTGAATGCAGTTGTAAAGTGTTTTGGCTTGACTAATTCGATTTTTAAGATTTTAATTAAAACGGTTCTGTTCTCAAATAGGAGTAACATTAAACGATACGATGTACGAAGGTTAGTGATGAGAAAAAATGTAATAAATATTCGTTTGAAAATGTCCCCGCTGGCGTGCGAATTTTTCGTGTGCCCTTTCTAAATATTGAAATATTATTGTAATAAACCAACAACAAGCCCGGGGCGCAAAGCACTCCGGGCCATTGATTTCAACCGGTACTGTTTATTTTACCGGTCGATTATCCGCCGGTTGTTCTTGTATATTTGCACGAATATGTTGTCGCCTACCAGTGCAGGAATCAGGTCGTTGAGTATTTCAAGCTGCGACCGCATATGGGCTATCAGTTCCGGGATACCGTCGGTAGCCGTTTTTCGGGTACCGATAATGGCATCGCGATTACCCGATAGCATGGCTACCCCGTTTATGGAAGCTTCCAATGCATCCAGCTCTTCCACGCTCAGTTAATAATCGGCCATTTCAGGATGATATTTCAGGCCTTCTTCCAGCACGATCTAACTCCGGTTTAAAACATCCTCTGAAATAAATATACTCTGTATCTGGTTTAAAGCAGGTCCAGCACTAAATTTAATGAAACAACAAAATAATTAACAGGTTGATTTGAACAAAAATTATAAAAATTCGTTGTTTTAATAATATATTACAATTCACATAATATTCATTTAATATTGAAGGTATATTTTCGAATCAAAGAATAAATAAAAGGTTATCAGTATTATTCCAGGTAAGTTTGTGGGTCGTTTCAATGGAAAAACGAAAGTTTATCAGGAAGATAACCTTAAATAAGAAGATCTCTTTTAAACAGATATAAAGACTGTCATTAGTGGCAGTCTTTTTTTTCCCATTTCTATGCTTTTATACGAATCAAGCAATTGGATCAAATAGAAAATTTATATTTACAACATTGATAATAATCATCAAGCTATGAAATATTTTTTTTTGATCTACTTTATTCTATCTAGCTTATGTTCTTTTAGTCAGAATCAACAGCAATCAGATTCTTTAAAAATCACTCACCTTTTAAAAGAAAGCGAAAATGAGTCTGATACATCAATTCAACTACAAAAACTTGAAAGAGTTCTTATGCTATCCAGAGATCTTAAATGTAATTATGGCATTTATACTTCGCATAAAAGAATAGCCAGGTTGAAAAAGATCATGTATAATTCCGATTCCGCAGTTGTTCAATATAAAAGAGGTATTCAGGATTTGCCTAATTCAAATATCTATAATTATAATTTATATGAATTAATTGGTAATGAATTCAAGGAAGCAGCTCAATACGATTCCTCCTTGTGTTATTTCAATAAGTCTATCAAGTTAGGCGAAAAGCTTCTCAAAAATAGTTTAATAGCCAAGGGGTATCTAAACATTGGAAGTATGTGGCTTCAAAATTCCCAATATGATAAAGCTTTTAAGAATTACGCAATTGCTGATTCTATATGTGAATTGGATTCAGAACTTGAAACCTCAATATTAAGGGCCACAATTAATAATTATTTAGGCTATTCTGTTCGGGTTACACATGGCTATGAAAAAGCAATAGAATATTATAATAAATCTAAACATCTTCATGAAAAATTAAAAAATGAAGCAGGGGTTCAGGAAATAAATATTGCTATTGCTCAAGCTAAAATTTCATTAGGTAACTATGATGAAGCTTTAAAATTATTAAATGAGTCAATCAAATACCATGAAAAAAATGCACCAACACTAAATTCTTATTCTTATGGTGTCATTGTTAGAGGTTTTCTGCTTGCCAAAATGAACAGGATGAAAGAGGCTGAAAAGGATTATAAACTATACTATGATTTAGCCTTAAAATCTAAAAACAAAACCTATCAAAGATGGGGTTTATCTTACCTTGGTGATTTTTATCAAAGTATTAATAGATATAATACATCAATTGAATACTTTAAAAAAGCTTTAAAAGAATTTAAAGAAGTAAAAGATTTTAGCAGAGAACTTAAAACTACAAAATCATTAATAGAACTGTATAAATTGAATAATGATTTAAAATCAGCTATTGATGCATATGAAGAATATATAAATATCCAGCAAAAAATTGAAAAAAAGAAAATTACTGAAAAAACCTATGATTTAGAAACCATATACCAAACTCACAAGAAGCAACAAGAGATAGCATTATTAAAAACTCAAAAGGAGCTTGCGGAACATCAGAAAAAAACGCAACGTAATTTTTTGTTAGGAGGTTTAGTTTTAATGACCTTAGTAGGATTGCTTCTTTTTGTAATGTATAGAGATCGTCAAAAAACAAATACTAAGTTAAAAGAATTGGATGCATTAAAATCAAATTTTTTTGCTAATATTTCTCATGAATTTCGCACACCTTTAGCTCTTATTTCCGGTCCAGTTCAAAACGTTCTTGAAGATACTTCACTATCAAAAGAAAGGCGAAGTCAATTTGAAATGATACAAAAAAATTCCAATCGGCTTTTGTCACTTGTCAATCAATTATTGGATCTTTCAAAAATTGATAGTGGTAACCTAAACCTCCATATTCAGGAAGGCAATGTGCTACAGTTAATATCTGCCTTAAGTAATTCCTTTTCATATTCGGCAGAGCAAAAGGAGATTGACTATCAAAAAACAATTGAAACCGGTAAAATTGAAACCTGGTTTGATAGTGATGTTGTAGAGAAAATAGTTGTAAACCTATTGTCAAATGCCATAAAATATACGCCAAATAAAGGGTCTGTGGTTTGTCGCGCATCTGTAAGGGATGGGGAACTCCATTTGGAAGTAAAAAATACCGGAGCTGTATTGAGCCCTGAGGAGTTGAACAGTATTTTTCAACGGTTTTATCAAACTAGTGAACAAAACCAAGGCTCAGGCATAGGATTAGCTCTTGTTAAGGAGTTGACTGCATTGCACAAAGGAAGTATAACCGCAAGAAGTGGATTGGGCCAATGGACAATTTTCAATGTTGTGCTACCAATTAACAGGCGTATTTTTAATGACGACCTAATTATATCAAAATCTGAAGATAAGGTGAAAGTTGAAATTCCGAATGGTTCAAATTTCGATTATGAAATTGATGAAGAACTTTCAAACAAAGAACAGCCAATTTTATTGATTGTTGAAGATAATGCAGATGTAACAACTTTAATAATAAAAAACTTTGAAACCTCTTATAGCGTTTTAACAGCCCCGAATGGAAAGGTAGGCGTAGACTTAGCCTTGGAGCATGTCCCGGATTTAATCATTTCAGATATTATGATGCCCGTAAAAGATGGCATTGCGCTCACAAAAGAACTAAAAAACAATGAATGCACGGCACATATTCCTATCATTTTGCTTACGGCAAAAGCTGATGCCGAAAGTGAATTTGAAGGGATTGACATTGGGGCAGACGATTATATTACCAAGCCTTTTGATAAAAAGTTATTAAGCCTGAAAGTCAAAAAACTAATAGAGTCCAGAAAA
Source organism: uncultured Bacteroidales bacterium (assembly GCA_963748095.1). GTDB lineage: Bacteria > Bacteroidota > Bacteroidia > Bacteroidales > UBA10428 > CAVVIO01. The sequence continues at coordinate 6,239 of CAVVIO010000017.1, forward strand.
AAACTCCAATTGCGATATAGTCAGGAATTGATATTGAAACCCAAGGACATAGCTATTACTAACTTAGACGAAAAGTTTTTAAACAAAGTTCAGTATGTGCTTGACAATAACATAGCAGAAACATCTTTTAGCATAGACGATTTTAGTAAAGCCGTCTCTATGAGTAGAATGCAATTGCATAGAAAATTAAAGGCCCTAACCGGATTGTCGGCTTCAGAGTTTATCCTTTCCCAACGTCTTAAACTAGCTACCCAACTGTTAAAAGAATCTGATATTAATATCTCACAGGTCGGCTATAGTGTTGGGTTTAATGACCCTGCTTATTTTAGTAAATGTTTTAAAAAAATATACCATTGCACGCCTTCAGAGTATGCAAAAAACCAAAAATAATTGTTCTTCAATATTCTACATTTACCCTTAGTATCTGTTTGTTAATCATGACATAATTCAAATACTAAGTTTTAATTAGGCTACCCAATATCCTTTCTTTTTCTGAGAACCAATTGTGCCATTTTATAACCAAATGTTACAATTATCATAGCTCTTGTTACAATAGTTACAAACACTCGCATTTTATCTCTATAGATTTGTCTTATGGGTTTTTGAAGCGTTTTTTATCGAATTGAAAATTAAATGAAAAAAAAGGGAAAGGTATATGAAGGGGAAATTGAAGAGCTTACTTCAAACAAAATATATCTAAATATCAATAATTTAAAAAAAGGAAAATACAAACTTAGAATAGTCAACAAAAATAAGATTATTAAGAACATTGATTTTAATAAAGAATAATAAACAATAAATAGAAGCACATGAAAAAATTAACTACACTTTTGGCAGTTGCTATACTAACTGCAACTATTTGGGCGCAAAGCCCACAAAAAATGAGTTACCAAGCCGTAATAAGAGATGCAAGTAATACGTTGGTAACCAACACAGCAGTAGGTATGCAGTTGAGCATTTTGCAAGGAACTGCTACAGGAACTGCTGTTTATGTAGAAACACAAAAACCTACTACCAATGCTAATGGATTGGCAAGTTTAGAAATTGGTGACGGTACTATAGTTAGCGGAGATTTTACAACCATAGACTGGAGTGCAGGTCCTTATTTTATTAAAACCGAAACCGATCCTGCAGGTGGCACAACATATACAATAACTGGCACCAGCCAATTGTTAAGTGTGCCATATGCATTGCATGCAACCACAGCAGATACTGCAACAAACGTAACAGGTCTCGAAAAGATTACAGAAAATGGCAAAACAGGTTGGCGATTAATCGGGCGGGATTCTGCAAATTATGGTGATATTAGTTATAATGCCATTGACTTAAGTACAAGTTTTAATCCTTCAGCAACATTCGGTGCAACGGGTAATACTTCTATTGCAATGGGACATAATATAACGGCTTCAGGGGATTATTCTATGGCTATGGGACGTGTTACAAAAGCTAATGCTTATGTCTCTGTTGCATTAGGTACTTATAATGTTGGAGGCGGTAATGCTGCTACTTGGGTTGCTACTGATCCTTTATTTGAAATAGGTAATGGTGTATTTGGTACACCAAGCAATGCACTAACGGTTTATAAAAATGGTATTATTACTGCACCTTCTATGGATATTGCAGAAATCACGGACAACAAAGCCTTAATAACCAAAGAATATGCCGATGCTAATTTGATATCTTCTGGCCTTGAACAAATTAAAGAATACTCCCAAGTAGGATGGCGTTTAATTGGAAGAAATGCAGCTGATTTTGGAAATATTGGAGTTGGGGCAATAGATTTTAGTAGAAGTAATAGTATATCAACAACATTAGGAGCAACGGGATATTATTCCTTTGCTATAGGAAGTAATACAACAGCTTCTGGCGATAATTCTATGTCTATGGGGTTTGGTACAAAAGCACAGGCTTATGCTTGTTTAGCAATGGGTGAATATAATATTGGAGGTGGAAATGCAGCCGTTTGGTCAGCTACAGACCCCTTATTTGAAATAGGAAACGGTACTTCTAGTACTCCCAGTAACGCCCTTACCGTTCTTAAAAATGGAAATACCGATGTTAGTGGTGTATTTAGAGCAACCGGAAATGTGTGGCCAAGCAAAGGCGCCGGTGTTGAAATAGCATATGATGCTACTCTGGGTAGGGGTTATGTTCAAGCATACGATAGAAGTACAGCTAATTGGAAGGATTTATTCTTAGGTGGTTTAAACGTTGCTCCGATTAATGATAATTATACATCTTTAGGTACCTCTACTAATAGATGGTTGAAAGTATATGCTGTAAATGGTAGTATTCAAACTTCCGATAGAAGATTGAAAAAAGATATTAATGATATTCCATATGGTTTAAACAGCATTTTAAAACTACGCCCGGTTACTTTTAAATGGAAAGAAGGAAATCAAAATGTAAATCTTGGACTGATAGCTCAAGACGTACAAAAAGTAATTCCGGAAGTAGTAGATGTTGGCGATGATAAAGACAAAACACTTGGTTTGAATTATACCGAATTAATACCTGTGCTAGTTAGCGCCATAAAAGAACAGCAAAAAGAAATAGAGGAACTTAAAAAAAAGGTTGAACAATTGGCCAGTAAAAATTAGTAAGCAATACTCTTCAAAATATTTCAATAATAATTGTTTTGGGACATGTTGGCAGAACCTACAAAGCAAATATCAAAAATGCAGAGAATAATAATCATTAATATGAGAATAAAAATGAAAAACAGACAATTAAAATTAAGCACTATACTCTTGTTGGGGCTCGGATTAACAACACTACAGGCACAAGAAAGCGTTAACGCTACAGGTGGCGATGCTTCGGGTAGCGGGGGATCGGTGAGCTATACCGTTGGACAGGTCGTTTACACCACCAACACCGGAACAACCGGTTCGGTAGCATCCGGGGTACAACAGACCTATGAAATTTCAACAGTAAACGGATTGGAAAATGCCAAAGACATTAGCCTTATGGTTACGGCATATCCCAATCCTGTTGCCAATAACCTAACACTGAGAGTTGAAAACGATGAACTTTCATCTTTGTCCTTTCAACTGTATGACATGAACGGAAAACTTTTAGAAGACAGAAAAATTACAGGGATCCAAACAAGCATTGCAATGGGCAATCTCGTTCCTGCCACTTATTTTCTGAAAGTTGTACAGACGAAGCATGCTTCGCCTCAACAAGTAATAAAGTCATTTAAAATCATTAAAACTCAGTGAGGCTGTGTTTTTATTTAAAACACTCGGCCGAATTAGTCCGGATAGCCCTGCCTGCACTACGGACAGGGAAGCATATCGGGAACAAATAATAAAGTCTACATAGAAAACAATGAATAATATGAAAAGAATTTTTACACTTTTGGTCCCGATAGCTATAGGGATATTAACAACAGCAAGTGTGTTCCTGCCAATGAACACAATTGCCCAGGCCCCTGAAAAAATAAGCTATCAGGCGGTAATCCGTAACAGTAATAATGACCTGGTAACGAATAGTCAGGTAAGCATGCAAACAAGCATCCTGCAAGGCTCGGCCAGCGGAACAGCGGTATATATTGAAAAACAAAGCCCAACTGCTAACGCCAACGGATTGGTAAGCATGGAAATAGGCAGCGGTATAGCCATTTTTGGCAATTTCGCAACAATTGACTGGGCAAATGGGCCGTATTTCATTAAAGTCGAAACCGACCCGACGGGTGGAATAAACTACACCGTGACGGGCACAAGCCAGTTGTTAAGCGTACCGTATGCTTTACAAGCAAAAACTGCAGAAACAGTTACTGGTGGAATTACTGAAACCGACCCAACCTACACAAGTAGCCAGGCGGCAAACATTACAGCAACAGATATTACAAATCTGAGTAATTTAAGTGGCACAAACACAGGTGACCAGGATTTAAGTGGCTTGGCAACCAAAACCGATTTGGGCGATTCAACAGCACAAGTGCGCAGTGAGATACCCGATGTAAGCGGATTTGTAACAAGCGAAACCGATCCAACTTATACTGCCAGTCAAGCAGCTAACATTACCGCAACAGACATTACCAATTTAAGTAATCTGTCAGGTGTAAACACGGGCGACCAGGACGGCTCCGAAACCAAAATTTCAGCAGGAACGAACATAACAGTTACAGGCAGCGGAACAATCGCAAACCCTTATGTGGTAAATGAAAATGTGCACTATATTGGCGAAAGTTATGGCGGTGGCGTAGTGTTTTATGTTTACGATAGCGGGCAACACGGCTTAATAGTAGCCCCAGCAGACCAATACGTAAGATGGTATGCCGGTACTATTACAAATACAATGGCTTATGGTGATGGAGTAGGCGCAGGTAAAGCAAATACAGCTATTATTATTGCCAATCAGGGATATGGAGATGGCGCTACTTATGCTGCAAGAGTTTGTAACGAATATTCAGATACAGTTGCAGGCGTTATCTATGGCGACTGGTACTTACCTTCAAAATACGAGCTTAATCTTTTGTACCAACAAAAAAATGTGGTTGGCAGTTTTACAAATACCTACTATTGGAGTTCTACCGTGAACGATACCAGCCACACGTGGATTCAGAACTTCTACGATGGTCTTCAGAAAATCTACAATCAGAGCTATAACTACCATGTGCGTGCTATTCGGGCTTTTTAACAATTTAATAATAATGCAAAATCCGCATGAGAAATTTTATCTTTTTAAAAATTTTACCCGCTATTTTATTTCTTCAGCTAAAAGTTTTGGCACAAACCAGCCCAATTATAAATATTTCTTGTAATAGCAACCAGGAGGTTAAAGATAAATCGGCATTTAATTTGGAGTTTAAAAATGTCAACTATGTGAAAGATCGAAAAGGAAATGTAAAATCGGCCCTTCGATTTGATGGACAATCAGAAATAAAAGTCAATACGGATATTAATCCTACTGTTATGCCCGAATTAACGGTTACGTTTTGGGCAAAACCCGACTTTGATAACAAACAGATGACCATTTTCTCGCACGATGATGGTGGTTTTGACAGAAGCATGGCAATTGATTCGAGAGGCGGTGGAGGATGGGAATGGACTGCCTATTGCGGTAACCCATTAGGGGCTGCAAAAATAAATAAAAGCAAATGGTCATTTGTAGCAGTAGTATTTGATCAAACCAAAAATAAAGTGCTCTTTTTTGTAGATGGAAAGTTTTACGAGAAAGAAGCCACTGCTTCCGGTGGATTAAATTATTTCAATATTGGTAATAATCCTTCTTTTGGTGATCCTTATTTTGGTTTATTGGATGATATTAAAGTTTTTGATAAAGCATTATCAAGAGAGCAATTATCAGGCCTTTTTAAATCTGAGGGTGGCGTTATTGACAACTCCGACCAGTATTATTATTCCGAAAGCAATGAAAATGCTGATATTGTTGTAAGAGTTGGCGATGTTGATAACCTTGGATTTGGTTGGACAGAAGGGTTTGATCCTTTTTGTGGTATGAATACATCAGTTCATGCTTTTCCGTGGAAAACAGACGAAAATGACTACCTGGGTACTGATCGAATTATGGTAGTTAGTAGTTACAAATCAGGAAGAAGCGATGGATATGTATCTAGTACAACAAGACCAGGGAATAATCCTGTTCCCATTGAAATACAATTTAAAAAACCAAAAATTGACATCAATAAGATTGTAATTCAGATGATGTTAGATGATTTTCAATCGCCTGTTTGGGGTACTTCATTTCAATTTTCTATAAATGGAAAACGTTTGAATTATGTGGAAGATGTCATTAATAAGCTGAGTCAAACAGGACCAATTGGTAAATTAGTACAAGTTGGTTTACTACCGGAAGACAATTCTCTTTTTGAATCAGGAAAAGTTAGTATAAAAATTGATGACCCAATAACAGGAGCAGGAGATGGCTTTGCAATTGATTTTATACAACTACTTATTAATCCTAAAGGTGAATACAAATGCATCGGAAATATCAGTGGTATAGTTAAAGATGAAGACGGTAATTTAATGAAGGATGTTCTTGTTTCGGCCAATGGATTAAAAGAAAGCTTAACAAAAGAGAATGGTGGTTTTAATCTGAAAGCTGTCCCCATCGGTATGATTACCGTAACAGCAAATAAAAGTTTGTATTCAACAGCAAGTATTAATTTTGAACTAAAACGAGATGAAAACAAAAATGTACTATTGATTCTAAAGAAAAGAGGGGCCGAATCAGCAAACTATTTAAACAAAGAACTTAAAGAAAAAGGATTTGTCAATCTGTATGGAATTCATTTCGATTCAGGCAAAGATATCCCAAAAAAGGAATCAGAGCCAACGTTAAACGCTTTGTCTGATTTTTTGAAGAATAACCACAATCTTAAATTAGAGATAGTTGGACATACCGATAGTGATGGGGACAATATACTAAACGAAGACCTCTCTTTAAGACGAGCCAAATCGGTTATAAACTGGTTAAAATCAAAAGGAGTTGATGTGTCAGGCATTAGTGCTTCCGGATTGGGAGAATCAAGCCCGGTTGCAAGTAATAATACAGCGTCTGGCAAAGCGCTCAACAGAAGAGTAGAAATAAGACTTTTAAATTAAATAGAAAGAAGGAAATCAAAATGTAAATCTGAGACTGATTGCTCAAGACGTACAAAAAGTAATTCCGGAAGTAGTAGATGTTGGCAGAACCTACAAAACAAATATCAAAAGTGCAGAGAATAATAATCATTAAAATGAGAATAAAAATGAAAAACAGACAATTAAAATTAAGCATTATACTCTTGTTGGGACTCGGATTAACAACACTACAGGCACAAGAATCCATACACACTGCAGGTGGCGATGCTTCGGGTAGTGGGGGATCAGTGAGCTATTCCGTTGGGCAGGTTTTTTGCCAAACCAATTCGAGTACAAGTGGTTCAGTAGCATTCGGGGTACAACAGCCTTATGAAATTTCAACAGTAACCGGATTGGGAAATGCCAAAGACATAAGCCTTATGGTTACGGCATATCCCAATCCTGTTGCCAATAACCTAACACTGAGAGTTGAAAACGATGAACTTTCAACTTTGTCCTTTCAACTGTATGACATGAACGGAAAACTTTTAGAAGACAGAAAAATAACAAGCACCCAAACAAGCATTCCGATGAGCAATCTTTTTCCGTCAACCTATTTTGTAAAAGTAACCCAGGGAAATAAAGAAATAAAAATTTTTAAAATCATAAAGAATTAAATTCATATGAAAAAATTACATGCAATTTTAGTCGCAGTACTGCTGGCCGCAACAGCCTGGACCCAAAGTCCGGATAAAATGAGCTATCAGGCGGTAATCCGCAACAGCAATAATGAACTGGTAACCAATAGTCAGATAAGCATGCAAACAAGCATCCTGCAAGGCTCGGCAAGTGGAACAGCGGTATATATTGAAAAACAAAGTCCGACCTCTAACGCCAATGGTTTGGTAAGCATGGAAATAGGCAACGGTACAGCCATTTTTGGCAATTTTGCAACAATTGACTGGGCAAATGGTCCCTATTTCATTAAAGTCGAAACCGACCCGACAGGCGGAATAAACTACACCGTGACGGGCACAAGCCAGTTGTTAAGCGTACCGTATGCTTTACAAGCAAAAACTGCGGAAACACTTACCGGAAGTATTACCGAAACCGATCCAACCTACACAAGCAGCCAGGCGGCAAACATTACTGCAACAGATATTACAAACCTGAGTAATTTAAGTGGCACAAACACAGGCGACCAGGATTTAAGTGGTTTGGCAACCAAAACCGATTTGGGCGATTCAACAGCACAAGTACGCAGCGAGATACCTGCCGCAGCCGATGGCTCCGAAACCAAAGTAACAGCTGGTACAAACATAACCGTAACAGGAGCAGGAACAACTGCAAGCCCTTATGTGGTAAATGTAACAAACACTCTTGCAATTGGCGACAGCTACCAGGGGGGCATCATCTTTTGGTTAGATAACACAGGACAGCACGGATTAATAGCAGCCACAGCCGACCAAAGCACAGGAATGCAATGGTACAATGGAAGTTATACTATAACAAATGCCGTTAGAGATGGTGTTGGTGCAGGTAAATATAATACAGAGCGTGTTATTGCAAACCAGGGTGCAGGAAGTTATGCAGCCCAACTATGTGCTAATTATCAAGGCGGTGGTTATGGCGATTGGTACCTACCTTCAAAATATGAGCTGAGTTTATTATACTTACAAAAAACTGCGGTTGGCGGTTTTGCAAGTGCCTACTATTGGAGTTCTACCGAGAGCAATATCAACTACGCGTGGATTCAGTACTTCAACAATGGCATCCAGAGCCTCTTCTATAAGAGCGGCGGATACTCTGTGCGTGCTGTTCGGGCTTTTTAACTATTCAGCAATTTAACTATATTGTAATTAACGCGAAGCTGACGAAATTTTAAAAAAGAAAAATGGTAGTATACCTCAACTGGTGCGCGAATTAACTTCGCGTGCCCCCGCTTACTTATAAGTCTCCTGCCACATAGTTGCCAATTCCCACAACACAATATCAGCCCATTTTTAAAAATAAATAATACTACACATCAACAACAAGGTTACCTGTGAATAATTTGCTTTTTGAAAAAATATCTTTTACATTTAGGTCGTAAACGGTAACCGGAAGTTGGGGAAAACAGGATAAGTGTTAGCGGATTATAGGAGATTTTAAACCGTTTAAAGTCGTTTACAAAACAGCTAAAAGAAACTTACAATATATATGAAAAAGAAGCTGACCAACTGTCATAAATTTTAATATGGATTCGATGCATCAGGTAGTTACAATCATAAAACACATGTGCAATACTAACCATAAAGACATCCCGAAGTATCGGGAGTGGTTATGCATTTGTTTGGTAGCAAAAAAACAATCACTGCAAACATTAATATTTCATCAATCATAAATGATTAGAAAGATCTTACCTATTATTTTGATTTTTAACTCTCTGAGTGTTTTTGCACAAAAAGAGTTTTTAAAAGGATTTATTATTCTTGAATCAAATGATACCATTACCGGTAAACTTAAGGACAAAAAATATTTCTCGGCAAATAGCGTGAAATTGTTCCAGGATGATGTAAAAATCAGATATCCGAAAAAAGTAATCAGGGAAATACAAGTTGATTCCGATAATTATGTAAAAAGTGATCGTGGGATTTGGACCAAAGCGTTTTTTAAGAAAGAGGAATCAGGAAATATTAATTTATACTCTTATAAGAAACAGGAATACTTAGGAGCTTATGATTCAGACTTAAATTTTGGACGTTTAACTCCCTCAATAAAGTTCTATTGTAATGATTACCCGGATCTAATTGATTCGATAAGTAAAGTAAATAAATACAACATTCATAAGTTTATTAATAAATACAATAATTGGAAAGCACTGCACCCTGATAGTAAATCCTATTTTGAGAAAAACATTCACAATAAACCTTTGATTAATTTTAAAGTTAGCTTCCTGCTTCCCGGAGCTGGACTTGAAATCGGATTAAGTGAAAAGTTTTCATTAAATGCAATGTTAAAAAATGAATTTGGCTATGGCAGTTCTGCTGGATGGATAGTAACCCCCTTCATTGATAATCAGCTTAGATATTACCGCAACATTGATAAAAGAAAAAACGAAAATAAAAGGACTTATAAATATACCGGAGATTATATAAGCATTGTTCAAGTACTTTTTATTGAGAATAGGTCCAATTTTTTAGGATTTGAATATGGTTGGCAAAGGATAATTAGCAAACATTGGTATTATAACGTCGGACTTGGCGCTGCTAAATGGACAACGGGAAACAAGAGCCTGACATTCTTATATGATATTGATTTTGGATATAATTTTTAAATATTTACCGCAGGCAAACACATGGTAATATAACACAACAACAATGAAACTGATACTGATTTTATTTCTTATTCTTGTTATTAATAGTAACCATATTCTTGCTCAGGAGATTAAAGATAATCCGAATACAGATACTCTTGAAATTGATAGTACAAACATGGCAGGTAATAAAGAATTATCAGTTAATGCTTCTAAGATCAGCTATAATGATTTTAACAAAGGGGCAGTTTTTTCACCCATGCAATTAATACAAGGTAAAGTGCCTGGATTTATAGTTAATTGCCTGAATGTAAATGACCCGAATCCCGACCTGCAGATACAGGTGAGAGGAATATCAACACTATTTTTAAGTACAAATCCTCTTTATATTATTGACGGAATACCACTGGAAAGTCCGGATATTATTCCTGTTGCGAACATTAATTCAATTGAAGTGCTGAAGGACCTTTCAGAAACAGCTTCCTACGGAATACGAGGTAGTAACGGAGTGGTAATTATTAAAACAAAAAGTAACAGTTCCGGGCCATTGACTGTATCTTATAATACATATATGTACGGGGAAGCTTATGCCGGTAAATCGAACTATATGTCGGCATCTGAATGGCGAAATCTGAAACAAAAATGGGCATCGAGCACAGACCTGAGAGTTGTAAACGCTTCGGGGAAAATGATTGACTATAATGCTAATACAGATTGGAGAAAAGTAATTTCACAATATAAATTAAGTCAGGCTCATAATCTAGGATTTTTTGGTGGATACAAAAAAACAAGATATGCTGCCATGTTAAATTACGACAACTATAACGGGATTATACAAAAAACCGGGAATACTATATATAGCGGACAACTTTCCGTATCGCAGCTTGCCTTAAAGGATAAATTGCAGGTGGATATATCGGCAACAGACACATATAGAAAATACAGTGAAATCAATGATAATCCATATCTGAGCTATACAGATTATTATACAGGTTTGAAAAGCTCAAACATAGTCTCGAATACAAATCAAAATAATCCAACACTACCGGTATACAATACGGATGGGACTTATGGAATAGATACACAGACCCTTTTATATAATCCTTTAGATAGGATAAATAATACGACGGATAAGCGGGAATTGAAAAATACACTGGTTCATTTACAGGCAGGTTATGAAATAATGAAGGGATTAAAGTTATCGGCTTCCTGGTCGGCATATAAAACTTCCACCGGGAATATCTTTTCAAATTATTACCGGAAAGCGATAACGTACCGGCAATTATCTGAAACAAAAGAAACCAATGTTCAAAATGAAAAATTATATTCCGTAAAACTACATTTCAATAAATCAATTGCTTTTCATACCATTGACATATCGCTTGATTATTCAAAGCAACATACTGATATTAATTATAATTACCGCGATTCTGTTGTTTTAAATGATACCATACTCATGAGTCGTTTCGGGATGTATGGCAATGGAGATTACGATATTAAAGATCTTTCGGGTTCAGTTAAATACAATTACAGGAACAGGTACTATTTATCATTTGGTATATTAAGAGAAAAATCGCCATTTTTTTCTTCAGACGGATTAGCCCAATACTTTCCATCCGTATCGGCTACCTGGTCGTTGAAGAATGAAAATTTTTTAGCAAACAGTACATGGTTGAACGATCTGAAAATACGGACGGGTTATGGGACCGGTCAACGGATGATCAGGCTTGCCGGTAATTCTGTAAATACATCAAATATATTACCATCCCGGGTGCACGGAGAAAAAATGCAGGAATATACTATCGGGGTTGATGCAAGTTTGTTACAAAACAGGATTTACTTTTCAGCAGAACGTTATAGACTTAATACAAAAGATTTAATTTTGATTTCAACTATAACTACTAATTTTCAATTCTCCTACTTAGGGAATAATGGTAAAATTCAGAACAAAGGCTGGGAATTTTATATTAAAGCGAAACCGTTATCAGGTCTTCTGAAATGGACCTTCGATTTTAATATTTCTTTTAATAAGAATATAGCTGTACCAAGCAACCTTTATTCCTATAGCCTGAAGTTTGGTGACCAGCCGGCTGGTAACTTTTACGGGCATCTGTTTGCAGGGTATTCTGCAACTGACCGGTTGCTGTGGTATGATAATGAGGGGAATGCTACAGATGTTTGGCCGGGAAATTATAGCCTGCTCGGCAACGGGGCTCCCAAATCGTTTTTTGGATTTACAAATACTTTTGAATATAAAAATTTTGATGTGTCTATAAATGTAAGGGGAGGCCTTGGATTTGAAATTGCAAATTATGCCCTGTTAGATCGTTATAAAAAAGTGTTGCAGTTTACCGACCCGAGAGATGTTATGAATTTTGCAACCTTAAGAGAAACTGATTACATTATTGAAAAAGGTGATTACATTAAAATAACGGATATTTCTTTAGGTTACACCATACCCAGTTATGAATCGGTTTATTAAAAGCGCTAAGATCTATATGGCGTGCAATAATGTAGCTTTGTTTACAGGGGCCACTGATCTCGACCCTGAAATGGCTGGGATTACCGGTTTAACTCCGGGTTATTACTATTACGAAAGATATCCCGAAACCCGCATATTTTTATTGGGGTTGAAAGTTTTACTCCGTCATGACTAGCAAATTACCGGGGCTGGCAGGCTATAAATGCCATTTGACCCATTTCACGTACTCTTTTACCAATAATGGATTTTGCTAAATATCTGACACGATTTAACCGATTAAAGGATGAACAAGATGGAAGAAAACAGAAAAAATACTGCTTCCAATCCCGGTAAACCATAAAACAAAAAATGCATTCATCCTTTCCATCAAAAAAATCCTTTAAATCGTGTTCAGACAACATCCCCGGCATAAACAGCCAGAAAACATTTCCTTTACCTGACTGCCTGTAAGTTGATAAAATGAATTTGCTTTTTACCGGAATATCCCTTACACCCGCCTGACGGACGGGCAGGTTTATTTCCCGTACCGGAAGTTGGAAATAGAGGAAAGGATAGATAGGGAACGAAAAGATAATAACAGCCGAAATGTACATGCATATTTTACATCGTGAATTGAAAAGTATAAAAAATCCGGCAGATGAATTATTTAACCAGCAATAGTACACAATTGAACGATACAAGAGGAATATCGTTCAATTGAATTTGCACAGATGTTGTGCCTAATTGCAGGAGAGCATTTCGGAAAACATTAAAATGGATAATATGAAAACATGGAAATTTAAAGTAAAAAGTAATTCTCAGGAGATTATTAAGAAACTTGACTCTGCATTTGGATCTGTTGACACATTATTTTATAAAGTTAAAAATAATAAAAATGGTTTAGTAGCTTTTAAAGTGCGTAAAAGAGTTCAGGATGCAAATGCAGCTTTACATGATAATCAAACTATTTTAAATGGAAAGATGTTAAAAACCGATGTTGAAAATGAGACCAATGATGAAATCTCTTTTACACAACACTTTTTAAGAATACTGTATTTATCCATTTATCTGGTTCCTGGACTAATTGCAATAATTTTGGGAATTGGTAGAAGTGCAACCATATTCATAATTGCAGGAATATTATTAGCTATTGGAATTGCATTATGGATGCAAGCACGGAACAAGTTTGAAAAGGATATCCAAAAATATAAGACATTAATTTCTGAAATATTAGAGTTATAAAAAGTTCAAAAACCGATTTTTAGGAAAAATATTCACTCATGTAGACTATTCTAGTTGATTTGTAGTGCTGTGATTCTAGTCTTACATTGAAGCTTTAATATTAAATACAAAAAATATCGATAGATTTTTATATCACATGTTTGGCAGAACAAATAATTTAGTCGATTAAAAACTATGCATGACTCGATTAAGATAAAGTAAAAATAAAACATTGATATAAAAGCAACATAGGCACAACAATGTGTATAATTCATAAGGGTTTGCCTTCGGCGAGCCCGTCCTTCGTCCTCGGTTCAGAGGTTTTCGAGCGTTTTCTCCCGCATCAAATTTGGTGTTTAAGTTGAAAGGTTTGAAGCCCGCAATCCCTTACGAAATCATACACTCAACTTTAGCACCAAGGCTGATATCGATTTTTCATTTTGTAAATTTCTATAGAAAATAAAATTAAACTCTATTTTATATTTGGCTCGATACTTCGCTTTAAAATTTCTGCTAATGCGAAGTTTATTTTGTCTTTCCTCGCTAGGTGGAAAAATTAGCTACCTACATTGAATCGCATATAAGAGACCCTTTTTTCTTTAAGTTTCCACCATAAGGAAGCTAAAAGGCCAACAGATACTGAATTTTTGTTCAATGAATTTATGTACCTTGTAGAAATAATAATTAAACTTTAAAAAACATGAAAAACATAATATTAGACTTATTGGTTCCAGTTGATTTTAAAGTTTTTTGTTTAAAATCTATTGATTACGCTAAAAAACTTCAATCGGTTATGCCATGTAAAATACATCTAATCCACATTGTCGATTCACAGGCATGGTGGAATGATTTTTTTAATTCTGAAGAATTGATTGTCGCTGCAACTAAAAAATTAAAAGCTATTAGTAAGGAGCAAAAATTAACTTCGGATACCGAAATTGTCGTACTACAAGGTAAAAGCTACAAAAAAATTATTGAATATGCGAGTAAAATTAATGCCCGGTATATTATTATGTCGGATAATTATCCATTATCAAAAGAGAGTAAAATTCTGGGTGCAACACTTTCGCAGGTAATTATGAAGGCCGAACAACCTGTAATAAGTATCACCAATAAAGAGGATGTTATTTTTAAAAACATGGTTGTCCCAATAGATATGAATCAATCGTGTAGAATGCAACTATACCATTCCGTAGCAATGGCGTTAAATCACAACACTAAAATTCATTTAATTACCGTTCTTTTTGGAAAAAGGGATATAAAATCCAGTAGAATTAGCCAAAAAATTGAAAAGTATACAAAAACCTATGAAGAAAATGGAGTTGATTTTACTATTCAGGCCCTAATAAAAAAAGAGACTTTTGCATACAAAGAAATAATTAAATATTGTGACAAGAATCAAATTGATTCAATACTGATAATGACACATACTGAGTCGGCAAGTTTTGATAACTATTTAGGTGCTTTTTCCCAACATATTATAAATGAAGCAACCATGCCGGTTATTTCTATCAATAATACTTCAGCAAAATTTTGGGAAAGCAAGTTGGACGATAAAGTTGACCCTCTTGGTTTATTCCCTAAAAAGAGAGGGGTAACTTAGTCTATTATTAACATCGTTTAATGATCATCTGATAATTAAATGATATCAAGAAAATTAAATTCTGTACCCCCCCCAGTAGATGTGGGTTTGCAACCCACATCCTTTTAATACGGATACTGTATTCACACATTCATCCTGTCCATCAAAAAAATCCCTTAAATCGTGTTCAGACAACATCCCCGGCATAAACAGCCAGAAAACATTTCCTTTACCTGCCTGTAAGTTGATAAAATGAATTTGCTATTTATCTGAATATCTTTTACATTTATATCATAAACGGTAACCGGAAGTTGGTAATTGAGGAAAGGATGGATAGGGAACGAAAATATTATAACCACCGAAATGTACAAGCACCTTTTAAACTGCTATATGAAAAATAAACACAATACGCTTATAAATAAATTAGCATCAATGTAAATAAAATCCTGATTAAATATATAAGGTCGCTTATGAATAAATTAATTCTTCATTTTTTTGTTTTGGTTTTTATGAGTTCTTGCACATTTCAAAACAAGAATTCACCTACACAAGGCAGTAAAGGAGATTGCATTAGCAAAGAAAAATCACTTGAAAGAAAAGTTCAGTTGGAGGAAGGAATTCGCGAACAAGTGAAGTTTTTGGGAGAATCGGAAGATCTCAGTTCCATTACAAACAGAATGTCAGCGTATAATATTCCGGCATTATCTCTTGCGGTAATAAATCACGGTAAAATTGAATGGGCAGACATTTATCAAAATGCGGATTTTCCTGAAGAGCATCACCTGAATTGCTCCAGCATTTTCCAGGCAGCATCATTGTCTAAACCAGTAACCTTTCTTGCGGCATTACGCATGCAATCTGCCGGTAGAATCGACCTGGATAAAAATATTCAGGAATACCTGAAGGATTTTGTAATACCTCAGGGCAAACAAACGGCTGAGAATCCGGTTACATTTCGCAATATCTTTTCCCATACTTCAGGAATCAATCCCGGTGGATATCAGGGATACATAAGAAATTTCCCAATACCCTCTGATCCGGATATTTTAAGGGGTAGTGCCGGGGTCAATTCCCCGGCTATAGAAGTTATCGCACCGCCTAATGAAACACTGGCTTATTCCGGTGGTGGCTACACATTAGCTGAACTGGCCCTTCAGGACATATTTAATGATGAGTTCCGGAACATCATGCAAAAATGGATTCTTAAACCCGCTGGAATGAAACACTCTGAGTTCACACAACCATTACCCGCTTCGGATTCTATTCGGGTAGCCAAAGGTCACACCCAATCAGGAGAGGTAATAGAAGGAGGATGGAGAAACTATCCGGAGCAAGCTGCGGCGGGACTTTGGAGCAACTCTGTTGATCTGGCTAAATTTCTGATTGAAATTTATAAAGCGTATCAGGGCGATAGCTCGATATTTTCACCCTCTGATATTAAATCGATCATAAGCGACGAGCGAAACGGCAGTGTTTACGGATTCCTGTTGAACCGTTCCGGTGATGATATTTCCATCACTCACTATGGAGGCAACACTGGTTACCGTACGGGTATGACAATAAGCCTCACAAGCGGAAATGGATTGGTCTATCTGATTAATTCAGATAATGGAGGGGCCCTGGGGAACGAATTACTTTTATCAGCCTCTCAGGTTTATAACTGGAAGCATTTTAAACAAACAACTGTTCAGCGGAAACAAATAGAGCCGGAAGTTTTAAAGAAGTTATCAGGTAAATACAGGTGGAACAATCAAATAGATCTTTCAATCACATATGATGAAAGCAATAATAAAGTTTCACTCCGTTTTCCTAATGGAGACGAGTATAAGCTTGTACCTGTAATGGGCGAAGAACTTGATTTCATTCACCCAAATACCGGTGTCAAAGTTTCTTTTTTAAAGAAGGATGACTTCCGGTCTTTCACCCTCTATGGTCAAACCGCTGTTAAGCTGAACACAGATGCTAATAAATAGGGCTTCACACGGCACGTAGTGCCCAGTAGTGAAGCCCTATTTATTGTGTACCATTTATTTAAAGTTTCAACATTATCTAAACTTTATGCGTAATGAGTTATGAAATACGTTAAAAGTATGATTGTAAGATTGCTATACATAATTCCTTTAATTTTATTTATTACTGGTTTTATTCATAGAATAAACGATCTGGAATATAATAGTTCGCTTGGGATCAAATATAAATATGTTTTTATCCCAATTCTGATTTTTGCTTATCAAACGATTAGAAATTCAAAAGTTGGATGGATTTTAGTAATGATTTTATATTTGGTCTTTTTATTTTTCTGGATTTATGAGCTTATTGGTGAATATTACTTAATAGGAGCAAAATATACCTATGATCAATATTTCTTTTGGTGGGTATATGTAATGATCTATCTTGGCATTGGCTGGATTTATTATAAATTAAGGCCAAAAGATGTAATTATATAATAATACACTGTACTCTATAAGCGATGATACGCAATGCAGGTGTCGGTAATTTTTGAAAGTTTTTGCTTATATTTAGGTTCATACAAATGGACAACTTAAAGCTTTGAAAACTGCACTGCACATATCGCCAATGTTAGCCGCAATTACCAACTACCCAGGAATTCAATTGAGAATTCAATAACCTAATGCAATAAATTTCGTTTAACAATTGATGCAATTTTTTGTATTGAATAAGTATTACTAATAGTAATAAAAATCAAATATATGAAAACAGTAAAAAATTACTCAACTATTACATTAATGCTGATAGTGCTTTTCAGCTTGACATCTAACAATACTAAAGCGCAATTAAGAACGCCCAGTTCGGTAGGAACATATGAAAAAGGTACTGTAACGCTGGAAAATGGGGATAAGGTTAATGGATATATATTTATGGATATGATGAATCCTCAGGAATTTCAAAAAAGGGTTAACCTGATTGACGAGAAAACCTATGCGGCTTACCAGGCAGGGAAAGATGTAGATAAAGACGCTGTGGTGTATGATGCCAGGGATGTGCAAAGTTTTACCCTTGAAAATGGTAAAAAATTCAAACAGGCAAGATATGTCAATCTATTTGCTAAAAGAAAACAAGATAAAATTCCTAAAAAGCTTTTGTTAGAAGTTGTTACGGAAGGAAAGATTACCGTTTTTAAAAAGTATCACCACACCCAGGGGATTGTTACTTCCCACTTACCTGACCGTACGAAGGTTAGTGATGCTGATTATGTTAAATGGCAGGAAAACAACTTTGAGATTCTTTCCCAGAAAGAAGGAGAGGAAGCAATAAATATGTCTACCATCAATTTAAAGAAGCTTGTCGGCGATAATAAAACTGTTTTAACCAATTACGCTAAAAACAAATATGGTTTTAGAGATCTTTTTATTAAAGGTCCTGTCTTTGAATCCAGCTTCCAACTGGATGCGTTAGAGGCTTTCACCAGAATGGTAGAAGATTATAATAATTAACAATAGTTAGAATTTATTACATTATTAGAAGAGACGACCTTTAATGGTCGTCTCTTCTTGTTTTATGAAAACAAGAAGTTATATAAATCAGATTAACCTACCTTATCCCATTTCCATAATAAGCTTACTGTGAGTTTTTATCTTCTTTGAATATATTAACTATACCATTGATATCTTAGTTTACACAATCTACTTTACACTCTCCCAAAACCCGGCGTCTGCTTTTTAAAACGGTCCACCGGGTATCCAAAACGGTACTCAGAGAATGTAAAACAGTACTCAGAGACAGTAAAACAGCACCCGGAGACAATAAAACGCTCCACAAACATGACAGTATGGCGCATTGAGATGATTTTACGGCACGCAGAGCGAACAAAACACTACCCGGAGAGGGTAAAACAGTACTCAGAGCTAACAAAACAGTACTCAGAGATAGCAAAACAGTGCCAGGAGCGAACAAAACAGTACGCAGAGACAGTAAAACAATACCCGGAGCAAACAAAACACTGCCCGGAGATAATAAAACAGTATTCGGAGTTAGTAAAACAGCCCCCGGAGCAAGAATAGCACAGGCCGGAGCGTACATAGCCGTATTCGCAGAAACCATTACAGGAAGTGTGCAATAAACGGTGTGAAAAAATTGTATTTCGTTTCGCCTGGTTATCAAAAGGTATTAAATCATTGCGGGTTATCCTTCAACAGTGTTTTCGTGCGTTTATCCCTAGAATGACAAAAAAGTAACTCTTTCCCGGGTAATTTATAAACATTCTAAAAAAACAGATTTTCTGTCATTTACTTCAATTGGCGTAGGTAGCTGCCGGAAATCACTTACAGCAAGTTCTTAAACAATGGAATTTGTTTTTTACCGGATTATCCTTTACATTTAGTTCGTAAACTGGATTTGGGAGAAAATTTCATTTTAACCAAAAGCAGATAAATTTAAAACCATTTACAAACCTTTATTAAACGATTAATTATACAGGATGAAAAAAATGACCGGATATACTGAAAATTCCACCAGGATGGTTAAATCAGAAAGTTGCGGAGATGAAACAGTTACGCTATAATAACGATAAATATAACCAGCCTGCGTCAAGCAGACCTCTCTACTACAGGTAGATTGTGTTTATGGGAATGTTTAGCAAAAAAATTAAAAACATAGTATTATGAAGAAAATATTAATTTCAACTGCTCAGTTTATATCAGTTTTACTAATTTTTATTTTATTATTTATTTCTCCATCAGTTTTAATACCTGTTTCGACGTCACTTTTGGAAAAAATGAATCCAGATGAAATGAAATTATTTTTTCCTCTCCTTCTTCTTTTTGCGTTATATATGACCAGTTCTTTTTGGTTGTTGATAAGAAATTCCAGCCATAAAAAATCAACTGTTTTTATGTACCTGACATTAGCCAATTTTATATTGTTTCCACTCATGGGTTTATTTGAATCAGTTTTTTGGCTCGATTCACTGGGCGTATTAGATTATAATGAAATCATGAAAATATTTTTCCGCTTTCTTATTACATTCACATTGTTTTCAGGCTATTTAACAATCTTATACAAAAGGAATAGTGAAGCTACCAACGAAGAAGTAAGATGGATGAATTTTAAATTACTTGCTCAAAAGCTATTGCTGATTGGAGTGATTTACATGTTTATTTATAATCTTTTTGGATATTTTGTGGCATGGCAATTTGAAGCTACAAGAGTTTATTATACGGGCAGTTCAGAGTTAAAGGGTTTTTTTACGATGTTGTATCTTAACTTAAGTGACCCAAAATTTGTAATTGTTCATTTTTGTAGAGGATTATTTTTCGGACTATCAGGTTACTTATTTTATAGCTTACTTAATTGTTCAAAACCTAAAAAGGAATTTTATACTAGCTCTCATTTTTGGAGGATTTGGATTTCAAATAATCTTGCCAAATCCCATATTCCCGGAATTGGTCAGAATATCTCATTTCATTGAGACAACTTCATCAATGATTATTTTTGGATTTATAGTTGGATATGTTTTTTCCTATAGAAAGAATAAAATATCGATAGGTCTAAAAACATCTTTGGCTAACCATATAGGATTTAAGGCATAGTTGAGCCAAAAAAAGAAGTAGTTAGTTCATAGAACCTGCTGCCTTTTGCAGGATCGTTGTTGTTTATTCACCCCGGCATAACAATAGCATCCATCTGCACACTGGTATCAGAGTATTTCCGAAATGCTTCCCTGACTAAAGTTCATAAATTTGACTTGCTTTTCCCCGGAATATCTTTTACATTTATTTTTCGAACGGTAACCGGAAGTTGGGGAAAGTGAGGGATTCGGTATTTAGTATAATAATAACAACAATAAACAACGGGTAGTGGAATAGCCATAAATAGAGGTATGTTTTGGTAATGTTTAACAGTAAGCAATAAATGACGCAACTTCGAAGTCAATAAAATCATCCTTATGATAAACTTTAAAAAATGATTAGAAAAATTTATCAAATAGTTATTATCATCTTGCCTTTAATGAGTTCTTGTCTTAACAGGCAATTCATTGATGGAAAATCTGAATTTAAAGGAGTTTCCGATACTGTGGTCAATGACTCTTCTATTATTTCTGGAAATGTGTATCTTGTCGATGGAATTAATAATATATATATTCCGGGCGAGTATAAGGTGTGGATTCAGGAAACTAATTTAACTGCTGAGACTGATACCGCCGGACATTACACGTTAAAGACAATTCCAGGGACTTATAATCTTAAATGTGAGAGGCAGGGCAATGAATGGCAGCGACTAATTGAAAGTATCACGGTTACCGTTGGTGCAAATCAGAAAGCCAAAATAGATTTTTATATTGGGTATACAATCGAATAATTTAATTGCCTGCTGCCAACAATATAGAATTTACAGGATCTGCCACACTGAAATATACCTGAACAAACTTCATGAGGAATTAATCCGGTTAAATTCCGGATTTTGCAAAACTCTTTTATTTCATGTAATGTTATTAAGAAGGAGTATAAATAACGAAGATCGACTTTCTTTGGTACTCCTAAAAGCCCCGTAATTTCAAGGACTTTCTTTATTATAGTAACAATTTAAAAAACAGAGCTATGGCAAAAAAAATGATTTCAATTTCGTTAATGGCGATTTTCATTGGGCTTTCTTTCTTTCTTCTAATGTTGCGAAAGCCCAGGATATCAGTAAGACAGAAATGGCAGGAAAAGTTTCTGTTACTATGAAGGTTCTGCCGGCAGAACATTTCAAGGGCCCCGGCGCCGAAATGAAATGGGATGGTGGCGCAAATCCCGATCTGATGAGCAATGCATCAAAACCCAATCACCACCTCGTTGCATTTTTAAAGGAAGGGGGGAAACCGGTTGAAAACGCATCGGTTAACATTAGTTATCGCGAGCTTTCCCCGAAAAAAGGCAGTTGGGAGACGTTGCCGGTAGCCCGCATGCATGTAGCCGGTAAAGGGCTGGCAACCACACATTATGGCAATAACCTGTGGCTGGCAAAAGGGGAGTATGAAGCCCGTGTAACGGTAAACAATAACCCGTCAGCTTTATTCCGTTTCGATTTAACAAAATAAACGGATTTTCATACATTAGGCAGCCCTTCATGTAACAGGTACATGAAGGACTGTTTTTGTGACTTATAAAAACAAAGTCTTTCAATACTTTTAAAAACCCTGAATCATCAAGGGTTGTATTATCAAATTTAACTTATTATTTGTTCATAACCCAATCAATAAACTACCTTAAACCGGCGGCTTTGAGATGATTGCATCTATCCTCAGTTATTATCTTCTATCAGAAATTGCTGTCTTACTGATATAAGGGATTATATAATAAAAACCTATCCATCCTGTAAAATAAAAATCATTCGGATCGTGTTCAGACAACACAGGATGCTGTTTTATCAATGAAATAAAGTTCATATACCGGCATAAGATAATAGTTTTTAGTGCAATGACTTGATTCAAATTGTGTTTTTTTTTATATTTAGAAAAAAAATATAAGTTATGGGAAGAAATTGTCTGGAATGCGGCGATCATATAACCGGAAGAATAGATAAGAAATTTTGTTCAGACCAATGCCGCAACGCGTATAACAACAAGTATAATGCTGATTATAACAGGTATGTGAAGAAAATACATTATATACTCAGGAAAAACCGAAGGATCCTGGCCGATTTCAATCCCGACGGGAAATCGAAAATACATAAGACCCGTCTGCTTGAGAATGGATTTAATTTCAGTTATTATACCAACACATACAATACAAAAAACGGCAATGTTTATTATTTTTGCTATGATCAGGGGTACCTCGCCATCGACGATAATTATTATGCGCTGGTACACCGGCAGGAATATGTTTCGTGATATTTAAATTCTATTATCATGTCAAAATCTTCCCAAATAGAATATCCCGACTATTTTGCACGCTTCTATGATCTGATTTATTCTCATATACGGAAAGGTGTTGATACAGCCTATTTTCTGGATAAAATCGTTGCCATGGAAGGTTCGGTATTGGAAATTGGTGTGGGAACCGGCAGGTTCTTTATTGAAGCTTTGCTAGCCGGGGCCGATATTTATGGAGTAGACATCAGTCCTGCAATGATCGATGTTTTGAAAAAAAAGCTGCCACCGGGTCAGCATTCCCGGGTAAGTGTAGCGGATGCGACAGAAATGAAGCTCGACCGTAAATTTGCATTGATCGTTGCTCCTTTCCGCATGATGTCGCATATTATCGATACGAAAGATCAGTTACGCTTTCTGAATAATGTCCACGACCACCTTCTGGATGGCGGCATTTTTATTTTCGATCTGTTTGTTCCTGACCCACGGCTATTGGCAGATGGTATTAACGGGCAGGTGGACTTTGACGGTGAGCACATGCCCGGTAAACGACTTCAGAGAGTGGTCAGCTCTTATCCCGATATAGTGAATCAGTTGCTGGATGTGACCATGAAATTTATATGGGAAGAAGAAGACAAACAAATGGAAAAAACGTGGAATTTCAAAATGCGGTTTTACTTCCGATATGAACTGGAATACCTGGTAAATAAATCCTTACTCGAACTGGTAACTATTTTTGGCGATTACAAAGAACATCCTTTAACTCCGCAATCGAAAGATTTTATTGTGGTGTGTAAAAGAAATGGATGAAAATTTTTTTTGGGATTTAAAACAGTCCAAAATAGTTGGTTAATTTTGATAATACAAATTAAGTATTGACTAAATGAAATTGTGTTATGAGAAGGATTAGAGTTGTTTCAGTACTGTTAATATTTGTTGTTATCCTGGCTTTTTCATCAGGCTGTTCAAAAGATAAATCAAAACCGGCTGACAATTATAAGTTACCCGGCTTTGCTGATAGTACCATTAACCTGAATGTACCGGAAGGATTGAAAAATTCTCCGGATGTGCATGCTAAATATGTGGTTTCGGAAATACAGGCTGTTACAGATATGTCCGGTTTCCTGGGGAATTTTGTTCCCCCTGATAATGCAGTTAACAACAACGGTGTATATCAATGGTCAATCCCTTATGATGGCAATACCATCACTTTTTACTGGCAGTATAAAGATGAAACCGTTAAAAATACCTGGACAGAGCAGGTCCAATTTAATGACGACAGTACCAGGTATGATTTTGTAAGTGCCTGGGAATCTAAAACAAGCGAGACAGGGGAGGTTGTATATAATTTCAACTGGACATGTGCTGATCCCAATAATAATGATAATCAAAATAATTGTCAGGATTTATACTATACATATAGTTGGAATACCGCCGCAAACGGGACCTTTACATTCAAAAAGGATTGGCAATCCTCTCAGTCTGCTATAGATTTATATAATTATGAGTTTGTTAGTAATGCCGATGGATCGGGTAGCCTGAAAGAATATAACCAGGGTAACCTGTATATGGATATTGAGTGGGATAGTCAGGGGAACGGCACCTGGACACAATATTCAGGAGACACCTCACAGTCTGGCAGTTGGAGCGTATAGCAAAATAATTGTTTATTCATCAGTGAACCTTTGCCAATTGCAAAGGTTTTCTTTTTATTTCCATTGGTTTTATAATCTTATAAATACTAATTTTGGAAGTTAAAATGAAAAGTTGATGATAGATCAAAGTTCATCCATAGCAGTTCTGGGAGGAGGAAGCTGGGCTACAGCCCTTGTAAAGATACTTTCGATAAATGCTGATTCCCTGAATTGGTATATCCGGGATATGGAAAATATCGAATTCATCAGAAAACATCATCACAATAAAAAATATTTAACTTCGGTAGAGTTGCCGGTTGATAAAATTAAGTTTTTCGATAATATTTCCGATGCTATCAGAACGGCAGATATCCTGATATTTGCTATTCCTACTCCTTTTTTAAAAGACTCTATTGCTAAATACACCGGTAAGTTTAAAAACAAATTCATTGTCTCAGCCATTAAAGGGATTGTTCCGGGTGATAACCTCACAGTAGCAGAATTTTTTAATTCTTATTACGATGTTCCGTTTTCGTCGATTGGTATAATCTCGGGGCCTTGTCATGCTGAAGAAATTGCCCTTGAGCGGCTGTCTTACCTGACTATTTCGTGTAAAAGTCTTAAGAACGCCGAAATAATTGCAGAAAAGCTGAGATGCTCTTTTGTGAAGGCAAATATATCCAGTGATATTTATGGGACTGAATACGCAGCAGTTTTGAAAAATATATTTGCCATAGCTTCAGGTATCTCCCACGGCCTGGGATATGGCGACAACTTTCAGGCAGTACTTGTATCCAATGCTTCACAGGAGATCAAACGATTTCTTGATATTACCTATAAAAAGAGCCGCAAATTAAACAGTTCTCCTTACCTGGGCGACCTGCTGGTGACATCGTATTCCCAGTTTAGCCGGAATCGTACTTTTGGTACCATGATAGGGAAAGGATATTCCGTAAAGTCGGCCCAGCTTGAGATGAACATGATAGCAGAAGGTTATTATGCTGTTGCCTGTATTAAAGAGATAAATGCCAAATTCAATGTGAAAATGCCAATTGCCGATGCAGTATATAATATCTTATATGATAAAATTTCTCCGGCAATTGAGATTAAATTATTATCAGAAAAATTACGTTAATTAATAATTATACAGATGGAAAATTTACAATTAAATATTGATAAGGTTTATGATTTTGTCTCAAGAGATGAGATCTACAGTAAAAAAGAAAAAGCAGAAAAATGCAATCTCGATCTTCATCAAAAGACGGGCAGGGGCAGCGATTTTCTTGGATGGGTCGATCTTCCTTCCGCTATAAATGATAATGACATTGCAGGGATCAGGCAATTAGCCGATTCTCTTAAAAGTAAAATCGATTTTATGGTGGTAATTGGTATCGGAGGGTCGTACCTTGGCGCCAGGGCAGTGTACGAAGCTTTGTCACACTCATTTGCCGGTTTAAAAGGGAAGGGTGAATTTCCGCAGTTGCTCTTTGCCGGACAGAACATTGGTGAGGATTACATGGTGGAATTGCTCGATGTACTTGAAACAAAGAATTATGGTATAACAGTAATATCAAAGTCGGGAACAACAACCGAACCGGCTTTGGCATTTCAGAATACTTAAAGAACATCTTGAAAAAAAGGTCGGTAAAGAAAAATCGAGAGAACGGATAATTGCCATCACCGATGCAAATAAAGGAGCATTGCGCACACTTGCCGATCAGGAAGGGTATAAAACTTATGTGATACCCGATGATGTAGGAGGAAGGTATTCGGTACTCACACCGGTAGGGCTGGTTCCCCTGGCTATAGGTGGTATAGATATAGAAAAACTGGTTGCGGGAGCAAGAAAAATGGAAACAATGACCAGCAGGGATGTTGATTTTGAGAATAATCCTTCGGCAATATATGCAGCAACAAGAAATGCACTGCATCAGAAAGGGAAAAAGATTGAGATCCTTGTAAATTTTGAAAACAGGCTTCATTATTTTTCCGAATGGTGGAAGCAGCTTTATGGAGAAAGTGAAGGAAAAGAGGGAAAAGGAATCTATCCTTCAAGTGTGGATTTTACCACCGATCTTCATTCCATGGGACAATACATTCAGGAAGGTGCACGAATATTGATGGAAACGGTGATTTCTGTTAAAGAAACAAAGCACAAGCTTACCGTTCCAAAGGAAGAAAGCAACCTTGATAAATTAAATTACCTGGCAGGAAAAAGAATCGACGAGGTAAATAAAATGGCTGAACTGGGCACTCAGATTGCCCATGTAGACGGGGGTGTTCCTAATATTCATGTTGAAATACCTAAACTGGATGCTTACTACCTGGGGCAACTGATCTATTTTTTTGAAAAGGCTTGTGGTATTAGCGGATATCTTTTAGGAATCAACCCGTTTGATCAACCGGGGGTGGAAGCTTATAAAAAGAATATGTTTGCTTTACTTGAAAAACCGGGATTTGAAGAAGAAACGAAAAAAATAAAAGCACGTCTATAGTGGATCAAGGATATTAGTGGTTTTCAGACAAAAAAATCCGGGAAGTGTCACCGGATTTTTTATTTTTTTAATTATTGATCGGAATACTGTTGTATTATCTGTGAACTTTACTTCAAGAATATACGTTCCGTTTTTTAATAGACCTGTCTTCAGTGTCAACTCATATCCGGTTTTCACGGATTCTTTATACAATATCAATGTGCCGGAAACTGAATAAATTTTTACAGATGCAATACTTTTCCCGGAATTTTTTGTGGAAATAGTAAGAGAATTTTCAATCGGAACCGGGAAGATTATAATTCCTTCATTACTGTAAATATTTCTAATGCCGGTTCCCGATTCCACGTGAACAGTATACGGACAGATTACCGGAGCACCTTTCCCGTCTGTAGCTGTCAAATAAGCGGTTGTTGATCCTTCTCCTAATGGCAGAACAACTAAATAATTGTCAATTACACTCATTCCGACACTGGAGGTATCCGTATATTTCACACCATACGTAAGCCTGTCACTATCCGGATCGGAGAAGAATCTGCTCATGTCAACTGAGAATGGAGGTGAATTTATATTAATTGTAGTATCCACTGAAAATACTTTTGCCTCAGGGTTGTTATTATCCTGAACAAGTACACTAAATTCCTGATTTGTATTTTCCAGTCCATCACTGGCCTTAACAGTGATTTGAACACTTCCTGTATCTTTTGGATAAAGGATCAGTGTATCGTCTTCACTTACTGCGGTTGTTAGTATTTTGGAGTCTGTTGAAGTGGATGTGTAAGTCAGTTTGTCGTAGTCCAGATCAAAGAATTTATCCGAAAGACCCATTTTGACTGAGTTTTGAGTTATATAGATAGCCTGGTCGCTGAATTGTTCTTTGACTTCAGGGGCATTATTTCTTTTCACTTGCAAAGTTACAGGTACATGAATTTCATTATTTACAGGATCATTGCTATTTAAGATAATACGTGAAAAGTAATTTCCACCTGTTAAATCTTTAGCTGAGACTGAAAGAGTAACATTATCAGAGCTCCCGGCTGCAATATCTGATTTAAAAGTGTCAGAGTGAATCCACTTGGGTGTCCCTTCCGTAATCCTGATGAACTTTTTCATTATATCTCCTATTGTTGATTCATCAATTTTATAGCCTGCTTCTCCTGAGAATAATAAGTAATATATCCTTTCCTGTTGTTCCAAATTGTAAACACAATGAAGGTCGGAACCCAGAGATGTATAATATGACTGATACGGATTGCCCGTGTTCTTTATAATTATCAGATGAATTACGGAAGGAGTAACACAGTTGTATACCCTTTTCACAAATCCGATATAGTTGATACCGTTATACTCCCACTCTAATTGGAATCCGTCAACTTGTCCGTATGAGGAATTACCGAGGGAACCGTCGATATAAAATTTACTTATATTGTTAACATCACTGGCAAATACAAATAGCCCGGGATATTTTCTTGTAAAATATTGTCCACCGTTGCCCAGATACAAAGTTTGTACTATTTCATTGTCTGAATATTCCAGTGAACAGGAATTCATATACATGATATTTCCATTTGAATACATATTAAAACCACCGTTTGGAATACTGTATCCGGTTATACCATCAGTAAAATCATATCGTTTAGTGATCATTGTATTAATTACCTGATATCCGGCATTCAAATTGTTTAATACTATATCCAGGTCATTGCAAGAACTGTCTGCAAGTAATTGACTGTCATTCATGAAGGTTGAGTCACATTTTTCCATAAGCATGTTATAACTTAGTGTACTTTTACCTTCGGAATTGTCAATTATTAGTGACCTTGTTGTAGTTGATCCTGATTTTAACCGGATAGTTATTCCACTGGTATCAACATTCATTACAGGAGGTTCGGCGGCGGTTGCCATAAGTACTACTGTGCGTGAATATGAAATACCAATATCCCCGTTAACAATAAGATTACTTATAATATCACCAGTATTTTCAGGTTGATATTCAAGTAAGATATAGTCAGATTTTCCTGGCTGAATAGTGGAAGGAACACTGGCAATTTTAAATTCATTGTTACTTGCGGATGCTGAAGAAATAGTAAAGGATTCAATACCATTGTTATAGATTAATAACGGAACTCTTTTTTTATCTCCCAGGAAAACGGAACCAAAATCTAACGAATCATTCATTACGGGATCAGCTAAAGAGGTTACATTTAAACTTACCGGGAATCGGTATTCTGGCATTTCCGGATCGTTGTTTTTTATTTTCACACAAGATGTATAATTTCCACTTTTTAGATTTTCCGGATTAATTTTGAATGAAAAATGATCCGTATTTCCGGCCAAAATTGTACTGTCCGTGTATTCATTGATTTTTAACCAGCCTGTTTTATTCAATAACCACTGAAAACTGTTTAATCCGAAATGAATATTGGATGAATAGATGCTTTCAAAGCAAGGTGAAGCAATAGCCTCAATTTTACCATTCCCCAGGAAGGAAGCAGAACAGTATATACTTGAATCAGTGTTTAAAATGACAGGTTTAGCAGGTGCAGTTACAGATAATGAATAATAACAATGATTGATATAATAATAATCAAGATTACGTGAAATATCATGGTCGGCAAAATTATATGTATTGCCGTTTGATGATGAACCGTAAAGGTATTGAATGCCTGTTTCAGATAAAAGATCACTTAGGTATGAATTGAAATCTGATATATCAAGAACCACAGATCCTCCTTTTTGTACCCAGGAACGAATAACCTGTGTTTCTTTAACTGTTTTATAATATCCGCCATCTATAACTAATACATCAATAGTATCAAGTACAGCCTTAGTAATTGTTCCTGTATAGTGCAAAACATTAGCGCCCCTATTTATAAGTTCGGATTCGATTCCATAAAGATAATGTTGAGTGTAATTAATATTTGTGAATTTTCAAAAGTGAAAACATTTGCAGAATCAGGATTAATTGTTTCAACTATCATATCATAAATATCCAGTTCACTGCCTCCTGATACATTATCAACTTGAATTGTAGCACTATCTTTTTCATTCGAATATATTTCAAAATTTATGGAGTCAGGTGTGACATTTATTACCGGGGGCATTACTGAGTTTGCATGCAGGTAAACCGCGGTTAAAGGATGAACAGTGTCATTGCTGTGAATAAAGAGCGTGTCATTATATTCTTTGACAGAATCAGGAGTCATAAATATTAAGGGTACATTCATGTTCAGGAGAGATATTTATTTCGGTTGTATTTGAAGAAAAAACAGCATCAGAGGTATAAACTGTGTCAATTATCAGGTTATCGGTTCCGGTGTTCGATATATTTAATTGTTGCATCATCTGATCGCTGTGACCGTAAAATATCTTGCCATAATCGATGTGGTTTTTGTCAAGTTGTATTTTAGGAACCCCTGTAACTGTTAATTTAATAGGGATCCGAATTTCCGTTCCCGATGTGTCATTGGTTTGTACTAGTAATTGTGTCGTATAATCTCCCCCATAGAGATAACTGGCATTAAATTTCATGGAGAGCGAATCAGATGCGTTTACAGCCACGGTTCCTTCATCCGGTTCAACCGTTACCCATTTTCTTCCTAATGACCATTGTAAGAAATTACGGATCAACTGCTGGTGTCCGGTATCATAGTAATAGCTGGAATAAAACGGATAACCTACCATAGCCAGGATTTTTGATGTTGGCGTATTTGAAGCTGCTACATTTAATATTCCATTACTACTATAAATTACCGGGAATGCATTATTTGTAACAGTAAGTCCGATATTACTGGAATGACTTTCATAGTATTGTGAAATATTTTCGGTAAGGATACCAGGAACTATAGATGATGCATATCCTGAATAGCAATAGTCATTATTATAACTTATACCTGCCGTATTCAATATCGTGTTGTACGGCGTATCATAATAATAATCGGATATAATCAGCGTCCCGCCGCGGTTTAACCAGTTGATTACGGAGTCTGTAGCTGCAGAAGACAGGCTGGAATGGTGATCAAGAATTAAGAGATCAATGGTGTCGAGTGTTCGTTCCCAATATGAATTTAAATTGTAAACATTAGCTCCTGATTGTATAAGATCATCTGAAAAATAATTATTGTATGAAATATACATTAAAACATTTCTACCCCGAAGAAATTGTGTGGAATCCATATTAGTCATTTGATCATCAAGGCTCAGGGAAGCTTTGTACATGAGGTCACCTTGTCCTCTCGCATTATCAAGCACAACATAATTTGTGTCTTTTTGGCCTGTAAACAGATGCATCTTAACTGTGTCTTCCGACATGATCAGTTCTGGTGGAAGTTGGATGTTTAAATCTTTAGTAATTGAATCTTTTCCGGCACAATTTTCTACGTTAAGCTTAACAGGAGAAGTTCCCGATTCGCTGAACTTATGAGCAGCATTCTGTTTAAAGGATATCTCCTGATTGTCGAATGTCCACATCCATTTGTACGGATCATTAAGGGATGAATCGATCAATTGAATATTCCATGAAAAAGGTACCTCATTATAGTCACTGTGAAAGTTGGCGACAGGTAACGAACCACTCTGAATATGATTGCTTGTCCATGTTGCCTTGAAACCTGGATAAGTTGCAGAGCCATCCGAATGAAATGTAATATACATTTTACCTGATATAGCAGTAACAGAATTTGGTAATGTAGATCCCGAAGTTGATAACAATTTTATTCCGGAGCTGTTTTCCCCATCATATACAGTAAGGTAATCAAAACCACCTTCGGTGCGGAAGGATGAAAAGGAAAGTAATACGGTATCAGCACAGGGAGGCTCTATTAAAAAGGAATAATTTTCATTGTTTTTGTAATATCCGTCTTCACCGCCAGAATCGAGAAGGATACCGGATTCAGTATTGGAATTATTATCCTGCCCCATTATGTAAGTGTTGGTAACAGAGATATAATCAGGGATAAATAAAGTATCACTTCCAAACTCGTTGGTTGCAACAAGCTGTACGTCATAACTTCCGGTTGCGTTATAAGTAACAACGGGATTCTGACTGGTGGCGGAAGAAGGAGTTGCTCCCTCAAATGTCCAGTGCCACGAGGTAGGGAATGAAGTTGACAAATCATTAAACTGAACGGATGTTCCGGATTTGACAGTAATATCTTTCGCTTTAAAATTTACTCCGGGTTTACTGTTATTAGGTTCAATAGAAACGGAATAATCCTGGTATTGACTGGTTGAACTTGAATTGCATCCGTTTAAAACAGCATTGTACATATTATCAACACCTACTCTCAAACGCAGGAGAGAATCATAATATGTTACCTGTGGTATGAAAATGGAATCAAGAAAATCTCCGGACTTATTTTGTGAACTATAAATAAGTTCATTGGTACTGAAAATTCCATTGGCATTTGCGTCCAGCCAAATAGATATATTTTTATTGTAATAATTATCAACCTCCATTTCAATCGGATAGTAACGCCCTGCTGTTAAAGAAGTGGAATATTCGCAGCAAAAGTCATCATAACCATCCTGGATGTCATTATTTACATTATTTATAGTTCCCAGAATGAATTTATATATTCCATAAGAGCTGACACTATCGTGCTCAGATGGTATACAGGCAGCACTTACCGGTTCCCCCTGATTAGTTACTTCAATAAGATTATCGCGTTCAAGCGAATCACTAGAAGAACATGTGGCGGTCCCCGTTACTATTAATTTAACGGAGTAATTTCCTACCGTATCCAATTGTAAGGCAGGAGAAGGGTCATTACTGAAAAGTTCATCATTAACATACCAGGAAAATTCTGATGCATTTGTGCTCTTATTAAAAAGTTGAATTGTTACCGGATAGGAACAGGAATGGGTCTGGGAGACATTAAAACCAGCTATTACTGCATCATTAAACGGAGTTCCTACACCTACAGCATACCATGCATTAGTTACCTGAATTACTTCATCGGAACAGCTTCCATACAAATCGATTGCAGACTGTATCGAATAGAAACGGGCATCTTCATAATCGGAGTTGGGGCCCAGATAAACAGTTAGATTCCGGTAAGCTATTGCAGCAGCCTTATCGATACCAATAGCATTTACATTATAATAATTTGCCGAATCATTTTGTCCAGATCCACCTTCGCAAAGCAGATAGAACCAGTAATTCTGCACACCCGAATTCAT
The DNA here is from genome assembly GCA_963748095.1 of uncultured Bacteroidales bacterium. Classification (GTDB taxonomy): domain Bacteria; phylum Bacteroidota; class Bacteroidia; order Bacteroidales; family UBA10428; genus CAVVIO01. Next base: position 39,441 of record CAVVIO010000017.1, read on the forward strand.
ATGAACACCTCCGTTATCACCACTGCCATAATACCAATAATCGCCCATATAGGTATCAGGATGTCCATGTGAATTCGGATCACTCATACTTCGGATACCATTTCCATCAATTGTAACTTGTTCTGCCATTAAATAATTAGCGTTATCCGGATCGGTATAAAAATCCACAGCTATACCAAAGATATCACTGAATGATTCGTTCAATGCTCCTGACTCATATTGATAATAAAGTCCGGCAGTATTTTCTGTTAATCCATGTGTAATTTCATGTGCTACAATGTCCCGACTTGTAAAAGGATAATATTCATACCCATCACCGTCTCCATATGTCATTTTTGTCCCATCCCAGAAAGCATTATTATACCCCGATGAATAATGGATATAGCTCTATAAGCTGAAACCCCTGATCATCAATTGAATTCCGGTTAAATTTGTCGTAATAATAATCGTAAGTTTTTTCAGTATTATAATGGGCTTCATAAGCCGCATCATCCTGATTGGTATTTACATCCCACACATTATTACTGTCGATAAAATCGACAGCAGAGCTTTCAGAAGCAGAATGGTTTAAATTCATGGTGGCAATCCCATTTCCTCTTCCCGATTCCCGGAAACGGTAACTTCCAGAGTAATGATCAGTTGTTATAGAAACAGTTCCCGAATAGATTGCAGGGCAGTTCCGGTAACATCTTCGGTTTGAATCCTGTTAATCTTGTTTGATTATTTTCCGCATTTGGCATCAATATAAATAAATTCTCTCGATAATGGTTGAAGTGTATAAATGTCATATTTGTAGCATAGTAATAAAGAATTGTCGTTGCTTAAATATACAAGTTGACCTTCCGGTCGTTCGGTATTTCTTTTTTCCCATGTGTATTAAGTTTTGCATTTACATTTTCCAGAACTTTCTGAAAAGCCACCTTTTCAGGAATTAGGGTTTTGTTGCAGCTGGCAGTTTGTGCCGTAATCACCATTAGCACTTTGAAGATTTCCCTTTTTGTAATGTAGTGAATAATACATTCCATCTACCGGTATACCTCTAAATCTTAACTGGAATTTTTCATGTTTATTTCCAAGTTCATCGTTGTAACTTTTAGATGTTTTAAAGGAGAAGTCACTTGAAAGCCCCAACCGTTCCTTAAGTACTGCAATTGGTTCTGTTGCTTTCAATGACTTTACCATTGCGGGATCAAAACTGATGTATTTTATTTTCCCGGTTTTCTTTTTAACAAATACCAAGTTACTTTCAGGTATTCTTTTCTTTGCTTGTTGGTTTTTTAGACTTGAGCATTAATTGAAACAGATGCAATCATACATGCAACTAGTGAAAGTATTATTTTTCTCATAACGATGAAAGGTTTAAATTGAAAAAATAGGCACTCTAATATAGGAGTTTATCTTTTTCGTTAAACCTATCGTTATATAAATATATAACAATTCTAAATAACATAATTTTGATAAATTAATAATTTATGTACTCTATTTAAATAATAATATGTATTAATAGTTTATTTCGAAAATTATTATATAGAATGAAAAGAATATATTTACGGTTATCTTTAAAAAAGTTCATATTTAAAGAACTGATTGAATAAAGTTTTTTTGCAAAAAATTCGTTATCTTTAATCGAAGTTGATAGAATAATTGAACTACTTAGCACACATATATTTATCTGGTAACAATGACGAAATAATTGTTGGCAATTTCATGGGTGATTTTGTGAAGGGCCATGATTACAATGATTATCCGGCTAACATTAAAAAAGGGCTGATCCTGCACAGGAACATTGATACATTTACGGACAAACACCCCATTGTCAGGCAAAGTAAATCTTACATTGCTAAGAAATACAGGAAATATTCCGGTATAATTATAGATATTGTTTATGATCATTTTCTTTCCCAAAACTGGATGCATTTTGCAAATTGTACTCTGGAAGATTTCACTAAAAACATATATAGAATATTAGATGAAAACATGAGTATTTTTCCTGAAGAAGTAAAGGAGATTGTTCCTTCATTTGTAAATGATAACTGGATTAAAACATACCAGACTATCGAAGGTATTGAAAGAGTATTGAGAAGAATGTCGTCACGTACTACTTTGCCGGATGAAACAGACTTTGCTATTGAGGTACTTAGAGAAAAATATGCTCAGATAGAACAGGAATTTCTTGCTTATTTTCCCGAGTTAATAAATTTTGTTCATGATAAATTTGATATTGACTTTACCTGTCTTGATGATTAGTGTACCCTATGATCAGGAACTTAGATGATGAAAATTCATATAATTCCCCGGATTGCAAATTTTAATAAATAAAACTACGCCGAAAGTATAATAATTCAAAAAGGTTCTAGCTTAATACGGATAACCTGGTGGCATCGAGCCGGATAAAAATAAATAACAGTAAGGTAAAGGCAAGAAGTGAAGAACCGCCATAACTGAAAAAAGGCAAAGGAATCCCGATTACCGGGAATAATCCGATGGTCATAGCAATATTTACTGAAAGGTGAAAGAACAGAATGGAAATAACTCCATATCCGTATACCCTCACAAAATGGGATCGTTGCCTTTCGGCTAGGGTGATAAGCCGTATTAACAAACCTGCAAATAGTATTATAACCAGCGAAGATCCCCAGAATCCCCATTCTTCCCCAACTGTGCAGAAAATAAAATCTGTACTCTGTTCAGGTACAAAATTGAATTTTGTTTGGGTTCCATTTAAAAATCCCTTACCGGTAAAACCTCCTGAGCCAATAGCAATCATCGACTGGTTTACATTATAACCATAGCCCAGTGGGTCAGTCTCTTTCCCAAGCAAAATATTTACCCTGGTTTGTTGGTGTTGTTTTAATATATTATGAAAAACATAATCCACTGAAAATGTGAAAGCAATAGAAATATACAATGCTGCCATGATTATCATGGCTTTTTGAATCTTAAAATGAATAATCAATATTATATATGAAATGGACGATATACCTAATGCTATTAACATACTTAAGTAATTACCGAAATGCATAACCTCGTAATGTACCAGTAAACGTATAGCAACATATACCAACATAAAAATACTTCCAGCAAAGACAAAGTTTTTAAACTTTTTGTCGATGATATAATATATTATACCTGCAAGAGAAATGAGTACGATCAGGGTATAGACTTTTGGATACAGCAACGTTGATAAAAACAGCATGGAAATTAATGCAACAAACAGTAATACCCAGCCAGGAAGTCCTTCACGAAAAAGTACGAACAGGAATGCTACATATACCATTGCTGAGCCCATATCAGGTTGAAGAAAAATTAATCCAGCCGGTAAAGCAATAAAACCAAATAACGTCAGCAATGATTTGAATTTATTGATTTTAATATTATAACTACTAATGTATCTTGCTATTACCAATGCTGTTGTTACCTTGGCAAATTCGGAAGGCTGGAACTGAAATCCACCGATTGAAAACCACGAGCGGGCACCGTGAATTTCTTTTCCCAGTACCAGTACCGCCAATAATAAAAAAATGGTTAGCCCATATAATATGTATGAGAAAAATAAGTAAAATTTACTATCGATGATAAAAACAAGTAATATCAAAATAAAAGCTGCTATCATCCAAATGATCTGGGTACCATAACGCTGACTTAGGTCGAAAATACTTTTGTACTGGTCGTTGTAATTAACCGCAAAAATATTCATCCATCCAAATATTACAAGAACCAGGTATAAAACTACCGTCAGCCAGTCAATATTCAATAATATGTTGGTTCTTCTGCTCATTGTTTATTCAATAAATTACCGTCAAGCATTCTTTTTTCCAGCCATTTTCGTTGCGGGGCAATTGAATCGGTCAGATATTCTTCTATCATTAAGCTTGCTATTGGGGCAGCATACCTGGCTCCCCACACTCCATTTTCTACATAAACAGCAATGGCAATTTTTGGATTGTCCTTCGGGGCAAATGCTGTAAATACGGAATGATCTTTCCCATGGGGATTTTGAGCCGTACCTGTTTTTCCACAAATAACAATATCTTTTAATTTCGCTATTCCGGCAGTACTTTCCGGACCGCCATTTACCGCCATATCCATTCCCTCAACAACTATGTTAAATAAACTGGTATCGATATCTGTATAATGACGAACCAGAAAACGATGATTAATTGTATCGAGTGATTGTATTTTTTTAACCATATGCGGAGTATAATAATATCCCCTGTTTGCCAAAGTCGCCGACATATTTGCCATTTGCAAGGGGGTTATCAGCAGTTCTCCCTGCCCGATGGCCATCGAAATAATAGTAAGCGCTTTCCATCGGTGTTCACCATAATATTTATCGTAATAACTTGCCGGAGGTACAAAACCGTTGACTTCGTTAGGCATATCGGTATTAAGGGCATGTCCAAATCCGAAAGACATGACATCCTTTCTCCAGCTATTAAACGCATCGGTGACTGAGGGATAATCAGGATTTTCAAGTATTCTTCTAAATACGTTGCAAAAATAGGCATTACACGAATATTGAATGGCGTGTAACAGATCGTCTGGCGTAGGATGATTATGACAAGCTACATGAACGCCGGGAGCCCAGTATCCCAGGTCGCAATAATAGGTAGTTGCCGGTGTTATCACGTGATCCTTGAGAGCAATCAACGCATTTATAGGTTTGAATGTGGATCCTGGTGGATACCTGGCCATAAGCGCTCTGTCAAAAAGTGGCTTCAGCGAATCGTTCCTGAGTTTGATATAGTTTTCGGTTCTCGGCCTGCCTACTAATAATGAAGGATCATATGTGGGTGAGGAAACCAGTGCAAGTATTTCACCGGTTGAAGGTTCGATGGCAACAATACTGCCTTTATAGTTTTTCATCAGCTTTTCACCATATGCCTGTAACTTGGCATCTATGGAGCAAACAACATTTTTACCGACAACGGCATCTCTATCAAATTTACCTCCCTGGTAAGGACCTTTAATACGGTTATGTACATCTACCAGGTAATATTTTTTTCCTTTTTCACCTCTTAAAGTTTTCTCATATGATTTTTCCAGCCCGCTGATACCAATATAATCTCCCATTTCATAATAAGGATTTTTAGCGATTATCTTATCATCTACTTCACCTACATAACCAAGTAAGTGTGCGGCAATGGTTTTATTGTATTTACGCAAAGTTCTCGATCGGAAATAGAATCCCGGAAACTTAAATAATTTTTCCTGCAGAACAGCAAATGTTTCCGGATAGATTTGTTTCAGGAAAGGATCTCTCCGGTATTTCGGATCATATGCTTTTGTGATTCCTTTTTTCAGGAAGTCTTTAGTAATTCTCAATATCTTACATAATTCCAGGGTGTCGAATGGTTTCATTTCGTATGGAGCAATCATCAGGTCATAAGCAGCCTGATTATATACCAGCATTTCTCCATTGCGGTCATAAATTAAACCTCTTGCAGGGTATTGTGTTTCAATCCTTTTTGAATTGTTTTCAGCCGATAGTTTGTATGATGGATTCAAAACCTGCAAATACAGTAACCTGATAATAAATACCAATGCCACAAGTATGATCACCCCTCCTATAATATTTTTCCTCACTGCATACTGATCCATGATATCTAAATCTATTCCCTGTAAATAATATATTGACTAAGCATTACGAGAGTTAGCGAAAAGACAGTGCTTAAAATAACCCTTAAAAATGTAGAAAAGAAATCGGAAAACCGGAAGATTTCCATATAAAATAACACCAGGTGATGAGCCAGGATTAAAATGGCTGCATACTTGAGAAACCAGTTAAATCCATAATAATGTACCCTTGGGTAGGTACCGGCTTCATACCCGTCGCGCGGAGAAAATACCTGTAAAACAAATGGCCGCAGAAATGCCATAAAAACGGTTGCTGCCGTGTGCATTCCCAATGTACCTGAAAGGATATCGATAGAAAAACCAAGTAAAAATGCAAGGGTTAATAATAACCAGCCCGGGGTTTCAAATGGCAATAAAAGGATAAAAAGTACATAAACATAAGGATTGATATATCCGCTAAACTGGATGTTATTGAAAATAAATACCTGAACCAATACCAGTAGGACAAAACGAAATATGTTCCGTGGTAATACTTTAATCATTCTTAGCGGAATTTTCTAATGTTGTTTGTTCTTCCTTTTTAAAATTATTAATTACCTGCACCTGTGAAAGATTTTTAAAATCGGTTGATAAATCAACGGTAATTTCATAAAAGTTTCCTCCTTTCATTTCGAAATTCGATACTACTCCTATCATTATTCCCTCAGGATAAATAGCTGAATAGCCACTGGTAACAATAGTATCACCTATTTCAACTTTTACATGATGCGGGATTTGGCTCAATATTACCTGCTTGTAATTTTTCCCATTCCAGGATAAAGGCCCGAAATAACCATTCTTTTTTATCTTGGCATTAATGTAAAATTGCCTGTTAAGAACGGAGATAACAGACGAAAAATTGTCCGATACTTTTTTAACTACTCCGACAACTCCATCGGCAGATACAACAGCCATTTCTTCTTTAATTCCCTGCCGGCTCCCTTTATTCAATGTTATATAGTTGTATTGTTTATTGGTTGAATTATTAATTACCTTGGCCGGGATATACGTATATTGTTGCATATACAACGAATCTTCGGAATTATTTTGGTTTTCCGATCTCAAAGTTTTATATCTGGCTAACCTGTTATAAAGTTTGTTGTTTTCTACTATCAGCTGTTTGTTTTCTTTTCTCAGGCTCAGGTAGTCTTTCAGGTCAAGGAATCTTTCCGAAAGATTACCTTCAAAGGCGTGTTTAAAATTCATAAAGTATGCTTTGTGATACTTATTATGTTGCACCACGAGAGAAACGGCCAAAACTTCCAGAAGAACGAAGAGGATAAAGAAATAATATTTTAATATAAATTGAATTAAATTCCTCATTCAAATCACCTTACCTTTTCTCTATTATCGCATCAGGAATGAAAATTTGTCGCTGTTTTTCAATGCTATACCTGTGCCTCGTGCCACAGCGTGAAGCGGGTCTTCTGCAATCAGGAACGGAATATTGATTTTGTCTGTCAATCGTTTATCAAGTCCTCTTAACAGAGCTCCACCACCGGCAAGGTAAATTCCCCTGCTTACAATATCAGCATAAAGTTCGGGCGGAGTTTGTTCCAATACGGCAAGTATAGCCGATTCGACTTTCGAAAGAGATTTGTCCAGGCAATGTGCAATTTCCTGGTAAGAAACGGGAACTTCGATAGGCATGGCAGTCATCAAATTTGGGCCTCGCACATTGTAATCAGGTGGCGGATTATCCAGATCGGGTAATGCCGAGCCGACATTTATTTTTATCTCTTCTGCTGTACGTTCACCTACTTTAATGTTGTGCTGGTGCCTCATGTAGGCCTGTATGTCGGCTGTAAAACCGTCACCGGCAATCCGGATTGATTGGTTACAAACGATCCCGCCAAGGGCAATGACAGCTATTTCGGTTGTACCCCCACCAATATCTACTACCATGCATCCATCGGGGGCTTCAACATCAAGTCCTATACCAATAGCCGCGGCCATTGGCTCATATATCATATAAATATCACGCCCTCCGGCATGTTCGGATGAGTCGCGCACAGCCCTTATTTCTACTTCGGTACTCCCGGAGGGAATGCATACTACCATTTTTAAGGATGGTGTAAAAAAACTTTGCTTGGGATTAGTCATTTTTATCATTCCCCTAAGCATTAACTCGGCAGCATTAAAATCCGCAATTACACCATCACGTAAAGGTCGGATTGTTCTAATGTTTTCATGTGTTTTTCCATGCATTTGCCGTGCCTGTTCGCCGATGGCTATTAATTTTCCGGTATTGTGATCTATAGCGACGATGGAAGGTTCATCCACCACTACTTTGTCGTTATGAATGATAATAGTGTTTGCAGTCCCGAGGTCAATGGCTAACTCCTGCGTCAAAAACGAAAATAATCCCATATATGCTTAATTAAAATAGTTTTGTTTATATACTGGATGGTTTAACGAAAACATAGTGCTAATGTTCTAATAATTAACAGGAATTTTATTAAAAAAATAATTGTTCAATATTAGTGTTTAAAATGTCTTACTCCGGTAAACACCATCGCCATGTTATGCTCATCACAATATTCGATGGAAGCTTTATCTCTAATTGATCCACCCGGTTGAATTACAATGTTAACACCCACATTGTTGGATATTTCCACACAATCCGGGAAAGGGAAAAATGCATCGGAGGCCATAACGCCACCTTCCAGTTCGAAACCAAAATTTCTTGCTTTTTCAATAGCCTGTTTCAGTGCATCTACCCTTGATGTTTGCCCAACTCCGCTGGCCATCAATTGTTTATTCTTTGTAAGTACAATGGTGTTCGATTTGGAATGTTTCACCACTTTATTGGCAAATTCCAGATCTTCATATTCCTGTTCTGTAGGTTTCCTGTTTGTAACAGGTTGCATCTCTTTTTTCGTCTCCATACTGGTATCCCGGTCCTGTTCCACAACTCCGTTTAACAGGGTACGGTACTGTATCTTTGGCAATTCTACCGGTTTTCGTATCAGAATTATTCTGGTTTTTTTCTTCATTAATATGTCCAGTGCTTCCTGAGCATATGCCGGTGCAATGATCACTTCATAAAACAACTGATCTATTTCAGCAGCAGTTGTTTTATCTAATTCACGGTTAGTGATCAGTATTCCGCCATAGGCTGAAACCGGATCACCGGCAAGCGCATCTTTCCATGCATCTGTAAGGTTTTCACGACTGGCAATTCCACATGCATTGTTGTGTTTTAAAACGGCAAATGTAGTTTCTTTAAATTCATCGATCAGGTATACCGCAGCTTCAATATCAAGCAAATTGTTGTAGGATATTTCTTTACCATGAAGTTTTTCAAACAGGTTATTAAAATCACCATAAAATGTGCTTTTCTGATGTGGATTTTCGCCGTATCTCAGCTCAATAGATTTTGTGACACTTTGTTTGAAAGCTTTAATGGTCTTATCCTTATTAAAATAATTAAATATGGCTGTATCGTAATGCGATGATAAATTAAATGCTTCGGTAGCCAATTGTTTTCTCTGTTCAATTGTTGTAGTATTTCCTTCTTTTAAAATATCCAGTAAAAATCCGTATTGTTCCTGTGAAGGTACAATGACAACATCTTTGAAATTTTTAGCGGCAGCACGAATGAGAGAAATGCCCCCGATGTCGATCTTTTCAATGACGTCCTTTTCTTCAGCTCCGGAAGCAACTGTATCTTCAAACGGGTATAAATCAACAATCACCAGGTCGATTTCAGGTATGTTATATCCATTCATTTGTTTCAAATCTTCCTGATCATCGCGTCGTGCCAGTACCCCTCCGAAAATCTTCGGATGCAGGGTTTTTACTCTTCCTCCTAAAATAGAAGGATAAGAGGTTACTTCTTCTACAGAGGTAACCTTTACGCCAAGACCTTCAATGAAATCTTTAGTGCCTCCGGTAGAATAGATTTCTACATTTTGTTTTGATAAATTGCTAATTATTTCTTCAAGGTTTGTTTTGTGATAGACTGAAATTAAGGCAGATTTGATTTTTTTAACGTTACTCATTTAGTGATTTTTTTAAATATATCGATTAATATATAAATAATTATTCATCATATACTCAAGTTTTTATAAAATCTATCAACCGGGATTAAAAATCAAAGAAAGGATCGATAATCTTCCGTTGTTTTGTATATTTGTTTGATTTCTCAAAATTAATTGAAAATTTAAAATTATACATGCAACTCATCTATATATTAAGAGAAAGTTTTCAATTTGCGTTTAAAACCATAATAGTTAACAAACTCAGGACCTTTTTATCGTTACTGGGAATCACAATTGGCATCTTTGCCATTATATCGGTTTTTACCATTCTTGATTCGCTGGAGAATAATGTACGTGAAAGCCTGGCATCTTTGGGGAATAATGTTATATATATACAAAAATGGCCCTGGGCTCCCGAGCCGGGTCAGGAATATGCATGGTGGAAATACTGGAACCGGCCGTTACCATCATTACGTGAATACAATGAGCTAAAAAAAAGGCTTACTAAAGCTCAGGATTTCAGCTTTGTAGCCTCTACATCAAAGACGATAAATTACCGTAAAAATTCAATGGATAATGTTAGCGTTGTTGGTGTGAACGATAACTTTGAAAATTTGCAAAACGTAAAAATATCCCGGGGAAGATTTTTATCCCCCTTTGAAATGGATAAAGGCAGAAATCTTGCCGTAATAGGTTCAGATATAGCCAGCCGGTTATTTAAAGGAGAAGACCCTATAGGGAAAACTTTGAAAATTTCAGGTAGAACTGCCAGTATTATAGGAGTATTTGAAAAAGAAGGAAAGTCATTTGGGGGAGGGGGAAGTTCTGATAAGATGGTTGTTGTTCCTGTTCGGTTTTTAGGGGAAATTGTCGATTTAAGAAAAGACCAAAGTAATCCGATGATATGGGTAAGAGCAGCAGAAAAAGTACCGGTGCCGGAATTTAAAGAAGAAGTCAGGCAGGTAATGCGATCCATCCGAAGCTTAAAACCAACAGCCGAAGATAACTTTGCGCTGAACCAGTCGAGTATGATATCACAGGGAGTAAACCGGATATTCAAAGTGATTAATATTGCGGGTGGTTTTATTGGTATTTTTTCAGTACTGGTGGGCGCTTTTGGTATTGCCAATATTATGTTTGTTTCCGTTAAGGAAAGGACAAATATAATCGGTATTCAGAAAGCTATTGGAGCGAAAAGATATTACATTTTACTGGAAGTAATATACGAATCGGTAATATTATCACTAATGGGTGGTATTCTGGGATTAGTATTGATATATGCCGGAACATTAATAGTAAGAAATTCTACTGATTTTAATATTTATCTTTCTTCGGGTAACATTGTACTTGGGCTTATCATATCTTCCGTCGTAGGTATTGTTTCCGGTTTTGCACCTGCTTTTTTTGCTTCACGACTTAATCCTGTAGAAGCAATTTCAACATCTTTTTAATGAGTATTATTCTTCTATGTTTGGTTTTTGCCTGCCCGATCATCCGGGTGAGCCCTATAAACTGATCTACGGATAATTGTTCAGGGCGCATCTGTAATATAGTTTCATTCGGGTCAACACCTGACAAGCAGATTTTTCAGAGAATTCCTGAGTACTTTTCGTCGTTGGTTAAACCCGGTTTTAACTACTTGCCGGAATAATTGCGGATCACAATCCAGATCTTTCCGGTTATTTCTGGTGAGGCGCATCACTGCTGATTTCACTTTTGGAGGGGGAATAAACACGGAAGGATTTACGGTAAACAAATTGGTTGTATGATAATATGCCTGCAATAAAACACTAAGTATACCATATGTTTTATTGCCCGGGACTGCACAAATGCGATCGGCAACTTCTTTCTGTACCATGCACACCACTTCACTCACAAGATCTTTGTAGTCAAGGACTCTGAAAAATATCTGACTGGAAATGTTATAGGGGAAGTTGCCCATAATAATGAGTTGTTTTGAAAAAATTCCCGTAAGGTCAGTTTTTAAAAAATCACCTTCCATAAGCCTGTTTCCCAGTTCCGGAAATTTCGACTTTAAATATGCAATCGATTCACGATCTATTTCGATGCAGTAAGTTTCAAAATTTTTATTGCTGAGAAGAAATTGAGTGAGCACTCCGGTGCCGGGACCAATTTCAAGTACTGCAGAAACAGGGTCAGTTTCAATACTACCGACAATTTTCCGTGCGATATTCAGGTCCTTTAAAAAATGCTGGCCCAATCCTTTTTTTGGTCTTACCAGGCTCATGCTGTCATTTATTATTGTTTTTCAAAGGTAAATATAAAATATTAACCCTATTTGCAAACTTACTTTTCGATTCGCCGTATTTTAGGTAATTTATAAACGATGGCGGATAACATGCATTCGTGTCCATTTAAAAGTAAATGAAATATAAATCTCTATTTTTACAAACTCATTTACTTACTTATAAACGGATATCCGAAGAAAATGAATTACAATTTTGATGAAATTATTGACCGGCGCAACACAGCAAGTGTGAAATACGATTTGCGTGGTGCATATTTCGGGAATGAAAACGTTATCCCAATGTGGGTGGCTGATATGGATTTTAAAACGCCGTCTTTTGTTATTGATGCGCTCAGAAAAAGACTGGAACACGAAATAATGGGTTATACTTTTCGGCCCGATTCCTATTATGAAGCCATTATTCAATGGATGAAACAACGTCACAATTGGGCTATACAAAAAGACTGGATAAGCTTCTCTCCTGGAGTAGTTCCGGCACTGAATATGGCAGTATTGGCATTTACTAATCCTGGTGATAAGATCATTGTTCAGCAACCCGTTTACTTTCCTTTCTTTTCGGCAATAAAAAATCACAACCGTACATTGGTGAATAATCCGCTGGTTATCAAAAATGGCCGGTATTATATGGATTATGATGATTTGCAGATGAAAATTGATTCGGGAGCCAAGATGCTTATTCTGTGTAATCCTCACAATCCCACAGGAAATGCATGGACAAAAGAGGAACTTCAAAAACTTGCCGGCATTTGTATGGAAAAAAATATTTTAATATTGTCTGATGAGATTCATTCCGACCTGGTTTTTGAAGGAAATGTTCATACTCCGACAGCATCCCTTTCCGAAAATATTTCCAATAATGTAATAACTTTTATGGCGCCCAGCAAGACATTTAACCTTGCCGGATTATCAACATCAGTAGTTATCGGATCGAATAAAAAGTTGCTTTCAAAATTCAATACGGTGCTTGAAAACGTACATGTTGGCAGCGGCAATATTTTTGGTCAGGTTGCTCTGGAAGCTGCATATACAAATGGCGCCAGGTGGCTTGATGAGCTTATGGATTACCTAAAAGGCAATGTTGAATTCCTGATTCAGTACCTCGAAAAACATATTCCACAGATTAAACCTGTAATTCCGGAGGCTACTTATATGGCTTGGCTCGATTGCAGAGCACTGGGAATGAATAAAGATGAGCTTAAAAAGTTCATGATTCACGAAGCAGGGGTAGGATTTAGCGATGGAACACTCTTTGGAGAAGAAGGGGAAGGTTTCCAGCGTATTAATTTAGGTTGTCCCAGAGCAGTATTGAAAGAAGCACTTGATAAACTATATAGTATAACAAAAAGAAAATAAAATTATGATCTCGATTTAAATATTTTACTAAATTGCTAGTTTAAATTCGTTGTGTATCAAAATAAAAATAGATTCTGTTTTAAATTTATTATATTCGAAAAAGATCAAAAGAAATAAAACAAGATAGAAGTCATGAGATTAAAAATTGCAGCTAAAATTGGTTTGGGTTTTGGTATTATCACTGCTGCTGTTGTTCTGAATGCTTTGCTTACAAGCAATGAATTACGTAACAGCCGTGAAATAAACCAGACCATAACTAATGTCTATACTCCATCACTATCATTCATAAATGATCTTTATTCCAGAATCAGTGATTCAAGAATGCTGATCAAATCATGGGTTTTTATTGATAAAATTTCTGACACACCTGATAAAATCCGGTTAAAAGAATTACATACCAAGGTATATCCCAAGTTGTACGATACCCTTAAATATTTTAGTGATAGCTGGCCCCCCGAACAAAAAACATTACTGGATGATATAAACACAACCATTGCCGACAGCCTGTTTCCGAAACATGAATATATTATGTCGCAATTAAGCACCTTCGAAAGTTACGATGATCCTTTTATCGTTTTCGAGGTGACGCCTATGACAGAAGAAGGGGGAGACGTAATGTTACTGACACAGCATGTGCTAAATAAAATATCTGTATTGCAACAGCAACAGGAGACACTTGTAGAAAATGGAAGAATTGAAATGGTAAATTCGTTCGACCGATTCCGCACATTTATTTTCCTGATGGGAATAGCCATGGTTTTTGCGGCTATATTAATAGGTATCTTTACCATAAGATCATTAGCCCGCCCGATCAATCACACGAAAAATATTCTCCAGCTAATGGGGAAAGGAATTTTACCAAAAGAAGAATTGAAAGAAGGACGTGATGAAATTGGCCAGATGGCCCAGGCCCTAAATTCACTTGTAAAAGGATTAAAGGCTATTTTCAATTTCTCACTGGAAATCGGGAAAGGAAACTTCAATAGTGAATTTAAACCCCTTAGTGATGATGACGTATTGGGTCATTCATTGCTCGAAATGCGTGATGAATTGAAAAAGGCTACCGAAGAAGATGAGAAACGTAAAGAAGAGGACAATAACCGTAACTGGGCAGCTCAGGGAATTGCAAAATTCAGTGACATTCTGCGTAAGAACAATGACAACATGGAAGAGTTGAGTTATGATATCATTAGTAATTTAGTGAGATATACCAATTCAAACCAAGGTGGAATATTCATTGTAAATGACAACGACAGGGATCACGTATTCCTGGAAATGACTGCCAGCTATGCTTATGACAGGAAAAAATTCCTGGAAAAGAGAGTGGAGGTAGGTGAAGGTTTGGTTGGCAGATGTTACCAGGAACAGGAAAAGATTTTCTTAACGGATATTCCAGGTGATTATATCAAAATTACATCGGGACTGGGTGATGATAATCCGTCCTGTTTGTTGCTGGTCCCCTTAGCATATAATAATCAGATTTATGGGATCATCGAAATAGCTTCTTTTAATAAATACCGCGATTTTGAGATAGAATTTATCGAGCGGATAGCAGAAAATATTGCTGCTACTATCTCTTCTGTAAAAGCCAACATTCAAACAGCTATGTTGCTTGAACAATCACAGCAACAAGCCGAAGAAATGTCATCGCAGGAAGAGGAAATGAGGCAGAATATGGAAGAACTCAGAGCAACGCAGGAACAATCGGCACGAAGAGAAGAAGAACTCCAGCGTGAAGTTGGAAGATTGACGAAAGAATTAAAAGAAAATACAATAAAAAAATAAATTAAGTAAATTTATAGCTATACACGGATACCATACGAATCTTCTGATCTGGATTTTCTTTGGTATTTATAGAATTTTGCATCTTTTTCAGATTTTATCTGTTTCCAGCCAAACTGTATTTTTTATCCGGTTTCTGATACTTATTACCCCACTGGGTAAGTTGTATTTCAACAATTTATGCTATTGTTAATCAAAAGTTTTCATGCTCTTACTATCTAAAATGAGGATTTGAACATTTTTCTGGTAAAGGGGGTTGTATTAGTTTCATTTTTATCCTTATTTTACGCAGTTGGTAAAGTAGAAAATATAAGGCATTTATGAATAATTTAAATTACGGCATAATAGGGAATTGCAGGTCTGCAGCATTAATTTCAGAAAAGGGATCACTTGACTGGTGTTGTCTTCCTGCTTTTGATTCATCATCTGTTTTTGCAAGTATTCTTGATGAAGAGAAAGGCGGCAGCTTTGAATTTATAATGGATGATGATTATGAAATTTCCCAGGCTTATATAAGAGATACCAATATTTTGGTCACAAAATTTAAAAAAGAGAATGATTATTTTGAGGTAATCGATTTTATGCCTCGTTATTATAATGATAATAAAAGGGCACCTTATTCTCCTCCGGATATTATTCGTTATATCAGATATAAATCAGGAAAACCTTCCTTCAGGGTAAAATATGATCCACGGCTTGAATATGCGGAGTATCCTACTTATACCATAGTACACAGTAAATATGTTAAAAGTTATACCAAAAAAGGGACTTACGATTCAATTTATCTTTATACCAATCTGAATAAGGACAGTGTGGTGAAAGGGGAGGAGATAATACTCACTGAAGATGCTTTTTTTCTGATAAGTTACAATCAGAAAATATTACGTCAGGATGTCGAACATTCTTATTTGAAACTTCAACGTACCAAGGTTTATTGGTTAAACTGGTCGGAAAGAACCTATAAATTTGCACAATATAATCAGGAAATCAAGCGGAGTGCTCTGGCACTGAAACTTCTGAGTTATGATAAATCAGGCGCTGTTCTTGCTGCAGTTACTACTTCACTACCCGAAGCCATTGGAGAGATCAGGAATTGGGATTACCGGTATTGCTGGATACGCGATGCATCTATGGTGATTAAAGTAATGACACGTCTGGGTCATTCCAATGTTGCCCGAAAATACATGGATTTTCTTATTGATATAATTCCTGATAAAGATGAGAAGATTCAGATAATGTATGGCATTAACGGTGAGAAAAAACTCTCTGAAAAAATTCTGGAACATCTTAATGGATATGAAGGATCGAAACCCGTACGTATTGGTAACGACGCCTATCGGCAAAAACAGAATGATATTTACGGGATTATGATGGACGTTATTTATCAGCAGTTTCAGGTTTTTGATTTAGCCCTGGATAATAGTGAAGCCCTATGGACTATTATTCGTAGTATTGTGAAAATTGTTGAGAGGAACTGGAAAAAACCCGACCGTGGAATCTGGGAACTGCGGACCGATCAAAAACATTTTACCTTTTCCAAAGTACTTAGCTGGGTAGCTATAGACAGGGCTGTAAAGATCGCCCAGTTCCTGAATAATGGCAACGAATATGTAAAATTATGGTCAAAAATTAGAGATGCCATTGAAAAAGATATTCTGAAAAATGCATGGAATGAAAAAATAGGCGCTTTTACCCAAAGTTATGGAACAGAAGATCTTGATGCTTCCAATCTTTTAATGGAACCATTTGGATTTATTGAAGCCAAAGACCCTAAATATGTTAATACTGTCTATGCCACCCAAAAGTATCTTTCAAAAGACGGATTGATGTACAGGTACCGTAACAAAGACGATTTTGGAACACCTTCTTCTTCTTTTACCATCTGCACTTTCTGGTTAATTGAAGCTTTACATAAAATCGGCGAACAGAATGAGGCAAAACAACTTTTCGACCGGGTACTGAGTTATAGTAATCACCTTGGTCTATTCAGCGAAGACATTGATTTTAAAACCAAGCGTCTGCTGGGTAATTTTCCACAGGCGTATTCCCATCTGGCATTAATCGAAACAGCGATCATATTATCAGGGGGCGAATTTACCAGGGAACAACGAATACTCCAGCTTATTCATTGAGGAAGTTCAGTTGTAATAAATCATCTATTTATAGACTATTAAAACCTGTATCCTGCGATGTTCAGGTCCTTCAAATTTTCAATCGGATCGGACGGACTGAGGTAGCGGGCCATGAATTTGTATATTTTGACCCTTATTTCCCTTGCTTGTTTTGTGTCTAACCGGTCGAAAGAATGACCTCCTGGCATGTCCTTGTAAATCTGGTATTCAAACTTTTTCCCATCAGCTTTCAGTGCCTGGATCAGGTGTTCTACTTCCAGCACATTTACATCGTCGTCATTTGTATTAGTGTGTATCAGCAGCGGCGTATTCTGAAATTTTTCGGTATTCCACACGGGTGAACGCTTTCTATATTCTGCTATATTTTCATTGGCAGTCTGGCCAATGTGATAATCTGCCGAATAAAGATCACGGTAATCGTCGGTCATATAACCCATACGCGCAATCAGATCACTTACCGGAACCCCAGCAAAGGCACACTGGTAGTCCTTTGGATGATTAAAAATGTTAAATAAGGTGATCATCCCGCCATGGCTCCAGCCCATGATTCCGACACGGTTTTCGTCTATGAAATCATAATTTTCAAGCACATAGTTTTTACTGGCAAGGACATCCTCTGTTTCCAGTCCGCCATAATCAATTCTTTCATAATAATCACGTCCGTATCCGGTACTGCCACGGTATTCTGCAGCCACTACAATGTAACCTTGAGAAACCAGCTCACGAACAATATGCGTGTAATAAGTGGTGAAATCGGCATGTACACCTCCGTGGGGCAAAACCATTAAAGGATATTTTTTTGAAATATCAGTATTTTTCGGAATAAAAACATATGTCCAGAATTTAACCGGATTCCCGGCGCCAATTCCGGTAGGGTTTTTTTCTTTCCATTTCTGCGGACCATAAATATAGGCTTTATCAATATATGCAATATCACCAACCCGCTGAAACCACAATACATCATCGATGGCTTTTGCCAGTTGGTCGAACTGATGGTTCAGATCTTCATCGTTTTTCTGCAGTGCATTAAGATTGTCTTTCAGCCCGCCCAAATCTGTCTGGGCTGAAATGTTTAAGGTACCTATCCAGAAGATAAGCGCCATCCAGGCATATTTTTTCATGGTTAAAAATTTTGGTTGAATAAATGTAAAAAGAAATTTCTAAATGAGAAACTTCTTTAATAATTCCCATAAAATTGTTTCCTTCGCAGTTTTAATTTTCAGTTATGGATTGCAGAAAGGATTGTGGTGCATGTTGTATTGCCCCGTCAATATCATCTTCTATTCCGGGAATGCCGCACGGCAAACCGGCTGGTGTAGCATGTATACACCTGACCGAAGATCTGCGTTGTGGAATATTTAATTCTCCTTCACGACCTGAAGTTTGCGGAAAATTTATGGCTGAAACTCTTGTGTGCGGAAAGAACCGGGAAGAGGCTCTTAGGATTTTAAGCGACCTGGAAAAAGGATTTTAATACCCATTATAATTTTCTAATTTTATAATAATATTCCTGATTATATTTTGAAAAGTAAACGATGCAACGTATTTATAAAAACGGACTGCACTTTCGTGTTTTTGATATTCTAACTGAACAAAGCGGATTGGAACACCTGGTAACAGAACGAAACCAGGAGTATGAAAATTCCGGGCTTAATCTCAGTTTCAATACAGGAGAAAACATTCAAAAAGTTAATAAAAACCGTGAACAGGTTATTCGATTATTTGACAAGCCACCTGAAAAAGTGTTTTTCCCCGATCAATGTCATACAGCTGAAGTAGAAATTGTTGACTTCCATACAACTGAGCAATCTTTGCTATCAACAGACGCTATCATCACAAATAAAAGAGGCACTTGCATCGGGGTACTTACTGCTGATTGTGTCCCCATTTTGATTTACGATCCGGTTAAAAGAGTCATTGCAGCTATTCATGCAGGCTGGAGGGGGACAGTCGGAGAAATTGTGAAAAATACAATTAGCAGAATGATAGAATCATTTAATGTTCATCCGTCCAATCTTGTTGTAGCTATCGGGCCTTCCATATCCGGTAAAAATTATCAGGTCGGCCCTGAAGTGGTTAAACAATTCAGATCCGCTTTTAATATGGATCGTTTGATTTTCTCACATTTTACAGCAGATGGCAGGGCAAACCTCAGATTTATGGGAATGCAACCGTCAGATCCTGTTGAATTGTGGTGTTCAAAACGATCGTATTGAACTGGCGGGGATTTGTACCTATGATCAGATTGATAATTTCTTTTCTGCAAGGCGCGAGGGTTTTTATACTGGTCGCTTTGCCTCTTGTATTATGTTAACATGAAACAATATATTTAATTTAATTCCTTAACTTATGGATGAATATTTTTTAGTTAGAAAACACTAATGAATCAAAAGTTAAAAATGAGTACTGATCAAACTAAAAAACTGACTAACATAGAGGGTTATGGCTCTGTTGTACTGAACACCGTTTTATTTGCCTTAAAAATCTGGGCAGGAATCATTACAGGTTCTATTGCCTTGGTGGCCGATGCCTGGCATACCCTTACCGATTCTTTCAGTTCTGTTATTATAATCATCGGTGCCTGGTTTTCACGGCAACCACCTGATAAGGAGCATCCCTTTGGTCATGGGCGCGCTGAATTGATTACTTCTTCCATCATTGGAATGTTGCTTGCTGTTATCGCTTTTGACTTTTTAAAGGAAGGGATTGTAAAATTCAAAGCTCATGAAGCGACAAATTACGGTACAATTGCCATAGTGGCCACCATTGTGTCAATTGTTGTTAAAGAATTGATGGCTCAATATGCCTTTTGGGCCGGACGAAAAACCGGTTCCCGTATGTTAAAAGCGGATGCATGGCACCATCGCAGTGATGCTATCTCATCAGTTGTTATTTTAATCGGGATATTTTTTGGGAGACAATGGTGGTGGATCGATGCTGTATTAGGAATGATAGTGGCATTACTCATCGGATATGCCTCATTCGAGATTATGCGTGATACCATTCACGCTATGTTAGGTGAAGCTCCTGACGAGGCGTTTCTGAAAAAACTCAATGCGCTTGCCAGTAACCTGCATAATAAAGATCTGAAAATTCATCATGTACATCTTCATTCCTATGGGCGTCATAAAGAATTAACCCTTCATATCAAACTGGAGCACTCAACTACACTGCTTCAGGCACATGAAATTGCCACCCGGCTCGAGAGTAGTATTTTAAAAGAAATGGATATTGAAGCAACCATTCATATGGAACCGGTAAATGCCAGTGATTTTCACGATTGATATAAGCGATCTTATATAACCCTTCAAGAGGCTGTCTAAAAAGTCACTTTTTTGTCATTCTGAACGAAGTGAAGAATCTAAAATACACTATAAATGAGATGCTTCACTACGTTCAGCATGACAACATCATAATAAATTATTACTTTTTAGACAGCATCTTGAGATTTTACACGTATTATCTTTTTACTTTTTCTAAAACATCTGTTAATTAATAATCTTTTTTAAAATTCAACCGTATAACAAACGTTTTGAATCATATGGAAAATAAATTTATCAGATATATTCTTTGGAATTAAATATGTTAACAACAAACAATTTCCTTAAATATTTGTTAAAAAACATAAATACATATATATATTCTTAAAAAGAAATTACCTTAGCTAATTGCTATTTATAGATTAATGTTTAAAAAAGTAAGAAATATAGCGGTTTCCCTGGTTTTCCTGGTTTCAACTACCGGGATAACATTCCATAAACATTATTCCGATGGGGAACTGTTTGATTTTTCTATATTCGGGAAAGCTAAATCCTGCTGTGAAACGAACTGCGGATGTTGCAAAGATGAAACAGTAACCTTTCAGCTTCATACCGATGTTCTTGGAAGCGCCTTTCAACAGGTGGAAACGCCGCATTTTAATCATATTCTCCAGGTAATTCAGATTGATCATTTAATACAACCTTTGTTTAGTGCCAGTTTACCGGAGCATTTTTATTTTGACAGTTCTCCGCCCACGATAACGCATAATCTGGCACTACTGCAAAATTTCCTTTTATAATTCTCTTTCATTTTATCAGGCAGTCCTGATCTGACAGGATCATTGTATTTCAATGTATCTGCCGCGACAGTTGTATGCATCATGCATATCTCTGTTTGTGAAAATGCATTAAGTATTTAATAAATGAAAGAGAATGTTAAACAAAATAATTCGGTTTTTCTTGGAGAATAAACTGGTTACCTTTCTGGTGCTGATCGTTTTGATCAGATGGGGAATTATTTCAGCTCCCTTTAACTGGAACCTGGGATTTTTACCCCGTGATCCGGTACCAGTGGATGCCATTCCTGATATTGGTGAAAACCAGCAAATCGTTTATACCGAATGGCCGGGCCGTTCGCCACAGGATATCGAGGATCAGATTTCATATCCGCTTACCACAGCGTTGCTGGGGATTCCGGGCGTAAAAACCATTCGAAGTAATTCCATATTCGGATTATCCAGTATTTACATCATTTTCGATGACAATGTTGAGTTTTACTGGAGCCGTACCCGAATCCTTGAAAAGTTGAATTCACTGCCTGCCGGTACTTTACCTGACAGGTGTAACACCGGCACTGGGACCGGATGCAACAGCTCTGGGGCAAATTTACTGGTACACGCTGGAAGGCCGAGACAAAAACGGAAAACCGGCCGGTGGCTGGGATCCGCAGGAAGTTAGAACCATTCAGGATTTTTATGTGCGTTATGCACTGACTTCTGCCAAAGGAGTTTCTGAAGTAGCCTCCATTGGTGGATTTGTGAAAGAATACCAGGTGGATATTGATCCCAATGCCATGAAAGCATACGGTGTGAATGTGTCGCAGATTATGGCAGCGGTTAAAAACAGCAACCTCGATATCGGTGCCAGGACCATTGAATTTAACCGGGCGGAATACCTGATGAGGGCACTGGGTTATATCAAAAATCTGAAAGATCTGGAAGAAAGTGTGGTTGCTGTCCACAACAATGTTCCGGTCCGGATCAAAGATGTGGCCAAGGTAAATTACGGTCCTGCTACACGCCGCGGCGGTCTGGATAAAGGCGGCGCCGAAGCAGTTGGTGGGGTTGTGGTTGCCCGCTACGGCGCCAACCCGATGGAAGCGATAAACAATGTAAAGGCAAAAATTGCAGAAATTTCTCCCGGACTGCCAGTCAAAAACATTAAAAGACGGCACAGTTTCAAAAGTAACCATCGTTCCGTTTTACGACCGCACCGGTTTAATCAAGGAAACACTGGGAACACTGGAAGAAGCGTTGTCGCATGAAATTCTTATCAGCATCATTGTAGTAATCATTCTGGTGATGAATCTCAGGGCATCGTTCCTGATTTCCAGTTTACTGCCCATCGGTGTACTAATGACTTTTATTGTCATGCGTCAGTTTCGATGTGGATGCCAACATCGTTGCGCTTTCCGGTATTGCTATTGCCATCGGTGTGATGGTGGATGTGGGAATTGTATTTACGGAGAATATCATCCGGCACCTCGAAATGCCTGAGAACAAGGGGGCCCGTGGTAAAAAACTGCTAACATGTAATTTACGATGCTACGGTAGAAGTTGCATCTGCGATAATCACTGCCCTGGCAACCACAGTTGTAAGTTTCTTGCCGGTTTTTGCCATGCAGGCTGCCGAAGGTAAATTGTTCCGGCCGCTGGCATTCACAAAAACATTTGCCATACTTGTCATCACTGGTCATCGGCATTATAATCATTCCGGCACTGGCCACATGTCGTATTTTCCATCCGGTTTGACAAAAAACGTATTTCCAGGATTTGGAACGGCATATTGATTGCAGCGGGTGTGCTTTTCGTTATTATTTTTCATTCCTGGGTAGCACTGGCGCTGGTTGCTTTCGGTATAAACAACCTGCTGGAATACCGCTGGCCCGAAGAAAAAAGAAAATATGTCAATGTACATCAACATCGTCATTGCATTGTCAGTAGTTATATTTCCTGGCCAGTGAATGGATGCCGCTGGGCGCCCAGAACAGCCTTTACGAACTTCCTGTTTGTAATCACTCATTCATGGCAGTAATCCTTGGGGTTTTATGACGATTGTGCATTATTACCCTGAAATTCTGAAATGGTGCCTGGCCCACAAATGGCAATTTCTCAGCTATCCCGATAGTAGTCGTATTATTTGGGATAATGATTTGGCTTGGATTCGGTAAGATGTTCGGATTTCATTCCTGACAAAGTTAAAGAAACATCATTCTGGAAATCGGTTGAAGCAAAATTTCCCGGGAGTGGGAAAAGAATTTATGCCTTCCCTCGACGAAGGTTCATTCCTTCTGATGCCCACAACCATGCCACACTCAGGTATCCAGGAAAACCTTGATGTAATCGAGCTTTTAGATAAGAAATTAAACTCCATACCGGAAGTGGAAAATGTGGTTGGAAAATGGGGACGTGTAAATTCAGCACTCGACCCGGCACCAACTTCCATGTACGAAAACATCATCAATTATAAATCGGAATACATTCTGAATGAAGAAGGGCACCGCATGCGTTTTAAAGTGAACAAAGACAATGCTTTTGTTCTGAAAGACGGAAGTGTGTACAATCCCAAAAGATGGATTCCGGAAAATTAAAAAGGAAGATTTAATTCAAGATAAAAACGGGGAATATTTCCGTCAGTGGCGCGACAATATCACACTCCCGGATGATATCTGGCAGGAAATTATCAAACAGCCAACATTCCCGGGTCTGACATCGGCACCAAATTACAGCCTATACAAACCCGGCTGGTAATGTTGCAAACAGGAATGCGCGCACCCATGGGAATAAAAGTATTTGGGCCCGATTTGGAAACCATTGAAAAAGTTGGATTGGAACTGGAACGCTACCTGAAAAATGTGGATGGCGTGGCACCCATGTCAGTTTTTGCCGACCGTGTGGTAGGAAAACCTTACCTCGAATTGGAGATCGACCGCGAAGCCATTGCACGTTACGGATTGAGCATTAGACAATTGCAAAACGTATTAAGCGGTGCAATCGGAGGTATGCAACTAACTACTACAGTTGAAGGCCGCGAACGGTTCCCGGTTCGTATGCGTTATGCCCGCGAATTCAGGGACAATCCCGACGATTTGAAAAAAATACTTGATACCAACACCAACCGGGGCACAGATTCCGCTCGGCGAACTGGTAAAAATTAAATATACCCGTGGCCCGCAAATGATAAAAAGCGAAAATACTTTCCTGGTAGGTTATGTTATTTTCGATAAAAAACCACAGATATGCCGAGGTTGATGTGGTGGAAAACGCACAAAAATACCTGAATGAAAAAATTAAATCAGGAGAATTTGTGTTACCTGCCGGCGTAAGTTACGTATTCACAGGAAACTACGAAAACCAAATCAGGGCCACCAAACGCCTGATGCTGGTCGTTCCCATTTCGCTTATTCTCATATTCCTGATTTTGTACTTCCAGTTCAATTCGGTTACTATCTCGGTTATGGTCTTTTCCGGAATCCTGGTAGCATTTTCAGGTGGATTTTTAATGATTTGGCTTTACGGTCAGCCATGGTTCCTCAATTTTTCAGTTGGCGGAATAAACATTCACGAGATGTTCCAGATGCACACCATTAACCTGAGTGTGGCCGTCTGGGTCGGATTTATTGCCCTGTTCGGTATTGCCACCGATGACGGCGTAATTGTGGGAACCTACCTGATGCAGATATTTGAAAAAGATAAACCCGGTGACTATTCAGTCAGTACGCAAAGCATGCCTGGAAGCAGGAAACAAAAGAGTAAGACCGGCAACCATGACTATTGCCGCAGCATTTATTGCACTTTTACCGGTTATGACATCAACAGGTAAAGGTGCGGACATACTGGTGCCAATGGCAATTCCTACTTTCGGTGGAATGGTTGTCCAGATAATTTCTTTATTCCTTGTTCCGGTGCTGTACAGTATGTGGCAGGAAAGTAAGGTTAAAAAAATGGAACAAAAAGCATTGAAATCAGAAAATACAGATGAAATGTAAAATGAGTTCTCCGCAGAGATTGGATTTCATTCTCTGATTTTCTGAATAAAAAAAATAAAAAAGTAATTCAAATGAAATTAAAATATTGCTTAATAATTGTTATCCTGATGACTGGATTTTCACTTCGGGCTCAGGATATGCTGGACGCCTATCTTGTTGAAGCTGCCAATAACAATCCCGGGTTAAAAAGCAGCTTTAATGAATACATGGCAGCCCTGGAAAAAGTGCCCCAGGTGGGTACTTTGCCCGATCCGCAGGTTTCTTTCGGCTATTTTGTTCAGCCTATAGAAACCCGTGTAGGACCTCAACAGGCGAGAATATCGGCTTCACAAATGTTTCCCTGGTTTGGTACACTGGGAGCAAAAAAAGATGTGGCAACCGAAATGGCCAAATCGAAATATGAATCGTTTGAGGAAACAAAATCACGCTTGTTTTACAATGTTAAGTCAACTTATTACAATTTGTATTTTACTCAAAAGGCGCTTGATATCACGGTGAAGAATATTGATATTCTGAATACATTCCGTAGACTGGCTCTTATAAAAGTAGAATCAGGGATGTCTTCAACGGTTGATGTTCTGCGGGTTGAGATGGAAATTGCCGATCTTGAAAACCAGTTAGCGCTACTGAAAGATAACTATTTTGCTATGCAAACAGGTTTTAACAATCTGCTGAATGTCGATAACCAGAGACAAATAAACATTCCGGACACACTTGCCAGTCCCGATTTCGACCTTAGCAGCGAAGCTGTGCAAGATAGTATCCGTAGCGGCAACCATCAGGTAATGCAGATGGAGTTTATGGAAGCTTCTTATGAAAAACAACAGTTTGTCGCCAAAAAAGCAGGAAAGCCAACTTTTATGATTGGGGCAGATTACATGTTTATGGGTAAAAGTTCCAGTGCTATGACCGATCCATCCGAGTCGGGTAAAGATGCTATTGTTTTTCCAATGGTTGGAATCTCCATTCCATTGTACCGAAAAAAATATACGGCAATGGTAAAAGAGGCCGCGCTGATGCAGGAATCGACTGAAGATAAAAAACTGGATAAAATCAATGTGCTGGAAACTACTTATGAAAGTGCCAATAAGGATTACAAAGATGCTAACCGGCGCATTCCTTTATTCAGGGGCCAGTCTGAGAGAGCTGATAAAGCGCTTAGTATTCTTCAGACAGAATACGAAACAGACGGTAAAAATTTCGAGGAAATATTGCGCATGGACCGTCAGCTTCTGAAATATAAACTCGAGCTGGAAAAAGCACGTGCCGATAAAAATGCGGCTACGGCATTTATAAACTATCTGATGGGGAAATAATCTAAAAATAATAATGAGATGAAAATAAAATTAAATAACATCAAACGTGACTATAAGGTAATAGGGATTACCTTGATAGCCGGGATCTTCTTCGGCTGGTTGTTTTTTCACGGTTCGAAAAATAAAATCATAACTGAGCAGGCGAAAGAAGAGCATGCTCCTGAAAAGAAAACATTGTGGACCTGCTCTATGCATCCACAAATAAAACTGGATCACCCGGGAAATTGTCCGATATGTGGTATGGAGTTAATCCCGCTGGATGAATTCCATGCTGAAAATGAAACGAACAAGTCTCCGGATGAGTTACAGATGACTCAGGATGCTATTAAAATTGCAGATATACAAACCTTGATAGTAAAAAAGGCTTATCCTGATAAAAAAGTTTATTTACTGGGAAAGGTAAAGCCGGATGAAAGGAATATTGCCGAGCTGACTGCACGTTTTGGCGGCAGGATCGAAAAGCTTTATGTCAATTTCACAGGACAAAATGTAAAGAAGGGTGAAAAATTGGCATCCATATATTCACCGGCTTTGATGTCAGCACAGAAAGAATTGCTGGAAGCTGTGGATTACAAAGAAAGCAATCCCGAATTTTACAAAGCGACACGTAATAAACTAAAGTTATGGGACCTTACCGATGATCAAATTGATAATATTGAAAAAAACGGTAAAATAAAGGATTATTTCGATATACTTTCTCCCATTGCAGGAACGGTAACAAAGCGTAATGTTGCTATCGGTGATTATGTGAAAGAGGGCAATTCATTATTCGAGGTTATTAATCTTAACAAAGTGTGGATAATGTTTGAAGCTTATGAAAGTGACCTGCCCTGGGTCAAACTGGGAGATAAGGTGAACTTTAGCGTTCAGTCATTACCGGGTAAGAACTTTACCGGAAATGTAAGCTTTGTTGATCCTACGATTGATCAGTCAACCAGGATTGCGCAGGTAAGGGTAGAAATTCAGAATCCGGGTATGCAGTTGAAGCCCGGGATGTTTGTTAATGGCATTGTTACATCTGCCTTTGCAGGAAGGAAAAAGGATCTGCTGATACCTAAAACGGCTGTACTTTGGACTGGCAAACGTGCTGTGGTATACGTAAAAGTACCGAACCGCGAGGAGCCGACATTTCTTTATCGTGAAATTGTATTGGGCCCTGAAGCCGGTAATTTCTATGTGGTTAGCAGTGGTTTGAAAGAAGGTGAAGAGATTGCTGTTAACGGGGTCTTCAAGATAGATGCGGCTGCCCAGCTTGCCGGAAAATCCAGCATGATGGACCCGGAAGGAGGTTCCGGAGGTGGAGCAATGGGAAATATGCCCGGAATGGATATGGGGAAGAAGAAGAAACAAACCTCACAGGTTATGAATGATATGAACAAGGGACAGGAAGAGGGCATGAAAGATGCAGTTAATGACAATTTTAAAAAACAGTTAACGGGTGTTTATGAAGCTTACCTACCCCTGAAAAATGCATTTGTCAAATCCGATTCGGATGCAGTTGCTGAAGCTGCTGTAAAAGCAAACAATGCTTTGAAAGATGTAAACATGGAACTCCTGAAAGGTGAATTACATATGACGACATGGATGAAACAGTTAAACAGTATGAACTCAAATCTCGAAAAAATAAAAAACAACAAGGATATTGAAGTCCTGCAGAAAGGTTTTGTAGCTTTCAATCTTGCATTATATCAGGCAATAAAAGATATTGGGATGGATAAGGTTACGGCTTATTACCAGTATTGTCCGATGGCATTTGAGGAGAAAGGTGCTTACTGGCTGAGTGAAAGTGAGACGATTCAGAATTCCTATTTTGGAAAGAAAATGCTGACATGCTTGGATACCAGGGAAACCCTGAAATTTTAATTGGGATAAAATCAAAATAGATATAAAAATTTTAATAATTAATGATATGATGAAAATTGCAATAACCTCCAATGACGGAGAACACGTAAATGCCTCTTATGAAAAGGCGGAAACCGTTTATATATATCTTGTAAATGGAAGCAGGACAGAATTCCTTGAAAAACGCAGGACCGATTTTTTTCATGGTAAGGAATCGAAACGTATGTTTAAAGGACACAATTTCGAAAGAGTGTATGAAGCAATTAAAGATTGTGACATGCTTTGTACAAATAAAATTAGTGAAACTCCCGCACAGCGTTTTCATTTACTTGGTATTGATGTTGAACATTCCGAAGGCAGAATTACAGATATTCTTAATAATATAAGTGTTTCTGCTGAGAATAAAAGCGTATTGAACAGGAAGCAGTCAACAGCAAAACAATCTACCTATTCCGGTTCATAATAGAATTTTAAAAGAATTTAATAGGTAACAGAAATGATTATCCGGTTAGTTATTATATCAACAGTCATAGTGACTTTTTCAATGCTTGCATTGGGGATACGACTCCTACTGGATCCAAAGGCTGAATTTTCTCACAAATGTGCCCTTGAAGATGGTGAAGGAGAAGCCATCGGTAAATGTGCAGGCTGTCAGTTAAAGGACCTGACTGCATGCGCAGAAGATTATAAATCATAAAAATTATTAAAATAATTGAATTATGAAAAAGAAAAATCAATTTTTACAATTAGGGACTTTAACCGTTATCTTTCTTTTGATAACAGGCGGAGTAAGTAAAGCACAGAATAAAATGTCGGATATGCACAAGCAGCATTTTAGTATGGCCGATAATTTTGCACATAAAGACATTATTATTTTGGATCATCCGTATCAACCTGATAATGCAACCAGGGCAAAGATGGGAAATGTGATCAATGCATATTTACAGATTAAAGATGCGTTGGTCAATGATAATGAGGAAGTGGTAAATAAAGCAACAGGACAGATGTATAGTGCGGTTGCAGCCATTGTTCCCGAAAAGCTTGAGGGGAAAGGCCTTGAGACATGGCAAAACAATAAAACCTTGTATGAGGCAAAGCTTAAGGAAATGCAAAACATCAAGGGATTAGAAAATAAACGTTCCTATTTCAGTCATATTTCCGAGATCACCTATTGCATGATTAAAAGCTTCGGATTGAAACAGGGAAATCTGTATGCCGATTATTGCCCGATGGCCTTAAACAGCAAAGGTGCTTACTGGATAAGTGACAAAAAAGATATTCAGAATCCTTATTTGGGAGCTAAAATGCTGACGTGCGGGCAGGTTAAGGAAGAATTGTAATATTTAAAACCTGTCAGATATTTAAGTGTGATTATAAGATTATCTGCCGGAAGAGTATCACTGGAAATAAAAGGATTTTTTGTGATATCTGTTCCGGTTTTTATTATGTGATTTGATTTTAATGAAAATTACAATAATTTCCAATTCATGGTAACCTGTAAAACATGTAAGAGAATCTGTTAATAAAAAATTATTATAGGAACACAACTTTTTTTCAAGTTATTTGTCTGATAATTATTATTCAATACAATTTTAGAAGACTAATATGAAAATACTTTTAATCTCTGGTAAAATGAAATATGTTTTTACAATTGTGGTTCTCACATGTTGGTTCATTTCAGGTAGTATAATTGCTCAGGATATAAATCATAACGAAAATCATCAGATGAATGATTCGGCTATGATGCAGCGGCAGGAAATGATACATACCAGAAGTCATATGGTAATGCCTTTTGATATGAGTAAGGTCACCCATTATTTTATAAAAACAGGCAATGGCGGCATTTTAATGATTAAGGCAAAAGATTCTAAAGACACATTACAAATTTCATTAATCCGAAGGTCATCTTAAAAAAGAGGAAGCCTTGTTTTCGAATGCGGATTTCAAAGATCCCAGGACTCTTCACGGAATGAATATGCCAGGATTAAAAATACTTTCCGAATCAAAAAGTAAGTTTAATGTTCACTATAAAAAACTATCTGATGGAGCAAAGCTCACATTTGCTTCGAAAGATTCTACGGTGATAAATGCAATTCATGTGTGGTTTGATGCCCAGTTGAAAGATCACGGTAGAGATGCAAAAAGTAAAGAATAGGCGCTGGTTTTTTGACTCTGTTGGAACTAATTCGATAGCGTCCGGTTATAGAAGAAAGTAATAATACAACATAAGGATATTCAATCAAAATTGATTTTGTATCTTGTCGGTGAGTTTCCATAAAAATGAAGGGAATCAACTTTCATTTGGCAAATTGTTCAGGATTTATGAAGAGAGATTTAACAAAATAATCAGCATTAATGAATTGTTTGCTTTTTAAATTGAAATATTTCTGCCCATAAAATCATTCCGTAAAATCAGAAAATATTCCTTCCTTCCTTTTATTTTGCATAACATAAAATTCACTGAACATTATGGCTATAACAAGGGTTCATATTATGAATAAGAGATAAAAACAATTATGTGAATCCCCGATCAGGAATTCTGAAGGCCAAAATATAAAACAGATGAAAGTCCACATCAAAAACATGGTTTGTAATCGTTGCATCATGGCAGTCGACAGTACTTTTCGTGAAGCAGGGATTGTTCCGGAAAAGGTTTCCCTTGGTGAGGTGATCACCCGGGAGGAGATTCCCCCGGATAAATTGCAACACATTGAAAACAAGCTGAACGATTACGGATTTGAAATTATCGATGACATAAAAAGCCGGATCATCCAGAAGATCAAAAATCTTATTATCGATCAGATCCATTACAGTAAAGACGATATAAAAGTTAATTATTCCTCGTATATCGAATCGGAACTGAATCGCGATTATACCTATCTGAGTAATTTGTTTACGTCTGTTGAAGGAACGACAATCGAACATTATATCATTCATCAGAAGATCGAAAGAGTGAAAGAATTGCTGGTATACGATGAACTTTCATTGAGTGAAATTGCTTTCAAACTGGGTTACAGTAGCGTGGCATATCTTTCAAGCCAATTTAAAAAAGTAACCGGACTTACACCGAGCCATTTCAAACAGGTGGGCGAAAACAGGCGGAAAGCACTGGATGAGGTTCAGTAAACCTGTGAATTCTGTAAATCAAATCACGAATTGTGTAACAACCTGGCAGGTATTACAGGTTAACTTTGTTTCAGGTATTTAATTTAAAAGCAAAGTATCAATGAAAAATCATAAGAAACAATTTGATTCAAAAGCCCAACAGGATATTCATGTGGATAATAACAATGAAGGATCACGTTATTACTGTCCGATGTATTGCGAGGGAGATAAGACATACGATAAACCCGGTGACTGTCCGGTATGTGGCATGCACCTTGTAAAAGCGGGAGAAGAGGATTCACAACACAGGCATTCGGAACACCATCATGAGCACGAACATATTCACAAAGCAGAAAAGCAAAAAGATGGGGGAGATCAGTATTACTGTCCGATGTATTGCGAAGGAGATAAGACATACGACAAACCCGGCAACTGTCCGGTATGCGGCATGCACCTTGTAAAAGCAGGGGAAGACGATTCGCAACACGGACATGCGGAACACCATCACGAGCATGGACATGTTCACAAAGCAGAAAAGCAAAAAGATGGGGGAGATCAGTATTACTGTCCGATGTATTGCGAGGGAGATAAGACATATGACAAACCCGGCGACTGTCCGGTATGCGGCATGCACCTTGTGAAAGCAGGAGAAGAGGATCACAAACACGAACAAGCGGCTCATAAACATGAGCACGGACATGTTCACACAACAGAAATACAAAAAAACGGAGGGGATCAGTATTACTGCTCCATGCGTTGCGAAGGCGATAAAACGTATGATAAGCCCGGCGACTGTCCGGTTTGTGGCATGCACCTGATGAAAGTCGAAAAGAAAGGAGCCGCTAAGGTAATATATACCTGTCCGATGCATCCGGAAGTAAAGCAGAATGGCCCGGGAAGTTGCCCGAAATGCGGAATGGATCTGGTTCCTGAAAAAGTACAGGAACCGGATGAAGAACAAAAAGCACTAAACCGCATGCTCCGTAAATTCTGGGTAGCTGTAATATTCACAACTCCGGTATTGTTAATTGCCATGTTGGGGATGATCAGCAGCATTCATCTTGATAACATATTGCCTGAAAAGGCATGGAACTGGTTAGAGATGGTACTTGCCATTCCGGTGGTATTTTACTCTGGCTGGCAGTTTTTTAAACGGGGATACAGTTCGGTACGCAGACGTTCTCCGAATATGTGGACCTTAATATCACTGGGTGTGGGAGCGGCATTTATTTTCAGCATGCTGGCACTGCTTTTTCCTGGGATTTTTCCAGATCAGTTTAAAGACGCCCAGGGCAATGTGCATTTGTATTTCGAAGCGGCAACGGTTATCCTCACCCTTGTTTTAATAGGCCAGGTAATGGAACTGCGTGCTCACAGTAAAACAAATTCGGCTATTAAAGCCTTGTTGAACCTGGTGCCACCGGTAGCCAGGGTTATCCGTAACGGTCAGGAAGAAGAAATTCCTATGGAAGAAGTACAGGTAGGTGATATCCTGAAAGTGAAGCCAGGTGAAAAGATACCGGTTGATGGCATATTAACGGAAGGGAATGCGGTGGTGGATGAAGGTATGATAACGGGTGAACCCATACCGGCCGAGAAATCTGCAAACGACAAGGTTACCGGCGGTACCATTAACGGAAAAACCGTTTTTGAAATGAAAGCTGAGAAGGTGGGCAGTGATACGCTTCTTTCGCAAATCATAGAAATGGTAAACGAAGCCAGCCGTTCCAGAGCGCCTATACAGAAACTGGCCGATGTGGTGGCAAAATACTTCGTGCAGATCGTGGTATCGGCTGCGCTGATCACTTTTGCCGTATGGGCGATTTGGGGACCTGAACCGGCGCTTGTTTACGCTTTCGTGAATGCCGTTTCGGTTCTGATCATAGCCTGCCCCTGTGCCCTTGGACTGGCAACGCCCATGTCGATCATGGTTGGTACAGGGCGCGGGGCCCAATCGGGAGTGTTGGTAAAAGATGCCCGGGCTATTGAAGAAATGAACAAAGTGGATATCCTGATCATCGATAAAACAGGGACTATTACTGAAGGCAAACCAAAACTCAAAAGTTATAAATCTTTTGATAAACTGAGTGATGAAGAAGTAATCAGGCTGGCTGCATCCATCGATGCAAACAGTGAGCACCCCATTGCCGATGCTATCGTTAAAGGCGCAAAAGAGAAAAAAGTTGAACTTATAAAACTTAATAATTTTGAATCGGTGACCGGTAAAGGTGTACAGGCTGTTTATAAGGGAAAGAAACTGGGTCTTGGAAATCACAGGTTGTTGGAGGATTTCAATGCTTCGCTGGATGAAAACAACAGGAAGCTGGTAGAAGAATGGCAACTTACAGGTCAGACAGTAATGTTCCTGATCCTTGAAGATAAGGTGGAAGGGATTGTTAGTGTTGCGGATACTATTAAAGCGACATCTGCAAAAGCCATTAAAGAACTTCAGAATATGGGACTGAAAGTGCATATGCTTACAGGCGATAACAAGTTTACGGCCAAAACGGTTGCTGAAGAGCTTCAACTGGACGGCTACCAGGCTGATTGCCTTCCCGAGGATAAATACAACAAGATAAAAGAACTGCAGGAACAGGGACATATTGTTGCCATGGCCGGCGACGGCATCAACGATGCGCCCGCACTGGCGCAGGCAAACATCGGTATTGCCATGGGAACAGGTACCGACATTGCCATGCAGAGTGCTGAGATCACCCTGGTGAAAGGGGACCTGAACGGTATTGTAAGGGCACGCGATCTGAGTAATAAAGTCATGCGGAATATCAAACAAAACCTGTTTTTCGCTTTTGTCTATAATTCGATAGGTGTACCGGTAGCAGCCGGAATTCTTTATCCTGTGTTCGGACTGTTGCTAAGTCCGGTTATTGCTGCAGCCGCCATGAGTTTCAGTTCGGTTTCAGTAATATCGAACGCTTTGCGTCTGAGAAAAAAATAAGAACGATGTTGTTCAGGAGTTTTTTCACAAACTTAAAAAAGGTTAAATAAACAATTTAACCAATCAAATATGAATACGATTTGTTTAAATGTCATTAAGTGACATAATTTTAAAGGAGGAAATTAAAATGAAAAAATTAACACTGGTATTTACAGCAGTTTTATTAATAGGTATCTGGCCGCTGGCTGGGGCCCAGATGATGCACAACTATATGATGAACCAGGATACTACCGGGAATTACGGCATGGGCCGGGGATCTATGATGGGGCATGGTTATATGGGACAAGGCATGGGATACGGAATGATGAACCGCGGCGCCATGGGTTATGGAATGATGAACAGTGGTAACATGGGTAATAGGTATAACATGATGAACGGGATGTCTCTTTACCATGGAAACATGATGATGACTCAAATGCCCATGATGCCGTATTTCATGATCGTGAATACGCTTCCCGGCATGCAGGATCAGTTGTCACTTACCAATGAGCAATCCGACAAGCTCATTCAGTTACAAAGCGATTTTCTGAAAAGGGAAATTGACGCTAAAGCAGATTTTAACCGGAATGTCCGGAAATTAAAGAGTCTTTTAAAGGAAAAAACTTCGTCCGATGTAGTCAAAAAACAGCTGGAACTTTGCGAAAGCTCCGGTATCTTGATCCAGTCGGATGTATACGATACTGCCATGAAAATGAGGGGTGTATTGAATAAGGATCAGCAACAAAAGTTTGATAACCTGATCTCACAATACATGAGCATGTATAATGGCATGATGTCTTATTCAACTAATTAAAGGAAAGGATATAATATTATGATGCACAGTTATTTTTATCATGGCTGGGGAGCAGGTATGATGGGCTGGGGCTGGCTGATCAGTCTGGTTGTTCTTATCCTGCTCGTGTGGATGGTAGTAAAGCTTACTAACCAGGGTAACACTACCCAACCAAAAGATGATTCAGCATTGAATATTCTCCGTGAGAGGTATGCCAAAGGGGAGATTGATAAGGAGGAATTTGATGCTAAAATGAAGGATCTTAAGTAGATCCTTTCTTACCCTGCCGGACGGTCAATGGCTTTCTGGCAGGGTAATTTTTTATATTAAAAAGGGATGAAGCCTTTCAATTGCCACGGCCTTAAGGCCGTGGCATAATATTTTATATTATTCAAACAATAACCCCTCCATCTTCAACTTTTATACAGAATGTGTGTTTATTTTTATGGTTTCATTTTAGGCAGCCTGAGGTAGTAAAACCAATTTGAAAGGATTTCCATGAAAAGGAATTGTTTTTTATTAATTTCACGATACGAATTGCAGCAGGGGGCATTTTATCGGGTAAGTTAAACGTGTATTTTCTATGTATAGATATTCTATTACTGCGGTTTTATTATTTCTGATAGTTGGATTCCCATTATTTGCCCAGCAGCACAATCTGGAATATTATCTGCAGACAGGAGTTGAAAACAGTCCCTTACTGAAGGATTATCAGAATCAGTCATCTATAGCAGGTCTTGAAGATGAAATGCTGAAAGCCACTTACCGTAAACCACAGCTTTCGGGTACAGCAGAAGTTATGCAGGCTCCTTTGATCAATGGTGTCGGATACGATCAAGGCATCACGAACGGCGGTCTGTATGCTGCCCTGATGCAGGTAGATCAGTCCTTATTTACAGCACCGTTTGTAAAAACCGGTCAGGAACAAAACCGGCTGATCCGCGAACAGTCTGGCTACCGGGGTAAAATATCAGCACGCGATCTTAAAAGACAGATCACCGAAAAATACATTACCTGTTATATCGATCTCAGGCATCATGCCTACATGCAGCAACTGTGTGATCTGCTGAAGGAGCAATATAATCTGTCCCTGCAACTGGCAAAATCAGGCGTTCTGAAAGCCTCGGATGTGATCCTGCTGGAGATAGAAAGTACGAGCCAGCAAAACCAGTTAGCCGCTCTCTCCGCTCAATACATGAATGATCTGTCGGCAATGAACAGTTTATGCGGAATTTCGGATACTGGTAAAGTAGAAGTTGCTGAACCTCTTCTGGTTCTGAATGACAGCACTTCATCCACCGGAACGAGCCGTTTCCTTTATCAGTATACACTCGATAGCTTGCTAACAGATAACAGCCGAAAAACTTTCGAGTTGAGATACAAACCCCGGTTAAGCGCTTATGCCAATGCTGGACTTAATGCCGTTAAAATTCCGGATATTCAGGACAAGTTCGGTTTCAGTGCCGGATTGCGTTTGTCGGTTACACTTTTCGACGGAAAACAAAAAAGTATTAACTGGCAGGAGACACAAATTAAACTTCAAACACTGGAAGATTATAAAAGCTACACCTCCAATCAGCAATATCTTACGCGTACCAATTTACTCCGGCAAATCAGCCTTGCCGGTCAGCGGATGAATTTATCGAAAGAACAACTGAAAAAATACGATCAACTGTTAAGGATATATCGTCAGGAATTGGCACAGGGAGATATTTCCGTCAACGATTTTCTGACCACCCTGCGAACATATAAAAGTACACAGGACGAATACCTGAATTATTATCAACAAAAATTAATTACGATCAATGCATTCAATTATTGGAACTGGTAAGCGGAGAATAATTCAAACCGTGGGGGCATTTGTATTTTTTACTGTTGTCCTGGGATGCAACAGTAGTGTAAAACAGGAGCAAGGTGATTCATCCACTCCTGCTACGAGTGTAAAAATAACGGGTATTACCATCCGTTCCATGAGTCAGAAAGAGCAATTTCCGGCCACTGTAGTATACCTGAATAAAAGCAATATTAATGCTCCCTTGTCGGGATATCTGACCAATATTTATGTAAAGACCGGCGATTATGTCAAAGGCGGAAGTCCCTTGTTCCGGTTGGAAACCAAAGAACACGCGGTGATAAAGAGAGATTCAACATTGCAGAAAACCGGCATTGGCAAACTGGGAATTTTTACCCGGAATGCACCAACTTCAGGGTATATCGCTATGGTAATGCACCAGCAGGGTGATTTTGTGCAGGAAGGCGCTACTATTTGTTCATTCACACGGGATGATCAGATGTATGTAAAAGTATTTTTACCAATCACAATGCAGGAACACCTTCGACCCGGCAGTTCTTGTCAGATCATACTTCCCGATCAATCAACAGTACAAGGTACTGTCATACGGTTGCTGAATGAATTGGACCCGGCTTCCCAATCGTTACAGGTGCTGGTAAAGCCTAAGCAAAATAAGACATTTTCTGAAAATATGAACCTGCAAGTTGTGTTTACTCTGCGTAAGGTAGATAATTCCCAGGTTGTACCGGTGTCTGCCATACTGAGCGATGAGAAACTCGACCAATTCTGGGTTATGAAAATGATCAATGATTCCACTGCAGTGAAGGTTCCTGTTAAAATCGGAATTAAACAGGATGATATTATGCAGATCGATTCACCCAGGTTTGAAACCAATGTTAAACTGATTACCGAAGGAAATTACGGCTTGTCCGACACGGCTAAAGTTAAGGTTGTAAAATGAAAACAAATATTTTTGAACATTATCGCACACCTGTAATCTTTGCAATGCTGGTATTGTTAGTTGGTGGTTTTTATGCATTTACTTCGATCAATTCTTCCTTATTTCCGGAGATTACTTTTCCAAAAATTAAAATTATTGCCGATAACGGGGAACAGCCGGTGAACAAGATGATGATATCCGTTACCCGCCCCCTGGAGGATGCCATTAAAATGATACCGGATCTCAATGATATTCGAAGTGTCACCAGCAGGGGGAGTTGTGAAATTTCGGCTTTTCTCGACTGGAAGGCAAACGTATATACCAGCCAACAGCTTATTGAATCCAGGATAAATGAGATAAGGAATGATCTTCCTGCAACTGTTCAAATAAACGTTGAACGGATGAATCCTTCCACATTGCCGGTGATGGGTTACTCACTTGAGAGCAATTCCATGAGCCTCATGGAGCTCAGACTGCTGGCGCTGTATACCATCAAACCATATTTGTCTCAGGTGCAGGGAGTCTCTGCCATCAGGGTGCAGGGTGGTAAAACCAAAGAATACTGGATTGAACCCGATCCGGCCAGGCTTATCAGTTATGGACTTACCCCAAAGGATATTAGTGACGCCTTGTCATCTACTGGTTTTATTGAATCAAACGGCTATATCAACAGTTATCGCCGCCTTTATCTCACGCTTACCGATGCAGGGCTTTATTCAATCGCTGACATAAAAGATATTCCCCTGAATACAGGAAACAAGGGAATAATCCATATCCGGGACATTGGAACAGTTAAGGTAGCCGAGAAGATTGAATATGTGAAGATCAATGCCAATGGCCATGAAGGGGTGTTAATCAATGTGCTGAAGCAACCCAATGCCAACCTTTTGAAAGTTTCGACCGAAGTGAACCAGCGTATTGGTGAACTTAAAAATATTTTACCGGCCGGAGTTTCCATGAAGCCTTTTTATGTGCAGTCCAATTTCGTAGACAAAAGTATCAGGAGTATTCGTGACGCTTTATTGATCGGGCTACTGCTTGCCATTATCGTAGTCATCCTGTTTTTGCGTTCCATACAATCAAGTCTGGCAATCCTGTTTATTATTCCGGTTACGCTGTCAATGACCCTGCTTGTTATGATGGGGCTCGGGTATACACTTAATATTATGACCATTGGGGCTATTGCAGCCGCAATTGGCCTTATCATCGATGATGCTGTGATCATTATTGAGCAGATTCACCGTAGTCGTGAAGAAGAACCTAATGTATCCATCTTTAAGATAAGCCGAAAAGCGATCCGGTATCTCTTTCCTTCTATGGTTGGTTCTTCGCTCAATACGATTGTCATTTTCATTCCTTTTTCCCTGATGTCTGGAGTGGCAGGGGCATATTTTAAAATCATGGCCTATACCATGATCATTACATTGACATGTTCATTCATTGTTACCGCCATCATCCTGCCTGTTTTTTATATCTGGATTGCACGTATCTTTCCTACCAGGGTCAGACAGGTTAAGCACAGCGAGAAGAAACCCTGGATTGATTTTTTTATTCGCCGCCCATGGATATCAGTTATTTTTATGGTATTAATCATTCTGATGGGAGTACTGGCTATTCCCAGATTGCAATCGGGTTTTCTGCCTGAGATGGACGAAGGATCTATTGTGATGGATTATGTGTCTCCTCCGGGTACTTCCATCTCCGAGACCGACAGGATGCTTACCGTTGTGGACAGCATTGTTCTCAGTATGCCTGAAGTAGTTTCCTATTCGAGACGAACCGGAACCCAAATGGGGTTTTTTATCACCGAACCCAACCGGGGGGATTACCTGATCACACTTAGCAACAAGAGAAAAAGAACAACTGACGAAGTTATTGCAGATATCAGGAAGCGGGTGGAAAACCAGTTGCCGGTTTTACAGATCGATTTCGGGCAAGTGATTGGAGACATGCTGGGTGATTTAATGTCATCAGTACAACCAATAGAATTAAAAGTATTTGGGCCGGACAGGAACAAATTAAAAGATTATGCGAATCAGATAGCCGGGTTATTGGAAAAAATTCCCGGCACAGCGGATGTGTTCAATGGAGTGGTTATTGCCGGACCGAATATCTCGGTAAAACCGGATAATACAAGTCTTGCACGTTATGGATTAAATCCTGCCGACTTGCAATATCAGCTTAAAACAGCTACAGAAGGACAAATATTGGGATCGGTGGTTGATCAACACCAACTTACTCCGGTGCGCATGATCTATCCCGGTGGCCCTTACCGAACGGCTGATGCACTCAGTAAATTGCCCGTGCTGCTTCCTTCTGGTTTGTCTGTGCCACTTTCATTTGTCAGCCATATTCAGGTAGATGAAGGGGTGGCTGAGCAGGATGCGGAAAACTTACAGCCAATCGTAGCGGTTACAGCCCGCCTTGAGGGACGTGACCTGGGAAGTGTGATGAAAGATGTCCGGCATCGGATCAATACAACCATGAGCTTTCCTAAAGGATATGGAGTACGCTATGGTGGGGCCTATGCAGAACAACAGCAATCCTTCAAAGACCTGATGACCATTCTTATCCTGGCCTGTTTATTGGTTTTCTTCGTGCAAATGATCCTTTTCAGGGAAGTGAAAGTGGCTATTATTATCCTAATATTGGCCGTATTAGGTATTGGAGGATCGGTGGTCGCTTTATATATTACTCACACCCCGCTAAATGTCGGAAGCTATATGGGAATCATCATGATTGTGGGTATTATTGCAGAGAATGCCGTTTTTACCTATCAAAGATATAAAACTGCAATCCAGACTCATGATCAGCTTGGGGCACTGAATTCTGCCCTTGCTGCAAGATTGCGCCCCAACCTGATGACAGCCATCAGCGCTATCATTGCCCTGATGCCCCTGGCGCTGGGAATAGGTGCCGGAGCTCAAATGCATCAACCGCTGGCTATTGCCGTTATCGGTGGCTTTATTATTGCCTTGCCGTTGCTGCTGGTGGTTTTTCCAAGTTTATTGCGGCTGATTCATGTAAAGTAGGATTCGTGAGTCTTAAATTTTTTAAGGGATGTTTTGACTGGGTATAAAAACTGAAATTAGTTATCTGTCACAAACCTGACCCGAAAGTTATCGATCCATATTGATTTACCTGTATTATTCCATACGTATATGGCAATTTTGTCTCCCTTTTTTAATTGGTGCGATCTGTTCTGCAGGTAGTATACATCCTGCCATTTTCCGGTTCGGTCATTGTATAAGTTCATATCGAGTGCTTCCCAGATTATTCTCTGATTTTTACGATAAACTTCATATACAAGCAATGGATGCAACTTATCATTGAATTTTGCTTTCACCGTCATTAGCACACGAAGTTTCTTGACGTCAATGTCTTTATCCATCGTGTAACGGAATGTGGAGCTGAAAGTGTTTATGGAATCCAGTTTTTCTGCATATTTTCCCTTCCATACAGTATCAGTAACCCGTAATTTTGGATTATAACTCCAATATGTAAATTGTTTCTCAAAATTATTTTCAAAATCAGTTTCTCCCTTTTTATTATGTGTATCCTTACTCTTTCGGAACAAATAATATGCGGCATTATTGTGCTCTTTATTTAACAGAGGTTTTCCGAACTTATCTTCCAGCAAGTATTTCATTTCTGCAACAGGATAGGTATTTATATGTGCATAAAAGACGGAAGAATCATGAATACTTCTTATCTGTTTCATGAATTCAGGCAAATCATTCATTTGAGTTATTCTGATAACTTTTTCATTGGTTTTCCATTTTCCGTTGTTAACACGTAACGGATTATCAATATTTAGTAAGGAAATCAGGTTTTTTTCGTGGGTATTGTTATAAATATCGGTCAGTTCCTTATTAAGTCCGGAATATAACTTACTGTTGGTATTTCTTAAAGATAGGTTTAATAGAATCAGGATTATTACAGCCAATGGTAATATAAATATGACTATCAGTTCATTATGTCTGCCATTTCTTTTAAGAAAAATGATCCGGTTTACAAATATGAATCCGAAGGTAAGTATCATAGTTACCAGGCTGATATAAAATAAATAACGGATCATTACAGGATCAAATCGGAATTCAATTTCATGCTGTCCTTCAGGAAGGAATATTGACATAAAAGTCTCGTTTACCAATTTTATAGGTACTTTTTTCTTATCAATATATGCCTGCCAGTGTTTATAGAAATTCTGTAAATAAATAAGGTGACTTGTCTGTGTATTATTAACGTATAGTTTAATCTTATTAGGATTGAAAGAGGTAATAGTAATTTTTTCTGATGAATTGTGGTCGATACTGTTTGTGTCTATGATCCCATTTGAATTGATTTCTGATGCAAAGAACAATAACGGATTTTCCATGGTCTTGTAAAAATAATGATCCTCATTAGCCTTTTTGGTAGATAGTAAGGAATAGGGAGAATTACCTCCACAAGAAGGTACTTTAAGATAAGTGGCAATATTTAACCACAGTGGATCCATATTCTTACTGAGAATTTCATCCCTGGTATCGATCATCTTTATAGTAAGATCAGGGATGGGATAATCATCGGCAAACTTTTCAAAAGGGGGAAAGCTTCGGGGTGAAATACTACTGAATATGGTTGCAGGTGCATTCAATTGCACAGAAATGATCATGTCGAAGCAAGCGAACAGCAGTATAGCAGTAAGAAATTTAAGTGTTTTTTTATAAAGTACCAGGTAAAGTAAAAATAGCAAGATGAGTTGAAATGCTAATTGAATCAAGATTTTTTCCCAAATCCCTGCGAATTTTAAATAATTGAAGACTCCGGTGTGTATTCCATTTATTAGTTCATGGAAATTAGCCTTGTATAGTGCAAATGCTGAAAAGCCCAGCATTAGAATAAAAACAACAATTAATGTAATCCTAAATTTATATTGCAACAGTTCATTCTGTTTGATCTTGTATGCTGAATAACCTGCAGCCAGAAGTAAAAATCCAATAGATAATATTCTAAAAAGAGTTGGAAACCGGAACAGGTTCATAAAAGGGAAATACAAATATAACCATCTGCGTAATGGGAAAATTGTTGCCATACAGATCATCAGAATAATAATTGCTACAAGGAAAAACAGTTTTGACTTAATGAAATCTTTCCGGGTAATTATTGCCGTAATCAGCAGGATGATAGGAATAATGCCGATATAAATGTTGATTAATGAAAAATCTTCTATCCAGAAATTCTTATCATTTACAGAAGCTCCAAAAGGTGTAATGAATGTCAACAGATCAACAGGATACAATGAGCCGTTCAGAATCCCCCATGCATTATTATCGAAATTCAGGCCGGATTTCCTGGGCAGAAAATTAGATAACTCAAAAGAACTGTATAAAACTACTGAACTAATAACCAGAAAAATAAATCCTGAAACAGATAAATAAAACAATAAACGTTTTATTTGGACAAAATTCTTCTCCTTCAGGAATTTTATCAGGTAAAAAAGTGTGAGGAAAAGTAAGAGGTAGGCAGAAATAATAAACATACCCGGATATCCTCCCGAAAGAGAGAAATAACTAACCAGCGCAAGAAGAGAAGCATTGAGGTAAGAAGAGGATGAAACTGTTTTCAGCAGGTAGTAAATCATAAAAGGTAACCAGGCTGCCCCTACCAGCCAGCCTATATGCTGGGCATTGGATACAAAAAATCCGGAGAACATATATGA
Source organism: uncultured Bacteroidales bacterium (assembly GCA_963748095.1). Classification (GTDB taxonomy): domain Bacteria; phylum Bacteroidota; class Bacteroidia; order Bacteroidales; family UBA10428; genus CAVVIO01. The sequence goes on from CAVVIO010000017.1 coordinate 83,028, forward strand.
AACTGCTAAAAAGAGAGCTGTTTTTTTTTGAAACCCTAAATTCATGGATAACTTGTATGCACCTATTGCTGCAATGTACAGATGAAGTAAAAATTCAAAATGCAGCGAATAGATATTATATTTATTTACCAGTCCAATAAGCCAACTTATTGGATACCACGTACCTGGATCTCCCATTTGCGGAAAGCCACCATTTATGAATGGTGACCAAAAGGGCAGAATGCCATTGCTCAGACATTCGCAAGCGAAATTTTTCCAGGGTAAGTACAGGTCCAATGCGTCCCACTTCAGTGAAGCTTTCATTGTAACTAACGGCCATAATCCTGCAATAAGAATAAGAAGCAGGAATATATATTCATTCAGGAAAATTGCTTTTGCTTTGCCTGCGAATACCTTCATCCTTTGGCGGATGGGCTTATTGGAAAATTGATCCATGAAACACTCTGTTTTCAACAAATATGAGAAAAAATTCCGATAATCAGATTTTTTAAGCAAATCTTGATAATTAATCGGGCGCTTAAAATGAATTAATTTTAATAGGAAACAGATCTATCATAAACTTTTTCGAATAAGTTACATTTCTGATTTTTTCTTTGTCGGGAACGGTTATTTTTGTATGTAAATAAAGAATATATTTAGACTTTAAAAATTATTTACCATGGCGACAATTCTCGTAATCGACGATGAAAAAAGCATCAGGAACACTTTAAAAGATATCCTTGAATATGAAAATCACACGGTTGAATTGGCGACGAACGGTCCGGAAGGCCTGGAGTTATTTGAAAATAAACCAATCGATGTAGTGCTCTGTGATATAAAAATGCCTGAAATGGACGGTATTGAAGTACTGGAAAAATTGATTGAAAAATCGTCAGAAATACCGGTGATCATGATTTCCGGACACGGTAATATCGATACTGCTGTTGATGCCATTAAAAAAGGAGCTTATGATTTTATCGAAAAACCGCTAGACCTGAACAGGCTGCTGGTAACTATACGTAATGCCATGGAGAAAAGCGATCTGGTGACCGAAACAAAGGTGTTAAAGCGGAAAGTAAATAAAACATATGATATTGTTGGAGAGTCGGAAGCAATCCGAAAAGTGAAGGATATGATCGAACGGGTTGCTCCAACGGACGCACGCGTACTTATAACCGGCAACAACGGCACAGGAAAAGAACTGGTGGCCCGCTGGCTGCATGAGAAAAGTAACCGTGCCCCACAGCCTTTGGTGGAAGTAAATTGTGCCGCTATTCCTTCCGAACTGATCGAAAGTGAACTCTTCGGGCATGAAAAAGGCGCTTTTACATCAGCTATCAAACAGCGAAAAGGAAAATTCGAGCAGGCAAATGGCGGTTCCATATTCCTCGATGAAATTGGGGACATGAGCCTTGCCGCTCAGGCAAAAGTGCTCAGAGCATTGCAGGAAAACAAAATATCAAGGGTAGGAAGTGATAAGGATATAGAAGTGGATGTGCGTATAATTGCAGCAACCAATAAAAATCTGAAAGAAGAAATTGAAAAGAAAACTTTTCGGGAGGATCTTTATCATAGGTTGAGTGTTATTCTCATAAATGTTCCTCCACTCAACGAAAGGCTGGAAGATATTCCCATGCTGGCCGATCATTTTAATGAACTTATCTGCAGCGAATACGGGCGGCAAAAGTTGAATATTACAGAAGATGCTGTAAAGGAATTACAAAAGATCAACTGGACAGGTAATATCCGTGAATTCCGTAATGTACTGGAGCGGTTGATTATTTTTTGCGACAAGGAAATTACCGGGAAAGATGTTGTCAATTATGCCATGTCTATGTCGTAATATTGTTTTCCACAACTGGTATTAATCGATCCCCTTTACTTGTCTTGGTTAAAATTAAACCGGTATCTTTTAATATGGAAATCATCGAAATAAACATCATTTCCCTTTGGGGTCCAGATGAATATATTAATGGTTGAATCATTGATTTCAGGCGGAATGGTAAAATTCAGATGAATGGCTTCCCAGCCGTTTGATTTCTTACCACTCATATCAGAAGCACGGTAAAAATCTTTCGGATCGTCAGCGCTTGCAACAATAAAGCTTTTTAATCCGGCCGGGAAATGCCATACCGATATTTTAAAATAGTCTCCTTGTGTAACCTTCATATTATGATCGGGCCCATAGATGACGTCTTTTGAGTGTTTTGCAGAGAACTTTCCGGATAAAGCACGATCTGCGTTTTGCATCCAGCCCTTTTCAAATTTGTTTAAAGTATCCTTACCAAGAAAATATTTACTGTCAGTTGTTATTGTTTCCATATCACAAAAAACAGAATCAATTTTAATAGTCACATTTTTAAGGTCAGACGAGTCTAATGACAATCTACTTATATTGGTTTTGGTTTTATTATTACGGAAAACTTCGTGATTTATAATAAACGGATATTCACTGATTAGCCTTGGATTAACCACTTTATCGGATTCATAAAAAATGTAAATGTTTCTGTGTTTTAATAACAATTCCCTGATATCATAATTATTCAGCCAGTTGAAAATCCTTTTTTGTGGCGGAATATAAAAGTATGTGTTCGGATAAAGGCTATCTATTATATGGAGATATTCGTTTTTAAAGTCTCCGCTGAAACTGGTTCCGAAATACAAAGCTCCCTGGATAAATACATTAGGGGTATGTGGTGAGAGCTCCACAATTACAGGGGAATGTTTTATTTTATTCTGTATACATTGAACCGTTTTTAGTTGTGGAGGCACGAAATGCGGGGAGAAACTTATTTTTATAAAATCCCGGATTCCTAAAAATAATAGGACAACAATTAATAAAAGATTACGGGAATTTTTCAGTTGAATTACATGTAGATACTTTGCCGGTAAAATTTTTTCTAGCAGCCTGAAAATAAGTATTACGGCAGGTAAAAAGAGTAACTGCACGGGAATAAGATAATGAGGGGAATAGTGTTTTGCCACCAGCAGAATATGAAATACGGATGCAACACATATTGCCAGGTAAAAACGGAATGCTGGAAGCCCTTTTAGTTTTTTTCTGTGATAAATAAAAAATCCACCAAAAAACAACAGAACCACAAAAAGAACTGTAAACAGAATATCATTGGTAAAAATACTTTTCAGGTGTTCAATAAATAATGATGGGACGATAATTTTTGCCGCACCACTTCCATAATTTCCGGCATGGGTGAAAATATTGAATAACCAGTTGAAAAAATGGCCGTATTCGTGGATGATAGGGAATGTGAAGATTACAAAAGACAGAACGATACTAAGAAGATAAATTACTTTTTCAAGGTATTTCCTGAAAAGTATAACCGGGATGATCAGCACCGGAAGGACAGAAATCTTAGTGGCGATCATAATTCCACCGAAAACCCCGGCATATATCGAATACTTGAAATTTTTTTCTTTTTTACTATAGATATAGTTAAAACAGGTAAGTATAAAAAATATTTCAAAACCTGTATAAAGCGCCTCTGTCATAACCAGTGGCATATACAATAATATTCGTTGTGTAATAAATGGCATTAACTGCAGGAACAAGGCTTCCCTGATATTGCCGGTTTTCTTATAGTAGAAATAACCAAAAAGGAAAATAACCATTACATTCCATGCAATTAAGACATTACTTATCCATGCCAGATACATTTCCGGATTTTCCAGTAAGCTCCGGGTAATGTCACCTTTCCCGTTGAGGAAATAAACTATTCTTATAACAACTGCAGCGAGCATTTGCAAAGGAGTACCGGGATGATCAGTCTGTCCGATTTCCAGAGTTCCGCGGGCAAGGTTCAGTCCGTTAAACAAATATGAATAAGTAGGATCGAAACTGGCAACATAAAAGGCATGGTACTCAATTCGTAGTAAAATCAGGAAAGTGAGCAGGAATAGCGGAATAATAAATAAATATATTTCATTAAGTTTGGGTTGGTAGTACTTTCTGGTCATTATTAAATAATTTTAAAGTATTTTATAAAAATTCTCGATTCTAAGAAACTACATATTTGGCGAATCAATACATTTCATCAACCCGGTTGAATTCTTATTTACTATTTGTTCCGGCATATTTGAATATATAATACATTCGAGGTTGTTTCCCCATAAAAAAGTTGTTAAGATTTACCACCCAGACAGGCACGCTTGTCTTTACCAATACAAACCCCAGTTGTTCTATTTTAGATCTTACTTCGGTATTGAGATCATAATCCCGAATGGTCAGATAATTTACGCAATCGGGAATTATAAGAGAATCGTTTAATTGGTTTACATTATCTATAAAATATTGGTTCATATTCTTTTCAGCATATTGGGGAAAAGGTGGGTTTTTCCAGGGTGAATACGGGCTACTCCACGGGAACGCAATTAAATTTAATTTCCGGTTACCTACTTGATGGTGCAGGTAATTTGACATACTCATATAACCGACACTGGCTGCTTTACTGGCCATTGGTATTATAACAAGAATGTTTAAAATAATTAGGGAAATAATGAAAATTCTGATAATCTTAACTAACAGGTATTTTTTGTGGAATTTTCCTTTCCAAATCTGATAAACAAAATATCCTGTACAAACATGAAGAAAAGGCAGTAAACAAAACAAGAACCGGAGCTCCTTATGTTTCAAAAGAACATGGACAAATAAAAAAGGAAGTATTATCCAGATATAAGGCAGGGTGGGTTTTCTGAAAATAAAATAAATCAATGAAATAAGTATCATTATTCCTATCGGAAGAAATACATTATCTGAACCTTCAAGAAAATAAAAATACCAGGGAAAAGCGCCAAAAGTTGCAGCGCTTTGCGTAAAATTAAATTTCAAATAATTCCAGGAAGGAAAAACCATTTTTTCGTAGAACCAGCTGTCAAGCCAGAAACATAATCCGAGTACTATTAAAAAGCCAAAAATTATACTACTCAGGTTTTTAATATTTTCTTTCTTAATAAAAATCAGCCAAAGAATATATCCTCCTGTCATTAATGCTGTCTGGTATCTGAATTGGTATGCCAATCCAAAGATTATTCCGGGTAACAGGTAATATATCCACTTTTTTGAACGTTTCATTCTGACATATTCGGACAAAATAAATCCGTAAATAAAAAATATAGTGGACCAGTTTTCACTCGAAAAGCGAACACTTACATAGGGGACATACCACATGAGCAATACAGGGAAAATGATAAATAACTTGTCCCATTTTCCGTGTATATCGAATTCTTTTAAGGCATATTTCGCCAGAAGTAATAATGCCGTAAAAGATAAAAGGGAAGAAATAAGTCTTAACAAAAACATCTGATGATAAGGATTGTCAATTCCCATGAATAAACAGATTTTGTAAAGGCCAATAAAAATCACCGGTTGTAATGTAGGACGCAATTGCGCATGATATTCCCAGGGAAGGTTTATACCGGAATCAATCCCCATTTTATATCTTCCGAATTCTACAATCTGATAATATTCATCAGCCTGGTGAAAACCAAGGCTGGTGAAGGCAAAAAGTAAAAACACTCCGTATGCCAATAAGCTTATCAGAATAAATACCCTGTTCTGATCAGTAAATAATATCCTACTTTTCACAACACTGAATATTTTTAATATTTAAAGAAAATATATTTATTTGCGTTAAACAAATTTTCGGTTAATTTCACAATCTTAAAACTATTACAATTTCAATGAATTCAGTTTATAAACTGACTGAAAATATAAACAGGTATATCCGGAGAATTCATCCGTTGGTATTCATTGGTTTATTTGGTGTTATTTCTTTATACTATGGTCAGCAAAAAATACTGATCAAGCCACCACAGGGAATGCATCGCTGGAGACAAACCGATTGTGCTTCCTTTGCCCTGAATTACTACCAGCATGGCATGCAGTTTTTTCATCCCGAACTTCACAACCTGAGTTCTGACCATAATACAACCGGTTACGGTGTCAGCGAGGCTCCGATTCTATATTATTTTGTGGCGGTGTTATATAAAATTTTCGGCCCACACGATTATATTTTCAGGATAATTAACTTCCTGATATTTTTTCTCGGGCTTTTTTATCTGTTCAAACTTTCAAAGCTGATACTGGGCGATGGATTTTATGCAGCTTTTATTTCCCTAATCATTTATACGTCACCAGTGGCAGTTTATTATTCCGACAATTACATAACCGATATAACAGCAATGAGCCTGGTATTTATGGCCTGGTATTTTTTTATTTCTTTTTATTATACAGGCAAATACAGGAAATTTATAATCACTTTATTGTTGTTGTTAATAGCAGGATTGTTAAAAATAACCACGGTTATTAATCTTGTTGCCATAGGTGGTATCTACCTGTTCGATATAGCCGGCATCATTTCATTTAAGAAAAATGAAAAAGTTTTTAAGCGCAGATGGTACCCTCTTATTTTTTTTGTTTCTATTGTTTTCGTGTTAGCCGGATATTATTACTGGGTAATTTATTACAATAAAATTCACGATACCCGTTATTTCAACAACCGTATATTACCTATCTGGAAACTCGACTGGCAGGGCATTAAGGATGTTGCAAATGACTGGAGAAAGGGATGGATGAAGGAACAATTTTTTAAAACGGATATTCTTTATTTGATAGTGATATCCTGGGCCGCCATCGCTATATTTTTTAAACAAATACCCACTATTTTCAAGTTCATTTTTATTGCATTGACAGTTGAATGCGTCACCTATATTTTATTATGGTACATTCAGTTTATGTATCACGATTACTATACACTGATACTGATGAGTTGGATATACTTCTCTTTTTTAGGTTTCTTCCTTATATTAAAGACCAGATTTAAACGAGTATTTGCATCCCTTGTAATTCCCTTCTTACTGAGTATTCTTTTACTAATTAATATAGGCTTTGCACGCAGACAGTTAGATTACAGATATTATGGTTTCAGACTTGAGGAGCCCTTATTTAAGGATTACTTTACAATCAAGCCTTATATCCGTTCGTTAGGCATTAAAAAATCGGATGTTGTTATCAGTATACCGGACTGGACGAATTGTTATACGTTGTACCTGATGAACCAAAAAGGATATACCGAATGCAATGGCAGGAATCTGGATAGTGCAGGGATTGCCAACTCTGTAAGTTTAGGTGCGAAATATCTTTTTATTAACAAGGATGAATATCTAAATAAGGACTATGTTAAACCGTTCATAAAGCATAAGATAGGAGAATATGGTCAGGTAAAAATCTATAAGCTTCAATAACTACATGTGACAAATATGAATCTTAGTTTATTGGGAAATATCCGGAAATATGCCAGTCTGAAAAATATCAATTATGTATTATTTGGAATTACATGTCTGGCTTTTCTTTATATTGTGGGTTTTGGCAGTAAGGCAGCTCTTTTTGGAGACGGACAGGAATATTTGTACATGCAGGAAGCTTTTGCCAACCATCTTTCTCCGGATATACGTCCGGTTGATTTAGAAAAAAGCCAGCAGATACTTTATGCCAATGGAGATAAAGTCCCTGATGGTTACCTGAACGGATTAAAAAATTTTCTTTTAAATAATCCGGAACCGGGCCAGCAATACTGGGGCGCATTTATTGCCAAAAACGGTAAGGCTTATTGTTATCATTTCTGGATGTATTCATTGAGTTGCTTACCTGTCGAACTGTTTTTAAAAGTATTTCATTTAAATCAACTTAAGAGTTTTCAGATAACCAACCTTTTGTTTTTATTTTTGGTAATCTGGTATTTGTTTTTTAAGTCGAAGCTTTCAGAATCTAGAAAATTAATTGCCGGAGTATTATTTCTTTTTTCGGGGAATATATGGTACATTATCCGTACACATCCTGAGATATTTCTCCTCGTCTCTTCTTTTTTTAGCCTTGTTGTTATTATATGACAGGAAATATTATCTTAGTGTTCTGACAGCTTCAGTTGCCAGTTTTCAGAATCCACCGATCTTGTTTACAATAGCGTTTATTTTATTCAAATATTACCTCGATAATGGTTTTCAGTTCAGGAAGTTGCTTATGCTTGGCATTACAGGACTGGTTTCCCTGTTACCCATGTTGTTCTATTATTGGCATTTTGGTAGTCCGAACCTGATTATAAAAAGCGGAATGACTGATAGCAGTTTCATTAGCGTACACCGTTTACTGAGTTTGTTTTTCGATCTTAACCAGGGATTTGTTGGCCGCTACCATGTGGATCATCGTTTCTTGCCAAAAAAGCCAATAAACATTCATAAGGGGTTGGCTCAAAGCCATACATAAAGCCTGATTCCTTCTATAGTATGGAAAAAGATATCAGTTCCTTTTTCATAGCCATACCACAAGCAACTTGTACAGCTTCATGCCCCATACCACCAATATGGAAATAACTCTGGCCCTGCTTTAATAAATCTACATCTTATTATCTAATAATCTTGATTCATACATAATTTTATATGCATCTATCAGCATATTTTCATCGACCTTACTTACAGAAATGGTTTTAAGTTTTTTATCTTGATTTAAAGATTTTTTCAATAATTATTAATCTCTCATATCTTTTATCTTATGTTTGTCAGATAGATTTTCAAATTTCAACTCACAACCATAAAAATAACCTTTGAATTTCGAAGAGACATTAAACCCTTATTGACCATTTTTAATTTAATTACTAATAAACTTATTTTATTGTATTTGATGCATTTGCTTGGATTAAAATATTTCGATTCTTCGCTTTTAATTATTATTTAAATGGCATTTTATTAATGGTGGTGTTAATGAAAATATTGACCAGTTTTTTTAAAGCAAACTCTTTTACCACAGGGCTTGCTATGTTTAACAGATGAGGATTCTCTCGCGCGCAGAGCCGCGGGGGCGCGGAGGGGGGAAAAGGAGGGGGGGACAGGATGTACATGGAGGCTAGGCGTGGCGGGCACGAACACGTGCATACACGTGTCGATCCCGATTTAATCCTGCGCCTCCGCGGCTCCGCGCGAGAATCCCCCTAGCAGGGAGCGAGGCAGACGTGTGTGGCGACGGGGCCGCGGTCGCCACGCTCCACGACGTACTCGACCTCGGTGCCGGGCCGGGGGGCGCCAGTCGCCCTCCAGCGCCGAGCGGTGCAGAAAGATGTCCTCGCCCCCGTCGCTACGGAGAAATCCGTAGCCCTTGCGCGCGTCGAACCAGCGGACGACGCCGTGGCGCCGGGCGGTGAGGCGATCCAGCGCCCGGCAGCCCGGGCAGCGCTCGGGAGCGGGCCCGTCGTTCCGGGCGCGGCGCACGGCACGCCCGGTGTGCAGGAACTCGATGCCGCAGGTGCGGCAGGTCAGCAAGCGGTCCGGGCCTATCGATGGGAGACATGGGCAACACCTATCACCGGCACACGAAAGGCAGGGCCGTGCCACGGCCCTGCGAGCGACCTTGCCTGTCCCGTGCGCGGCGGGACGATGTGTCGAGCACGCCGTGAGTCCGTCCTGGAGATCCGCGCGCTTGAGGCTGAGGGCGATCTGCCGGCGCTGGGCGTTCACGTCCAGGACGATCACGGCCAGTTCCTGCCCCTCCTGTACGACCTCGTGGTCTTCCACGGCGTTGTCCCTCAGCTCGGAGACGTGCACCAGCCCCTCGACGCCCGGCTCCAGCGCGACGAATGCGCCAAAGCGCACGAGGTGGGTGACGATCCTTGACCACCTGCGACGGCCAAAAGCGCTCCTCCACGCCCTCCCAGGGGTCGGGCGCGATGCGCTCGATGCTCAGGCCGATGCGCTGGGCCTTGCGGTCCACGCGCAGCACCTGCACCTGTACCTCTTGCCCCACCTTCAGGCACTCGCTGGGGTGGCCGAAGCGCTGCCAGGCGATCTCGGAGACGTGCACCAGGCCATCCATGCCGCCCAGGTCCACGAAAGCCCCAAAGTCGCACAGGTTGCCGACGGTGCCGGTGCGCACCTCGTCCTGCTGGATCTTGTCGAGGAGCTGGTCGCGCTGCGGGCGCGCCACTCGCGCACGGCCACCCGCTCGGAGAGGATGAGGCGGCGGCGACGCCGATCGACCTCGATGACCTTGAGCGGCAGCGTCTCGCCCACCAGTTGCGCGAGGCGGTCGCCCCGCTCGTCGGTGGCGGCGCGCTGGGGAGGTTAGCCACCTGCGAAGGCAGGGATGAACCCCTGCACGCGGCCGAACTCGCAGACCAGGCCGCCCTTGTTGTAGCCGCTGGCGGTGAGGTGGATGACCTCGCCGCTGTCGAGGAGCTCCTCGGCACGCAGCCAATCCTCGGTGGCGCGGGCCCGTTCGATGGAGACGATGGTCGGCCGCTCGCCATAGCCCGTCTGCAGCACGTAGACGTGCACCGGCGCGCCGGCCTGCAGCTCGGCGAGCTCCTCGGCGATCTCCTGCACCTCGCGGGCGCCTCCGCCTTGAAGCCGATGTCCACGATGACCTCGTTGGGGCGCGCCTGGACGATGGTGCCCTGGCGGAGGTCGCCTTGGGAGGGTGGCATGAACTGGGAGTCGGCCCCGCTCTTTCCAGCAGGGTGGCAAAGTCCTCTTCCTGGGGATCATCGCTTCGGGCTCGTTCATGTGATCTCTGACCCATTGTGCTAGTGGGGCAGGGGCCCGGCGAAGGCCTGCACGGGCGGCCGCCACCTTGCGGCGCTCTTTGCCACGTTTTACATGGGTTATTATAATGTCATACGGTGTGCGTGTCAATCGAATATCCCGTCTTTTCTGCACCCCAGTGGGTGCGGGGGCTAGGCATGCCGATTGCGTCCCAGTCGCCTCGTCTCTTCCGGAGCCGGCCACTCTTGAATCTCGCGGCAAAAAGTGAGGGGACAAAGTGGCGGCTGACGCGACGCCCGCGTGGGCGAGTTATCGAGTTATCGTATGGATTTGACAAATCGGCGTCTTGTGGTATAGTGGTAGCTTACGGGTGTGCCCGGATATTCTACCCTACCGGGTGTTGCGATGATTCCCCCGCCCTGCTCCGCAGCTCGGCCAACAGGCGCAGGACTCGACGCAGGCAAAGTAGCCCCTGAGGAGTCCTGGCCATTTTTGCGTGCCCGACGACCGCGCCTAGGGTACACCTGGCATGGCCGGGAGCATGGTGGCGATGTACAAGCGCGGCACCTCCATAGCAGGTCGGCCACACCGCGCATTCTGCTCAGAGTGCGAATATTCCTGCACTGACACAAGGAGTAGCTAGTCGCTTATGACAGTCTCGGTAGATCGTTAGCGAGTCACTGTGCGATTCGCAGGGTGGAACGCAACGGCCGCAATGGGACGCGCAAGTCGTATGCTCGGATTCCTGAAGTCCTGGAGATCCCTGATCTCATCAAGACGCAGCTCACGTCCTTTGACTGGTTCCAGACGGAGGGTCTGCGCGAGTTGTTCGAGAGATCTCGCCAATCATCAGCTTTAACAAGAACCTGGAACTTCACTTTCCGGGGTACGACGAGGAGCTGAACGGGGAGTTCGGGCTGGATTATCGTTTTGCCGAGCCCACCTATACGGAAGAAGAGTGTCGCGAGCGCGACGCGACCTATGCTGCGCCCGCTCTATGTCAAGGTTCTGCTCTACAACCGGGAGACCGATCAGCCCATCGTCCAAGAGGTCTACATGGGCGATTTCCCCGTGATGACCAATCGAACGCGACCTTTATGATCAACGGTGCCGAGCGTGTAGTTGTCAGCCAGCTGATCCGCTCGCCGGGCGTCTATTTCACGGTCGACGAGGATCGCACCACCGGCCGGCAGATTGTATGGCCAAGATCATACCTGGCCGCGGTGCGTGGCTGGAGTTCGAGACTGCCGCCAACGCGATTCTTTACGGTAAAGGTAGACCGCAAGCGCAAGATTCCCGTCACCATCTTGATGCGCGCCCTGGGCGCCGTGCACGACGAGACGGGCGAGGACCTCATCTGGGAGGACCGACGAGGCTCTGGAGCTCTTTGCCGCGGCGGACAACGCGCCGGACCACCTCTTCCTCTTCCGGCGATGCTGGAGCACTACCAGAGCGCCGAGGAAGCCCTGGAGGATTTCTACAGAAGAGACGCGGCCGGGCGACCCCGCGACGCTCGACAACGCCCGGACCTACC
>CAVVIO010000018.1:0-92781 GCA_963748095.1 uncultured Bacteroidales bacterium
ATAGCGCCTCCGGTTTAACTCCCGGGATATATTATATTACGCTTACAGATGATAATTCATGTGCTGTTCTCGACTCGGCAACAATTACCCAGGATAAACCGATTACCATTGATTTTAATATAGTTAAAGCGGTCAGTTGCTATGGTTATACCGATGGTATTCTAAATGCCGAGGCAAACATAGGTTCTCCTCCTTATTCATACCTGTGGAGTGATAACAGTACCGGACCAACTATAAGCGGAATAGGAAAGGGAACGTACAGTCTGACAGTAACGGACAGTAAAAATTGTATTGAATCCGACACTTTCAGTATTGAACAACCTAAAGAGCTGCATGTTGATTTCATGATGGATCCTGTAAGTTGTACGGAGAATGCCGACGGTGAAGTTTCCATGTCCGGAAGTGGCGGTAATGGAGGATATCATTATACGTTCAACAGCATGCCTGCAAATGGCAACAGTATCGGTAATCTTATAGCGGGCTTATATCAGGTAAAAATGCAGGATCAGAAAAATTGTCAGTTGGATACATTTATAACAGTAAGTCAACTTGATCCGATAGTTATTAAAACGGAAGTTACCACCCCGGCATGTCCTGATCAAACTGATGGTTCCATTGAATTAACTGTGAGTGGAGGAACTCCCCAATATAATTTTGATTGGCTGGGATTTTCTTCGGTAACCGGAAATAAGCTCAACAATATCAAAGAAGGCAACTACCCGGTGGAAGTTACGGATGCCCGTGGTTGTAAAGCAACTGATACGGTTGAAGTCGTAAGTGACCGGAGAACCTGTCTGGATATACCTTCCGCCTTTACGCCGAATAATGACAGCTGGAATAATACCTGGATAATCAATCATTCTGCATTGATGGATATTCCTATCAGTGAAATATATCCGAACCTTGTTGTAAAAGTATACAACCGGTGGGGTAAACTGGTTTATGCTTCCGGGAAAGGATATCCCATACCATGGGACGGAAGGGATATGAACGGAAAAGCGCTTCCTGTCGATTCTTATTATTATATTATTCAGATAAATGACGGTTCGGGACGTGTTGAAACGGGAAATATTACTATTATCCGTTGATTCAAAATTGTCTGTGCGATGTATATTTCATATGATTCAGGTTGTTGCTTGCTCTTTCAAAAGAAGGAAAACAATGTACCAATATGGATAATACACAACATTTTTCCTTAACTAACCGTATATTACACATTATTAGCCTGTTTTATTCAGGGAAGATTTTAGAATTGCGATTAACGGCGAGGTATAAAACAGGACTTGATATTCATTTATATAGAGATGAGACAAAAGGAGGGAAAGGAAAGGTTTATTTAATAGATTAATTATTATACAGGCTTTTTCTTATTTTTATTTATTATTGCACCAGGAGTAGTATAAAACACATGTTTAGAAAACTACCTATATTGTTTTGCTTCTTAGCCCTGTCAATCACCAATGAAGCTCAACAGCTGCCTATTTACAGTCAGTATATGTTGAATGAGTTTCTGATAAATCCTTCAGTAGCTGGTGTAGATGGGAGAACTACCATTAATCTTACCGGCAGGAAGCAATGGATCGGATTCACCAATCCCCCCGAAACATATTCAGTAAGTTTTCAGACCCGAATTCTGAAAAAGGGTTTTTTAATAAGATCAGGTTCAGTAAGAAAAAGCACAAAAGGAAGAGTAGGCATTGGGGCCAGTATCGTCTCAGATAAGAATGGAGCTGTCCACCGTACAGGAGCTCAATTTACATATGCTTACCATATATTTATTGAAAATTCCCAGCTTTCATTCGGTTTTACCGGCTCATTTTTTCAGCTCAGAATTGACAATGAAGAAGCAAAATTACGCGATCAGAATGATCCCTTACAGCTATATTTGGGTAAATCAACTGTTATTCCCGATGCGGGAATTGGAATTAACTATATGACAGAGGATTTCCATGTTGGACTGGCTGTTTCCCAACTGCTGCAATCGAAAATAAAAATAGGGGATATCAGTATCAATAATTCCAAAGATGTACGGTTTATACGCCAGTATTATTTTACAGGAGATTTTAAACATTCACTGAACGGAAGTCCTGACTGGGAAATCGAACCATCGGTAATTGTCCGGGGGAATGAATTATTTATTTTACAATCGGATCTGACCGTGAAATTTTTATACAACCGCGAATACTGGGCCGGAATGTCTTACAGAACTACCGGCGACCTGGTGTTATTGCTGGGCCTTCGTGTAAATAATGTTTATTTCGGGTACTCTTTCGATTATGGATTTAGTGGTATTACCCATTACACATACGGGACACATGAAGTTACCCTGGCTGTGAAACTGGGGGATTCTGCACGGCGTTACCGCTGGCTGGAAAGGTATTAGGAAGGAGTGATGAGTTGTGAGTTATAAGTTTTGAATTAAAAGTGAGAAGGTAGCCGGAAATATTCAAACCCTGGCTGCGGTCGGGGACCCTGTTAAAAGTTTAGAATGTAATAATGAATTATGTGGAAAGTTTCGTATTACAAGTTACGGGTTATATTAAAAGTTTTTGGGAAATATAATTCTAAAATATCAGGATAATTTCAGCGTTACATTTTTACTGCTTTTATCTGCAATCTATATACCTAAAGTTTAAACTCCTACAGTCTATAGCCCTAAATCAAACCGTCATAATATCCTTTTCCTTTGCAACGATTAATTCATCCACTTTTTCATTTGACTTGTCGGTTAACACCTGTATTTCAAGTTCAGCGTCCTTGGCCAGGTCCTCCGACAATCCCTCTTTTTGCATTTTCTTTATTTCATCGTTTCCTTCATGCCGTGCTGTACGAATGCTGACTTTCGTATTTTCTCCCATGGATTTTACCTGTTTCACCAGGTTTTTTCTTCTTTCTTCTGTTAATGGCGGCACGTTGATATGGATGATATCACCGTTATTTACAGGATTGAGTCCTATATTGGCCTGCATTATTGCTTTTTCAATGGGGTCAATCATGTTTTTTTCCCAGGGCTGAATGGCAATGGTTCTTGCATCGAGCGTATTGATGTTGGAAACCTGTTGAAGGGGGACAATTGAACCATAATAATCCACGGTAATACCGTCAAGCATATTAGGACTGGCTTTTCCTGCCCTTACCCTGACCAACTCATCCTCAAGATGTTTTATGGCCTTTTCCATTTTTTCCTGGGTTAACTCTAAATTCAGTTGAACTTCTTCTTCCATTGATGGCTAATTTTGATTGTTATTGTAACAAAAATATAAAAATAATCAAGATATCGTCAGGTTACCTGCCAGATTATCTGTAAAATTGAACAGGGGCCTTAAATTTAATCGTTTGTAACTAATGTGCCCACCTGTGCCCCTTCCATCAGTTTCTTTAAATTTCCCTTAGTATTCATGTCAAAAACAATAACAGGCAGGTTATTCTCTCTACACATAGTGAATGCGGTCAGATCCATTATTTTTAATTCTTTCCGGTAAGCTTCTTCGAAAGTAATCCGGTTGAATTTTGTTGCAGTGGGGTCTTTCTCCGGATCGGCTGTATAAATACCGTCTACCCGTGTACCTTTAAGAATGACATCTGCTTCCATTTCAATGCCTCTGAGTGTGGCTGCCGTATCGGTGGTGAAATACGGGTTCCCGGTTCCAAAGGTAAAAATAACAATTTCACCGTTATTCAATGCTTCCAGCGTTTTCTGCTTGCTGTATCTTTCTCCAACCGGATCCATAGATATGGCTGTTAGTAGCCGGGCTTTTGCACCTTTTTTCTCGAATGCCGACTGGATTGCCAGCCCGTTAATGACAGTGGCTAACATACCCATATAGTCTCCCTTAACACGATCAAATCCGCTTTCGACACCTGAAATACCCCTGAATATATTACCTCCACCGATTACGATGCCTATCTGCGCACCGAGATCATTCACCTCTTTTATTTGAGAAATATAATCTTCGAGCCGTGTTTTATCAATGCCATATTGGTTATCTCCCATAAGGGATTCTCCACTGAGTTTTAACAGAATTCTTTTGTACTTTACCATTACAATTATTT
The DNA here is from genome assembly GCA_963748095.1 of uncultured Bacteroidales bacterium. Taxonomy (GTDB): domain Bacteria; phylum Bacteroidota; class Bacteroidia; order Bacteroidales; family UBA10428; genus CAVVIO01. Next base: position 4,054 of record CAVVIO010000018.1, read on the forward strand.
TAAAGCTTAAAATGAAAAGTCAAATCTAATTTTGGGTTAAAAATACATTATAGTGGGGTAAAAAAAAGAGAACCTGTTTGGGTTCTCTTTTTTTTCGACAAAATATTTTTACTAATTATTCAGTGAATATCTTTTAAATTCGGTAACAGTCAGCTCCTTATCTGTATTCTGCAAATACTGACGTACTGATAATTTATTGTCTTTGGTAAAATCCTGGTTTAAAAGTGTACTTTCCTTAAAGAATTTATTCACTTTACCTTCGGCAATTTTATCGAGCATATTCTCAGGTTTCCCTTCCCTGCGAGCCTGTTCTTTACCTATTTCTTTTTCTTTTTCAATAACATCGGCTGGAACATCAGCTTTATCGATAGCGACAGGGCTCATGGCTGCGATCTGCATGGCGATGTCTTTACCTACCTGTATATCAACAGCTTTGTTTAAACCAACAAGGGTAGCCAGTTTATTTCCCGGGTGAATGTAAGGAATAACCTGTGCGGCTTCGATTTTATCGTAATAAGCCAGATCAAGTTTTTCGCCAATAACACCTATCTGTTCAACAACCTTTTCTGCAACTGTTTTATCATCCAGCTTCAGTTGTTTTAAGGCATCCAGATCAGCAGGTTTTTCGGCAAGAGCCGTGTCCAATATAGAAGTTGCAAATTTTATAAAATTATCGTTTTTGGCAACAAAATCAGTTTCACAGTTCAATACAATCATAACACCTTGTGTTGCATCACCAGTAACTTTTGCCAATACTACACCTTCGCTTGCGTCACGGTCGGCACGCTTGTTGGCGATTGCCTGTCCTTTCTTGCGAATTATTTCTATTGCTTTGTCAAAATTTCCATCAGCTTCTTCCAGGGCCTTTTTACAGTCCATCATTCCGGCACCTGTGGTCTTTCTTAACTTGCTTACATCAGCAGCTGTGATTTGAGCCATTTTATAATATTGTTTTAAAAATTAATCTTCAGATTCTTCTGTATCGTTATCGGAAACATCTGCTTTTTCTTCCGTATTTTCTTCTTCCTCTATCTATTCTCATCCTCATCCTCCGATTTTACAGGGGAAGCGGCTTTTTTAGCAGGGGATTTTTTCGCAGGAGCTTTCTTTTGGGAATCTTTTACTTCTTCTTCGCCTTCTTCATCTTCAAAATCCTCGTCTTTCGAGCGCTTTTTCAATTTTCTATCGTTGGCTTTGCCGGTTTCTTTGCCGGTGTCTTCTTTATCCCTTTCCAGCTTTCTTTCATCAATACCTTCCTGAATTGCGGTACAAACCACGTCAATAATTAATGAGATAGATTTGGAAGCATCGTCGTTGGCGGGTATCGGAAAATCTACCAGGTTAGGATCAGAATTGGTATCAACAATGGCAAATACCGGAATATTCAAACGGTTAGCTTCGCGAACGGCAATGTATTCTTTTGAAATATCTACCACAAACATGGCTGCTGGTAAGCGGGTAAGATCGACAATACTTCCAAGGTTTTTCTCCAGTTTTGCCCGTTGACGGGTAACCTGAAGTCTTTCTCTTTTTGACATATTTTCAAAAGTACCGTCAGTAGCCATTTTATCAATGGAAGTCATTTTTTTAACAGCTTTCCGGATAGTCGGGAAATTGGTAAGCATACCACCTGGCCAGCGTTCTGTTACATATGGCATGTTCACTTGTTTTACCTTTTCGGCAACAATTTCTTTGGCTTGTTTTTTTGTGGCAACAAATAAAATTTTACGTCCCGATTTGGAAATTTGCTTCATGGCAGAAGCTGCTTCATCGAGTTTTACACTTGTTTTCTGCAAATCGATAATGTGAATCCCATTGCGTTCCATAAAAATATAAGGAGCCATGTTCGGATTCCACTTTCTTCTTAGGTGGCCAAAATGCACACCTGCATCTAATAAATCTTTAAAATTTGTTCTTGGCATGTTTAATTTGTTTACATTCTTATTTGGCAATCATCAAGTAGTTCCCCTGATGAGGAAGTCTTCATGATTTAGATACTAAACAACATCATTAACGTTTACTAAACTGGAATCTCTTTCTGGCTTTTGGTTGACCAGGTTTTTTCCTTTCCACTTCCCGCGGATCCCTTGTAAGTAATTTACTGGGTTTAAGGAGCGCTTTGTTGCTTTCCTCTATTTTTACCATTCCCCTGGCAATAGCTAAACGTAATGCTTCGGCTTGTCCTTTGATTCCACCGCCGTAAAGGTTTACTTTAATATCGTATTTATCGACAGATTCAAGGATGCTTAACGGTTGAAGAACTATGTATTGCAATTGTTCAAAAGGAAAGTATTCTTTGTAATCTCTTTTATTTACAGTAATCTGACCTTTGCCCTCGCTGATATATATTCTGGCAATTGCAGCCTTTCTTCTTCCAAGAGCGTTTACTACTTCCATAATTCTTATTTAATCGTATTTAAATTTAATTCTTTTGGTTGTTGTGCTTCATGGGGATGTTCGCTTGAAGCATATACAAATAAATTCCTGTATATGGCACTACCCAGTCTGTTCTTTGGCAGCATGCCTTTCACGGCATTTTCAACTACCTTAATAGGATTTTTAGCTAATAATTTTTCCGGAGTAATGGATTTTTGTCCGCCGGGATATCCTGAATGGCTAATGTATTGCTTTTCAGTAAGCTTATTACCGGTTAATTTAACTTTATCAGCATTAATAATGATAACATTATCTCCACAATCGACATGAGGTGTGAAATCGGGTTTGTTCTTACCACGTAATATTTTTGCCACCTTCGACGCTAATCTTCCCAGTACCTGATCCTGTGCATCAACCACATACCATTCTTTATTCACTGTGGCGCTGTTGGCTGATATGGTTTTATAACTTAAAGTATCCACTTTTTTTGAAAGCTTTTATTTGTTTTACAATTACTTATCCTTTTTCCCTGAAATTGTGGAGTGCAAAAATACAATTATTTTTAATAATACAACAAAATTCCAACTATTTTATTTTAATTGAAATAGGAATCACCGGACAAATACCACCGGCGTTATTATTTACCGGAATTTCAAAGTGTATTGTATTATTAACTGTATGCCGGGTAGCCTTTGCTTTAACAAATTTTTGCCGCAAAATACTCCCTGTTTAGCCGGGCAATATTCGAAAGGGATATTTCTTTCGGACATTCAGCCTCACATGCCCCGGTATTGGTACAGTTGCCAAATCCCAGCTCATCCATTTTCAACACCATCTTTTTCACTCTTTCTTTGGCTTCTATTTTTCCTTGTGGAAGAAGTGCAAATTGTGAAACCTTGGCAGAGACAAACAACATGGCCGAAGCATTTTTACAGGCGGCTACACAAGCTCCGCAACCGATACAGGCAGCGGCATCCATAGCCAGATCGGCTTTGTTTTTATCGATGGGAATGGAATTTGCATCGGGGACGCCCCCTGTATTAACGGAGATATATCCTCCGGCCTGAATAATTTTATCCAGCGAACTGCGGTCTACTACCAGGTCTTTGATGATGGGGAAGGGTTTAGCCCTCCAGGGTTCGATGACAATGGTATCCCCGTCGTTGAATTTTCGCATGTGCAACTGGCAGGTTGTGACAGCATTGTCGGGTCCATGAGGCCGGCCGTTAATATATAATCCGCACATTCCGCAAATACCCTCGCGGCAATCGTGATCGAAACATACAGGCTTCTCAAACTTGTCGATCAGTTGTTGGTTGACTACATCCAACATTTCCAGGAAAGAACTGTCGGGAGAAATTTCAGTTGCTTTATAAGTGACAAATTTTCCCTTGGCTTTTGCATTTTCCTGTCGCCATATCTTAAGTGTAAAATCCATAGCCGATAGCTGACTTTTATTATTTGTAATTTCTTTGTTTCACTTCAATATTTTCATACACAAGCGGTTCTTTATGTACTTCCGGCTCTTTATCGGGTCCTTTATATTCCCAGGCTGCCACGTACATAAAATCCTTATCGTTTCTCAGGGCTTCCCCTTCTTCGGTTTGAAACTCTTCCCTGAAATGACCGCCGCAGGATTCTTCACGTTGAAGAGCGTCACGAGCTATGAGTTCGCCTATTTCAATAAAATCGGCTACACGGCCAGCTTTTTCAAGTTCAGGGTTCATTTCATTTTTATCACCGGGGATCCTTATATCTTTCCAGAATTGTTCTTTTAAAGCTTTAAATTCACTCAGTGCTTTTTCAAGTCCCGCTTTGTTGCGCGACATGCCTACCATTTCCCACAGCTCTAATCCGAATTTCTTATGGAAACTGTCTACCGAATGTTTCCCGTTAATACTCATCAGTCGGTTCAGCCGGTCGTGAATGTATTTTTCTGCTGCATCAAATTCAGGAAGATCGGTATGTATCCGGGGTGTCCGGATCTCATCTGCCAGGTAATTCTGTATAGTATAAGGTAACACAAAATAACCGTCGGCAAGTCCCTGCATCAGCGCCGAAGCGCCCAGGCGGTTAGCCCCGTGATCGGAGAAGTTCGATTCACCGATGGAGAACAAACCCTGAACGGAGGTCATCAGTTCATAGTCCACCCATGTTCCGCCCATTGCATAATGTATGGCGGGATAGATCATCATCGGGGTTTTATAGGGATCATCATCCACTATTTTTTCATACATCTGGAAAAGGTTACCATAGCGGGCTTCCACTACTTCTTTTCCAAGCCGCTGAATTGCTTCTGAAAAATCGAGATATACTGCCAATCCGGTTCCTACTCCGTAACCTGCATCGCAGCGTTCTTTGGCAGCCCGTGAGGCTACATCGCGAGGCACCAGGTTTCCGAAAGCGGGATACCGTCTTTCGAGGTAATAATCACGGTCCTCTTCTTTTATATCGGTTGGTTTCAGTTTTCCGGCACGGATAGCTTCCGCATCTTCTTTTTTCTTAGGAACCCATATCCGGCCATCATTACGCAAACTTTCACTCATAAGTGTCAGTTTTGACTGGAATGAGCCATGAACGGGGATACAGGTGGGGTGAATCTGAACAAAGGAAGGATTGGCAAAATAAGCTCCTTTTTTGTAGATCTGCCAGGCTGCGCTACCATTCGATCCCATGGCATTGGTCGACAGAAAAAAGGCATTTCCGTATCCGCCTGATGCTATCACTACCGCATGAGCTGAATGCCTTTCAATTTCTCCGGTTACGAGATTACGTGTAATTATCCCCCTGGCTTTACCGTCGATAATCACTACATCGAGCATTTCGGTACGCGGAAATAAAGTTACGGTGCCTTTATGAATCTGCCGGCTTAATGCTCCGTAAGCTCCCAGCAACAGTTGCTGCCCGGTTTGTCCGCGTGCATAAAAAGTACGTGATACCTGTGCCCCTCCAAAAGAACGGTTGTCGAGCAATCCGCCGTATTCGCGTGCAAAAGGCACTCCCTGTGCCACACATTGATCAATAATATTATTGCTGACTTCAGCAAGACGATATACATTTGCTTCACGCGACCGGTAATCTCCTCCTTTTATGGTATCGTAAAATAACCGGTAAACGCTGTCACCGTCATTTGGATAGTTTTTTGCAGCGTTGATACCTCCCTGGGCTGCAATGCTGTGGGCCCTTCGTGCACTGTCCTGGTAACAAAAAGCCTTCACGTTAAAACCCATCTCACCAAGTGATGCTGCTGCAGAAGATCCTGCCAGACCGGTCCCTACCACTATAATATCAATCTTACGTTTGTTTGCCGGAGTGACTAATTTTTGTGTGGCCTTATAATTTGTCCACTTTTCAGCCAAAGGACCTTCTGGTATTTTTGAATTAAATTGTGTCATAATATCTATCCCTGATTAATGAGATCTACATGAAATAATAAATATATATCGGAATAATGGTAAAACCTGCTGTAACCACAATGGTATAAATAACACCGATCGCTTTTATAACAGGTGTATATACTTTATGATTAAGACCGAGTGTCTGGAATGCGGACTGAAAGCCATGTAACAGGTGAAATGCCATAAATAGAAAAGCAACGATATACCCGATTACAAATCCTGAATGTTGAAACTTCTGGATAACAAGGATTCCCATATCGTGATATTCTTTACCATTGTATTCAACTATCGGTACCGTATTGGAAAACCTGGAACGAAAATAGAAATCGATCAGGTGTACTACCAGGAAAACACCAATAACAGCAGCAGTATGGATCATAAATTTTGAAAAAAATGAAGTCTGCGAATAATTGGCCTTCCTGTAACGTATGGGTCTGGCGAGCCAGTTCTGAACCTGCAGAATTAACCCGTAAATAATATGTAACAGAAATCCGCCGAATAATACTACTTCAAGTACCTTAATAACTATATTCGTACTCATAAAATGTGCTGCAATATTGAAAGGTTCACGTGATTTATAGAATATTAATAAAAGATTTATTCCCAGGTGAACTATCAGGAAAGTGATTAGAAACAAACCCATCAGAGACATCATTAGTTTTTTCCCGATGGATGAATTAAAAATATTGTTCATAAGAATTTTTTTAAAATAAGTTAGTTATCTTGCTCGCATGAACATCCTTCAAAAAAAAGCGTTACAAATTTATCGGTTAATTAATTTTATGCGATCGAAATTAACATAATTATTTTATTTAGGGTAAAAATATACTATGAAATATTCTAAAATTCCACCGGAATTGTTTATCAGAAACCGGATAAAGTTGTCAGAAAGACTAGGTTCAGAAGCTGTTGCAGTCCTGCATTCCAATGATGAAATGCCACGAAACGGAGATCAGTATTTTCCATACAGGCAGAATTCCGATTTTTTTTATTTTACAGGTATCGAACAGGAACAATCGGCTTTATTGATTTGTCCTGAGCATCCTGATAAGAATATGCAGGAGATATTGTTCATCCGAAAGAGTGACAAAAACCTTGAAATATGGCAGGGACATAAACTTACACGGGAAGAAGCAAAAGAGATTTCAGGAATTAGAACAGTGAAATGGATGGATGAGATGGAAACTGTGTTGAGGAATATAATTCTTAGCAGGAATAATGTTTTCATTAATATTCCGGAAAACCTGAAATTTTCACCCGATGTGGAAAGCCGTGATACCAGATACCTCACCATTCTTCAGGAAAAATACCCATTACATCAATATCAGAGGCTGGCTCCTCTTATTGCCGGATTACGCGTGCTGAAAGAAAAAGAGGAAATTGAGATTATACGTAAAGCATGTGAAATTACGGGGAAGGCATTTCAGAAAGTTTTGAAAAGTGTAAAACCCGGCATAAAGGAATATGAATTAGAGGCTGAATTAACACATGAATTTATCTGCCAGGGAGCTTCGGGACATGCCTTTGCTCCAATAGTAGCTTCAGGAAAGAGCGCTTGTGCTTTGCATTATGTTGAAAATGACAAGGTTTGCAACGACGGGGACCTGCTCCTGATGGACTTTGGAGCGGAATATGCCAATTATGCCGGGGATTGTTCACGGACATTTCCTGTAAACGGAAAATTTACTCCCCGGCAAAGGGAGTTGTATGAAGCGGTACTGAGGGTTATGAAATTTGCCAAAAGCCTGATGGTGCCCGGCACTACCATCAATAAATTTCACAAAGAAGTATGTAAAAGGTGGGAGGAAGAGCATATTCATCTGGGGCTTTATACCCGGGAAGATGTAGTTAAGCATGCTGGTGAGAACCCATTGTGGTTTAATTATTATATGCACGGAACTTCTCATTTCATGGGTCTTGACGTACATGATGTGGGAAGTAAGGATACTGTTTTTAAACCCGGAATGGTATTAACCTGCGAACCGGGAATTTACATTCCGGAAGAAAATACCGGTATCCGGCTTGAAAACGATATTCTTATTACTGAAACAGGGAATATTGATCTGATGGAGGATATTCCCATTGAGCCGGATGAAATAGAACAGATTATGAGAACCTGAAAATTTACATTAATGATGATTCATTTTACTACATTCAATAACAGAAAAGTTCGTTACGGTGTTGAAGGTGCCGGAACCACCATAGTTTTACTGCATGGGTACCTGGAAACACTGGAGATATGGAAAGATTTTTCTTCAGATCTGGCAAAAGCTTTCCGGGTTATTTCCGTTGACCTGCCAGGTCACGGGGAATCGGAAATTTTCAGCAACGTACACAGTATGGATCTAATGGCAGGCGCCGTTAAAGCAGTACTGGATACTGAAGAGATTGGGAAATGCGTTTTATTCGGGCATTCACTGGGTGGATATGTTACATTAGCCTTTGCGGATAATTATCCTGAAAGATTACTGGGATTTTCTTTGTTTCATTCTGCTCCATTCCCGGATACAGAAGAAAAAAGAGCAAACCGCGACCGGGAAATAGAACTGGTGAGACAAGGAAAAAAGGAACTTATTTTTAAAACGAATATTCCAAAAGGTTTTGCAACCGATAATCTCCAAAGATTATCTGAGGAGGTTAACAGGGCGATGAGCCTTGCTTTCAAATCACCGGATGAGGGAATTATTGCCATCCTGAATGGAATGAAAATACGGCCCGACAGAACGGAAATCATTAAGAATTGCAACGTACCCTTTTTATGGATACTGGGTAAAAAGGATAATTATATTCTGTATGACGGAATAAAAAAGATAATAGAAATTAATGATAAAGGAAGAGTATTCGTACTGGAGAATTCCGGACATTTGGGTTTTATTGAAGAGAAGGATAATGCAATACAAGAGGTATCTTCTTTTGTAAGAAATTGTGCAAAGGCCCCATTAAAAGGTAACGACTTGTAATTGAGGATTATCTTTTTTCAGATTTTCATCAGCCACATATCCTTTTTTCAGGAATCCCAGGTATACCCCGTTTGTCCAGCCAAATCCGTCCTGAGAAGGATATTCGCCTCCACCGGCTTTCAGGTTTATATTTTCCACATTGTATTTTTCCATCATCTTACCGGTCGAAAGAAATACTTTCTTATTCAACGTCATCCAGCGTGTGGCGATGGTAGAAGCCAACTCGTTCATTCCGTAATTTTCAAGTCCGCATACAGCCATCCATTGCAAGGGGGCCCAGCCGTTTGGAGCATCCCATTGCTGACCGGTATTGTTTAGTGTGGTTACCAATCCGCCATCAAATAAAAAACTTTTTTTCAATTTATTGGCTACATCCTCAGCTTGTTTCACATTTGCCAGTTTGAAATATAACGGGTATACAGCCGCGAGCGATTGTACACCGGTATGCTTTTTCCTGACAAAATCGTAATCTTCAAAAAACCCGGTATGCTCATTCCAGCACCATGTAAGGATCAGCTTTTTACGGCGCTCGGATTTTTCACGATAAATTGTTGCTTTATTGGGATTGCCTGCAAGTTGGTATAAATCGGACAGGGTGTTTTCGAGGTTATATAACAGGCTGTTCAGGTCAACCGGAAGGATATCGGTAGTATGTATGGTTGACAGGGATTTTTTGTCTGCCAGCCAGCGGCTGCTGAAATCCCATCCCGATTCGCAGGCAGCCCTGATATTGCGGTATAATCTTTTCTTTTTCATTGGAGTAAGTCCCGAAGCCAGGGAAACATCTTCACGATATGATTCCGGGCGTGGTGTGGCATTTTTATCCCAGTAACGGTTTAACGATCCTCCGGTTAATTTAATTACCCGGTTGTTATGGGGATCCATCCAGAAGGAATATTCCTGCTGCAATGCATTTAAATATTGTAATCCTGCTGAATCTCCTTTTTCATGCATGTATAACTTTACCATAGCGGCAAAGAACGGAGGCTGCGATCTTCCCAGGTAATACGTACGGTTGCCGTTGGGGATATAGCCATACCTGTCGATCAGACAGGTAAAATTGTCAAGCATGTCTCTGATCAGGTCTGTACGGCCTGAAGCAGCAAGTCCCTCCATGGTGAAATAGGTATCCCAGTAATAAATTTCGCGAAATCTGCCGCCGGGAACCACATAAGGATAGGGCAGGGGAATAAGTGAACTGTGTGTATCGATGCTGTCGGGCGGGCGGGTGAGATGTGTCCATAAGGATTCAAGATGTGCCTTCAGGTTTGTTTCATCCGGATGATATACCCCGGCATTGAATCCGGATGAACATTCGAAATGATCGCTGATAAATTTTTTCAGGGAAAAATCCGGTTGACTTTTTTTATCCCTGTATTCCGTCAGAATACTATCGGGCGAAGAAAGCGGTTTGCAATCGGGAAATGTTTTGGAATCTGAAAAAATACCCGAGAGTTGTACCGTGTCAAATAACTCTTGCAGGTTATTTACCGGATTATAAAGCTGTGAATCAGCAAGGGTGTTACAGGTTATTTTATTTTCCGGTACGGGGGGACTTACTTTACAGGCATTTAGTAAAATGACAATCAGGACAGATATGAAGTACCGGGATAACATCATAAACAAATTTACTGATAGTTAATGAAGAAAAGTAAGATTTTTCGGGAGAATGTTTTTACAACGCTACCACAATTTACCGTTTTTCTCAATCTTTTAGCAGTTATATGTAAAAAGGCAGAGAAAAATGAAATTTACGAGACGGCAGCAATATTGATTGCGTCTTCATCCCAGTCTGCAGCGCTGCGAAGAGCATCCATCAGTTTGTCCGGTGTGTCGATCACCGTCCACATGGCCCGGTGTTCGGCGCGTAAAAATTTTTCCTCAATCATTTTCTCAAAGAACTCAATCAGGGTATCGTAAAATCCATCGGTATTGAGAATAATGATGGGTTTAACAAATTTACCGAGTCTTTTCAGGCTGATCACCTCCATCAATTCCTCCAAAGTACCTGTTCCGCCTGGCAGGGCAATCACTCCGTCGGTATTATCGATCAACAGCTTTTTTCGTTCGTGCATGTCTTTCACAATGGTCATTTTTTTTATCGACTTATGTCCCCATTCCACTTTCATCATGAATTCGGGGATAACGCCTTCTACCTGACCGCCGGCATGCAGCATCGTATCGGCTAACTCACCCATAAGTCCGACGGCCCCACCACCGTAAACTGCAGTAACTTCGTTTTTGACCAAAATATTTGCTAGCTGACGCGTGTCGGTATAATATTTTTCATCTACCATCCGGCTCGAAGCACAAAATATGGTTAGCCTTTTTATCATATTTCTAATTTTAATAAGTGAAAAAAAGGAGAAAGGTACCGTCATACCTTTCTCCCCAAAGTTAGCTCTATTCAACAATTAAACTTATCCGCACTTTGATGATCCGCACGAAGTACAGATCAGGCAACCTTCCTGATAAATCAGGCTGTCGGATCCGCATTCGGTACATATTCCTTTTTTGGCTTTTGTACCATTGGGGATGTATTTTTTAAGCGCTCTTTCCACGCCTACTTTCCAGGTGTTAATGGCGTCACTGTCTAACCGTAACGACGAAACAAGGTTCACCACATCGGGGATAGGCATACCATGCCGTAATACACTGGAAATAAGTTTGGCATAGTTCCAGAATTCTTTCTTAAACATATGGGAAAGACCGCCGAGGGTATTTTTATATCCGAATTTATCGACATACTGAAAATCGTACCTTGAAATACCATTCTCGTCATGGTTTTTTATGATCTTTCCCGTGGTAATGGATTTCGGGATAGGGAACATTTCTTCGTCGGCCATACCTGTAAAAATCTCGTAAGGTTTTTTATCTTTTAATCCCACAAAGGCGATCCACTTTTCCTCGTTGTTGCTAAACCGGATAATTTCGGCATCCAGTATTTTCGGGCGTTTAAATTTTTTGGCTTCTTCTTCTTCTTTTTTATCTTCTTTCGAAAGAAGAACACCGGATCTCGATCCGTCGCGATATACAGTAGCGCCCTTACATCCGTTTTTCCAGGCGCTGATATAAAGATCCCCTACCAGGTCTTCTGAAGCAGTCTTTGGCAGGTTGATCGTAACACTAATGGAGTGGTCCACCCATTTCTGAACTTCTCCTTGCATTTTTACCTTACTGACCCAATCCACATCATTCGAAGTAGCCTTATAATAAGGTGATTTACGGACGATTTCGTTTAATTTTTCATCGTCATATGATTTAACTTCTTTGATATTATAACCTTTTGTTTCGAGCCAGGTAACAAACTTATGATGAAAAACGTTGTATTCTTCCCATGCATCCCCTACTTCGTCGATGAATGCCACATTTACGCTGGAATCGTTCGGATTCACTTTTCTTCTGCGTTTGTATACCGGCATAAATACGGGTTCGATACCGGAAGTTGTCTGGGTCATAAGGCTGGTGGTTCCGGTAGGTGCAATGGTAAGCAAGGCAATATTTCTACGGCCGTATTTTACCATATCGTTATAAAACTGTTCATCTTCAGCCTTAAGACGCTGAATGAAAGGATTATCTTTTTCGAGTGTCGAGTTATATATTGCAAAAGGGCCTCTTTCTTTTGCTAAATCTACAGAAGATTTATAAGCTTCCAGGGCCAGCATCTTATGCACCTCTACTGAAAAATCGATCGCATTATCGCTGCCATACCGCAACCCAAGTGCTGCCAGCATATCTCCTTCGGCAGTGATCCCGATACCCGTGCGCCTGCCTTCTTCCGCTTTCACGCGGATTTTTTCCCATAATCTTTTTTCTACACCTTTAATTTCTATGTCTTCAGGGTCATTAATGATTTTTCCCAGAATGGCATCAATTTTTTCCAGTTCCAGATCGATAATATCGTCCATGATGCGTTGGGCATAATGTACATGAGTTTTGAACAGGTCGAAATTAAAACTGGCATTTTCGGCAAAGGGGTTATCAATGTATCCATACAGGTTAATAGCGAGTAACCGGCATGAATCATAGGGACAAAGCGGTATTTCGCCGCAGGGATTGGTGGAAACTGTTTTATAGCCAAATTCGGAATAGCAATCGGGGACAGATTCGCCAATGATAGTATCCCAGAAAAGAACTCCCGGTTCTGCAGATTTCCATGCATTGTGAATGATCTTGTTCCATAATTTCCGGGCATTTATTTCTTTTGTATAAATCGGATTATCCGAATCGATTGGGAACTTTTGGACATATTTGGTGTCGTTTACCACGGCTTCCATAAATTCGTGATTTATTTTTACCGATATATTGGCACCGGTAATTTTTCCTTTCTCGAGTTTGGCATCGATGAATTTTTCGGCATCGGGATGTTTAATGGAAATGCTTAGCATTAATGCACCGCGGCGTCCATCCTGAGCTACTTCGCGCGTGGAATTGGAATACCTTTCCATAAAAGGAACTACACCTGTAGAGGTAAGCGCGCTGTTCAGTACCGGGCTTCCTTTTGGTCGTACATGTGACAGGTCGTGACCAACACCTCCGCGACGTTTCATTAGCTGAACCTGCTCCTGGTCAATTTTCATGATCCCGCCATAGGAATCGGAGGGTCCATCGTGGCCAATCACAAAACAGTTTGACAGGGAAGCGATTTGAAACCGGTTACCTATTCCGGTCATTGGGCTGCCTTGTGGAACAATGTATTTAAAATCTTTCAATAATTCATAAACCTGTTCCTCTGACAGGGGATTGGCATATTTTTTTTCTATCCGGGCAATTTCTCCGGCAATGCGCCGGTGCATGTGATCGGGATTTTTTTCGTACAACTTCCCGTACGAATCTTTCAGCGCATATTTATTGATCCATACTGTGGCTGCAAGCTCGTCACCATTGAAATATTCGATTGAACTCGCCAAAGCTTCCTCGTAGGAGTACGTTTTATTTTTTAATTCGGGTTCCTTTACTTCTTTTTTCACTTCACTTCTCATTTCAGGATCGTCAACAGTAACTTTTTTGGTCTTGGTGTCTTCAACTTGCATCGTTCGTTTTATTTAATATGTTAGAAACTTGGCAGATAAAATCTTCAGAAAATTAAAAAAGCCGGATATGCAAGTTAGCAACACTCACCACTTTCTGCAAAGCTGATACCTTTGTATTTATTAACATTTCAAAGTAGTTTTCAACCTTGTCTTTTAATGATTTGACCACCTGTTCGTTAGTTTCAACACCTCAAAAAACACAAAATAAAACGAGTTTAAAAAGCAAGAAAAAGCACAATAAAATTTTCAGATAATTATTAACAAATTAAGAACCGGGTATTATTTTTTCTCTCTTTAAACTTGCATGACTTTTTAAAAAGTATTTTAAAATTTTTACTACTATAGAAACAAACCATGTATTTATTGGTTAAATAACTTTCATGTTAAAATATGATAATTCTGTATAAATAGGAAAGTGAAGAAATGCTGAAAAGTATTAGATAAGATATAATTTTGAACAATAGAAACAATTCTCTATATTCGCAAACCAAAATAAAGTTCTTTGCCCGGATGGCGGAATAGGTAGACGCGCTGGTCTCAAAAACCAGTGACCGCAAGGTCGTGCCGGTTCGATTCCGGCTCCGGGTACCAATATTAAACAGATTTTATTCACTATTTTTTAAAGCGATTTTTTGGTTGATAAACTCACTTTTTAATGTTTACAACGAATAAATCAGAATTATCACCCCTTCAATCATTTTTCTTCCTTTTAATACCAGAACATTTATTTTATTAATTGGTTACTAGTATGTTTTAGTAGTTTTAATAAAATGGATTGTTCACGTATTACTAATTAAATAACTCAATGGAAAATACCTGGAGTTTTGCACTAACGGTCTTTATGGGATTTTTTGCCATTATGAATCCTATAGCCAACACACCAATTTTTATCGGACTGACAGAAGAAGCCAGCTGGGCAGAGAAAAAGAAGATTTCGCGTACGGCAACAGTTACTGCGTTTATTATTGTTACCAGTTTTATTATAATAGGTAAATATATTTTTCAGGTTTTCGGATTGACAATACCTGCGTTTAAAATTGCCGGCGGAATATTGATTTTTTATATCGGTTTCGAAATGCTTCAGTCGAAAAAGTCAACGATTCATCATTCCGATAAAATTGTAATAGATGAAGGAGTGGCCACTTCACCACTTGCCATTCCCATTCTGGCAGGACCGGGAACTATTGTAACAGCTATGAATTATGTTACAAAGGCGAATATTTTCCATATAATAATTACAGTATTTATTTTCGGTGTAATGATTATCCTTACGCACCTGGCCTTTATTTACAGCAATTATCTGGTGAAGGTTATCGGGAGCAAGCATATTGTAGTTATTAGTAAAATTATGGGTCTGATACTTGCTATTCTCGGAACCAACATGGTGATCGACGGAATAAAAATTGCATTTTCTTTATCGTGAACATTTTTTACTAATGTTGAGTGGGATAAAAAGTTCTCATTTTGTTAACTGGATTCTTCACCCTGTAAATTCACAAAATTAATGTCTGCTTAATTAATTCATTCGATTAATCAGGCAGATATAAAGGAATGTTATAATTTTGCTAACTTGCATGTTTTTATTTTTATCGCTTATAATTAATACGATATAATGGAAAAATATGATCCGCTAAAACCTTATGGTAATAAGCAGGTGGATTTTGACAGGAGATATTTGCAAATGGCCAGGATATGGGCTCAGAACTCATATTGCATTCGCAGGCAGGTCGGAGCATTAATTGTAAAAGAAAAAATGATTATTTCGGATGGTTATAATGGTACACCGGCCGGTTTTGAAAATGTTTGTGAAGATGAAAATAATATTACCAAACCTTACGTATTACATGCCGAAGCCAACGCAATTACAAAAGTTGCCAAATCGAACAACAGCAGCGACGGTGCAACGTTGTATATTACTACATCTCCCTGTATGGAATGTTCCAAACTAATAATCCAGTCAGGAATTCGCAGGGTGGTTTTTTGTGATAACTATCATAGTGAAGAAGGCGTGAAACTTTTGCAAAGAGCAGGCATTGAAGTAGTTTACATGGATTTAAAAAATAAGAAATAAACAAAATGAGTATTAAGAACAACAGAAGGGCGATTATTACGCCGTTGGTAATTGCATTGGCTATTATAGTTGGGATTTTTTTAGGACGGTACTATAAAAATACACAGGTTGAAAAACGCTTTTATATTTATCCCCGTACAGATAAACTTTCCAATATCATCAATTTTATTCACGATGAGTATGTAGATCCCATTTCGAAGGAAACCCTGGTGGAAAACACTATTCCAAAAATACTCGATCAGCTTGATCCACACTCGATATATATACCAGCTTCTGAGTTGGAAAGCGTGAACGAACCACTGGAAGGAAATTTCAGCGGGATTGGCGTGCAGTTTAACATGTTGAATGATACATTGGTAGTAATTCAGACAGTTGCAAACGGCCCCTCGGAAAAAGTGGGAATTCTTGCAGGCGACCGTATAGTGAGAGTAGATACTATAACTGTTGCCGGAGTGAAAATGCCGAGCGATTCGATCGTGAAACTGCTCAGAGGGCCAAAAGGAACAAAGGTGAGCGTGGGGGTAGAACGTAAAGATGTAAAGGAAATCCTGAATTTTGATATTGTCAGGGATAATATTCCTCTCTATAGTGTGGATGCCAGTTATATGATTAATGACAGCATCGGGTATATAAAAATTAACAAGTTTGCCAGAACCACCTTTGATGAGTTTATTTCAGCTGTGAAAAAATTAGAGGACCAGCACATGAAAAAGCTAATCCTTGATCTTCGCGGGAACGGAGGTGGTTATATGAATGCTTCCGTTAACATAGCCGATCAGTTTCTGGCCGATAAAGAACTTATTGTTTATACCAAGGGGCACGCAAAGGGTCGGGAGGATTTCAGGTCAAGCCCGGGCGGCATTTGTGCTCATACTGGTCTGGAAATATTGATCGACGAGGGCTCTGCTTCTGCCAGCGAAATATTGACGGGTGCCATCCAGGATAATGACCGGGGATTAATCATTGGAAGGCGGTCTTTTGGAAAGGGACTTGTTCAGGAACAGCAAACGCTTTCGGATGGTTCCGCTATTCGCTTAACTATAGCCCGGTATTATACACCTACCGGAAGATGTATCCAGAAACCTTACAATCATGGAAGGAAAGAGTATTATAACGATCTTTCGGAACGGTTCATGAATGGTGAAATGGAAGATAAAGACAGCATTCATTTTAATGATTCGTTGAAATTTACTACTCCAAAAGGTCATATTGTTTATGGGGGCGGAGGAATTATGCCTGATGTATTTGTCCCGATGGATACAACAGGAGTTACTGATTATTATGTAGCAATCAGGAATAAGGGACTGATTTACAGATATTCTCTCATATATGCCGATAATCATCGCGATGCGTTGGAAAAATTAACGGATTATAAACAAATAGACCAATACCTGTATAAGAATCATGTATTCGACTCATTTATAAAATATGCTGCAAAACAGGGGGTTCCCAGGAATACGAAAGAATTGAAAGTCTCGGGTGAATATTATCCAGACTCAGTTACATGCTTATATTTCAAGAAATATATTGGATAATGCAGGATTTTATCCGATCATTCAACGGATAGATAAAACATTGCAAGTTGCCATAAAGAAATTTGAAGAAGGTAAGAAAGATTAAAATAAAATAGAGGGTGTCTAAAAAGTTAGAATTATATAAAAAATTGTCATGCTGAACGCAGTGAAGCATCTATTTATCAGCGGGTTTTAGATTCTTCACTATGTTCAGAATGACAAAACAGTTACTTTTTAGACACCCTCTAAAAAATCTATAATTTTAATTTTTTCGGGACCATTCCGATTTTAGAATTTCCAGAAAAATTTATAAATCAAAGCCAATATCTTTTCTGTAATATTTCTTTTCGAAATCGATAATGGAAGCATTTTTATAGGATTTTTCCAGGGCTTCTTTGAAATTTTTACCAAGGGAAGTAATGGCAATTACACGTCCTCCGTTGGTCACCACCTCATTTGCTTTTAGTCCGGTACCTGCGTGAAAGGCTATGCTGTCTGTAACTTTATCCAGGTTTTTTATAACCTTGCCCTTTTCATAAGCCTCCGGATAACCGCCTGAAACCAGCATAACGGTTGCAGCGCTTTCATCTTCAATTTCCATGGGTTTCGACGATAATGTCTGATCTGCTACTCCTTCGAACAATTCTACAATATCGGTTTTTATCCGCGGCAATACCACTTCTGATTCAGGATCGCCCATCCGTACATTGTACTCCACAACATAAGGATCTCCATCACAATTCATCAGACCAATAAAAATAAAACCCTGGTAAAAAATGTTATCTTTTTTGAGACCTTCGACGGTGGGAATTACAATTCGTTCTTCTACTTTTTGCAGAAAAGAGCGGTTGGCAAAAGGAACCGGTGAAATGGCTCCCATACCTCCTGTATTC
The DNA here is from genome assembly GCA_963748095.1 of uncultured Bacteroidales bacterium. Taxonomy (GTDB): domain Bacteria; phylum Bacteroidota; class Bacteroidia; order Bacteroidales; family UBA10428; genus CAVVIO01. Next base: position 22,299 of record CAVVIO010000018.1, read on the forward strand.
AAACCTGTATCTCCTTCGCCCACACGTTTGTAATCTTTGGCTTCCGGTAATATTTTATAAGAATTACCATCTGTAAGAACAAATACAGATAATTCAATTCCACTTAAAAATTCTTCGATAACAACTGTTCTGCTGGCAGTACCAAATTTTCCTTCCAGCATCAGTTTCAATTCCTGAATGGCATTTTCCAGATTATCAAGTATCAATACTCCTTTTCCGGCAGCCAGCCCGTCAGCTTTCAATACATACGGGGCGTTCATTTTATCCAGAAAAGCGATGCCTTCGTTCAGATTATCGGAAGTTACCGTAAAATATCCAGCGGTAGGTATATTGTGCCGAAACATGAATGCTTTAGCAAACTCCTTACTTCCTTCAAGCATAGCACCATGTTTTCCGGGTCCTATCACCGGGATATTCTTTAATTTTTCATCATTGTCAAAATAATCTTTTATTCCTTTCACTAACGGATCCTCCGGGCCTACTACCAACATATCGATATGATTCTTCAGTGTAAAATTTCCCAGTGATTCGAAATCGTCGGCTTTTATATCCACATTTGTACCCAGCGCCGCAGTACCGGCATTCCCGGGGGCAATATAAAGTTTTGAAAGCTTTTTACTTTGGGCAATCTTCCAGGCCAGCGCGTGCTCCCGGCCTCCCGATCCTATTAATAGTATATTCATTATTCTGGTTGATGGTTTAAAACACAAACATACTATATAACCAAAATAATAAAAAATTAATGGAGATGAAAATCTGTAAAAGAATCTGAAGGAAACGGATACGGGATTATTTCAAAAAGTTACTAAATGAATAAATCAGCATTATCTCATGAGAACCGAATGTTTGTGTTTTTAAAGGTGACAAGGTAAGGTCGAAAGCATAATTTATCATGAAATCCTTGTTTTTGTAACCCAATTGGAACGACATGGCATCGCCTGTGCGGTAAGCTAAACCAAAAGCAACCATGTCTTTGTAGGTAAGTCTTGTATTAATATCGGCCTGAAATATTCCGATTTCTACGAATTTAAACAGGATGGAAGGTTCAAGCTGGAAGTCGGAATTGATATAAAAATTATAACCGCCATGTAAATAATAATGACGTACCTGCTTCTGTTCTAATACACGATCAGTTTTCAGGTCGATGTTACGGTTGAAAAGTTGTTGTATTGCCAGGCCTGCAAAGTATTTCTCATTATACAGATACATACCGAAAGATGCATCCGGAATAATCATTTTGTCAGTTCCCATAAAGACAGCATCATCGGGATTTTCGATATTTAATTCCGATTTATTGAGATAATATTGGTAAATCATTCCCGAAAGGCCGAAAGAGAGTTTTGTGCCCGCATCACCGAGAGATACATGATAACTATATGTAGCCTCCAATCCTGTTTTCCTGATCGGGCCCGCCTGGTAATTGTAAATTTTAGCGCCCACACCCATAACATCGGCTATCTCCATATTACCTGAAAGATACTGGAAGGAGGGAGATTCTGCAATTCCTGCCCAAAGCTTTCTGTAGGCAAATGCTACGGGTAACTTGTCTGTTATCCCGGTAGCAGCCGGATTTATGGCATACGGATTCAGTGTATATTGGCTGATGGTTGGGATTTGCTGCGCGTTAAGAAATTTTGCCAGTATGAATGGTAGTATTATTAATATAAGTTTTTTCATTACAGGGTGTTTATTTATTTTACAATGTTCAAGGGACCGGTCATAGTTTCTGAACCATCGCCGAGATTGATGATATAGTAATAGGTACCGGATGGCAGGTATTTTCCGTTATATTTTCCATCCCAGGGTTTTGCATAGCCGTGCGAGCTGAATACTTCGTTGCCCCATGCATTGAATACCCTGACTGTACAATTCGGATAATCCTGGATATTCCCGATGTTCCAGACATCATTAACGTTATCACCATTCGGACTGAAAGCATTATAAAGGATGACCGATTTAGGTGCCAGCGAAATGATGTCAAGTGCCAGTGAATTGGAATTACAACCGTTATTATCAATTGCATATGCCAGGTAATTTCCGGCAGGAAGATCACTAAACTGGCCGCTACTACTGGTAAGACTGTCTGCGTCAGGTGGTTTAATTATAAACGTAAAAGGTTGTGTGCCTCCGGTAGCTTCAAGCACTGCTGATCCGTTCTGGTCAGCCGCTGCACTCGTTACACTGAATGTATCTACAATAAAAATATCAGGTTCATTGATAGTCAGTGTGCTTCCACTTACCTCACAGTTATCGGCGTCTTTTACTTTTACCGGGTAGTCTCCTGCCGCGAGACTGTCAAATATTCCGCCATTGTCAAAAAACATATTGCCATCGTCAATGGAATAAGTATACCCGCCGGCACCATCGGATGCTGAAATTGTTATAGATCCGTTTGTAAAGCCCGGGCAGGTGATATTGGTGGCTGTTTCCGAAAGAATATTAATAGCGGAAGGTTCGGATAAAGAAACTACCGAATCTTTCGACAAACAGGAATTGGCATCCCTTAACAACAACGTATAATCAGTTGCCGGTAAACCGGTAAAATCACCCGAAGTTTGGAATGTAGCTCCATTATCGTTAGAATAATTATAAGGACCGACAGTTCCGTCTGCAGTTATGGAAATTGCTCCGTCGGTAGAACCGTAACAGGATGCGTCAGTAATATTAATGGATTGATATATAATTTCAGGAGGTTCGGATAAAGAAACTACCGAATCTTTCGACAAACAGGAATTGGCATCCCGTAACAAAAGCGTATAATCAGTTGCCGGTAAATTGGTAAAATCACCCGATGACTGAAAAGTAGTTCCGTTATCAGAAGAATATTCATAAGTTCCGGCACCTCCGCCAGCCATTACAGAAATTGTACCGTCGGAATATCCGAAACACGAGGCATCGGTATGATTAACGGATTGATAAGTAATCTGAGGAGGTTCGGTCAGTGTAACATTCAACTCTTTTGTACAGTTGTTTTTATCCGTTACTGTCAGGGTATAATCTCCATCACTGATACCGGTAATTATACGGTTAGTCCCTCCGGTAGACCATACATAATCGTATGGAGAAGTTCCGGTATTAGCTACTACCACCGGAATAATTTGTCCGTCGGCCGAACCGAAACAAGATGGATCGACGTGTGTTTCCGTAATCAGAATTTCACTGGGTTGGGTAAGACTAATGCTGCTTGAAGCTTTACAGCCTTTAATATCAGTAATTGTTAATGTATAATTTCCGGCTTCAAGTCCATCGGCAATGGGATTAGTCTGACTCGCCGGATCGTCCCAAAGGTAAGTCTTGTTTCCGGTATTTCCTCCCGACACTGAAGCTGTAATTTCTCCATTCAGATCGCCATAACATAATAATTGTTTTGTAATAGAAAGATCGATTTGTATAGCATTTGGTTCAATCAGGGAAACAGAATTGTTACTGATACATCCGTTGGCATCAGTCACAGCCACGGAATACGATCCTTTAATAACATTCACCAGGTCTTCTGTATTGGCCGTAAAGCCATTAGGGCCTATCCACGAGTATGAATAAGGTAAAGTTCCCCCGAAAACTGATAAATCTGCTATTCCACTGGTGTCATTATAGCATTTAAGATCTGTTCCATTGATAAATGTGGTAAGATCCTTTAAAGGCTCATAAAGAATAACGGATGTTTCAGCTGTTCGGGCGTCATTATTATCCGTAACCGTTACATAATAAGTTCCTTCCGTTCTGTTCGAGATTGTTGGAAAATTTCCTCCAATCTGATTTGTACCATCTGTCCAGTAATAAGTATAATTACCAGAACCATTTTCTACAGAAACAGTAGCACTTCCATCACTTCCACCTTTGCAGGAGATATCTTTTTTGTCTGAAATATGTGCAATAAGAAGTGTTATATCATTTACTAAAAAGCTGGTATCGTAATTACAACTATTATTGTCTGAGACGGTAATATTATAAGTACCGCCTGTTATTAAACTTGAAATATCTTCTGTTGCTGCAGTGTAACCGGTAGGTCCGGTCCACGAATAAGTCTGGTAAGGAGTTGTCCCTCCTGTTGCATTTAAATTCACAGCACCGTTACCTCCGGGAGGATTTGTGATATCATTTACTATAGAACCATTGAAAATTATGGCGGTTGGCTGACCTACCTGGAAAGTATCTTTAACCTGACATGCATTGTCATCGGTAACAGTCAGGTAATATTCAGCTGCTGTTAAATTATTCTGATCTTCAGCAGTCGCCACCACTCCCGAACCGGTATTGGTTTGCCAGTTATACCCGTAATTACCTGATACAGTACCACCTGTAGCGGTTACATTTATTTTACCACTGTCGCCCTGGAAGCATTTTACATCGGTGATGATGGATGAGATGGTTATGGCGGTTGGTTGGGTGAGTGTAATATTTGTAAAAGCAATGGAATCGCGGCTGTCAGTAATTGTTACCGAATAATTTCCAGCAGAAAGATTACTGGCCGCTGAATCGATAAAGCTTGTAACATTCGGGCTCCAGGAATAATTGTAGGGTCCCACTCCAAAATATGGTGTTACAATTAATTTACCATTATTGCCTCCGTTGCATAAAATATTATTGATAGCAGTAAATGCGGCATTCATTGGATAATAGTAACTGGCAATGAATCCGTTGTATGTTCCGGAAGGATTTAAATAAGTAGAGTCTCCAATGATTAAAGTAGGTGAGTCTGTGAGTACCTGCTATTATAGTGTTCCTGTTCGGATGAAAAGTTATTGTTGATCCACGATCGAGACCTGTACCTCCAATTCCTTGAGCGCCTATTTCATTTCCTTTAATGTCATAAATTGCAAATCCGGTGTTGACATCAGTTAATCCAGTGCTTTTTAATGTATCAGTATTAAATATTACACTTCCTGATATATTTCCACAAAATTGTACAAGATTTTCTTGTTGTATTAATCCTGATCCATCATCATCTCCCGCATCTCCTTTTCTACTTATCCATTGTAATGTTCCCAGTTTATTGTATTTTGCAAGGAAAAGATCTGGTCCACCGAAAGAATTGATCAAGTGAGATTGTGAGAAAGCTGTACTATCAAATGTTACAGTTGATTCAACTTTCCCTGTTAGATAAACATTTCCAAATCGGTCAGATATAGCATTGTTTGCATGGTCATAACCAATTCCGCCACCTTTTCGTGCCCATAGAAAATTTAGGTTATTATCAACTTTTATGACTAAAGCATCTGAATTATAATCTGTATTTCCTTTAATAGAATCGTTGGAAGTAAAATAAATTGTTCCAAAAAGATCTCCACTCAGATAATATCCATTATCACTGGAAAGATTAACATCTTTTAGTACTGAATTCTGAACAGAAGTAGTATATCTAGCAGTATCCTGAATAATACCTGATAAATCAGATCTTACTATTAATAAGTCCTTTGAACTAGAAGCATTTACAGTTACTGGGCCTGAAATATCTGTATATTTAATTTCATTTTTAAAGAAGGCTGCAAAAATCAGATTATTTGTTATCGGGGTATAAATCATGTCCTTTATTCGTTCAACATTATTTCCCGAGAATATTTTAACAGCTCCTATAAAATTACCATCAAGATCATATGTTGCAAAAAAGGAATCAAAATTGTTTTCATTTACCAGAAAGTCGGTTGATGAAAAATATAATCGTGGACTTTTGAAATTCCCGGCTACATATAAATTATTGCCTTGTATTGCCAGGGAAACTGCTTCATCTTCCAATGATCCTCCAATTCTTTTTAACCAGACTAAATTCCCTGTATTGTCAAATTTTATAATGAAACAATCGTTACTTCCAAGATTATGAATAGTATCCGATCCTATGGAAAGAGTAGCATCTGAATAAGTCCCTGTCAGGTAAATATTTCCATTGAATTATCGGTGATTACTTTGAGGGGTTTTACGCTACCTGTACATTCTAATTGATTGGACCATTTCCAGTTTTGTCCATTCATTACAGTAATAGCGCATATTACAAAATAAATTAGTAATACAAATTTTTTCATTGTATAGGTGTTTTTTAACTGCTGGTATTGAGTTTATACGATAATAATCGCCATGTAGTTGAAAACTTGATGTAAATAAACGGTATTTTTATCGATTATTTAATACACTTGATCATATTTTATAAACAGCATATTAATAAAGGACATCAATTTTTGTAGTGTATGAAATGGAAAATTTGTTTTATAAATATATATTTTGGGGACTGGCCAAAATGGCTTTCTATTTTTTATACAAAGCTGCCAGGCAAATCCAGAATTCGATTTTATAATTATTTACAGATAATGAATTTCCTGTTATAAAATCATGTAATATTAAGTTTAAAAAACTAACAATCAGTGAGTTTAATAAGCTCGCCTCACAAAAGCTTAATAGCAATGTTAATATTCGATATTCTTATAAAATTTGTGATTTTAAACCGGCTTATGGAAAAATATTAGAAGATTATTTATCAGATTATGATTTTTGGGGCTATATGGATATAGATTTAATATTAGGTAAATTAAACAAAATATTATCACCTAATTTACTTCAAACGAATGATTTTATCAGCGCATATACTGATTATGCTTCAGGGCCATTTTTTATTCTTCGGAATAATGAGCAAATGAATTTACTCTTTACACAAGTTCCTGAATTCAAAGAAATATTTTCCAATTCAAAGTATTGTGGTTTTGATGAACATATTATTAAGAAAAGAAATATTGGTTTTTCTTTGCGGAAAGGATTTTATTTTGTGATGTTCATATTGGTCAGCTATTAAATGGAAGATGGGAAAGTATCATTTTTTCCCCAGAACTTAAATACAAATTTCAATGGTTTTATAAAAAGCGGACCATTGATACGCCGGTTGATTTTACAGAAGTATTGTTCAAACAAATTAGGCAAAAAAAATTAAAGGGTTCCTTTAAAAAATTTATTTTTTCTGATGCATATTTTGACAGGATTCGACGAAAAGATTGGAAGAATTCATATATAAGAATGGGGAATTATATGATTATAATAATAAATAAACAAATACCTGTTTTTCATTTCAAAGATATAAAATACAATACTGATTTTTCGGTTGAAAATCATGTTAATTCGGATGAATTTTATATAGCACCTAAAGGATCTTTGTTATGAAAACGAATAGATTATGCATGTTGTTCCCTTATTTTGGGATTAAACCGGCATGGTTTGATTTTTTCATCCTATCATGCAATATGAATCCTGATATTGACTGGTTATTTTTTACGGATTGCCTGAATTCGAAATATAAGAGGGAGAATGTTGAATTTTATAAAATGACATTGAATGAATTTAATAAACTAGCAACGGAAAAACTTGGTTAACCGTATCAATAAAATATCCTTACAAATTATGTGATTTAAAACCTGCCTATGGTAAAATATTCAGTGACTTTATAAAAGAATACTCTTTTTGGGGTTACGGTGACATTGATCTTATTTATGGTAATATATTTGATTTTTTACCTTCGGAATGGTATAAGAAATATGATATAATTTCCAATCATCCGGATTTTATAACCGGGCATTTATGTATTCTAAGAAATACAGAGCAAGTCACAGAACTATTTCAACAATCACCTATTTATAAAAAAATCTTTCAGTCTTCTTTATGTAAGGGATTCGACGAGATACTACATCCTGTTAATGTAATTCCAAATCCCAGAATGCTTAATTTTTCAAAACATGTAAAATTAAATTATCATTTAATCCTTTTTTTTATAGTTGAACAAGTTAAGAAGATCCCGGACATTAAAAAAAATTCACTGAAAAAATATTTTCCCCCAAAAAATTCTTATGAGAGACTAAATGATTTTTCGGATATTGTAAGATATAATCATAACAAAGGGAAACTAAAACTAAGAAATGGCCTAACATTTAGTAGTGACTTAATGCTTTTAAAAGAAAATGTAAAAAACTGGAAAATTGAATGGAATGAAGGGAAATTGTATAATCGTATCAATGGAAAAGAATTAATGTATTTTCATTTTATATTATCGAAATCAAAGAAATCATTTAAAATAGGTGAAGTGGTTCAAGGGAAAAGTAAATTTTGGATTTCAAAAAAAGGAATTTTTATGGTTTAGTCTTTTTCAATTGTGTGATCAATGAATTAAGTTTTTTAAAACGTAATTCGAGGGAATAATGATCTTTTATATTTTTTCTGGCTGATAAACCATACTTTTCATCTATTTTCAGAGCATTTTCAAAATATTTAATAGTTGTGTCCATATCTCTTGAGGGGATGACAATCCCGGAGTTTTGAATAAGCTCTTTGGTGCCGATATCAGCGTAGGTAATGGGTATGCAACCACAAGCCATTCCCTGTGCAAATGCAATTCCAAAAGTTTCATAGACAGATAGCTGGCAAATAAATTTTGATTCTGATAAATACTTACGTAATTGCACTGGTTGCAACCAGGGAATAAGAAAAACATTCCCTGTAAGGTCAGTAATTTCTTTTTGTAATGTTGGATGTATTCCGATTACATAAAAATCATAATTTGTAAAATATCTTGCTACTTCAATATATGTATTAATTCCCTTTAGTTTTATTCGGTCAAAAGTTTCACAACCACCGACTGTAATAAACTGTTCTTTCCTTTTTTCTTCTATGGGTTTATAAAAATTAGTATCAATACCATTTGAGACAACATGAATCTTTGGGGTCGATCTGACTGGGATATTGTTTATCAGAGCAGTTTTAGCAAATTCCGATACTGGAATTACCAGCGAAGCGTTGTTATATACAAACCTGGCGATAATTCTATTAACTTTTTTTCTTAATACGCCGAAATTTATTTTCGGTAAATTGGCAATATCTTCCCCAGCGGGAATTACTATGGTTTTTTTATTTAATACCTTAGATAAAAAGACACAAATAAAAGAATGTTTATCTATAAATCTGGAATAAATAAGGTCGTATTTATTACGGTTTATTATTAGCCATATAAGTAAGCGAAAGTGATCGAAATAAATCGAGTAACCTTTTCTATGTTTGTAATTATATACATAAAGGTTATTTGATTTGCTCAGTAATGTTTCATCTGTTTTGACGGCCGGTGTACGTATTTTATTAATAACAGCTATATTCATTTCACCAAAACTTTTCTGGCTTTTGTTATTTTTCAAACGTATAATGAGACAGAAAATCATATTTCTTAATTTCACCCTGAACAAATTTTTTCAGTTCATCCGGCCAAGAGAGCCTAAGCCGGCTTTTATGTGGCTCAATGTAAACAATTTTGGAGCAGGAATTAAGATATTCCTCTTCAGCATCTATTTCTAGGAATCTGATTATTTTTTCTAAGGTTTTTTTGGGATCAGAAACCAATTCTTCATGATAGACATTAATTATATCTACTTGATTATCTATTTTCAGTTTTCTAATCAGTTCTGCGTTTATGAAAAATCTTCTAATATTGGGTAGTAAATCAATATACTCTGGCTCTGTACCTGGAAGTATCTTATATCTAAAACGTATTGCCATTGTAGTAATTATATCATATGGATTTCGGATAACATGAATGAACTTTATCTTTTTGTTTATAACCTTATGTAGGGTATTAATAATTTCGGGATTTTGAATAATTCTTATTGATGTTGTATTAGCTTTTTTATCACCAATTATTTTAATATTGTCATAATTACCCTGCCATGGGCTTTCCACTTTATAATTATATCCAGTCCAAATATTATTATTTTTTGCACTAAACATTTTGGAGCTTTTTAATAATGACCAAAATATCTGATATTTTTTATATCCTTTTTCAAGATAATACAAAACATCCCATTCCATTCCGATTGCAATATTTGGATGAGCATCTAACAGCGACGCAACCAGACTATGACCGCTTCTTGGATAGCCTATAAACAGGCAAAATGTTTTTACAGATTTAAATTTTTTTCTAGAAAAAATACCGCCTAAATCTGACTTCATATAAAAACCATATTGTCGAATTAAGGAATATATTGTTTTGAGTAATTCAATCATTCTTATCAATTGATGAAATTAATACTGTACAAGTATACATAAGATCTAATGAAACACATTCAGTATCTTAAATACTGATTTTTTCACAAATATTCTGAAATAATAATTAATACATGAAATAATAATTTCAAAAAATATTATAGGGTAAAACTTAACTAAACAGTAAGTAAGATTGTAATCAAGGTGTTTCAAAAACTTTCTTGAAATTATCTCTATCATCTTAGTTACCTTTTGTGTTAAACCAGTTTGCCACGAAATAACAGAATCTTTTTGTGGTGGTAATATAATATATTTATGAATGAATTTGTGTTTGTAAGGAAGCCTGTCAAATAAATCATCTTTAGATGAAATAAAATCAAAAGATGCTAAAGAATAACTCATAATAATGGATTCAAATTGTTTAGACAGATCGGATATTAAATCTTCATATCGAATCTGGATGAAATCTGGGTTTGTAATATATTTAAGACTTTTTTTAATAAATGAGTTCCAGAAAATAGCGGTGTATACTGGATTTTTTGACATTTTTTTATTTGTTTCAGGGTTTAAAATTTCTACTTTGCGAATAATATACCGCCCTCACATCACGGATAATTGCAATCCAATAAATATTGAATTTCTTATTTAAATTAATATAATTTTTGTATAATTGGATAAGTCTTTCTGCCTTAAATACGATGGTAGTAGCCGCCGGTTTTATTTTTTCTTTATAGTTGTTAATAATCCACAGGAAATATTGGAGATTAGAAAAATGGAGAGGAATTTCAGAAACATCTTTAATTGTCAGATTCCAGAATTTCAGTTTTGGGTCTTCAGCGACGGCTTTTCTTAGAATTTTTGTGGTTTTTATGGAAATTTTTTTTTCGGGTTCTACCAATAATTGATTTACTAAAATATCTGCTTCAGGGCATACAAAAATCTCCGGTGATTTGCTAAACAGATTAGCAAGATAAGTTGAACCTGAACGGTTAACATAACAGATCAATATTAATTTCTGATCAGATGGCATTTATAATTTTATTAAGTGCCTCTAGCATATTATGTTCGAAAATTTGTTTAGTAAAATTTTGAACAAAGAATTTACGATTAAAGATACCTATGGATCTTCTTAGGGGAAGATCATTTAACAGTGTATTAAGAATATTCAATAATTGAGAGATGTTTTTGGGTTCAACTAGAAATCCATTTTTCCCATTTTCTAATTATCTCCGAAACAGCCCCAATATCCGAAGCCACAACCGGCAATCCTGCAGCCATAGCTTCCAGTATTACCAGCGGAAAGCACTCTTCGGAAAAATACGACGGGAAAACAAAGATATCGGAATCCCTTAATAGTTGAACTTTCTTTTCTCCGTATACGGGACCATATATAATTTACTTTTTCTTTCAAATGTGGTTTTTCTGCAAGGTATTGTTGAAGTTCCTTATCAAAATTGTACAAAGGAGCTCCTGCTATAGACAAGAATATGTTAGAATGTTCCTGGCATAACTTCTCAAATACCTGCAATAAATCGAATATCCCTTTTTCAGCAAATAAATTCGATAAAAAAAGCAAATTTATAGTATCATTTTTCTTTTTCTGAAAATCATCTATTTCCAAATCTACTCCGTTAGGGATAGCATAGAATTTTGTTTTTTTAAGATTTAGCAGGCTGAATTCCTCATCAATCAATTTTTCTGATAGGTGAATTACTACAGAATTTTTAAAAATCCAGCGATATAATACACGATATCTTCTTTTTTTGGCATTTAAAGCGATACCCCTGTTGTGGATGTGAAAAATAATTTTTTTTTGAAAAATTCGCATGATCAAAACAAAAAGAGCATCACGAAAGAAACCACTTCCTACGGGCATGAACGAAAAATAAATCCAATCCGGTTTTTTTTTAATAATGATTGTGATCAATTGAAGGCAGAGCCTGAAAAATTTCAATATTTTATTTATGGAGAGTCGCCGGAGTTGGTCGAAGCGATCGGAGAATTTTATTTCAAGCAAAAGTTTATCAATGTCTTTGTTGATAATATCACTGGAAAAAATCTGTTGGTTGATCACGCTTACTCCGTGTACAGGCGGCGGAAGCTGAATAAAATATAATATCCTGGTTTTTTTCAGATTTTTCGTTTTCAAAGGTGTTTTGTTAGAGATATTCGATAGTGCGTAAATTAAGAAGATTTTTTCCTAATTCTCTAATTTTTCCAACAGACTTGTATAAACTTTTTCAAATGAATATTTATTACAAATATCCATGTATGCATTTTCAACTATTATTTCGTTTTCTTTCTTTTTATGATAAATTTCTTGTATCATACCGGGAATTTCAGAAAGTTTTTGGAATATCTGAGTATTCTGACGATGTTTTGTGAGAAAGCCATCAACTCCTTGCATACTATTTGTTATTACAGGTATTTTACTTGCCATTGCTTCCAGTAAAACATTTGGCAACCCTTCCTGGCTGGAATTAATTAAAAAAACATCTGCAGCCTGATATAATTGGGATAAATCTTGCAGATAACCTGTAAAAATTATTTTATCCTTTAAAATTTTAGTCCCGGTTTTTTTTAAATAAACCATCTCATCTTTATAACCTGATAGGAAATGATTGTCAGAAACGGAACATTCGCCAACAATTATATATTGAAAATCGATTGTCAATTTTGCTAATTCCGAAAATATCTCTTCAAAACCTTTTCGGTGGATTAAAAAACCTACACTTAGTATTAGAAATTTGTTTTGTGGCAAGTTTAATTCCTGTCTTATTTCATTTTTCATTTTTCTGGTTACAGGATAAAATATAGATGTATCAACACCCTGAGGCATTTCATATATTTTTTTCCCGGAAGGATAAATATCCAGGTATCTTTTACTGAATAATTTATTTATAGAAAAATATATACTTATTTTTTTAAAAAGTCGATGATACAAAAATTTTACAAATAGTTTTCTGTTGGTTATGAGACATCGTAAATCATCCACATCAAGCATAAGAGAACGGAAAATAATTTTTTTCCTGAAAATATGACTGATTAATATAATCAGTTCGAATCCGAAAGTTCTTCCTCCATATATGAAAATGATATCATTTTTTGGTATTTGTAACAGATAATAAATGAATACTATTGGCAGAGAACATAGTTTCAAGAAAAGGTTTTTGTTAAAATAAGGGATTCTTATTATAGTACATCATCTATTTTCTCAGTTGATCTGAACCGGAGGTTTCTGTTGAAGGTAAGAATTTTAGCACGATCTCCTTTATGATTGATATACCTGGCAAAACGGAAAACGTGAATTCCGCTTCCGGCGGTTTCAGGAATAGTATAAGAGGTTATAAACAGGAATTTTCTGGTATCTCCGGTTTGCTTGACCATAATTTATAGTATTCCAATATCGGAATTAAATATCTATTTTTTTGAATGAAAAAGCCTTTTTCGAAAAATCTTCCAGAACCTTCGGCAACACATAAAGCATATTCTTACTGGCTTTTACCGAATCGTGCAAAACGATAATGGACCCGTTGCGGGTCAGGTTTTTAACAATCGAATAACAATTTTCTTTTGGCCGTTTCTGGTCAAAATCCCAGGCCATCACGTCCCACATGATGATTTTAAATTTCTGTGAAAGAAATTTAATTTGCGACCGCTTGATCTGTCCGTAAGGTGGTCTGAATAATTGTGACGGGATCAGTTTTTCAGCCAGTTCAATATCTTCGTAATAATGAGGATTTAATGTCCGCCATCCTTTTAAATGACTATAGGTATGATTGCCTGTGGCATGCCCTCTGGCTTGAATTTCCCGGAAAATATCCGGGAATCGCTCTACGTTTCTTCCCAGACAAAAAAAAGTTGCTTTGGCCTGATACTGATCCAGTAAATCGAGAACCGTCGGGGTGATCTCCGGGGTGGGGCCATCATCGAATGTCAGATAAAGCGATGGTGATCCGTCATTGAGGTCCCATATCAGGCTGTAATAGAGTTTTTTGACCAAGAACGAAGTTCTTGTATATATCATTGTTGTACCATAAAGTTAAAAGTTACCGCATACTCCTGAAATTTCTGTTGAAACTGCGATTTAAGGTCATCTTGTGAATAAGTATTGGCCATCCTCACCAATTCATTCAGAACATGCATGCCCAATCGTTTTTCGTAATCCATCATATCTGAGTATGACTTGTCCAGGCTTGCGTAATAGTCCATATTCTCATAGGTATTATGTGCCAGTTGAAGTGCAATGCTGTTGGCCTTTTTTGTTTCTCCAATCTTATAATAACACTCTATAACCGGTAATGTGAATATGTCGAAAGGAACCCGGTTATCGGGCATTAATTGCATGCATTTATCGAGTACTACTTTTGCCGAATCCATTTTATGTTCATCAACAAGGACTTCGGCCAATCTACCGAAGCTGTTTCGTATGTTCGATAGCATCCGTCTGATATTTTCATCCAGGTACACTTTCGGATTTTCTATTCCGCCCCATTTGAATTTATTAATGAGAAGATCATAATCAATATTCGTATCAACTCTTCCGCGTCCATATATATCTCCTGTCGATTCGATAGGAACGATACGATAGGCAAGCCCTTCCACCTGAAAATAATTTTCCAGATTAAGATAATTATCACTGGAAACGGTGATGGCATAATATATTGGTCTTTTCCAGTCGTTATAAGCCAGCATATCCAGCACCATCAGGTGATTTTTAGTAATATAATTCCGGTTTATTTCCCATTTTAATTCGTGTACAATTTTATCTGCATCCGCGGGAGCGACAGTTCCGTTCGATATAACCCTTGCCGAATCAACCGGTAGACTGAACCGTTTGGCCGGAATATAATCTATTTTTTGAGGCACATTTGGGAGTTGTTTTGTTTCAGGATTATCATCTGCAACAAAATCAATGGCCTGTTTCAGGTCCACATAACCTTTTATTTTATCTATCAGGTATACTATATCCCGGTTACCCTCCTGATACTGTTCCGGTGTCATTGATATAGGCAAAGGAGCAGATTTATAAGCCCTGCGTTGCATCTGCTGAATATACCAGTCAGCTCCCAGGTAGCTGAGATTCACCACTCTTACATCAGTGCGTATTCCTTCCACTTCCTGATCGTACCAAAGCGGAAAGGTGTCATTATCACCATTGGTAAACAATATGGCATTAGGAGCGCAGGAATTCAGATAATCGTATCCAAAGTCCCTGGCTGTATAGCGATCCGACCGATCGTGATCATTCCAGTTTTGTGTTCCCATCAGAAAAGGCGCCGGCACAGCCAGTAAAAACGCTATGGAAGCAATTATAGTGTCATTTTTTATTGCCGATGCCAGAATCTTCATCAGGCTTAATACAGCGATTGCCATTACTCCCAGGTATAGGAGAGACAAAAATGTTCCGGTACTTTTTGTAGACATGTATTCAAAGGCCAATACCACCAAACTAATTCCGCCCCCTATGAGTGCATTATTGAGTAATTGGGGCCATTTTAGATTTTTTGCAGCATCGGCCAGCGCCATCACGCCTAATCCCACCCATATGGCAAATGCATAGAATGAACCGGCATAAGCATAATCTCTATCGCGAGGTTGTAAAGGCGTCTGATTTAAATATACTACAATAGCCAATCCGGTCATGATGAATAATGCCATAACTACCCAGAAACTTTTTCTGTGTCGCTTGTAATGATAATACATGCCTAATAATCCTAACAGCAGGGGTATCATGTAATAAATATTTCGGGCACGGTTATTCTTTAACATGCTTGGTATTTTATCCTGGTTTCCTAACCGTGCCTGATCGATAAATTTTATTCCGCTGAGCCAGTTTCCCTTTGTAATATCGTATTTACTTTGACCCTGGATATCATTTTGCCGTCCTGCAAAATTCCACATGAAATAGCGTATATACATATAGTTAACCTGATACCGAAAAAAGAAACGTAAATTCTGAATAAATGTGGGTTTTGCCTTTGGTTTACTATAGTCATATACTACATTTCCATCCCTGTCCCTTACAGCATTTCCATTTGCATCTATACGGGCTTCAAACAAATCACTTTTTTTCAATTTAGCCCATTCGATATACATATTGATGTGCTGGGGATCGTTACTGTACATTCTGGGAAAAATAGTCATGTAATTATTATCATAAATATATTTTGGTTTACGATAAACAATTTTGTAACGGCCATCTTCCGCTTTGTAGGTCGGTTTTCCTTCGGCATATTTTTTTATAGGGGCATTGAAATACTGACCGTAGATCAATGGCCGGTCGCCGTATTGCTCACGGTTAAGATAGGAAAGTAAATTGAAAATATTTTCAGGATCGTTTTCATCCATTGGCGGATCGGCATGTGAACGGATAACCAGTCCTGCATAGGATGAATATCCGATAAGGATCATGGTTATGGCCAGAATAATTGTATTGGCCAGGATTTTCTTGTTTCTATAGGTATAGACTAGACTCCAGATAATTGAACCGATTAAAAGCAAGCCATAAAAAATAAGACCTGTGTTGTAGGGAAGATGGAATCCGTTTACAAATAAACGTTCAAATACTTCGGCTAATTTTACCACTCCGGGAATAATTACATACATTATAGATCCAAGAAGTAATAACGCAACCAGCAAAGCCAGAATAACTCCTTTCCGGTTCACTTCGTACTTTTTAAAGTAGTAAACCAGTACAATGGCAGGTATTGCCAGCAGGTTCAGCAGGTGGACACCTATGGACAATCCCATCAGGTAAGCAATGAGGATTATCCATCTGTTGGAATAAGGTTTATCGGCTACATTTTCCCATTTCAGGATAGCCCAAAAAACGACTGCTGTAAACAGGGAAGAACTGGCATAAACTTCTCCTTCAACTGCTGAAAACCAAAATGTATCGGAAAAAGTGTAAGTGAATGCACCAATAATGGCGCTGCCAAAAATCAATATTTGATTGGCAATGGTTAGTTGTTCCTGGTCTTTGATAATTATTTTTTTAACCAGATGCACAATGGTCCAGAACATAAACATAATGGTAAGGCCACTTGCCAGGGCCGACCATGAATTGACCATTTTTGCCACATTGGCAACGTTATGTCCGGCAAACAATGTGAATAACCGTGAAATTAACATAAAGAACGGAGCTCCCGGAGGATGACCGACTTCCAGCTTAAAAGTTGAAGCAATAAACTCGCTGCAATCCCAGAAACTTGCTGATGGCTCAATTGTAGACAGGTATACAAAACTGGCGGCCAGAAATACAATCCAACCAATCAGGGTATTAGTACGATTAAATTTTTTCATTGTTTTTGCCGAATATGATTACGGGATTAAAATAATGACAAATAACGATAAATTTTATGGAATTTTAAAAAATGGAATGGCAGTAACCGTTAAAATTTGTTAACATAAAATCTCCATGGCTTGTCCTTCCATGGTTCACCGGCATATTCCACCCCTATTCGTTTACTGGTTTCATAAGTAAAAGATGATTTCTCATTATATAACCAAATACGATTGGAAGTAACCAGATCTTCACCGTAAAAACTTTTATCAATTCCAAGTTCACGGGTTAATTTTCCCGGACCGTTCAATCCTTCAACACCTCTTATCAATACAGCCTGGGGATTATCCGGCATTCCTGTCACAAAGTTTAACATCCAGTACATGCCATAAATCAGGTAGACATAAATATGACCGCCGTGATGATACATAATTTCAGTGCGTTTTGTACGCCCTTTACTGGCATGACAAGCCATATCTTCCTCACCCCGGTATGCTTCCACTTCAGTAATTTTATATTTTTCAACAGTATTATTTTTAACAAGTATCATGTAATTTCCGAGTAAATCGGGTGCAACTTTCAGTACATCGCGTTCAAAAAATGCTCTTCCTAATCGCTCATTCATAGTGTAACTTTTTCTGTCTTTTATCCTGTCCCAATAAAAACAAGGCATAAAATAAAGCGAAAAATGAAACACCGGTATGTGTTTCCAGCATATCTTCATTCATCATCGATAAAAAACCTATTGCCAAAATGACAACAAATAAGTAATTATTCCATTTTTTTTCCAGGAAAACAGGATACAGAAATGCTATGATTATCCATACAAATCCGAAAATACCATAAGTAAGTAGAAAAGTGACAAGTTGATTATGAGCCCGGTGTTGCCTCTCTTTTGCCAATAGTGTATGGGAATGCTGATATGCTTTTTGGAAGGCAGTTTTTACATCACCGGTGCCTACTCCAAACCAGTAATTTTTTTTAATAATTGTAAAAGCCGTTTTCAGATATTCAATACGTTGTGTTATAGAGTGCCCGCTTGCATATCCTGACTTTTTATAAACATCAAATTCCCAGATGATCTGGTATATTCTTGGATAAAGAGTGAATTTTCTGCTAAAGATCACATTTGAATTTCCGTTTTCAATATGCCGGATATCTTTGACACTAAGCCTGGAAACTCCAGCGGAATCTTTCCGGTAACCCAGTGAAGTCATGTAACGGATCAGGGTTAATTTCAGGCTTTGTCCTTTTCGGTCGAGACTGTCGTAAGGAAAGGAACTTCTTTTATTCCATTCTTTCCGGAGTTCCGGTTCACACACGTATTCCCATACATAATATCCATTCTCCATGGTATTATTTTCAGGATCATTAACATAAGGATTGCCGTTTTTTGTATATTTTTCCGGGTTTCCAGGTTTGATCTCCCTGGCGGAATAAAATTTATGTACAGAACCTGTTATGAACAAAATAATTGCCAGTATTGCCAGGGTTTCAACAGATAAAAAAAGAATTTTCAGACCGGACGAATGAATACGCAATATGTGATTGGTGATTACAAATGGCAGGATAATTATTAAAATGACGATTCCTGTCAGGGACTGTAAAATAACCAGAAATACCAGTAACCATAGAATTACTATTCCGAAGGTAATTTTTTCCCATTTTAATAATTGTAATCCGTGATCATATAAAAGATAGTAAGTCAATATTAAGATGGAGAATGTAATCATTATCGAAAAACGGATGTGGGAAATGAAAAGGGATATTTCCCGGACATCCAGAATTACTTTTTTGGAAAATCCCAGGTAAACATAGGTGCTAATCAGTGAATTAACTACTATGGTGGCAACAAAAAAAAGCAATATTGTTTTAAGCAGGTTTGCGGATAGTTTTTCAGAAGTACCGATTATTAATGGAAGTATCAGCAACGGAAGTTTTATCCTAAGGTCGTGGAGTCCCCATTTATAATCCGTGGTATAAATCATCCCAAGGACGAATATTAAATAGGCGGATGATATGAACCAGAGACTTTTCCGATGCTTAAACCAGTTAAATTTTTCTTTGAATCTTCCCTCGGCCAGCCAGTTTGCTGCCAGTAACAATTCCGAAACACTTGTAAAAAATAGGGAGACAGGCAGACTGACGGCTAATAATATCAGTCCGAAAATATAAATATAGCGATGGATTTTTGTTCTTGATAATTGCATTCAGGAATGAAATAAACAGGGTTCACTACTCATTTAATAAACCTCAGAAATTTCAATGATACTACAAATTTCAAATCTTTCCTTACTATTTTAAAATTTATTGCAGGAGGATTGAATGAAATCTTCGGAATAGAATTCAACATACGTGAATCCCCGCCGAAAATTTCTATTACACTAATTTTCCGGTTAAATAAGGATTAAATTCTTTTTGCGATTTCTTTTACACCTGTTTATACCATAGCCTTTTGAATATCATCAACGGATTTTGGGATAGGCTTGCCTAATATTTTATTTCCGTTGGATGTAACCAAAACATTATCCTCGATTCTGATTCCTCCAAAGCCGAGATAGGATTCCACTTTTTTATAATCGATGAAATCAACGAATTTTTTTTCAGCTTTCCATTTTTCATAAAGGGCAGGAATGAAATAAATTCCGGGCTCAACCGTGATAATGTTTCCTTCCGTAAATTTTTTCCCGAATCGCAGGTATGCCAGTCCAAACTGGTTACTACGCAACACTTCTTCATCGTATCCAACATAGTCTTCGCCCAGATCTTCCATGTCGTGTACATCAAGGCCCATCATATGCCCCAGTCCGTGTGGGAAAAACAATGCATGTGCTCCCTGTGCTACGGCTTCTTCCATATCGCCTTTCATAAGCCCCAGGCTTTTTAAACCTTCAGCCAATATTTTTGCTGCATCGAGATGAATATTTTTGTAGGCAATACCGGGTTTTATTTTCTTTATCGATTCTTCTTCGGTTTTCAGAACCAATTCATAAATTTCTTTTTGCTTGTCGGTTAATTTTCCATCTACCGGAAATGTACGTGTAATATCTGTGGCATAACCCATGGGACTTTCTGCACCTGCATCAATCAGAAGCAGATCGCCTGCTTTTAGTTTATTCCCGTGATAATGATTGTGCAGTATTTCACCGTTTACGGAACATATAACGGGATAAGCAATGTTACAGCTATTTTCGAGTGCAATGCCTTCCATTCTTCCTGAAACCTGGTATTCAAAAATTCCCGGTTTTGTCATTTTCATGGCTTGTTTGTACATTTCGTACGTAACATTGCTCAGTGTATTTTCAATCTCGGTAATTTCATGGGTGTCTTTAACCGACCGCTGACTGACAACTGCCCGGATAAGATCGGTTGAATAATGTCTTTCAACTTCTTTGTATTTCAACTCATTGTAATATCCAATCAATAACCTTTTATATTCATGGTAAGGAGGAAGAAAATGAATACGCCTGGTCTTAGCGAGTGCACGGCACATATCCCCGGCCAGTTTATCAAAGGGCTTGACTGTTTTTACGCCGGATGCTGCACATTTTTCCGACAGGCTTTTCCGAGAGCCCATCCAGATTATATCTTCCAGTTCCACATCGTTACCGTAGATAGTATCTTCGCCCGAATCGATATCCATGATCCCTGCAAGGTCGGGCATATCAAGGCCAAAATAGTATAAAAAAGTACTATCCTGTCTGAAACGGTAGGGATTTCCTGCATAGTTCACGGCACATTCTTTATTTCCAAAAAACAATAATATACCTTCCCTGAACTGTGCTTTTAAAGCTTTTCGTCTTTCAGTATAGACCTGAGAATTAAACATAGTAATTGGTTTTTAATCAGTTAGTGAATTATTATCATGCTGTAATTTAGCAATTAATTGGCAAATAAAATACTATAATTAAGTTTAAAATAAAAGAATATTTATCAAATAATTATTTACGAATGGTATTGATTTTTTAATTACAATTAGTATATTCGCATGTTAACCACCTTTTCTAAACCAAAATTTTCTTTGAAATGCCTTACAGAAGATTACCCAATACAGATGCTGCCCGTTTAAAAGCATTACATGCAGCATACAATAAAGGGAAAGAATTGCCTCCTTTTAAACTTGGCTTTTCACAAGCAACCCTGCAACGTGTACAATCTTTTTTGCCATCATTCGAGAATGCATTATTTGAAAACAAACAGGCATATTTAAATCAGATAAAAAAAAGTAAAGAATATGCAAAAGATGTCAAAAGAGTCAAACTGTATCTGTCCCATTTCATACAAGTAGTGAATATGGCCATCCTCAGGGGAGACCTTCCAGGCGGAGAGCGAAAATTTTTTGGTATCAGCGAGACCAGCAAACGCCTGCCTCCGTTAAATACCGAATCGGATATAATAAAATGGGGTGAGAAATTATTGTTAGGCGAATCATTGCGAAAAGCCAAAGGTTTGAGCCCAATTACCAATCCTACCATTGCCGTAGTTACCGTACGGTATGAAAATTTTTTGGAAGCTTATAAGTTTCAGAAAATGCTTCAGAAAAACTACATGCGGGCACAGGAGAGACTGGTTAATTTACGCAAAAAGGCAGATGATATCATTGTTCAAATCTGGAATGAAGTGGAAGAAACTTTTAAAGATCAGTCTGATAATTCGCGCCGCGAAAAAGCAAAAGCCTACGGCCTGATATACGTTTTCCGTAAAAATGAATTGAAAAAACTGAATCTGAAATCCGGTTCAACGATCCGGGAGAGCATTTGATTTTTCGTACTGCCGGATAACAGTAATCAGCATAATAAGAAATAGTATGCTGATTATTAAAATATTTTGTGAACCTTTATCTGCTCCCAGTGTGTCGATATCCTGATGCACCAATCCCCGCTGATAATAAAAGTAGTATATAACCGCTGTGGCATTATTTACAAAATGTGCCGCTATTGGCAACCACATGGTTCGGCTCCAAATCAGCAAATAACCAAAAAATGCACCCAGTAAAAAACGGGGGACAAATCCAAAAAACTGCAAATGAGCAGCACTGAATATTGCTGCAGCTATCAGGATCCCCGCGTGTTGGCTTTTAGTCCATTCCACGAAAAGTTGCTGAAATACCCCCCGAAAAAGCAATTCTTCCCCGATAGCCGGAATTACAGCAATCATCATAAGGTTGAGCAACAGACCTGCATAGGTGGTATTTTTTAAAAAATCATTCATCATTTGCTGGGCATTATTTTCCATTTCCTGCATTTTTACTTGCACTCCATTTAAGAAATGAGGGAGTTCCAGCCTTGAATTCAGATCGGCCAGAAAATTGATCGAAGGAATGGCAATAATAATTGCCAGTACTACTAAAGCAAGGGAGGCATACCGGGGGAGTTTTTTTAGGTACAGATAATTGGGATTGTCCGAATACATAAAAAATTTGATAATAAAAGGGGGGCCGAGAAACAAACCAATTGACTGTGTTATTTGCAGGTATTTCAGCAAAGCTGTATTTTCTAAATCAATCTTTCCGGCAAGAATACTTAACGCCTGTTGTACCGAATAATGAAATATGGGAACAGTAAGCAATGCTGAAATTATAAATACAGCGAGAAATGAGGATATAATAATAAACAGGGAAAACACAAGTTTCGTGAACGGATGTGCGCCGGCAAACAAATGATACCGCATACGGTTTTATTTTGGTAAATTTGCGGCAAATTTAACTAAAAATTTGTTGCCATTGGTAAAGATTGGTGAAATAGAACTGCCTGATAAGCCATTATTACTGGCTCCCATGGAAGATGTTACAGACCCGTCGTTCCGGTATGTGTGTAAGCAATATGGGGCCGATTTGATGTATACAGAATTTATTTCTTCTGACGGGCTTATTCGCGACGGAAAGAAAAGTGTACAAAAATTGAGGTTATTTGATTATGAGCGACCGATAGGTATCCAGTTATATGGGCATCTAATCGATTCGATGCTGGAAGCCACGCTTATTGCCACGGAATCAGGACCTGAACTAATCGATTTGAATTTTGGATGCCCGGTAAGAAAAATTGCCAACCGGGGTGCCGGAGCAGGAATGTTGAACAATATTCCATTGATGATAGAAATGACAGCGGCCATTGTAAAAGCTACACATTTGCCAGTAACTGTAAAAACGCGGTTGGGTTGGGACGAACAATCGAAAGACATTGTTGAAATTGCTGAAAAGTTGCAGGATGTCGGTATCCGGGCAATTACCATTCATGGCCGCACACGTGCCCAGCTTTATAAAGGGGTAGCCGACTGGACCCTGATTGGGGCAGTAAAAAATAATCCGCGTATGAAAATCCCGGTATTTGGCAATGGCGATATTACTTCTCCTGAAAAAGCAAAGGAAGCATTTGACAAGTATGGTGTTGATGGGATAATGATCGGACGGGCTGCTGTGGGTAAGCCTTGGATATTCCGGGAGATCAGGCATTTTTTGAATACAGGGGAACAATTACAGCCGCTGTCTTTACCTGAAAAAGTAGAACTTGCCAGGATACATTTTAAAAGATCGCTCGAAACCAAAGAAGGTCAGCGAAGTATATTTGAAATGCGGCGGCATTTCTCAAATTATTTCAAGGGTTTACCCGATTTCAGGGAACTTCGGCTTAAACTGGTAACTTCACTCGATGCAGATGAGATTCTGAAACTGCTCGATGTGATAAAAGAAAAGTACAGTAGCTATTGAAAAATTCAGATTGATTATCTTTAACTTGAAATATGGATGCACAAAAAAAGATAAAACGTTTCTGGGAATGGTTCGAAAAAAATAATCAGAAATTTCTTTTTCTGAACGACACAACTGATTATGCAAAACAAAAATTGCTCGATGAATTTTTATCTCAATTACATCTATTTAATAAAAACCTTTATTTCATAATTGGTGGCGACCCGGACAAGGGCAAAATGGAACTGATCATTACGGCTGATGGGATTGTTGACTATTTTCAGAAAGTGGAGGATCTCGTTAAGTCAGGCTCCTCAACTAAAAGACTGGGAAATAACAGCATTTAAGCCGGCAATGGGCCCGGGTTTTAAAACGGAATTTCGCGGACATGAATTTGATCCCGGTAAAACAATTTTTATCCCTTTAAATAATAAGCAAAATCCCCGGGCAATTGGCCTGCATATTTGTTATCCGGATTATGAAATTGAGGAACGGGAAATTTTCGTTCAGGGAACTTATATTATGATTGACGCATTGATAGGTGAAAAATCGACAGCCACGGACATTAATTATATGGATGTGATCAGGACCCCTGAAAATATCTCGGAATATAATTTCAGACATTTGAGTGAATTGCAGGATTTTATCAATGAAAAGAAAAAGGCCTGATATAAAAAAGGCTATTGATAGATATTTAGTCAGGAAATTTTTCTCTTTGCATGCGGATAATCAATGTTATAATGTAATCCGAGGCTTTCTTGCCGGTGTTGTGCCATCCTGATCACTAAATAACCCACATTGATGAGGTTACGTAATTCGCATAATTGTTTTGAAAGTGTAGAGGTTCGAAATAATTCCTCCGTTTCCCGGTATAATATTTCCAACCGGTCGAGTGCACGTTTCAGACGAAGGTTCGAACGAACTATTCCCACATAGTTACTGAAAATTTGCTGTACTTCCTTATAACTCTGTGTGATCAGCACCATTTCTTCCGGGTGAAAAGTCCCTTTATCGTTCCAGTCGGGAATCCCTTTTTGTATTTCAATGCCCTTTATTTTGCTTACAGCATCTTTGGCAGCACGGTCGGCATATACGATCGCCTCGATAAGCGAGTTGGAAGCCAGTCGGTTGGCCCCGTGCAAACCGGTGGATGAGGTTTCACCGGCAGCATACAAACGATTGATCCAGGTATGTCCGTTCATATCAACTTTAATTCCGCCGCACAAATAATGGGCAGCAGGAACTACGGGAATCATATCTTTGGTAATATCTATTCCAAGGGATTTGCATTTTTCGTAAATATTCGGAAAATGATCGATCAGTTTTTTTGCATCGAGATGGGTACAATCGAGGTACACAAAATCATCTCCCCGCATTTTCATTTCATTATCAATAGCTCTTGCTACAATGTCACGTGGTGCAAGAGAACCCCGTTCATCGTATTTTTCCATAAAGGAATTCCCGTCATGGGTTTTCAGTATTCCACCGAAACCACGCATTGCTTCAGTAATCAGAAAAGACGGCATTTCCCCTGGATTGTAAAGAGAAGTGGGATGAAATTGGACAAATTCCATATTTTCCACTGTCCCTTTGGCACGGTAAACCATAGCGATTCCGTCGCCGGTAGCTACGGGAGGGTTGGTTGTGGTGGAATAAAGGTTCCCTGTACCTCCTGTGGCGATAAGTGTGAATTTTGACAGAAAGGTCTTTATTTCCTTGGTTTTTAAATCGAGTGCGTAAGCTCCGTAACATTCAATATCATCATGTATCCTTTTTACCAGCTTACCTAATTGATGCTGGGTAATGATATCCAGGGCAAAATGATCTTCGAAAATCTGAATGTTCGGGTGTGTTTTTAACTTTCTACTTAAAGTCTGTTGAATTTCTTCCCCTGTATTATCTTTATGATGCAGTATCCGGTGTTCCGAGTGTCCTCCTTCCCTGGCAAGGTCGAAGTTACCACCCGGTTCTTTGTCGAATTTTGCACCCCATTGTATAAGTTCCTCTATTTGACGCGGAGCTTCTTTTACTACCATATCAACAACTTCACGGTTACACAATCCGTCACCGGCAACCAGTGTATCCTGTATATGTTTCTTATAGGAATCTGGTTTATAGGTCACGGCAGCGATGCCTCCCTGCGCATAACTGGTATTTGTTTCTTCCAGTCCTGATTTGGTAATAAGAGCTACTTTACCATAATCGGCTACTTTCAGGGCAAAGCTCGAACCTGCCAGCCCCGAGCCTATTATCAGAAAATCATATTCAAGGCTCATAAGGGATCAGTTGTATAAGTGAATTTTGGATTACAAAGATTGCAGGAATTAACATTATATGCAACTGTTTATTCATATTTCAGCGATTCAACCGGATTGGAAAAAGAGGCTTTTATCACATGGTAACTAATAGTAATAATGGCAACCAGGATGGCAATAATTCCGGAAACAATAAATATCCAGAATTGTATGTGTATCCGATAGACAAAATTGTCGAGCCATTTTTGCATGACGAATAATGATAATGGCAATGCCAGAAGAAAAGCAATTCCGATAAGACTTATCATATTCTTTGATAAGTGAAAACAAATTTGCCAGGTAGTAGCCCCCATAACTTTTCGAACACCTATAGCTTTCGTCTGTCTTTGTGTAGAATAGGCGGATAAACCAAACAGGCCGATACACGCAATGAAAATGGCGAGTGCTGTTAATATGCCAAATATTTTTCCTGAATTCCGGTCGTCTTTATACAGGTTGTTAATTTTATCGGAAAGGAAAAAATATCCGAATGGCTGATCAGGTAAAAATTCGTGCCATATTTTCTCAATTTGTTGAATTGTTGAACGGGTGTTTTTGCCCGAGAGCCGTACATTAATATAGGGGGTTACCTGGAAAGGGCCGGCAACATTCATCAATACAAAAGATTTAATATCCTGATGAAGTGAATTGTAATGAAAATCTTTCACTACACCAACTATTGTATATCGGCGGGGTGACTGCTCATTTTGTGCTGTAGCATACAGGTGGGCGCCCACAGGGTTGGTAAGATGAAATTCGCGAACTGCCGATTCATTAATTATAATGGAGAGGGAATCGTTGAACTCATTAGAAAATCCGCGTCCCTGAAGTACTTTTAATCCGAGTGTTGGTATAAAGTTGTTGTCTACCACCATTGCCCGCGATGTAATGACATCTGAATTTTTTAGTTCTTTCTGAAACATAACCCCAAAATAATAGCCTCCGGTAATCTCTGTATTCGATCTGGCAGTATTCATTACTCCCGGCAGTTTCTGTATCCGTTCTTCGAATGTCTCTTCAGCATTTTCGAGGTAATGTGCCCTTTCAATAATCAGAACATTGTTTTTATTATAACCCAGGTTTTTCCTGTTTAGATAGTTTATCTGGTTATATATCAGGATAAAAACGGAAATTAATGCAATGGATATGAAAAACTGGAATATGACCAGTATATTTCTCTGTCGGCTTCCTTTTGAAAAATTGAAATAATTTCCTTTCAATACGGAAATAGGTTTTACGGACGACAGCACAAAAGCGGGATATATTCCTGCCAGCAATCCTACAATAACACCCAGGAGCAGCAACACCGGAATCGTATACCAGTTATCGAAATAGAGTATTTCGAGTTGTTTTCCTAACAATGAATTAAAGAAGGGCAATACCATTCCGGCAATAGCAACAGCCAGAATAAGACTGACAGCAGTGATGGAAAGCGATTCGGAAAAGAATTGCCCGATCAGTTGTATTCTGGTAGAACCTGATAATTTTCTGATCCCTACTTCTTTGGCCCTTTCGGTTGACCGGGCGGTAGTAAGGTTTACAAAGTTAATGGAAGCGACAACCAGTACGAACAAAGCAATACTCAGGTAAATAATAACATAAAGTATATTTCCGTTGGGTTTTATTTCTCCTTCCAGATCGGAATAAAGATGAATTTTTTTTAAAGGCTGAAGGAAATATTCATATCCGTTTCCTGCTTTGGTATAATCTTTAAATGAAATGCCTGTTGCTTTCTCAATTTGTCCGGCAGCATATTTTTCTACCAGGCCGGGAAACTTTTTTTCAAGTGCTGCCGGATCAGCGCCGGGTTTAAGTTTGATATAAGTGAGCACCGAAAACGAGTAGTAATTAGGTTCATCTAACAGGCCTGTAATTTTCAGGCTTCCAAGGAAATCGAATTGAAGGTGTGAATTTTTAGGGATATCGGCACATACACCTGAAATTTTAATAACACCGTTAGGAGTTATCAGTGTTTTTCCCAAGGCATCTTCATCGCCAAAATATTTTCGGGCAGTACTTTCCGTAATGACAAATGATCCGGGATCACGCAGCGCGTTTTCCGGATTCCCGCTAATGAAGGGAATATTGAACATTTCGAAAAAATTCGAATCGGCAAAGCAAACATTTCGTTCCTTAAATGCCTGTTTTTCATTGCGAATTATAAATTCACCCCTTGTTACAAGCAGGCGCGTATAGCTCTCAATTTCAGGAAAATCGTTTTTTGCCGCTTCACCAATAGAAACAGGTATAATGGCGTAATCGATTTCATTCTGTGGATAAATTCTTTTAAGGGCAATGCGATAAATACGGTCGGCATCTTGATAAAACCGGTCGTATGAAAATTCGTCGATAACCTGCAGAGCCACCAGGAAAGCAAAAGCTATTCCTATAGATAAACCGGCAATATTGATAATTGAATACAGCTTATTTTGTATTAAATTTCTATAGGAAGTTATCAGGAAATTTTTCAGCACGGTTTCTTTTTTACACAACGGTTAAAATTAATAAATAATTTCCATGAGAGCAGCGCATGGATGCTATAATCAGATAACTTTGATATTTCTGCCTTAGCCTTGTGGTTTGAATTTTTATTCCGGATAACAATATTATGAAAAGCAAACTATTTCATTTATTTTTGTCGCTTAAATTAAAATAAGTATTCATTGATCTGAAAAACAATAATTAAATGGCCCAGGACGATCTTTTCAAAAAAATAATTGCGCATTGCAAAGAGTATGGTTTCATTTTTCCATCAAGCGAAATTTACGACGGTTTAAGCGCTGTATATGATTATGGACAGAATGGAGTAGAGTTAAAAAATAATATAAAAAAATATTGGTGGGACTCGATGGTAAGGCTGCATGAAAATATTGTCGGGATCGATTCGGCAATATTCATGCATCCCCGTATTTGGGAGGCTTCCGGACATGTGGGGGCATTCAATGATCCGCTGATCGACAATAAAGATTCAAAAAAACGTTACCGGGCAGATCAGTTAATTGAAGATTATTTGCAAAAACTGGAAGACAAGATACAGAAAGAAATAGACAAAGCTGCCGCAAAATTCGGAGATGCCTTTGATGAAAAAAAATTCCGCGAGACAAATCCCCGGGTACAGGCCAATCAGGCCAAGGTGGATGAAACACGTAAACGCTACATTTCTGCTTTGGGAAAAGAAGATCTGAAAGAAATTAAACAAATTATCATTGATGCCGACATAGCCGATCCGGAATCAGGATCGAAAAACTGGACAGATGTACGCCAGTTTAACCTGATGTTCAGTACGCAGCTTGGTTCGGTGAGTGAAGATGCCAACACTATTTACCTGCGTCCGGAGACTGCACAGGGAATATTTGTAAACTTTCTGAATGTTCAGAAAACAGCACGTATGAAGATCCCATTTGGAATAGCCCAGATAGGAAAAGCTTTCAGGAATGAAATAGTTGCCCGCCAGTTTATTTTGCGTATGCGTGAATTCGAACAAATGGAAATGCAGTATTTTATTCAGCCGGGATCGGAGATGGAATGGTACGAATACTGGAAGGAAAAACGCATGAAATGGCATAAAGCGCTTGGAATGGGAGATGAAAAATACCGTTTTCACGATCATGATAAACTGGCACATTACGCCAATGCAGCGGCCGATATCGAATTTCAGTTTCCCATTGGATTCAAGGAAGTGGAAGGAATTCATTCCAGAACGGATTTCGATCTGGGGAACCATGAGAAATTCTCGGGTAAGAAAATACAGTATTTCGATAATGAACTGAACAAAAGCTATGTCCCTTATGTGATTGAAACCTCTATCGGTGTCGACCGCATGTTTTTTACTGTTATTGCCAACGGATATACCGAAGAAAAAGTAGAACGTGAAGGCAGTACCAAAGAGGAACGGGTGGTTATGAAAATTCCGCCTGCACTGGCGCCTGTAAAACTCGCCGTATTGCCACTTACCAAAAAAGATGGTTTGCCCGAAAAGGCACGACAGATTATTGACAGGATGAAATTCGATTTTAACTGCCAGTATGAAGAGAAAGATTCGATTGGCCGCAGGTACCGCAGGCAGGATGCTATCGGAACTCCTTTCTGTATTACGATTGATCATGAAACTTTGGAAAACAATACAGTTACTATCCGTTACCGCGACACGATGGAACAGGAACGGGTAGATGTAGGTAAACTGCCTGAAATCATGGAGGACAAAGTAAGCATGAAAAATTTGCTGGAACAGTTATAAATGAAAAAAGTCCTGATCATCACCTATTACTGGCCTCCCAGCGGAGGGTCACAAGTACTGCGATGGTTGAAATTCGTTAAATACCTTCGGGAATTCGGATGGGAACCGGTTGTGTATACGCCGGAAAATCCGGAAGCTCCTGAAACAGATACTTCGAATTTGAAAGGACATCCCGGAAAATTTAGAAATTATTAAAAAGCGAATCTGGGAACCTTATCAGGCATATAAAATCTTCCTTGGAAAGAAAAAGGACGAAAAACTTTCAACCGCTTTTTTAAGTGAAGAAAAAAAAGGAAAGAAATTTACAGGAAAAATAGCATTGTGGATCAGGAGTAATTTTTTTATACCTGATGCCCGGCGATTCTGGATAAAACCCTCAGTTCATTATCTTACAGATTATTTAAAAAATCATCCTGTAGAAGCGATCATTACTACAGGTCCTCCTCACAGCATGCATCTGATCGGCATGCACTTGAAGAAAAAGACTAGTATTCCCTGGCTGGCCGATTTTAGGGATCCATGGACCAACATTGATTTCTATAAAGAATTATTATTGTCCCGTAGGGCTGACAGACGGCATCATAAGCTGGAAAAAAGGGTGGTGGTAACAGCTGATTGTGTGCTAACTGTAGGAAATACCATGACAAAAGAATTCCGGGAGTTGGGAGGCAATAAAGTGTACACACTTACCAATGGTTTCGATACGGATGATTTGCCGGATGACAAGGTTACTGAAGATGAAAAATTTTCGATAGTACATGTCGGCACTATTCCGCAAAGCAGGAACAGCAACACGCTTTGGGAAGTATTGGCTGAATTGGCAATAGAAGAAAAAGGATTCAAAGATCAGTTGATTATCCGGTTGATTGGCCGTGTTGATAATTCTGTGGTTTCTTCTTTGAAAAAATGTAACTTGCTTTCAAATGTGGAAATGAAAAGTTATATGCCTCACCACGAAGCCATCAAACTAATGAAACAAAGCTGCGTACTTTTATTGCTTATCAATAATACTCCCAATGCAAAGGGAATCCTTACCAATAAGTTTTTCGAGTACCTTTCTGTTCAAAAGCCGGTATTGGCGATCGGGCCGGAAGATGGTGATATAGCAGGTATTTTAACCGAAACAAACGCGGGTAATATTGCCGGTTATGAGGACAGGAAGAAAATGAAAAAAGTGATTTCAGAATATTATCACCAGTATAGAACAGGGGAAAGTAAAATGAAATTTCTTACTATTGATAATTATTCCCGTAAAAATCTTACCGCGAAATTGGCTGGTATTTTAAATGAAATAACCCATTGAAAAAAATTGTCACCATATTAGGAGCTCGT
Organism: uncultured Bacteroidales bacterium; assembly: GCA_963748095.1. Taxonomy (GTDB): domain Bacteria; phylum Bacteroidota; class Bacteroidia; order Bacteroidales; family UBA10428; genus CAVVIO01. The sequence continues at coordinate 54,128 of CAVVIO010000018.1, forward strand.
CCCCAGTTTATAAAGGCCGCTGCAGTGAGCCGGGCCGCAAAGGAATTTCCTGTTAAAGAAGTGATCGTTCATACCGGTCAGCACTTTGATAAAGACATGTCAGATGTGTTTTTTGAAGAAATGGAAATTCCCCGTCCGGATTACATGCTGGATATAAACAACCTTTCACACGGGGCTATGACAGGACGGATGCTGGAAGAAATCGAAAAAGTGTTGCAGATGGAAAAACCCGACATAGTAATGGTTTACGGGGACACTAATTCAACGCTGGCGGGAGCGCTGGCTGCAAAGAAACTGCATATAAAGGTGGCACATGTAGAAGCAGGATTACGATCATTCAACATGAATATGCCTGAAGAAATTAACCGTATACTTACTGACAGGATATCGGATTACCTGTTTTGCCCAACGGAAACCGCGATCAAAAATCTTGACCGGGAAGGTTATGCCAATTTCAATAGTCAGGTTCAAATGGTAGGAGATGTTATGTACGATGCTGCACTGTATTATGAAAAAAAATCGGATGAGATCTCAAAAGTAATATCGAAGTTGAAATTGGAATCGGGAAATTACGTGTTGTGTACTGTACATCGTCAGGAAAACACCGATGATCCGGCCCGGTTAAAGGCTGTTTTTACAGCGCTGGATGAAATTAATAAAACTATACCGGTTGTTTTACCTATTCATCCACGGACTCGTAAGATTTTATCGCAATCGGATATTCAAACTTCAATCCGGTTGATAGACCCAGTAGGTTACTTTGATATAATACAATTGCTGAAAAATTCCCGGCTGGTGATGACCGACAGTGGCGGAATGCAAAAAGAAGCTTATTTTTTCAAAAAGTACTGCATTACTCTACGCGATGAAACTGAGTGGGTAGAACTGGTGGAGAATGGGTATAATAAGTTGGCTGGGGCAAATACGAAGAAAATAATGGACATCTTTTCACATATTTTGTCATTGACATTTCCGGTAACATCACCACTATACGGAACAGGGAAAGCTAGTCATCAAGTGGCTGCTTTATTAAGTCGGTAATATTTGCTTTCAGATTTCACTTTAATCGCGAAACATATAACTGATTTAAAAGACATATTCTAAGAATTGCAATAGCTTCAGAAAAATGGGGATGATGTAATCTTATTTCTATCATTATGAATTAATTGTTGAGGCTTTTTATATTATTCATCAGGTTCGATAATCTCTTCCACTTCAACCAGAACTGTTGCAATCTTTCCAGTTCGATCTTTTCATAAAATCCGAAAAAATACAAAATTACCGGGAATAATAGTAAAAGTGATCCTTTTATAACAATCCGTAAAATCAGAGTCATTTCTGTGGTAAAAAGCGACAGCAGATATAAAACTACAGAGGCAATTATAATTAATAGGATTTTCTTTATTTCGAAAGGAATAAAATATACTTTCTGCGCGCTTCTGTATACAAGTATGAAAAATAATATCTGAGAAAAACAAGTGGCAATAGCAGCTCCTATATAACTAAGTATATTTATCAGGAAGTAACACAATGGAATATTCACTAACATACTAATAGTAATAATACGTGCAGTTATAATAGTCTTTTTGGAGATATTAATGCCAGTTAGTGATACATCCCGCAACATCGTAAAAAACATTCCGAGTGATATAATAGGAATGACTTTATAAGCTGGCCAATAATCAGTATTTCTGGTAATTAATTTTACTATTTCAAAACTAAATAAAGAAAGTGCCAGAACGACTATAATTAATCCAAAGGAATAATAAGTCATTATTTTTGAGTAAAATCTCTTGTTATCGGGATGGTCCATCATTTTAAATATGACCGGTTGAAGTGCCATATTAACAGAAGTAATTAAAAATACCCTCAATGTATTACTTAACTTGAATCCCAGGGAATATTTTCCTACAATATCAAAATCTGTTAAAAATTTAAGCAGATACCTGTCGGTGACATTCAGGACAATTCCCGTTAAAGCAGTAATTAAAAGCGGAAAACTAAACTTTAGCATTGACTTCAATACTCCCCAAACAAATTGTGGTTTGATTTCTTTGTAAAGAAAGAAAATTGCTAGTGCCGTATAGATAATACTCCCGGTAATAAGAGCATAGTAAATTCCTTCAACTGACTTATCTAGGTATACTATGAAATAAATATTTAATAGAAGTATCAGAGTAAGTTTAATAACCATAAGTGCAGAAAATAAAACAGCTTTGTCCTGCAGTCTCATCATTGTGGCAAATACAATATTTATGGCCTCCATTGCTGATAAAGCAAACAGTAGAATTATCAGGTTACTGTACTTCTCTGAATCAAACAGTATACTTGAAAGAAAAGTGGAATATCTGAAGCCTATAAATAGTATTATTGCTGAAAAGGCTGTAATAGTAACCAGAGTAGTAAAAACAACAGACTTTTGATAGATTAGATACTTTTTGTCCCAGTACCATCTGAAAATAGCATTATTCAGGCCTAAACCAAATAATGCAATAAATACCTGGGAACTGATATCAAGGATCCCTAATATTCCGTATTCGGAAGGAACCAATTTCGAAGTATACAGCGGGATTAAGATAAACCCCGCCAATCGTCCTACTAAATTTCCTATACTGTAAATAAAAGTACTTTTAGCTGTTGAACGCAGTATATCAAGCATAATCTGGTTTCTTAAGTTTCTGAGAGATTCCTTTTATGAAAAAATTTGAAAATGCCTTTGCCATCCATGCTTGTCCCCATCTGATATAAGGTATCCTGGATTTGAATATATTCCCTGTAAATCTGCTTTTAAGTAAACCATAATAAAAATAAGCCTTTATTATCTTGTAAATTTTCAATGGTCCATTGGAGTATATTCCCAGCTAATGTAGAAGCTTCTGGAAAAGTATCAGACAATTCACTCAGGCAATTAATACTTTCGGCACATGAATGAATATCAATTCTATACTTTCTGTCCGGCTTTAATTTGGGAATTTTTTGATCTTCGAAAAAATTATTTTTATAATGATCATAGCATTTTTTCAGTGATAAAAATACATCTTCTCGTTTTGTGAGTTTCCAGATAGAATGAAGATTTCGTAAAACAAATCCGGTATGATAATTATCTATAAAATTACCTGGCGGTTCAGGAGGTCCGTTATAATCAAATGAACCATCCGGCAATTGGGAGGATATTGAATAGGAGGCAGCAGCATTGCCTTTTTCTATCCATAATGGGATATCCAACTCAACTCCTGTTTTAATTAGAAATTCCGCGACAAATAAATTAAGATTATGTACATGGTTTATATAAAGGGGAGTATATGAAAAACAAATATTTCCGTTAACTTTATCGTAAGGGAGTGAATTAAGGAATATTGATATTTTTTTACAACTATTTAGATATTTTTTATCACCTGTAAATTTCCAGAATGACCAAAAGGCATCTCCCACAGCAGTAGTAACGATTCCATTGGGCGTATTGGCAGGAATAAACAATGCTGATTGCCAGTCGAAAGGGTATCCCCATCCATAGCCGCCATTGATCTCTGTTTTATTTTCATAAAGCCATTGAATACATTCTTCGGCTTTGAGTAAATAAATATTTTTTTGAGTAACCTGATAAATGTCCAGATAAGCTTTTGCAAATAATCCCATTGCCTTGGCATTTATCTGCGGTTTAATATTCATAACTTTCCGGCTTATCACCGGGAATGTAGTGAAGATTTCAAATACAAACTCCCTGAATAAAGAAGCCAATTTGCTTTTGTTGCCCAGGGCAGTCAATCTGATTATATAGCTTTTTCCTTTAATATCGTATGGATCATAACCTTTCCAGCCGTTTTGGTCAATCCAATAGTGTAGCTTTTCAAAAGATATGTTAAAATTACTTATCTCCATTTTTATTCAATTCCAAATAGTTGTCAGTCTGATTCAATAATTTCATGTCATCAAAAGAGATTTTTAATTTTGAGATTAATTGATGTCATATTTCAATTGTAGATTGCGCAGTTTTCGGAGTATATCCGAGTTGAGTAAGATGATCTTTCAAATCATTGTTTGAAAAGATATGTTTTACAGGCTTACAAGGATTTCCAGCACAAAAAGTAAATGGCGACAAGGATTTATTCACGAGGCTACTAGCGCCAACAACCGCACCTTTATGAATGGTTACTCCTCCAAGATTTGTCACAGAACTGCCACGCCACACCTCATCTTCAATATTTATTTGTTTCATATTTTCCCGGTATGGAGCCTTTAGAAAACGGTTACTTTTTCCTAATGCACCCATATAATGATTACTTCCATTAAGAATTGGGAAAGGTCCAAACATCACATTATTTCCTGTTTTTACTGCAGCTGCAATATATGCCCGTGGGCCAATAAAAACATTGTTCCCAATTTCAATTTCAGCAGATGTTAAAAATGGGCTTTTAATGTCACATATAATATTTTCTTCAACTAATTTCAATTTTGAAAGAAGTTTTCTTTTATGCGTGTAAAACTTAATTTTTTTTAATAGCATGTTACAATTTTGTGTAATAACAATACATATTATCAAATACAGGAAATGGTGAAAAGATAGATTTATCACCTGTCAGGCATTCGACATCTAAAACTGATGAGGGCGATTTTTTTAATAATTTTTCAGCCGTTTTTTTTTCAGTTAGCCATTTCTTCGGGGGAATGAATTCAAAAGGAAATTCAGCTCTGTCAACGAAATCATCATACATTTCTTTCAGATCAACAGGATGATCATGTATATTAAAAAAAGCTGACTTACAACTTTGGTAGTGGTATAAGGAATAATCATTTGAGTTAACCGGAGATTTTATTTTTTTTATTTCGGATATCTCTCCAGATCCATATAGTTTACATTCCTTCATTAGCAATTATTTTTTTCAAACCGTTCTCAAAAGTGGTTGATGGCGACCAGTTCAGCATTTTTTTTGCTTTTTCAATATTAGCAACCACATTATTAATTTCATTTTTCCTTTCGTTATTTTCACACACGATCTTTTTCTGAAAATTTGTAATATTCAGGCAGGTTTTAATTATTTCTTCAACACTATAAGAAATACCTGATCCGATATTAAAGATTTCAAATCTATATTTCATTTCCATTGAATGAATAATACTATCCACAAGATCATCGATATAAACGAAATCCCGTTTTGGTTTTAAAGAAAATACAGAGATTTCCCGGCTATCTGATATAACCTGTTTAATAATTTTGGGTATCAGAAAATTATTTGATTGACCCGGGCCATAAATATTAAAAGGTCGTATTATGGTAACAGGGACATTATAATTTTCGGCATAAAATTTACATATCGATTCAGCAGCTATTTTACTATGCATGTATGGGTTAGCAGCTTTCAATGTATGATTTTCATCAATTGGTAAATAATCAGGATTTCCGTAAACATATGCGCTGATATAGGTAAGTGAAGCATTATATTTTCGGCACTGTTCCAATACATTCAACGTACCCAGAAAATTGGTTTTATAGAAGCTATATGGATCTTCCCAACTTAATGGTACATATGTTTTAGCGGCAAGGTGGATTACATGATCTAATTTACTCAGATCAAATTTATATCCGGCTATGTCTCCATCCTCAATATCAAATTCAATAATTTTCAGATCAGATAACTTTTCAAGTTGATTGACCAGGTGTTTTCCGATAAAACCCTTTGATCCGGTTATTAATATTGTTTTATTCTTTTTATTCACGTAATAAAACATTTTTTAATTTGTCAAAGTCTTCTATGGCTTCCATATAATCATCAGGTCGTCCAATATCTTTCCAGTAGCCCGAAAAGTTTGAAACAGTCGGCAGTATCTTTTTTTCAATCATTAAATACATCAGGTCATCAAAACCGAATTTTTCATTTTCGGGAATAAAATCGAGCACTTTTTTATTCAGCATATAAATGCCCATGCTTACATGAAAATTATAGGTTGGCTTTTCTGTAAAACCATAAAGTTTATTTTCGTTATTTACTTCAAGTACCCCGTATTCCATGGCATGGGTCCTTTTATAGGAGGAAATGGTAAAAATATTTTTACGGGTAACATGATCATTGTAAAAAGATTCAAAATTCAAATCAGTTAATATATCCCCGTTCATGACCAGAAAATTTTCAGGCAGATCCTTAATTAATTTGAGGGGACCCATAGTACTGAGGGGTTTTTCTTCCATCGAATAATCGATTTTCACGTTCCATTTACGGCCATCTCCACAAAATGCTTTTATTATTTCGGCCTGATGATTAACGGCTAATGTAATATGATCAAAACCGTTGTAAGAAAGCTGACGGATTACTATTTCCAGGATAGAATAAGAGCCGACAGGCATCAATGGTTTTGGCAACACCACAGTATAGGGTCTTAACCTGGTTCCTTTACCCCCCGTTAATAATATTGCACGCTTAGACATTATATATGTTGGTTTTAAATTTTGAAAGGTTTCCCTTTTTTTTGTACCAATCTATAGTTTCAAGCAGACCTGTTTTCAGCGTATAAGCAGGCTCAAAACCGGTTAAATCTTTTATCAGGCTGTTATCACAGTTTAATCTGAAAACTTCTGATTTTTCAGGTCTTTTTCTTTCTTCTTCAATGATAATTTCAGTATCACTTTGAGTTAGTTCTTTTAAAAGAAAAAATAAATCCTTAATTGAAATTTCTTTTCCACTACCTATATTAATAGTTTTGCCTAAAGTATTCTGAGATTCTGCTAATAGTATCATTCCCTTGCAGGTATCTTTTACAAAATTAAAATCCCGGGTTGGTCTTGTATCCCCTAATTTTATTTCTTTTTTCCTTTCAACCATCTGACAGATAATGTTGGGTATTACAGCCCGAAGCGATTGTCGGGGGCCATAGGTATTAAAAGGTCGGGCAATGGTTAACGGAAGATCAAATGTGTTGAAAAAACTCATTGCTATGGCATCAGCGCCAATCTTACTGGCACTGTAAGGTGACTGCGGTTGTAAGGGATGTTTTTCGTCAATAGGAACATATTGTGCAGTTCCGTATACTTCGCTGGTCGAAGTGCAGATGATCCTTTCACATTTGTTTTTCAATGCCGCCTGGCATATATTAAGCGTACCAGTAACATTGGTCTGTACATAATTCTGGGGAGCTACATATGAATAGGGAATTGCAATAAGCGCTGCTAAATGGAAAATTATATCGATGTCTTTGGTGATTTCATCACAATAAAACGGATCACGTACATCACCTGAAACAACGGTTGTTTCTTTCAGGCAGGATATGTCCTCGAGCCAGCCCCAGTAATTAAATGAATTATAAAACGAAAGGGCTTTAACTTTGGCTCCCTTGGCATGCAGCATTTCAACCAGATGCGATCCTATAAATCCATCGGCCCCTGTTACTAAAACATGTTTATTTGTCCAATCCATAGATATCTTTTATTATCGGATGTTTGAATTTTTTTGTTTTACACAAATCAATTTTCTTCTGCAAAGGTAGAAATTGCTGATTTTTTATAACAAATAATATTTTCTCGGTGAGATCATCGGCACTTCTGTTTTTAAATAAGCGGGTTCCTTCAGGTCTTGGAACAATATCACTGGCAATTACAGGTGTTTCAAACCAAAGCGCTTCTTTAATTGAAACGGAATTTCCATCCGTATTTGTTGGCCTGATAAAAATATGACTGTATAAAAACAAGGGATAGATTTCTTTAGGTTTATTTTCAATAAGGATAAAATTGTTATCGAGGTTTAATTCTTTTCTTTTTTGCAAAAAGTTTTGATATAAAACTTTATCATTTACACCATTTACACTGGCGATTACCAATAATTCCAGTTTGCGGTTATTTACAAGGTTGTTTAAAGCTTCCAGGGCAATATCAAAACCATAAAGATCTTCCCCCCTATATTTTGAAAACCAACCAACCATACAAATAATAAATTGGTAAGGAGGAATTTTAAAATCTTTAGTAAACGAAGTTAGATCTTCTTCTTTATAAACAGGAGGAATAAATGCATCATATAAATAAATGCTTTTTGGATTTAGTTTCGATATGGCCTGGAATAATACTTCGTTGGAAGCAATAAAATTAGTGTAGGGTATAAGTGATTTGATTTTCCTTGATATAAAAGATTTTTCTTTAATTGTATCGGAAAAACTGGTACCGTGCAGATGAAGAAAAACATTTTTCCTGAAATAAGAAACGACTGATAATAAGAATCTTATTTTTTTACTGGTGGAATGGTAATGAATTATTTTGTATCCGGCAAATAAGAAGTATACAAAATAAATGTACTTCCATAATCCATAGAACGGTTTGCCGTATTTTGAGATCTTTTGAATATTATAGAAATGGATTTTTTTTTCAGGAAGAAGCTTTAAAATACGTTCAATATGAACAGAGATACCTCCATAGGGTGGCGGGTAAGGGCCTATAATTGCTATTATTTCATTCCTGATCATTCCTTAAAAAACTTTCTATATCAAGGTTTTGTTCCAGGTACATCAATTTACCGGATGCAGTTCTGTTTATATTATTTACCTCTTCAAATTCTATCTCAAAATTGTCTCCGATCTTTTCAAAAAGGGCATTTTGAATTCCCGGGGTGTTCACAAAGTCAACACCTTGTTTCTTTATATATTTGAATTTAAATTTTCCTATTTCATTCTGTACGAATCTGAACTGTAATAATTCATTAAATGTACCACAAATAATACTTACACCTGTTAGAGCAATGAGTTTTTTATTTTTGTCGACTATAAATTCATGTTCTCTTCCCTGTATTTCTTCAATTATTAAATGGTTTCGTCCACAATGACTGCAAGAAGCAGCGCCTTTTTTTGCATAATCTTTTGACCTGTAACGAATAAAGGGTGTAGCATAATTCCAGAAAGAGGTCCCTACAATTTCTCCTATTTCTCCCTGATGAACTTCATTGTCATTGGAATCTATAATTTCTGTCACACCATATAAGGGGAATGCGTGATATCGATCATTGTGTTCGCAATACCCGGCCAGTACAGTTTTTTCCCCATGACCATACCAGTTTACAATCGGGGCATTAAAAACTTCTTTAATCTGATTTTTTTGAAAATCATAAAGGGTTTCCGATCCCAGCATGATGACTTTAAACTGGTGATTAATTTTAAGTCCGAGACTTTTAACCAATGAGGTAAAAACATGCAATGATGAAGGATACGCCCTTAAAATGGGTGTTTTATACTTTTCTATAGCAGTAACATATTGTTTTACATTTTCAGGAGTGAGGTCAAAAGAGGATAATATTAAACCGTTCAACGGATCATATTCTGCCGGTTTACTTATCTTTTTGCCTCTTAGTATTGTGGCATCAATATGATAATTGATTTCAGGGTAAAACCGAGACCATAACTCGTGCATAAAAGCCAGTTCTATTATCCCGTTTCGTCGTTGCTGGTAAAAAGCAAAAGGTATACCGGTAGACCCTCCAGTTGTTATTTTATGAATGCCAGATAATCTTTTATAGGAAAATTCTTCAAGATTATCGCGAAGCATTTCTTTGGTAACAAAAGGAATTCGTTTAATATCTTCAAGCGATTTTAACTGATCAGGATGAAAATTACCCTTTTCCCAGAGTTTTTTGTAACCAGGAATATTTCTCCAGGCATGAGCAACAATTTCTTTAAGATGTTTAAATTGAAGAGCTTTTAATTGTTCCTGTGAATAATAATCGCTTTTTCTGATATATTTTCTGAACTTATAGTATGTACCCGATCCAAGCATTAACCTGGGAGGTAATTTGGCATATAATTTTTTCAGAATAGATATCTTCTTAACTGCTCCGATAATCATAATATGGTAAATGTTAAATTTGTTGTCTGTATAAGATCCCGGACAGGTATTGGAGAGCCTTCACATTTTCCCGATATGTGATCATAAAGCTTTTTTAATTCATCTAAATGGCCTTTATCACTGATTTTTGAATCGAATTCTTTTATCCTGATACCATAACCTTTAAGTCTCTTATAGTCATCCATTATTATGCTTTTTCCATCAAAATGAATTTCCATATACTCCTTTGATAGTGCCGGATTCCCGTTTGAAAAATAATCAATGGTTGCTACAGAACCATCCTTATATTCGATACTAAATGTTTTATTATCCGATTTTGAATAATATTCCGTTTTTGGATGAAGGCTTTGTCCTGAAACAGAAATAATTTCAGAACCGGTAAAATAACTCATCAGGTCTATTATATGACAGGCTTCCCCTATAATACGTCCTCCCTGATTAAAAACCCAATGATCGGGGGCAGATAACCGGCATTCATTCTATAGCGAATGAATAACGGGTTAATTCTTTTATCCGTATATTTTTTTATCTCCCTTGCATAAGGACTAAAGCGACGGTTGAATCCAACCATAAGCAAAGGAAGATTGTTATTAGTATTTTTATCATAGAATTCTTCGATAGCTTCCAGCTCTGTTTTTTTAATGGCCAGTGGTTTTTCAACAAAAACATTTTTACCTGCTTTTAGAAATTGTAATGCAAGATCTGCATGGCTGTCATGCCGGGTACTGATAATTACCAAATCTAATTGATCGTCTTTAAGTAAATCATTAATTTCGGTACTGGAATAGGATGCATTATTTTGCTGTGCAATTAATTTAGCATCATAACCTTTATGTGAAAGTACCGCACGGATCTCATATTTATCTTTTAATTTTGCAAGGTTTGGAATATGTACATTCCTTGCAAAATTTCCCGTACCGACAAGTCCTACCCGAATCTTTCCATTTTTGGGGGTAATTTGTGATCTTATAATTTTTGTGCCGGTAATGATTTTTCTTTCTGTTATGCTTTCTGCGGGTGAATATTCCAATAACACTATTAGCGGTCGCTCCTTGCTTTTCATGGAAGAAAAAGCCTCGGAAGATTTATCAAACGGGAATACAGAACTGATCATTGAGGTTATATCAATAGCACCCGTTTTTATCAGTCGTAAAAATTCCGCGATATTCCGGTTTTCTGTCCATCTTACATAGGCGAACGGATAATCTGATCCTTGTTCTTCATAATTCTTATCGTAACGTCCCGGGCCATAAGAGGTAGAAATTAAAAAATCTATTTCTTTCGGGTAAATGTCATTTCTACGAATTTCCATTCCGGAAACACCCACCAGTACAACCTTTCCTTTACGTCTGCAATACTGAAATGCTTTTGATAAAGTATCGCTTTCAGGGGTGGAAGCAGTGAATAAAACAGCATCAACTCCGTTTCCTCCTGACCAATTTAAGACCTGATCGATTATTTGTGGATCATCCCCTTTTAGTGTCAGGTCAGCACCAAGTTGCCGTGCCAGATCAATGCGTTTTTCATTGATGTCGATAGCCAGTACCTGGACTCCGGCTGCTTTCAGCAATTGTACAGTAAATAAACCCAGGATACCACACCCCACCACAACAGCCTTTTCTCCCAGTCGTAAATCAGAACGATGCACGCCATGCAGGGCGATTGCACCTATTGTGGCTGTAGATGCTTCTTTTAGAGGAACATCATCCGGAATTTTAACTACGAGATTTTTAGGGACCAGAACATATTCAGCATGAACAGCAAATCCGCCTCCTGCCGCCGCAACCCTGTCCCCTTCAGAAAATTCGGATATTCCCGATGCTATAACAACACCACTTAATGAATACCCGGAAGGTTTCCCTTCTTCGTTAAGATCTTTTATTTGCTTAAGCGTGGTTGCAATGCCTTTGCTTTTTAGCATATTTATAAGCATTGTCATTTTTTCCGGTTTCTCCAGCGCTCTTTTTAAAATAGATTTTCCGGATTGAGTAACACCCGCTATTTCAGTGCCTGCTGAAATACAGCTATACCCAACTTTTATTAATATAAATCCTTCTTGTATAACAGGTGCTGATACTTCTTCATTGATAACGATGCCTTTTTTTACAATTAATTGCTTCATTAATTCTGATCTTGTTTATTGTAAATAGTAATTAGTTTTTTCTGCTCAGCTTCCCAGGAATAATTTCTTTCTACTTCTGACTTGATTTTATCTGCAGAAAAATTTTTATTTTTTAAACTTACAAAAAAAACAGCAGCAAATTCATCCGGAGAATTCCAAAGATATACATAACCGGCCCCGCTTGATTTAATAATTCTCTCAATAGGCCGACAATTAGAACTTATAACAGGTTTCCCGGCATACATGTATTGAAAAAGTTTATGTGGTATTGTACTGTCAGTGTGTTCCGATTTTTCATGTGGGATAAGCGTTATGTCTGCTTTTGCCAGTTCTTCAAGAACTATTTTGTAAGGTACTTGTCCGGTAAATTCAACCCATGGTTCAACTTCCAGATCTTTTACTATCTTTTCAAGCTCAGGACGATAATTGCCTTCCCCCAGAATTTTAAGTTTTATATCCGGATAATCTTTAATAATGGCAGGTATGGCCCTGATCACATATTGCAGGCCTCTGTGTTCTCCGATTCCGCCTGCATAGAAGAGAATTTTTTGTTTCCCTTCTTTTTTAATAAAAGGCAGCTTATCAAAATCTGCCAAAACCGGATAATTTGCTACTATATGTATTTTGTTCTTCGGAATGCCAATGTTTATAAGCCTTTCTTTAGCTTCGTCAATAACGACAATTATCTGATCTGCTTGATGGCACGAATGTATTTCATATTTCTCCCATTGTGCATTCGAAGATAAAATTCGCCCCATAAAAGTATTGGCATGTTTTGAAATACGCAGAAAAGCGGGCCAGTTTTCATGTAAATCAAGAGTGAAACGCAGCCGGTATTTTTGTTTAATTTCTGATCCTAATCTTGCCAAAGGTAAATCATGGATGTGAATGGCATCGGGAGATTCTAACCGGATGATTTCCTCGAGATGTTTTCTCCAGAATTGAAAATAAAATGGAAACTTAAGCGCTCCGACACTACTTTTATATTGAAACGGAGATATCCTTTTTTTATAAATTTTACATGTATTCCATATTTCATTTCGATGATCCCCGGTAAATGTAAAACATGCCAGTATAACCTGATGGCCTGCTTTAATCAGACTTTTTATTTCATTTTCCACCCTGAGATCAGGAGGAAAATCCTTTTCAAGTACCATCAGTATTTTCATGTAAATAGTATTATTTAGAGTATTTGAGTTTAAAAATTAAGATTTCTTTTGAGTTGCTGTAAAATTAATTTTACTTTACATAAAAAAAGAATATTTTATGAAAATCTTACTGTCTAAAGCCTATCCTCATATTATTGCTGTGATCGGGTTTTTTATTATTTCAGTAATATACTTCACACCGGAAGTATTAGAGGGAAAAAAATTAAATCAACACGACGTACTAACCTATAAAGGGATGTCGAAAGAAATTCAGGATTACCGGGATAAATTCGATAAGGAACCTCTATGGACCAACAGTATGTTTGGGGGAATGCCAGCGTATCTGATATCAACAAGATATGCCGCAAATAAGATTCGGATCATCCAGCAAATATTAACATTTGATAATTTCAGACCTGTTTGTTTTATCTTTTTGTATCTTCTTGGATTTTATATTGCCCTGCTTCTTTTTGGTGTTAATCCATGGTTAAGTATGATCGGGGCAATCGCGTACGCTTTTTCTTCCTATTTTTTCATAATCATCGAAGCGGGACATATCTCCAAGGTACTTGCATTGGGATATATGCCACCAATCATTGCCGGTGTATACGCGGCTTTCAGGGGTAAAATAATTACCGGCAGTGCCATAGCAGGATTGTTTTTTGCACTGCAGCTGGTAGTTAATCATTTTCAGATAACTTATTACACGCTACTGACCATATTAATTCTTGTGATTTTTGAAATTGTAAGAGCAGTAAAACAAAAGGAATATTCCACGTTCTTTAAACCAATTCCTGTATTGTTGTTATTTGTAGTTCTAGCTATTGCCAGTAATTTTGGAAATTTATGGACAACTTATGAGTACGGGAAATATTCCATACGTGGTAAGACAGATTTATCGACAGATAAGGAAAACCGGACTTCTGGCCTCGATAAAGATTATGCCACCCAATGGAGTTACGGTAAATGGGAAACACTAACCCTGTTAATTCCCAACTTTCAGGGAGGAGGTACTTCCGATGCAAAACTGGGCACCAATTCAAAAACCTATGAATTCTTAAAACGGATTCAGGGTGCCGGATATGCCAGGAATGCCATCAAACAATTACCATTATACTGGGGATCACAACCCATTACTTCAGGCCCGGTATACGTAGGGGCTATTATTTGTTTTCTCTTTGTTCTGGGTATGTTCCTGTTAAAAGGGCAGGTTAAATGGTGGCTGTTTACCATAACAGTTGTGTCTGTTTTGCTGGCATGGGGGCGCAACTTTAATATTCTTACCAATTTTATGCTGGAATATTTCCCCGGGTATAATAAGTTCCGAACGGTTTCCATGACCCTGGTCATGGCGGAATTTGCCATGCCGTTGCTCGCAATTCTTACTGTTAAAGAGCTTTTGGAAGGGAAAATTGAAAAGCCGGAATTTATTAAGGCAATGAAATATTCCCTGTACATTGTTGGTGGAATAGCATTGATATTTACACTTATACCGGGTGCCTTTTTTGATTTTTCGGCCCCCTCTGACCAGCAGTATATTTCGCAGGGAGGAACCCAGTTTGTAGATGCCCTGCGTCAGGATCGTGAAACCATGATGCGTATGGACTCGCTCAGATCGCTGATATTTATTTTACTTACCGCAGTTCTGCTATATTATACTTTTATTAAAAAAATTAAAACCCGGAATGCATTGATTTTTCTCGGTTTATTGATACTAATTGACATGTGGTCGGTTGATAAAAGATATTTGAATGGAGATAAGTTTGTTACAAAAAAGGAATCAAAAACTCCTTTCACGGCAACAACAGCTGATAAAATTATTTTGCAGGATAATTCACTGGATTACCGGGTACTGAATTTAACAGTCAGTCCATTCAACGATGCCAGCACCTCTTATTTTCACGAGTCAATAGGTGGTTATCACGGAGCAAAAATGCGCAGGTACCAGGAACTCATCGATTACCAGATTAATCCCGAACTCAATGCGTTGATAACAACCCTCAGAAGTAAACCGTCCATGCAGCAGGTCGACAGTACATTGGCTGCCACCGGAGCGCTTGATATGCTGAATACAAAATATATTATTGTAAATCCGGATGGGGCACCAATTGTAAACCCGAATGTATATGGGAATGCCTGGTTCGTCAATACATATGAATTAGTGGATAATGCCGATCAGGAAATTGCGGGGGTAGGAAATATAAATCCGGGTAAAGTTGCTGTTATCGACAAACAATTTGAAAGTGATATTAATGGATTAAAGATTGTTCCGGATAGTTCCGCTGTAATTCGTCTGGTTAGTTATGAACCTAATGATTTGGTATATCATACAAAGGCAAAAACAGAACAACTGGCTGTTTTCTCCGAGATCTATTATCCGAAAGGATGGAAAGTATTTTTAGATGGTAAAGAAGCGCCTTACTTTCGTGCCGATTATGTATTGAGGGCGATGAAAATTCCGGCCGGAGAACACACTGTTGAATTCAAATTCAAACCGAAAAGCTATTACCTGGGTGAAAAAATATCTCTGGCAAGCTCTTTATTGCTGATTCTTTTATTAATAGGTACAGCTGTTCTTGAGATCAGGAAATCTATAAAGGAGGAGCCGTTGAAATAACTTGTTATTTTAACGAACAATTCAGCATAGCCCGATGCTTTATGGTTTTGAAGAGGTTTGCTTTTTCCTGTATAAATTAAACTTTTCGGTTTTCAAATCAATTGACTGATAATTTGATGTGTCAATGGGTGTCTCTTTATCAGATACCAGTAACGGATAATTATATGGATGGGTAGTGTCTACACTTATAGTGTATAATCGCATGAAGTACCCATATAATGATATTTCATTATTTTTTGTTATACAACCCATAGTTGAGTTTTCCTTAATAATTGTATCAAACTTATTAATATCATGCAATATGACTCTATCGCGTTTGTTTATTTTGTTGATGCTGAAAAAGGGATATATAATTGCAGAAATCAATAGTACTAACGTTATATTTCGGAACAGTTTTGATTCATTTAACTTATACATGATTTTTTCACTTCTGATCAGTATTAAACTCAGTGCAATAGAAATATAGGGAGTAACTGTCAACAGATAGTATGTGCCCTGTTTTTTGCTTACCATCATGGGGATAACTCCTGATAAACACAGAATTAAAAAAAACAAAAATTCTTTTTTGTATTTAAATATATTTCTTTCACCGTGTTTAAAATAAGATATTAGTGTCAGTATTACTACCAGGGTCAATGGTAATAAACTTGTTTCAAACAACATTTTCAGTATATGGAACCTGCTGGATTGCATATTCTCTGTCCGGTGTCCCTCTAAAGCTGCTATTACCTGAGTGTTTATGTAATTTATGATATCTGTTGCTGCGTTTTTATTCAATACCAACAGAAGGAATATAAGTGAAAAGCCACCCCAATAGATGATATTATATAATACCATTCTTTTAAATGGAATAGTTTTAAATATCAGATAATAAATTATTATTGCAATCAATGGATAAAGTCCGGTGAATCCCTTGGATAAAAAAGAAAAAATAAGACTGATGCCTGCAAGAAACATAAACAGGTATGAGCGTTTGTTGGCCTCCTGAATTCCTTTAACAATAAAAATAACAGAAATTAAAATAAACACCCCCTGGGTACATTCCAGCAGGTTGTTTGGATAATATAAATAGGTAGTATCATGTATTATCCATAAAATTCCGGGCATGAAGGCAAATGATCTTAATTCGGGGTTGTCCCTGAATAATAACCTCCAAAGAATAATAATGAGTGTCAATGTTATACATATGATGAAAAAAGCATAGATCTTTTCTACATATAACGAATTTCCGAAAAGTTTGAAAAAGGTTGATTGTATTCCAAAAACCAAAGGAGGATGCTCAAAAAAATGCGGGTACATTGTTCTGGTAAAACAGGGAGACCAAAAAGAACCTATTCCATCTGCCAGGTTATTTGAAATCGTGGCATACCATAAACCGTCAACAAACATTCCTTTCTTTATCAGGTTCGGTATAAAAAGTAAAATAAATAATGCTAATAATAGTAAATAAAAGGGTCTTTTTGATTTCATGAGTTTAATATAATTATTTTCGAATATAAAATAATACCGGATTAAACTAAATAACAAAACTAATTAAACAAATACGGCTTTTCCTATAATTAGCGTCAGATGGCTATTTATAGCATATAAAATTATAAACAGAACGATCCGATGTATGGATTATGTCCTGAATTTTTCCTGTTCAGTTGTTTCATTATCTTATTTCGGAAGCATCCGTCAGCAAGCTGTTTGACTTTTTGATCCGAAATAAAAATAGAGAATATTTAAATAAAAAGCGATGTAATTCCACTCGATTTATTTACTGTCAAGAATTTTAAACAGTTCGTCGAGATTCGGTGTCAGGATTATTTCAGTACGCCGGTTTTTTTGCCGTGCTTCCGGAGTTTTGGCAGCATCAACCGGCATATACTGGCCACGGCCTGCTGCGGTTAATCGTTTCGGATTAATGGTGGTTCCGTCCAGTAAAATACGTACGATTGAAGTTGCCCGCTGAACACTCAGGTCCCAGTTATCTTTAAATCTGGAACCGGGAATTACCGGGACATCATCCGTATGACCTTCGATGGTGATATTGATATCCGGATTTTTTTCCAGTACGCTGGCCAGCTTTTTCAGGGCATTCACTCCGTTCGGATCTACTTCTGTGCTTCCGCTTGGGAATAGAAGTTTTTCTTCGAGAGAAACATATACTTTCCCGTTTTTTTGTGTCACCTTCAGGCCTTTGCCTTCAAAACCCAGTAAGGCATCCGATACTTTGTTCTTCAGTGCTGCTACCGCAGAATCTTTCCGGCTTAAGATACCTTCCAGCTCTGTCAGGCGGGCGTTCCTGCTTTCCAGTTGCTGTTTCAGATTATCGAGGTTTCTCTTTTCCGCATCCAGGTTCGCCGACAGTTTATTCAGGTCGTCTTCTTTTTTATACAAGTTGTCCTGGGTATTCTGTAGTTGGCTAAGCAATTTTTTGGTTTCACTGGTGCTGCCTTCTAACAATGACTGCTGGGCTTTATGCAATTCATCATACCGGTCGTTCAGACGGTCATTTTCATTCTGAAGCTGTGATAATTCTTCTGCACGCTTTAAACTGTCCTTTACCCAGTTATCTTTCTGGCTTTGTAAAACTCCCAGTTTAGAAGATAATTCCGTATTGTCAACCGTGAGTTTTTCATTCTCATTTTTCAAAAGTTTGCGTTCACTCTGGCAGTTTTCATTTTCCTTTTGCAAGGCTGTAAATTGCCGGGGTGCAACACATGAAAAAAGTAAAAAAATAAGTAAAAAAAGAAATATAATTTTCGATGTGATCGGATTTTTCATATTAATAGTATTTTTACATGTTACAAAACGAAGATCATTGTGATTTATTTTTTGCTGGGTAAATTCAGGGAGTGAAAATACAATAAGAAAAATATATGCTCAACTAATCTGAATAATAATTATTAACTTTGCACGTTGAATTACAAACTGTTTGGATGTCAGATAATAAATACGGTATATTAGAGTCCATACACTATCCCTCTGATTTAAAAAAGCTTAAAATAGAGGATCTTGTTCAGGTAAGTAAGGAACTTCGGCAGTTTATTATTGATGAAGTTTCAGCTAATCCCGGACATTTCGGGGCCAGTCTGGGGGTGGTGGAACTTACCGTGGCGCTGCATTATATCTTCGATACTCCTTTTGATAAAATAGTGTGGGATGTTGGTCACCAGGCTTATGCGCATAAAATTCTAACCGGACGCCGGGAAGCCTTTCATACCAACCGTAAAAATAAAGGGATCAGCGGTTTTCCACGAATGTCGGAAAGCGAATACGATGCTTTTGGTGTCGGTCATTCGTCTACTTCCATTTCTGCAGCTTTAGGAATTGCCGTTGCTGACAGGTTACAGCAAATTAAAAGAAACGTTATAGCCGTGATAGGTGATGGGGCGCTCTCCGGAGGTCTCGCTTTCGAAGGATTGAACAATGCAGGATTTGAAAAAACCAACCTGCTTGTAATTCTTAATGACAATAACATGGCTATCGACCCGAACGTGGGCGCGATGAAAGAATATTTGGTAGATATTACCACATCCAGAACTTACAATAAGGTTAAAAATGAGATGTGGCATTTACTTGGGAAAATAGAAAATATAGCTCCGAATGCCAGGGGGTATGCACAGAAACTCGAAAATGCACTGAAGTCTGCTCTGCTTAAACAAAGTAACCTTTTTGAATCGTTGAACTTCCGTTACTTTGGACCGGTAGACGGGCACGATGTGGTTCACCTGGCCAAATTAATGGAAGATTTAAAAGGTATTCAGGGGCCGAAATTACTGCACGTAATTACAAAAAAAGGCAAAGGATTCAAACAGGCAGAATTAAATCAGACAAGGTTTCATGCTCCGGGTAAATTCGATAAGGAGACAGGAGAGATACTTACTGTAAAATCAGATAAACTTCAGCCACCGCTATACCAGGATGTGTTTGGACATACCATCCTTGAACTGGCAAAAAAGAACGATAAAATAGTGGGTATTACACCAGCCATGCCCAGCGGTTCTTCACTTAAGATCATGATGGATGAAATGCCGGAGCGGACTTTCGACGTGGGTATTGCCGAGCAACATGCTGTTACTTTTTCAGCCGGACTGGCAACGCAGGGTCTTATTCCGTTTTGCACGATTTATTCCTCGTTTATGCAGCGTGCATACGATCAGGTTATACACGATGTTGCCCTGCAAAACCTTCCTGTTGTCTTTTGTCTCGACCGGGGTGGACTGGTGGGAGCCGACGGTGCCACCCATCATGGTGTTTATGATATTGCTTTTATGCGCTCTGTTCCCAATATGATTGTAGCAGCACCCATGAACGAAGAAGAGCTCAGGAACATGATGTATACTGCCCAACTGGGTAAACATGGTCCATTCTCTATCCGTTATCCCAGGGGCAGGGGAGTAATGGCAAACTGGCGCATGCCATTTAATAAAATTCAGGTTGGTAAATCAAGATTACTGAAAGAAGGAACCGACCTGGCAGTTTTGAGCATCGGACATGTAGGAAATTTTGCACAGGAAGCCATACAACGAATGGAAGCCGATAATATAAGTGTTGCCCATTATGACATGCGGTTTGCAAAGCCTCTCGACCAGGAATGTCTGCATAAAATCTTTAAAAAATTCCGTCAGGTTGTAACTGTTGAAGACGGGACACTGGTTGGCGGTTTCGGAAGCGCGGTTACCGGGTTTATGAATGAACACGGATATACGGCTAATGTAAAGTGCCTGGGAGTTCCTGACAAGTTCATTGATCAGGGAACACAAAAAGAACTATATCACGAATGCGGGATCGACAGCGATGGGATCTATTCAACTATAAAATCGCTTATAAAACCAACCATCCTTTCCAATGTTGGGTAACAAGTAAAATTAGAACTTCCTTCCTATTACCAGGATATCATCTATCTGTTCATTTTTCCCTTTCCAGTCTTCAAATTCTTTTTCCAGTAATTCACGTTGTTTTTCCATAGGTTCGGCATGAATGGCTGTAAAAAAATCTTTAAAGCGGTGGGTTTTATATTTTTTTCCTTCAGGACCACCGAACTGATCGGCAAATCCATCGGTAAAAATATAGATGATATCTCCGGGTTGAATATTTAATTTATGATTGGTAAATTCCTTTTCACGACCGGTGGCCCGTCCAATGGAGAAACGGTCGGCTTTAATTTCATACAATTCCTTGTTGTGAAAAATATATAACGGATTAAATGCCCCGGCATAAGAAAGTTCCTTTTTTTTGGGATCGTAGCAAATAATGGATATGTCCATACCATCATTTACGATTTCTTTGCCTTTCTGATGAAGTGCAGTGGCTACTTCTTCGTTCAGATGATTTAAAATAGCCGCAGGTTGGAGAATATTATCATCTTTTACAATTTTGTTAAGGGAATTATAACCGATAAACGACATAAATGCCCCCGGAACCCCATGGCCTGTGCAGTCGACAGCTGCTATGAATTCCCTGCCTGCGTGGCTGATCGACCAGTAAAAATCACCGCTGACAATAGCCTTAGGCCTGAAATAAACATACGTATTCGGAAATGGTATGTCGGGAGGTAATATGGCAAACTGAATCCTTTTGGCATAACGGATACTGTCGGTAATGTCCTTATTCCTTACAGCCAGCTCTTCGTTTGCCCGTGAAAGCGCCACAGTTCTTTCTGTTACTTTTTCTTCCAGTACTTCTTTCTCACGAATTAATTGTTGTTCCCTGATCTTAATTAAAAAGATAATAATTGAAAGCAGAAGAATGGCAACTCCTAATATGAAAAACCATTTCTGGTAAATAGGCCGGCCAATGTGAAAACTATACAAAGCCGGGTGTTCACTCCATACCTGTCCGGCATTCATGGCCTTCACTTTAAAGGTATATCTGCCGGGTGGCAAACGGTCATATTTTACAGAGGTTTCTTTTGTCGGTTTTTGCCAGTCTTTGTCATTCCCTTCCAGCATTACCCGGTACCGCACGGCATCGGGATTAAACAAACTAACACTTTTATAACTAAAAGTTAGTGAATTCTGATAATATTCCAGGCTTAAATCCGGTATCAGCTTTTGGTTAACATCACCAACCTGTAATTTATTGATAGTAATAACCGGTTCGGGAATTTTTCTCCTGGCAAGCGTTGTATTGTATTTTGTCACTCCTTCAACCGTTCCGAACCACATATTACCGGAATGATCCATAATACCGGCATGATAGTTTGTTTCGATGCCGGTAAAACCATCACGGCGGGTGTAAGAATACATTTTTTTCTCTTTCAGGTTATACTTATTAAGGCCCTTGTTGGTACCAATGTATATGTTGTTGTCCCTGTCAGTATTTAGTAATTTGATCAGGTTCGACAACAGCCCGTTTTCGGTAGTATAATGCCTGATGATTGTATCACGGTTGTAAACATATATCCCGGTACTTTCCGTTCCTATCCATATATTACCGGAAGCATCCTCGATAAAGCAAGAGGGTGAAATCTTTTTCAGGCAGTTAATAATAGTAGTTTTTTCATCATTAAGTGCAATTCGGGTTATTCCCTGGCTAATGGTCCCTACCCATAGATAGTTTTGTTTATCTACATACAAGGCAGAAATATTATTACCCGACAAACCATTGAGTTGTGTTTTGCGGTCTATTTTATGACTGTCTGTCTGGTATTTAATCAATCCCTCATCCGTACCCAGCCAAATAGTGTTATTGGTGTCAATACACATATCCCGTATAATCCTGTCACGTTTTTCGAAGAAAATATAATTATTCAGTTCGGCTTCGTATGAGAAATTCTTTTTAATGGCATTGTATGTATATATCCCTCCTCCTTCGGTAAGTACCCAGATATTATTTTTAGTATCGCTTTTAATGAAATCTACCGGGTGTTTAATCTGGCTGTTGTTTTTTGTGAAATGGGAGAATTTTTTTGATCTCCGGCCGCCGGGATTATAAATGGTAATTCCTTCTTTGGTACCAAACCAGAATTTATTTTCGTTGTCCTGAAAAACTGCTGTAACTGCATTGTCTAATAAACCGTTTTGCTGGTTCTTTAAAAAAGTAACGAAAGTTTCACCTTTGAATACACATAATCCATTGTCTCTGGTGCCGATCAAAATATTTCCTTCATGATCTTCCGTAATGCAATGGACTTTGTTATCAATTAACCCGTTTTCTTCGTTAAATGCCTTGAAGCCGTTACTGTTTATTCGGGTAATTCCGCCTTTTTCATTGCGGTCGTCGATATTACTGGTCCAGATATTTCCGCGGCTGTCTTCAAATATTGAATAGATAAAATTGGTTTCAAGCCCGTCACGGGTATCATATATTTTATATTTTTTGGTATTGTTTATATATTCTATTAACCCGCCATTTCGGGTACCATACCAGATATTCTTTTTTGAATCTTCGTACATGCAGGTTTTAAAGAAATAGGTAGAATGTCCCTCCGGCAAAAAGTTAACAAACGTGTTGATGTCTTTCCGGAATCGTTTTATGCCCACATCGGTAATAAGAAACAGATTTTTGTTAAATGCGAGGGTCCCTCCGAAAATAATATCGCTGAGCCTGCCTCCTTTATAATTGTTGATTTTCAGATTGCTCCAGTCTTTTCCCGGGTATTTCAACGCGTAAGCCCCGTTGCCATAAGTTCCCAGCCAGATATTCCCGTCGGCATCTTCCAGGATGGTGGTAATATCCTTATCATTATTAAAAACACTGGTGTCAGGGGAACTGAATTTGTGATCACTGTACCTTGTCAGTCCACCGTTGAGATGTCCCATCCAGATATCACCATGTGAATCGAGCAAAATAGATTTTACCCCTCCGGGTGCCAAACCGTCGTTTGAAGTATAGTTCACAAAAGTATTGCCGTCGAAACGTGAAACACCGTCTAAAGTGCCCAGCCATATATAACCGTTGGTATCCTGAACGATTGCGTATACCCGCGATTGTCCGAGACCATCCTGAAGGCTGTAATTGTCAAAGTAATAGGTTTGTGATACTCCTTTTTCAGTATGCGTGAAAATGAGAAGATAAAAAAAAATTATTCGCCCGAAAAAACGAATATTTTTCAGCAATGTAAACAGGATGTTAATCCTCATAATTAAAATACCCCTTACTGATCTTTAGCGATAAAGAAAAAGGTTCCGTTTTCATCTTCAAGTCCTGCAATCTTTCCGAACTTGGGTTTTTGCTGATTATTTTTTTCAACAGCATCTGTCACTTTCTGTACAATTGCTTCAATCGGGATGCACGCATTCGGGTTATTCGACAGTGTATTTGCGAAGGTTCGTGTAAACTGCGAATTGTCGACTGCCAACTCGTATCCTGCTGATGAAAAAACCTGGGATGATTTGAACTTGGTTGCTTCCCAGTCATTACAGCTTCTTATTTTCAGGTTACCGCGCATTGCCTGGTAGAATGTCGGCCCCGATTCACAGGCATCCGTAACTATCAGTGTGTGTGTTACATTGGAGTAAGATTGTAATGAAGCCCGCAGTGCATTTATATTGAAATAAGTAAACTCATCGTCTCTTTTGGCATCAATGGGAATCCAGTAACCGGTTTCATTAACAAATTTCCCATGTCCGGCATACCATACCAGTATTGTATTTACATGATTACTTTTTACCAGATCGCGCAGTTCGATGGAAAAGAACCGTTCCATTTCCTTTTTAGTCAGGTCTTTTTTATGAATTATTTTTTGAATTTTATACCTGGTAAGTGCAGAACGCATCAGTGTGATGTCCTTGGGTGGCCCATCGAGACTGGCAAAAGATTCATAATTGGAATTCTCGATAAATACAGCCCAGGTTTTTCCCATCGGATTGTTTTCCAACATTGAAATACCATCGCGGTTCAGAATGAAATCCTGTTTTTGCACATTGCCAAACTGATCGGTGGCCTGAACGGTAATTTTGCTTTTATTGGCAATATTCAGCGTGGCAGTGAAATGCGGATTTTTTTCATCGAGCATATAGCTTGCTGAAACACCGTCGATTAAAATTGACTTTATATGACTTTCATCCGTTACTGTGCCTTCTATAAAAACCTCCGGATTATTATTGTCCAGGTACAAATCACTGTCATCAGAGACTACAGGTGCAATGATGCTAATAAGAGGAGGATTGATTTCGGTACGGTTAATTGTATATGCTGTGTTCTCCACATTATCATATACATCGGTGGCTACCACTGTAAAAAGATTTTCCTGTGAAACATCCACGTTGGTAATAAATTCATCTCCATTATCTGTTTTTACAAAGGGCACATCTTTATGATCGATCTGTAAAGACTTTATATCACTCTCGTCTACTATTTTTCCTCTGACGGACATTAAATTTTTACCTTCCGGCAGGTTAACCGAATTTGTACCTACAGGAGCAGGTTCGAGCAATACTATTTTAGGTTTGTTTTTTTCGCGGTTTAACTCGAATAAACGTGCTTTAGCCGAAGCAAGCAGCTTTTTGGCTTTTACATCATACTCCGATAATTCGGTAAGCATGTTATAATTCTTAACGGCTTCTTTAAAGTTTCCGATTTGTTCGTACGAATAAGCTCTCTTATAATAGGCTTCGGCATATTTATCATCAATAAGCAGCACTTTTGTAAAATCGTTGATAGCATTCTGATGCTGTGTAAAGTTCTGATAATATGTACCGCGTATAAAGTAATATTCTTTATTGTCGGGATCAATCAGTATAATCTTTGAAATGTCATCGATCGCTTTCGGGTATTCCAGGGTTTTTACATATACTTTGCTTCTTACCAGGAATGCCTGTACATTTTTAGGGTCCATTTCAAGGACCTTATTACAGTTCTCCCGTGCTTCATCCGTCTTATTAAGTTTTATCTGAACAGCGGCAAGGGCAAGATATCCATCAATGAATTTCTTTTCTTTCGAGATTGATTTCTTATAATCGTTTTCGGCCTGTTCGAGGTTGTTTTGTTTTTCGCAAACCTTGCCATGATAATAATAACTCAGTTCATTATCCTTTAAAGCAAGTGCTTTTTTTGCAGCAAGCATGGCGTTATCCAAATCATTCAGTTCCATATAAATTTGTGCCTGCAAATGGTAGGCTTCCAGGTACCTTGACTTCAATCCGAGCGAACTGTTGATGTAATCCCTGGCTTCTTCGAATTTTCCTAATTTAAAAGCAGCGTTGGCAGCATAATAGTAAATAGTCTCATCTTTTTTTTCAAAAACGAGCGCCCGTTTATAGTCTTCAAAAGCTTTTGCGAGATCATTCAGCTTTTCATAAGTTTTGCCACGTTCAACATAAGCTTCGGTATATTTTGGGTCTAAATCGACAGCTCTGGTAAACTGACCGATAGCATCCTGATTGTTGCCTGTTTCAATGAATTCTAACCCGGCTTTATAATACTGCTTGGGGTTCTGCGCATAAATAGCGGTAGTGATAATTAATCCTGTGAGTGAAAGAAGTAGCGTAGATTTTTTCATAGCTATGGGTATGATAACTAATCGTCTTGAAATAAATGAATTAAAATAATTTGGATGAATAGAGCCAAATATACAAAAAATATTAATTTAACCTAATATTAATGATATTTTCATCATTATCAGAAAGTTTTTGTCATTTCCATATGATGGTATATAAGCAGGCGGTCTTCGTTTACTGGAATGATATCTGTTAATATATTAGAGATATTCGGGGAAACTATACCATAATCAAATGTTTTATTTCCGATAAATACCCGGCATTCATCCCATAAGCCTGCACGCAGCAAACTGTCGATGAGTATTTTTCCTCCTTCAATCAGCACAGATTGTATTCCCATCTCAAAAAGTTTCCTGAAGATGGTTTGTTCTACATGCAGATCAAATTCTACCTGAATGTATTCAAGATTTTTTTGAGGAGGCAGATTATTTTCTGTAAATACCAAGGTGGGGATACTCCGATCAAAAAGGTGCAAATTTTCAGGTAATCGGAGCGTTCTGTCCAGTACGATCCTTACAGGTGGTTTGCCATGCCATTCCCTGACGTTCAGAAAGGGATTATCCCAAAGGGCGGTATTTGTTCCTACCATAATGGCATGTTCTTCCGTTCTCCATTTATGTACCAGCATACGCGATAGTTCATTCGATATCCAGTTGGGTTGAACGGGTGTATCTTTGTCCCTGATAACATCTATAAATCCGTCCTTTGTTTCTGCCCACTTTAGGATTATATACGGGCGTTGCCGGGTATGAAAAGTGAAAAACCTTCTGTTCAGCCGGTAACATTCTTCATCCAAAATATCTGTAACTACCTCACAACCGTTTTTCCGTAGTCTTTCTATGCCTTTCCCGAAAACCAGGGGATTGGGATCACGTGTGCCAATTACTACCCTTGGTATTTTATAGGAAATTATTAGGTCCGAACAGGGAGGGGTTTTTCCGGTGTGGGTGCAGGGTTCCAAATTAACATACAGGGTCGATTTCTGCAACAGGGATTTGTCTTTTACAGAATTGATAGCATTAACCTCGGCATGCGGTCCGCCAGCCTGCCGGTGAAAGCCTTCCCCAATTATTTTATCATTGAAAACAATTACCGAACCAACCAGCGGATTGGGACGGGTGGTACCTAATCCTTTGCCGGCAAGCTCCAGGCATCGATTCATAAATTTTATATCCTTATTTCTACTGATCACCCTGAGAAGTTTATTAAATTTGAACTATGATTATTAAAATGCCAACCATACTAGGAACAAAATTATGGGTAAAAAATGAATTATACGGACTTTATCCTGAAAATGAAATTGACAATTTTAATTTTCTGATCATTGAACACCTGTTTCATTATTCAAGGCTGGAGCTTCATTTGAACAAAGATAAAAAGATATCCCCGGAACAATTAGACAAGGTGAAAGAATTCACGCGCCAGTTACAGCAATACAAACCGATACAGTATATTCTCGGCCAAACGGAATTCTATGGATTAACATTCAGGCTTAACCGGCATGTACTGATTCCCAGGCCTGAAACCGAAGAACTGGTAGATCTTATCATAAGAGAAAATAAAAATCATAAACCGGTAATTCTCGATGTGGGAACCGGTAGTGGATGTATTGCCGTTAGCCTGGCAAAATTCATTCCTGATGCCCAGGTGGATGCATTGGATATTTCATCTGCAGTTCTCGATGTGGCCCGCGAGAATGCTATCGACAATGGTGTTAATGTCCACTTTTTCAAATCGGATGCACTACTTCCGGATATGGGTTTGCTATCAGAAAAATATACTATTATTGTTAGTAATCCGCCTTATGTGCGGGTATCAGAGCAAAAATTCATGTCGAAAAATGTACTGGACTATGAACCTTCTTTGGCTTTGTTTGTAGACGACAAAGATCCGTTGGTATTTTATACTTCCCTGGCTTCAATGGGTAAAAAATATTTATCCCGTGGAGGAATCCTTTATGCAGAAATAAATGAAGCATTTGGAAATGAAGTAAAACAATTGTTTCAAAGAAATGGTTATTACCATGTTGAAATTATGAAAGACCTGCAAAAAAAGAACAGGATTTTAAAAGCATATCCCTATCGTTAATATGGATCATCCGAATATCCAAAAAAATAAAAATGAAGCACTTGCTCAATTAATGCGGCTCTGCAGCCGGCAGGAGAAATGCACATACGATATCCGGAAAAAGCTGGAAGATTGGAAACTCCCGGAAGAGGATGCCGGACAGATTGTTCATCAGCTTAAAGAAGAAAAATTCCTGGACGATGAAAGGTTTACCCGGTTTTTTGTCAGAGACAAATTTGCTCTGAATAAGTGGGGGCGTCAGAAAATAAAGTATATGCTACTGGCCAGACATATAGATAAAATAATTGTTGAGGATGCATTACAACAGCTTTCTGAAGATGAATATCAACAAACTCTTGCAAATGAACTTCACAAAAAACGGAAACAGTTAACCGGGAATAACAATTATCAGTTACGGGCCAAACTGTTTAATTTTGCAACACAGCGAGGATTCGAATCCGATTTGGTATACAAAACGATCGACCGGATTTTAAACTCAGACAATTGAAATATATTTTATATTTTTGAAGCCGCTAAAAATAAGGATAGAATACTATGGTAACTACAGAACAGGTAAAAGAGCTTGCAGGGCGCAAGGATGCGCTAAGGAGGCATCTTTGACATCGATAAAAAGCTGGAACAGATAAAACAGGAAGATGCGGAAACGCAGGCTCCCGGATTTTGGGACGACCCGAAGGAAGCGGAAAAAAAGCTGAAGGGGATATCCAGACTTAAAAGCTGGACCAATGTTTTTAAAACCATTGAGACCGGATTAGATGATCTTCAGGTATTACTTGATTTTTTTGAGGAAGACGAAGCTTCGGAAGAAGAGGTGGACGCTCAGTATGCAAAAACACTGAAACTGGTGGAAGACCTGGAGTTCAGGAATATGCTGGGTATGGAAGAAGATAGCATGGGGGCCTTACTTAAGATTAATGCAGGTGCCGGAGGTACGGAAAGCCAGGACTGGACCGAGATGCTCATGCGCATGTATATACGCTGGGGAGAACGGAATGATTATTCAGTCAAGGAAGTCAGTTACATGCAGGGAGACGATGCTGGTGTGAAATCGGTAACCCTCGAATTTACGGGTGAATATGCTTATGGCTATCTGAAATCGGAAAGTGGCGTGCACCGACTGGTACGTTTGTCACCTTTCGATGCCAATAACCGGAGGCATACTTCTTTTGCTTCTGTATTCGTATCACCTGTGATTGACGACAACATAGAAATTGTAATTAACACAGCCGATCTTGAATGGGATACTTTTCGTTCGGGAGGAGCCGGAGGCCAGAATGTTAATAAGGTAGAAACGGGTGTCAGGGTAAGGCACCTGCCATCGGGTATTGTAGTAGAAAATACCGAGACAAGGTCTCAACTGAAAAACCGTGAAAATGCACTGCGAATACTACGATCTCATCTGTACGAAATGGAACTGCGCAAAAAAATGGAAAAACAAGCAGAGATCGAAGGGAAAAAATTAAAGATCGAATGGGGATCACAAATTCGCAATTATGTGCTGCATCCCTATAAGATGGTAAAAGACCTCCGGACAGGTGTTGAAACTTCTGCAACTCAGGATGTACTGGATGGCGATCTGAATGAATTTATCAAAGCGTATTTAATGGAATTCGGAAATAAAAATTAACCGTTTTATGAAGCTGAAAATTTATCATAACCCACGATGTGCCAAAAGCAGGGCCGGATTCAAATACCTTCAGGAGAAAGGAGTTGAATATGAGGTGGTGGATTATATGAAAAACGGAATAACGGAACAGGAACTGGCCGACATTCTGATGCGACTGCACAAAAAACCATCGGAAATTGTCCGCACCCAGGAAGAAATCTATAAAAAGGAACTGAAAGGGTAAAAAATTTACCGATCATGAATGGTTACGCATTCTCACAGAAAATCCGAGGCTTATTCAACGGCCCATTGTTTTAGCTAAACATAAGGCCGTTCTGGCGCAACCGCCCGAAAAGATCGACGAGTTGCTTTAAGCAGAAAATAATAATCGATGTAAATTATATTGTCATGAAATACAGGATTGAAAAAGATACAATGGGGGAAGTAAAAGTTCCCGAAGAAAAATACTGGGGAGCACAGACCCAGCGTTCAAAGGAAAATTTTAAAATCGGGAATCAGCACATGCCGTTGGAGATAATAAGGGCATTTGCCTATCTGAAAAAGGCGGCTGCACTGACCAACAATGAACTCGGTGTGCTTCCCGAAGAAAAATCCCGGCTGATCGCTACTGTGTGTGATGAAATACTTGAAAGTAAACACGATGACCAGTTTCCGCTGGTTGTATGGCAAACAGGCTCCGGAACTCAATCGAATATGAATGTGAACGAGGTAGTGGCTAACCGGGCACATGTTATCAACGGGGGAAAATTAACCGACACAAAAAAGTTCATTCATCCTAACGACGACGTGAACAAATCTCAGTCTTCCAACGATACCTTTCCAACGGCTATGCATATTGCTGCGTATAAAATGCTTCTGGAAACCACAATTCCGGGAATCGAAAAATTACGGAATACCCTGGCTGAAAAATCAAAAGCATTTATGGAAGTGGTTAAAATCGGGCGTACGCATTGGATGGATGCCACACCGCTTACACTGGGCCAGGAATTTTCAGGATATGTATCGCAGCTCGATCACGGACTGAAGGCATTAAAAAATACTTTATCACATCTGTCGGAACTGGCTCTTGGCGGCACAGCAGTGGGTACCGGCATTAACACCCCAAAAGGTTATGCCGAACTGGTAGCCAAAAAAATTGCAATGCTGACCGGCTTGCCATTCATCACAGCCGTAAATAAATACGAATCGCTGGCAGCGCACGACGCCATTGTTGAATCCTCGGGTGCACTGAAACAACTTGCAGTGAGCCTGATGAAGATCGCAAATGATATCCGGCTGATGGCCTCCGGTCCCCGCAGCGGAATTGGGGAAATAATCATTCCGGCTAACGAACCCGGTTCATCTATCATGCCGGGAAAAGTAAATCCTACACAGGTAGAAGCTTTGACCATGGTATGTGCCCAGGTGTTCGGGAACGATGTGGCCATCACTTCCGGCGGTATGAACGGGCAATTTGAACTGAATGTTTTTAAACCGGTAATGATTGCAAACTTTCTCCATTCTGCCCGCTTATTGGGCGATGCATGTGTGTCGTTTAATGATAACTGTGCCGTTGGCATTGAGCCGAATTATCCCGTGATTCAGAAGAACCTTGAAAATTCACTGATGCTGGTAACAGCGCTGAATACACATATCGGTTATGAAAATGCTGCAAAAATTGCCAAAAAAGCACATACAGAAGGAACTACATTGCGTCAGGCTGCTTTGGAACTGGGGCTGGTTACCGAAGAGCAGTTTAACGAATGGGTTGATCCAAAAAAAATGACCGGATCACTAGACCGTTAAACAGGGAGGACTTAAAATATTTCTCATAGCCCTTTCAACTTGAATTTACTGCCCTGAAATTTCAGGCAGAAATAGTTACAATTAGATTTAAAATTAGTAATCATGTCAGATAAACAAAATAAATTATTTGATGAATTTCCTCCGGTGAGTACAGAACAATGGGAAGCCCGGATCAATGCAGATCTGAAGGGCGCCGATTATGAAAAAAAGCTGGTGTGGAAGACTATCGAAGGTTTCAATGTACGTCCGTATTACCGGGCTGAAGATTTGGATAACATTTCTTTTAAGGATGTTAAACCCGGTGAATTTCCTTTTGTAAGAGGTAACAAAGAAATGAGTAATGATTGGAAAATTCGTCAGGATATAATCGTGGATCGGATTGAAGAAGATAATAAAAAAGCGCTGTTCGTGCTGAATAAGGGCGTTTCTTCTCTTGGGTTTATTTGTGGGAAAAAGAAAGCAAAAACCCGTGTAACTACCGGAGAACAGCTTGCGCAACTTTTAAAAAACATTCAATACGACTGTATCTGTTTGAACTTCATTTGCGGCGGGGATGCCCCGGTAATTGCCAATAACCTTTACAACGAAACCGTTGCCCGGAAATACGATCCTGACAAAGTGAATGGTTCCCTGGATTTTGATCCATTGGGGGAACTGACTTTTACCGGAAATTTTTATAAGGATGAACAGACAGATCTGGATGAGGCTGTAAAGTTACTGAAATGGAGTGAAAAGCACTTGCCCGATCTCAGGGTACTGGGGATTAATGGTTATTATTTCAATAACTCAGGATCGTCGGTCGTTCAGGAACTGGGATTTAGTCTGGCTATAGCTGCTGATTATCTGAACTGGATAACAGGAAAAGGATTGACCGTTGACCGGATTACTCCGCGTATGCAGTTTAATTTTGGTACCGGCAGTAATTATTTTATGGAAATTGCCAAAATAAGAGCGGCCCGGTTATTATGGGCAAAGATAGTGGAAGCACATCATCCTGTTAATAAGGAAGCGGCTAAAATGTTTGTGCATTCAGTTACTTCCGACTGGAACAGGACCATTTACGATCCGTATGTGAACATGCTGCGATCGACTACCGAATCCATGTCATCTGTTTTGGGTGGGACCGACTCGCTGTCAGTTCGTCCCTTCGATTTTGTATACAAACCGACCACTAAATTTTCGGGCCGCATCGCCCGTAACATACAGATCCTTCTGAAAGAGGAATCCTATTTTGATAAGATAGTGGACCCGGCAGCAGGATCCTATTATATCGAAAATCTTACTGCATCGATTGCTGATGAAGCGTGGAAACTGTTTCTTAAAACCGATGAAAACGGGGGGTACATCGAAGCGTTTAAAAAAGGATTTGTCCAGGAGGAAATCCAAAAGACAGTGGAAATCCGTAACCGGAATATAGCAACCCGCAGAGAGGTATTACTGGGAACAAACCAGTATGCCAATCCCGATGAACAGGTAAAGGAAATAATTGATCAGGAGATTTCATTTCCGGCCGAAATAGTAAAAGGAGAGGTGATAGCTCCACCTGTAAAACCTTATCGGGGGGCGATGGAGTTCGAATTGCTGAGACTGCGTACCGAAAATTATGAAGGACCGCAACCGCATGTGTTCCTTTTTACTTATGGTGATCCTGTTATGCGTAAAGCACGGGCTTCCTTTTCCACTAATTTCTTTGCCTGCGCCGGTTATAAAATCACCGACAACAAAGGGTTTAAAACAATAGATGAAGGGATTACGGCAGCTAAAAAATCCGGGGCCGGCATTGTGGTTATCTGCAGCTCGGATGAGGAATATGAGGTGATAGCTCCTGAAATTTCTGAAAAACTAAAAGACCAGGCTGTTATTGTGGTTGCAGGTGCACCTTCCTGTATGGAAGAATTAAAGGAAAAAGGAATAAAACATTTTATTCATATGAAATCCAATATACTGGAAAGTCTTGGTAAGTTCCATTCGTTACTTGGGATTTAACAGATTTTAGAAGAGGAATGATAATTAAACGAATAAGAAATTATGAAACCGGATTATAAATCAATCAATATACATACCAAATCCGAATCTTCCCTTTCTGCAAGTGAATGGGAGAAGGCAAGGCACATAGAAAAAAACTGGATCACACCAGAACAGATACCCGTGAAACCGGCATTTACTGGTGACGACCTGCTGAATATGGAACACCTGAATTATGCGGCAGGAATAGCTCCTTTTTTGCGCGGTCCCTATTCCACCATGTATGTGATGCGTCCGTGGACCGTCCGGCAATATGCGGGTTTCTCTACAGCTGAGGAATCCAATGCTTTTTACCGCCGTAACCTGGCTGCCGGTCAGAAAGGATTATCCGTAGCATTCGACCTGGCTACCCACCGGGGATACGATTCCGATCACGAACGTGTGGTAGGGGATGTGGGGAAAGCAGGAGTGGCCATCGATTCCATTCTCGATATGAAGATCCTGTTCGATCAGATACCTCTGAATAAAATGTCGGTATCCATGACCATGAACGGGGCTGTATTGCCTGTTTTGGCATTTTATATCGTGGCAGCGCTTGAACAGGGAGCAAAGCTCGAGGAACTGAGCGGAACAATTCAGAATGATATTCTTAAGGAATTCATGGTACGTAATACATACATCTATCCTCCTGAAACATCGATGCGGATCATTGCAGATATTTTTAAATATACTTCGCAAAACATGCCCCGGTTTAATTCAATCAGCATATCGGGATATCACATGCAGGAAGCAGGAGCAACTGCCGACATTGAGCTGGCCTATACCCTGGCCGACGGACTTGAATATCTGCGTACCGGAGTAAATACCGGAATGGACATCGATTCATTCGCTCCACGGTTGTCGTTTTTCTGGGCCATCGGGATGAACCACTTTATGGAAATTGCCAAATTGCGGGCAGCAAGGATGTTGTGGGCTAAACTTGTAAATCAGTTTCACCCGAAAAATCCTAAGTCGCTGGTATTGAGAACGCATTGCCAGACATCCGGCTGGAGCCTCACCGAACAGGATCCTTTTAACAATGTGGCCCGTACCTGTATCGAGGCAATGGCTGCCGCTCTGGGTCATACCCAGTCGCTGCATACCAATGCGCTGGATGAAGCCATTGCGCTGCCTACCGATTTTTCTGCCCGTATAGCACGGAACACACAAATCTATATCCAGGAAGAAACGGGGATTACGAAAGTAGTGGATCCCTGGGCAGGTTCTTATTATGTTGAAATGCTTACCCATGAACTGGCACATAAAGCATGGAAGCTTATCCGGGAAGTGGAGGATCTGGGCGGTATGTCCAAAGCTATTGAAACAGGCGTTCCTAAAATGCGTATTGAGGAAGCAGCGGCCCGCAAACAGGCACGGATAGATGCCCGCAGGGATACTATTGTTGGCGTAAATAAATTCAGGCTTGATAAAGAAGATCCTATGGACATACTGGAAGTGGATAATACAGCAGTGAGAGAATCTCAGATAATGCGTCTGAAAAAACTGAAAAGCGAACGGGATAATTCCAGGGTACAACAATCGCTTGAAAAAATTACCGAAGCCATGAAAACCGGTGAAGGGAATCTTCTGGAACTTTCTGTTGAAGCAGCTAAGAACAGGGCAACACTGGGAGAGATCTCCGATGCTATCGAAAAAGTATCCGGAAGGTACAAGGCAGTTATCCGTACTGTATCTGGTATTTATTCTTCCGAATCGTTAGAGGATGTGAACTTTAAAAGAGCACGGGAACTGGTCACTAAGTTTGCAAAAATGGAAGGACGTCAGCCGCGTATCATGATTGCTAAGATGGGACAGGACGGACACGACCGTGGCGCCAAAGTGGTTTCTACCGGGTATGCTGATATCGGGTTCGATGTGGATATAGGGCCTTTATTCCAGACTCCTGCCGAAGCGGCACGCCAGGCGGTGGAAAACGATGTGCATGTTCTGGGAGTCTCCAGTCTTGCCGGAGGACATAAGACTCTTATTCCCCAGGTTATCGAAGAATTGAAAAAACTGGATCGCGAAGATATCATGGTCATTGCAGGTGGTGTAATTCCGGCACAGGATTACGAATTTTTATACAATGCCGGAGTGGTTGGTATCTTTGGACCTGGCACTTCTGTTTCGGTAGCTGCCAAAAAAATTCTGGAAGTATTGATCGATCATTTATCGGAATAAGACCTTACTTTTTTATTCCGTAACAGTATAAAGGCTGCCTGAAAATCTTAAAATTTTTAGACAGCTTTTTTTTGTTTTCAAAGGCAGTAAACTTTTGTTATCACAATAACAAACCTTGGTCATAGGTATTGACCAATTCATGTAAAAATATCAACAGGATGCCCGGCTATACGTATAAGCAGGCAAAACACTGATATTAATCACACACCAGAAAACCAATGAAAACGTTACAATTAATCTGCCTTATAACAGGACTATTTATATTCTTACATACCAACAGTCAAAATCCGGATACCTAAAAAGTTAGCAAAAAAACAGTAAATTCTACGTTCACATAACCATGTTTAAATTACGGGTCGCTTTAAATATGCGACCCGTTTTTATATAAACCGAACTTACACGTATTGGATTTAACTAGTGTCGGCAAGAAAACCCCATTTTCCGCGTTACGCTTGTCAGAAAATTCCTCATTTACATTAGTAAACTGCGGATTTTCTGACTTTGCAAGCCTTGAAAATGAACTTTTCTTATCCAACACAAACTAGTCGTTCCTTAAAAACAAATTAGATTGTTCATTATTAAGTTGATATAGTTAAAAAGTGTAGCTATAATCATGTCAAAAACTGCAAGGAAAAGACTAAATTAGGGTCAAAACCTTGCAGAATATGACAGGAAAATCCCCCAACCAAAATCAGTACAACTTATTCCGGCCTCTTTTGAGAGAATTTATAGATATGAACCATGAACTGGTTCTATTGGCCAATAAGATCGACTGGAACTATTTTGAAAAATCATTTACCCCTTATTATTCAACAACAGGGCAACCCTCGATGCCCATCCGGTTAATGGTAGGATGCCTGATGTTGAAAAGGATCTACAATTATGGAGATGAAACCTTGGCAGAGGCTTGGGTAATGAATCCTTACATGCAATATTTTTGTGGCGAAGCACATTTTCAATACAAATTTCCATGTGATCCCAGCGATCTGGTTCATTTCAGGAATCGAATCGGTACAAAAGGAGTTGAATTAATCTTCACTTATTCCGTTGAGATGCACGGTAATAAAGTAAAGAGTAAGGTTGTTCTGTCTGATACAACGGTACAGGAAAACAACATCACGTACCCCACAGACGCGAAATTGGCCAAAAAGATTATAGATAAAAGTGCAAAGATTGCCAAAGAAGAAAAAGTAAAGCAACGCCAGTCCTATAAAAGGATAAGCAAGCAATTGTTACGGGATACCTATAACAGTGACCACCCGAAGAGGAAAAAGAAAGCCCACAAGGCCCAAAAGAAATTGCACACAATAGCAGGCAGAGTTGTAAGGGAATTGCAAAATAAACTTCCTTGCGATGCCCTGGTAGAGCATTCCGGGGAGTTATCACTTTACCAGGAGGTATTAAAACAAAAACGAGCCGACAGTAACAAGATTTACAGCCTGCACAAACCATTTACCTCGTGTATCGCAAAAGGGAAAGCTCATAAGAAATATGAGTATGGGAACAAGGTTGGATTAATAATCAATCCCAAAGAATTGGTGATCCTGGGGATAGAAAGTTTTGAGGGAAACCCACATGACAGCAAAACTATAGACCCCTTACTAAAACAGATGGAAAAGAATCTTTCTTACCAGCCCGAAGAGGTCATTTATGATAGAGGAGGCAGGGGAAAAACGGAAATCTGTGGAGTAATAATATCAACCCCTAAGAAAGCAAAAAAAGCAGATAGTCAATACCAGAAAAGAAAAGAGAGGAAGAAGTTCAGAAGAAGGGCGGCAATCGAACCGGTAATAGGTCATTTAAAAACGGATTTCAGGATGGCCCAGAACTATTTACACGGAAGAGCTTCACCAAAAATAAACGCTATGCTGGCTGCGACCGGATGGAACTTGAAAAAAATGATGGAGAAGTTAAAATTAGAACTTCTCCACCTATACTTTTACCTTTTTCCACAGGTACATGTCAATATTTTAATTTTGAGTTCTTAAGGAGCGACTAGATCAGCATTTCTTTTAATCGGAAAAGGATAAGAATTTGTTTAAAATCAGGAGAAATCTATGTTGCACGATTTAAAGAAAAGCCATTTTTACGATTTAAAACTGATTTTCCTTAATTTTCCACCGGTACCCCTTTGTTCGCCAGAGAGTCGAGTCCGCTTCTTTCGTTCGGCAGAGGCTCCAGCCTCTTTCGCGTATATCAAAGCAGGTTTTGCCTGTTCTCCACTAATCCGACATAATGCCCGGCATCACTCTTTTTATTATATGATATCTTCGAAGACAGATGCAGACAGTAATATCTTAGTTTACACAATCTACTTTACACTCTCTTACACTCTCCGTAAAACAGTACCGGGAGACAGTAAAACAATACCAAGAGTAAGTAAAACAGCACCACAGAGACAGTAAAACAATATCCGAGCAAGCAAAACACTACTCGGAGAGAATAAAACAATACCAAGAGCTAACAAAACAATACCAGGAGCGAACAAAACAATACCCGGAGAGAGCAAAACAGTACCCGGAGAGAGTAAAACAGTACCCAGAGCAAGTAAAACAGTACCCGGAGCAAGTAAAACAGTACCCGGAGCTAATAAAACAATGCTCTGGGCAGGCAAAACAATACCACAAGGGGGTATAACAGTAGCCAGAATAAGCAAAACAATATCAAGAGAGAGTAAAATTGAACATGAAACGAATAAAACAGTACCCGGAGAATGCAAAATTGGAGGCAGCACAATCTGGCAGAAAGAGATCATCGTAATGTTATAACCGGAGAGAACTTTGCTAAACCGGGAGATTATAAAGCTACTACTGGAGGGGAGGGGTGTGAGGAATGTTGTCC
>CAVVIO010000019.1:0-175651 GCA_963748095.1 uncultured Bacteroidales bacterium
GAACTGTCACATCCACTACAACCCATAATTAATAATTTTGAGACTTTAACTTCATATAGCAAAGATAATGCACTATGATACTATTACTGGATTGAACTCTTATTTAGATATTATTTAGTCTAAAGTAGAAATGACCAGAAAAATGTGTCATTGAAGTAATTTATGTAAGAAGAAGAACTGTAAGTATTCTAACAGGAATAACTAATTTATAGGCAATAATTGTCAAAAATAATTTTCCGGGATATGAAAAAAAATACACCTTCTAAAAACAATTTTTCAATATGTAAAGCGTTAAATTTGGCAGATAAGAAATTTATGTAATACTGCAACGATCAAAAAACTTATGAAACAAACAAAACA
Organism: uncultured Bacteroidales bacterium; assembly: GCA_963748095.1. Classification (GTDB taxonomy): domain Bacteria; phylum Bacteroidota; class Bacteroidia; order Bacteroidales; family UBA10428; genus CAVVIO01. The sequence continues at coordinate 361 of CAVVIO010000019.1, forward strand.
ACTGTTCTCTCTTTTCACTGTGATGATTATTTTTATTTCAAACGGACTGACAGCTCAATCTCAGGAAACAGAAACAAAGCCATCAATGGATAATGGTACCATTGAAAGTCAATTTGAGTATATGATATCAAAATCAAGTACATATGAGGATTATAAAGTGGTTAAAACTTATTGGTTAACAAAATTAAAATCACATGTTACGGACTCATTGAATGCAGTGAAAAAAGATCTTATTACCACTAAAAAAATTGTAAAGGCAAAAAATATTGAAATTGATTCCTTACAATCAAATATCAGAAATACCAATGATAAACTAACCATTGCCATAAGAGAAAAAAACGCGTTACAGTTATTGGGAATTAAAATTAACAAAACCGCATACAATAGTATTATGTGGTTGATAACAGGAACATTGGCCGTGTTCTTATTAATCTTTCTGGCTTTATATAAAAGAAGCAATTCGATTACAGTTCAAATCAAAAAGGATCTTCGTGAAACAAAAGAAGATTTTGAGGCACATAGGAAACGTGCGCGTGAACGAGAGGAAAAACTGGTTCATGATCTTCATGCGGAAAAAAATAAGAACAGAAACTGACAATAATAGAATTCCGTTGTAATTTGAAAGGAAGTTTGGATTGGAACAGATATAAATAGAGAATTTCATTCTGACCTGTTTTCCAAGGAATTACTTATCATTTTACAATTTTTCCAGATAAAAAAGCAACCATCTTCCTTAAAATTCATCTATTAATAAGTATTGATTTTTATAAAAATGAACAGGTAGGAAATGTGCTTTGATGTTTCCAATAGTAAAAATATAGTATTCGGAACCTATGCATCAAATTACCACCAAAAAATTAACCAGAACCATGAAAACTTTAAAAATACTGCTCCTATTAACGGCTATAACAGCAATTACATTTTCCTGTAAAAAAGATCGTGCAAATTTCCAGTCGACAGGAACTATAACCGGACCGGATTACCGGGAATGTGCCTGCTGTGGAGGATGGTTCATCGATATTGCCGATACAACTTATAATTTTGATAATTTACCTGCTTCTTCCAATATTGATCTTGCAACTGCTACATTTCCCATCATGGTAAAACTCGACTGGTCGAGGGGCAGAAATTGCGGAGGCATTCAGTACATTGATATATCCGGAATTGAGAAGGAATAACAATATCATGCTTTCTGTTAATATCAGTTTTTTAGCCCGGAAAATTCAATCAAAATCTACTGTTTATTTTAGATACCTTTCCGATAAGTGATATAATAAATATACATAAGTTCCTCTGTTATTTCGGAAGTGTTTTGTAAATTCGCCCTCGTTTCATAACAGCAAAACGAAAATGATGTTATACACTAACAAAAGGAAGAAATGTAAACTTTCCTTCCGGTTTTTTGTTTAGTGTTTTTTTATTATTAATACTTCAACCAAATACGGATGTCAGATTTTATCAAAGCTATAATACTCGGCATTATCGAGGGAATCACCGAATTTCTTCCTATCTCTTCAACCGGTCATCTTATCATTGCTAACCAGTTTATTGCCTTTAAGGAAGACTTTACAGTAATGTTTGATGTAGTCATTCAATTAGGTGCAATTTTATCGGTAGTGTATTATTTCAGGAAAGAGATCATTCCCAAAAGCTTTAAAATCCATGAAAATATACGAATCTTTAATATATGGCTGCGCGCTATTATCGGAGTAATACCAGCTCTGATCCTGGGGGCCTTGTTTGGCTCATTGATGGAAGAAAAGCTTTTTAACCCCGTAGTGGTATCCACCATGCTGGTACTTGGTGGTATTGCCCTTATCATTATCGACCGAAAAGATAAGGCTTACAAATACGATGATGTAGCCACACTCGATTTTAAAACAGTCATACTTATCGGATTGATTCAATGCATGGCTATGATTCCCGGAACATCGCGATCGGCGGCGACCATTATCGGTGCTATGCTGCTGGGAGCAAATCGGAAGACAGCGGCTGAGTTTTCATTTTACCTGGCCATCCCAACCATGGTGGCTGCCTCAGGATATTCGTTACTTAAACACTACTCACACCTTGCTGTTCACGATATCGCTGTGCTGGCTACAGGTTTCCTGGTTTCCTTTATCGTTGCACTGTTGGTAATTGCTTTCCTGATGAATTTTATCCGGAAACATACATTTCAAAGTTTCGGTTATTACAGGATTGCGTTGGGGATTATTATATTTGTGTGGTTGTATTTAAGTTAGTGCAGGACTTTTGGAAGAACCATATAAATTTCAGGGGAATAAATATTAAATCTGATTTTCTATTTCTACCATGAGATTAATTCTAATTTAAGGAAACTATAAAACCTTTTGTAACGAAAGTCACATAATACTAATTAAAATGCCACTAACTTTGAATTTCAATTTGTAAATAATATTTAAAAACATAATATGCATAACGTAGGAAAAATAGACCGTATCATTCGCCTGGTAGTTGCTGCCGCAATTCTTATCGGTTATTATACAAATATCATTACCGGTAAGCTTGGAAACATATCACTTTTCGTTGCAGCTTTGTTATTTATGACTTCATTTAGAAGATGTTGTCCGTTATACGCTATTCTCGGATTTGGAACATGTGGTGTGGATACTGGTAACGAAGAGCCAAAAATAAAAACAAAAAAACTGAAGTTGTAGAATTAACAGGAATTGCTTCTTTTAAGCAGATAGTCGGATTGAATCTGTCAAACTGCTATCTCATATACCTATTATAGATTTTTCAAAATTAAAAGGGTAAATATCTAACTGCTTCTGAAAGTGTTTCGTACGTTTACTCCCCATCTGTTATTTTGACTTTAAAATTCTTTCAGTCATGTCTTAACCGGAAGTTACTCCCGGTTCGGGATCATTTCATACCTAAACAAATGATTTTAAAAAACCTGAAAAAATCGGGCATTACAAATAATAAATATATCTTTAAAAGATTCGATCCCGATTTTCGGTATATGAGGATAAAAAAACTACTTATTCAATTTATATATACATAAATTGAGGAAAAAGAGCTTTATATTTTTATTATTGTTATTCCCGGTTGTATTGAATTCCTGCATATCCGGTAATAAGAAAAGTATTGACAGGTATGCGCTTGTTACCAGGCATAATATAACTACCTCGAAAATAAATCCGCTTAATTCACTTACAGCTGGAAATGGTGAATTCGCATTTACTGTGGGTATTACAGGATTGCAATCCTTTCCGGAATTTTATAAAAACGGAATACCGCTTGGCACACAATCACAATGGGGCTGGCATTCATTTCCGAATCCCGAAAATTTTTCATTAAACGACGTGTTAAAAGAATACAAAGTAGGAAGGGATTCGGTTCCTTATGTTTATCAATTTACCAATAGCAAAAATGTTCGGAAAAACGAGGCATCACTTTGGTTACGGCAAAATCCCCACAGGCTTAATCTTGGATTAATAGGATTGGAAATATACAGAAACGATTCAACCAAATGTAAAATCAGCGATATTCATGATCCGGTTCAGCAGTTGAATCTCTGGAAAGGGGAAATAATAAGCCGGTTCCGGATTGATGATATTCCGGTGGAAGTAATTACCTATTGCCACCAAAATTTGGATATGATCTCTGTACGAATAAAATCGGATTTAATAAGTTCTGGAAAAATAAAAATTAAAATAAGTTTCCCGAATGTAGTCAGCGACAGATCACGACCTGCATATTACCTGAACGACACGGTAAATTACATCAGCGAAAAAACAGAGAACTCAAAAAGAAGCGCTACTATTTGCAGGAAACTCGGCACTGATTCCTATTATTTAAAATTAGACTGGTCGTCAGGAGCAAAACTGGAAAAATCCGAACGGGAAATTTACTATCTATGCCCTACAGGCAAAAAGAATGTTTTTGAGTTAAGTTGTTTGTTTTCAAAAGAAAAAAGTTACGATCCACTGCCGGATTTTAAAAAAACAGCAAAAAACAATAAAGAACAATGGAAAGGCTTCTGGGAAAGCGGGGGAGCTGTCGATTTCTCCAGTTGCACAGATCCGCGGGCTTTCGAACTTGAAAGAAGAGTAGTATTATCACAATATCTGACAAAAATTCAATGCAGTGGTTCAATGCCCCCGCAGGAAACAGGCCTCACATATAACAGCTGGTATGGCAAATTCCATATGGAAATGCACTGGTGGCATGCTATTCATTTTATTTTGTGGAACAGACCTGAAATTGCCGAGAATCAGCTCAGTTATTACTTTCATATATTCAGAAGGGCAAAAAAAACAGCGGAATTGCAGGGATACGAAGGTGTCAGATGGCCGAAAATGACTGGTCCGAAAGGAAGAGAAAGTCCAAGCAATGTTGGCACATTTCTAATCTGGCAGCAACCTCATATCATCTATTTTTCAGAATTACTTTACCGTTATTATCACAATGATAAAGCAGTCCTGGAAAAGTATAAAAAACTAGTTTTTGCCACAGCTGATTTCATGGCATCGTATGCCAGACCTGACAGTTCCGGGAAAAGTTATGTGCTGGGTCCGGCCCTTATTCCAGCCCAGGAATGTTTCGATCCCGAAACTACTATCAATCCTGTATTTGAACTGACATACTGGTACTGGGGACTACAGACAGCCCAGACCTGGAGGGAAAGACTTGGCCTTGAAAAAAATTCGCAATGGCAACAGGTGATTGATCATCTCTCAGCGCTTCCTGTTAAAGACAGCTTGTACCTTTTTACTGAAAACACTACTGATTCATACAGCAATTCAAGGTATCTGAAAGATCACCCAATCGTATTGGGTATCCTGGGATTTCTTCCCAAAACAAAAAAAGTAGACAATAAAATCATGTTAAATACACTGGAGGCTGTTAAAAAGGATTGGGACTGGCAAAGTACCTGGGGCTGGGATTTTCCATTGGCCGCTATGAATGCTACCCTCCTGAATAAACCCGATCTTGCTGTTGATTTCATAATGATGAAAACAGCAAAAAACACCTATCTTCTTAATGGACACAACTATCAGAACGAAATACTGACATTGTATTTACCCGGAAACGGCGCATTATTAACAGCAGTGGCTATGATGTGCACACATCGAAATGATAAGGGAACCAACGGATTTCCATCAAATGGAAAATGGAATGTGCGATATGAAAACCTGCACAGTTTGTTCTGAAATGCCAACTCCTGAATTAATTCCCGGAAACAATAAATATAACATGTATTGCACAAAAACCGTCAGGTTATACCGGCAATTTTGCGAATTGAAAAGTATACCCTTATTCTCGAAACTTCTTTTTAATTATTGGAATTGTTATCACTTCAACTTTTCCTAATTTCTGTTTATAATGAGTTTTTGTGTAAGTATTTTTCCCGGTGTAGATAATTGGAGATAATACATTCCATTCATCAGTTTGTTTACCGGAATACTGATCTTGTTTTCACCGGAAACCAAAGCATTTGATGTTTCAGTTACAATTTTTCCATTTATATTTATAATCCTGATAGTTGCCGTTTCACTCTGTTTAAAGCTGCTTTCAATATGTACTATATCATTGGCGGGTATGGGGTAAATTTTTAAGGACCTGCTGTCATCTGCAATTTTACTAATGGCACTGGGCGACATAGCTGTATCGCCTGGAGACGTTGCCGTATCACCAGGATTCATTGTAGTATCGCCCGGATTCATTGTAGTATCGCCCGGATTTGTATTATTGCCGCTTAATAGTTCAGCAATAACAGAACCGGCCGCAGTAACTACATCCGATGTTGAATTCGCTACAGATTTGTACCGGATTATACCTTCCTTATCCACCACTATTATTCTATCATAGGTAGTATTATATGTATTCAAAACAGAAGATCCATTCAGACACAACGGATATGTTAGTCCTGTTGAAGATTTGAAATTCTGCACACCACTTACATTTCCGTCCCAGGTATCCACACCAACTGCAACAAAATCTGAATTGCTTTTATAAACATTGTAAATGCCAGTCTCTGTATTATTTCCATTTGCCAGGCAATGCGGACAGGCAAAACCAAAAAGGAAAATAAATACTACTTTGCCTTTCTCATTTGATAATTGAAAGGATGTACCTCCTCCAAGTACAGAAAGCGTAAAATCAGGTGCGGCATCGCCAACATTCTGACTATAAGTTTTTATAGGCGCAATAAACAACAAAAAAACTAATAAGCCTAAAATAAACATGTTCCTTTTCATTTTCGTTTTCATGGCAGTATAATTTTAAAATCGTGTTAATAATCGAATCTCCAACCCTTCAAAATCCAGCACATCGTAACATACTCCCGATGTACATGCCAGGCCGCCTCTTCTTTTTCCATAAAATAAGGCAATCTGATTGTGGCTGTCGGGACGGTACGATATGCTGACGGCAGGATAATAATTGTAATTTTTATTATTTTCTACATGCACAGGATCACTGGTATATTCATAAACCAGCGAGGCACTGTATTTCGAGGTCATAGATAATGTATAGGCCAGGTAAGCATTTAAAAAAGTAACGGTTTTGGCGGTGGTTCGTTCCACATATTGCAACTCTGTCTCCAAAGAAGAATTAAAACCAGAATTGTGACTGAGTTCCAGTAAAAACCCTCCTGCATACCGGTTATTCTCATTCACAAAAGGAGCTTTGGAATAATCGGCAAAAGCCTGGCCGGATAGTTTTTCTCCGGCAGAAAAACGATATTCAGCAAAATATTCCCTGAATACAGGCGATTTTTCTGCTGATATTTTATTTTTCGCCAATGCATGATTCAATGTCAGCATGCTGTTGTTCTGAAACCTGTAATAGATCTCCAGTTGATACCCGCTTTCATTGGTTAATTCCGGCACATGGGTACTTCGGTTCAATAGCCGGTAGGATTGTTCTTTCACAAGCGTAGGAGGATCACTTATACCGGTACCAATAGACATATTCTGGTAATCTTTTAATTCCAGGCTGATTCCAAGACGATTATGAGCGTATGTCAGGCTGGTATAAGCACCAAATCCTGCATTACCAGGTAATGACAACAGGCTTGTAGAATCCAATCTCCTGGCAAATTCTCCGTAGATCGAGACATTTTTTAAGATATTACCATCAAAATAAACCGATGCATACCCGGTACTTGCCAATGTGTTTGTTTGCCTCATAAAAGTAAATCCGACTTTTTGATTTTTGAAATTATACCGGAGTTCCCCTCCTTCCACCAAATCGGGTCGCCGATCCACATCCTTTTCGATCGTTGGTGGTAATGTTACATCCAATACTCTTCCCCGGATAGCCTTTAATTCAAATTTCTTTATCCGGTATTTTAATTCGATACCTTTCATATCTTTGTAAAAACCATAACGCACTCGATATCCGCGAGTTTCCCAGATTGATCCGGGAATTTCGTAGGTTCGTATCAATAATCCACGTCCAAGCATGGTGTAAATATGGCCAACACTTAGATCAAGGTTTTTGGTTTTATATTCAACTTTGTACTGGCTCAGACTGGTATAACTATTATTATCTCCAAAAGATGGATAATATTGTTCGATGCGTGTTTTCAGACTCAGAGATTTAAGCCGGTATGAAAGGTTTAGCTGATCAAACAATGAACTCTGGTCCATTGGTTTTAAACCCGGTATATTTCCAAGTTGAAACTCTGCCATATTCGATCCTCTTAATATGCCTTGTGCCAGTGTAACGGAGGCGCTCTGCACTGTTACAAACAAGAATAGTATGATGAACCTGTTAATCCATTTCGAGGAGTAACTTTTCAATTTTTTCTTTGATAATGTTTTCATCTCCATCGGAATAACCTACATGTGTAAATAAAACTTTTCCCTTGCTGCCCAAAATAACAAGGGTAGGGAATGAATCAATTAACAGATCGGTTAACAACTCCTGGTCAGTATCCAGCAGCACCGGATATGTAATTCCTAAAGAAGTAGCAAAAGGCTTGACTTTTGAGAAATTCCGGGGGCTATCCTCATTGACACCTATAAAACGAACCCCTTTTTCATGAAATTCGTCCGAAAGTTTAACCAGTTCCGGAATTGACCGTACACAAGGTTTACACCAGGTAGCCCAAAAATCAAGTACTGTAAGTTTTTCTCCTTTTAATTCATTTAAACTTGTAGATTTTCCATTGATATCCGATAATTCCGTATCGAATACCTGTCCGAATATTCCCGTTTGCAGCGATAAGATTGTAATTAATAATAAAGTAACTTTTTTAATCATTTTATAAATATTAATGGCGTTTATATACAAAATTAGTCAATGAACTGAATTTCAATTGATTAATTAATATAAATAACTTCTATATAAAGTAATTGAATAGAGGTCACAGAAAAATCACAAAAGAGTAAAATTTCTATAACATAAAAGGAATGACATGAAAGGTTTATTTCAGAGTAAAACAATAATCTTCTTTCTTACCCTAACAAAATCAGGAAAGTAACATCAATATACAAACTTGAATTAAACTGATACAATGAAAAAATGGATCCTCAATAACTATTCTGACATTATTGTTTCAGGCGCCCAAAAACTTAAATGCTTCATAAATCATAAAGGCCGGCCAAACAATGGCTTTTAAAAACCCCAAAACTCCTATCCAGAAACTGGTTGCTGTAGAAATAAAATAAATAGCAGCTCCGATAAAGCCCAATCCATATACTGCACCTGCCGGCGCATTCCCTTTTACTTCCTGTTTCATGTTTATTTGGTTTAATTAACGTTTTGTTAATGTGAATATTAAGTATATTTAACTGAAATAAAAGTAAGGTATTTCCCGGAAATAAAAAAACCGTGCATAAATGATGATCTGAAAATATATAAAGACCATCCTGAATAGAATTTGAAACAGGCTGGCTAACAAAAATTTATTACATGCTTTTCTCTAATTAAAATTATAATATTATATTTATGAGTAGAGAAAAGATTTAAGGTAAAACCAAGTCCCGCTAAAAATGAAAATCATGAAAAAAAAGCAACTATTACTTTTTGGCCTTATTTTTTTGTTACTGGGTTGTCATACTGAAAAAGCCGTTCAACTTACTTTTTCAGCTAAGAAGGAATATGCCGGTTTCATTATTAAAAACGATAAGTTAAAAGTTCCCATTCAGATAACTGGTGATAGTCTAATGAATACCGGAGCAGTTTATTTTGAAACATCCAGCGGAAAAACCTGGCTGAAAGGGAAACCTGTTGAGATTTCAAATACACCGGATCATTTCAATGCCAAATGGGATTTGGAAGGCCGAAGCGTTACGGTAACTATTGCCATGGATTCGGATAAGTACCAGTTCTCATTCAGTGCACTACCCGATTCAGGAATTTTAAAATGGGGTATGAATATTGCCGCAAAGGATAATGAATACTTTACCGGTCTTTTTGAACGAACGGTGGATGGCAATCAGACAGAATCGTGGAAAAAAGGAATAAAAGCAGCTATGAACCTTCGCGGTCAGTCTGTTGACATGTTCATCAAACCTACACTGTCATTGTACTGTCCTTTCTACATTTCATCAAATGGTTATGGTTTGTTTGTGGATGGAACGTGGCCGGGACATTATGACTTATGTAAGACTGATACAAACCGTGTATCCGTAGAATTTGAAGGTCCTTCCTTAAGTGGTATAATTTATACCGCTGATAATCCTGCCGATCTGGTAAAAGCAAATTCATTGCATGTCGGCCCTACAATTGTTCCTCCCCGATGGGCCTTTTTACCATGGAGATGGAGAGATAATCATACCAATTTGCCGACATATTATGATAAAACACCTGTACATGCGCCTTTCAACAGTATGGTTGTGGAAGATATGCTGATGATGAAAGCCTTTGACATTCCCTGCGGAGTTTACTGGATAGACCGTCCGTGGGCCAAGGGTTTCAGAGGATACGAAGATTTTGAATGGGATACAATCCGGCTTCCTCATCCCGACAAAATGATTGAGTGGTTACACAGTAACAACACCAGATTCCTATTATGGCTTGCACCCTGGGTAGCCGGGAATATGAGAGAAACAGCTATCAGGAATGGATACAACGAACCCCTTAAGGGACCACATGGAAGTATCGATTCTTCAAACGTTGCCTTGCTTGACTTTACCAATCCCGAAGCCTGTAAATGGTGGCAGGAAAACGGGATTGAAAAAATGCTGAAACAGGGAGTGGATGGTTTTAAACTCGACCGTTCGGAAGAAATAGTTCCCGAAAGCCGGAAAATTATCCTGCATAACGGTAAAACTGCAAGGGAAGCACATAACGAATACCCCGTATTGTATGTGAAAACAGTAAATGAAAGCTGTAAAAAAATCAAGGGGGATGACTTTGTACTTATACCCCGTGCCGGATATACCGGTAGTTCAAAATACAGCGGATTCTGGGGAGGAGACATTGCTTCTCAGCCGGAAGGATTACGTGCTGCTATTATAGCATTGCAGCGAAATGCCATCATCGGAAATCCTGTGTGGGGTTCGGATATCGGAGGATATTGGGGAGGAAACCTCGATCGGGAAGTATGTGCCCGCTGGCTGGCTTTCGGGTGTTTCAGTCCGGTGATGGAATTTGGACCTACTGAAGACAGGGCTCCCTGGGACATGGACAGTGTGCCGCATTACGACAGCGAATTAATTGCTGTCTGGAGATTATATGCAAAAATTCATACCGAACTGGCAGACTATACTTTTAAACTGGCACAACAAGCCAATAAAACAGGAATGCCCATCGTCCGACCGTTATTCCTCGAATATCCTGACCAGGAAAAAGCCTGGTCAGAATGGCAAACTTATATGTACGGACCCGATATACTTGTAGCCCCAATCTGGCAAAAAGGAATTGATTCGCGTACCTGCTATCTGCCTGAAGGAACAAAATGGCGCGATGCCTGGGACTCTACCAAAGTGTATAATGGGGGGCAGATCGTATCGATTCAGACACCCCTGTACAAAATACCTGTATTTATCCGTGAAGGATCTGATATCGATCTGGGTGACCTGAATGAATTATACAATGAATCGTTTGCAATTGCCGACAACAAACCTGATCTGGCTAAATTGGAAAAAGAAATTAACTACTAGTTTTTCGGATAACACATAGGGGGTTACAAATAACATATGAGGTGTCCTGAATAATTCAGAAATGAAATGATCAGCATTTTATTAATTTTACCTAAAAGAATATTTCGATGGATTACCGTGACAAAGTATTTATTGCTGTAGCAGAAAATCTGAGTTTTTCAAAAGCTGCTTCGGAATTATATATCAGTCAGCCGGCTGTTACCAAGCATATAAAGGAACTCGAAAGCCAGTTGGGTATAGCCATGTTCGAACGTAAAGGCAACAGGGTTTATCTTACACGTGCCGGAGAAATAACATATACCCACCTTAAAAAAGTCGCCCAATTATACAGTGAACTGGAATTCTCCCTGGGAACCTTTAAAGACGAATACAAAGGAACATTGCGAATTGGTGCAAGTTCAACTATTTCGCAGTATGTTATTCCGGCAGTGCTGGCAGCTTTTCACAAGCGCTATCCAAAAATCGAACTCAATCTCCTTAATGGCAATTCATTTGAGATGGAAAAGAAACTGATCAATAGTGAAATTGACCTTGCCATGGTTGAAAATTATTCATCGCACAGTAACCTGAAATATTTCAATTTTGCCGAAGATGAAATAATCGCCATTACTGGAGAGAACAGCACACTGGCAAAAACCAACTCCATCGATCTTACCGATTTTCAAAGAATCCCTATCGTTTTACGTGAAAGAGGATCCGGCACACTGGAAGTAATAGAAAAGGAATTCATCAGGGTAGGTATTAATATTGAACATCTGAATATCTTACTGCATCTTGGTAGTACAGAGGCCATAAAAAATTTTCTTCAAAATTTCGATGGTATAGCATTGGTTTCCGAAAAAGCCATAGAAAAAGAATTGCAACTGAAGACACTCCGGAAGATCGATGTTAAAAACCTGAGTATTAAAAGGAATTTTCGCATTGTTTTGCCCCATGGTCCTGAATTAAAATTACCGCAGGCATTCATTAACTTCCTCCTTAATTATAACCTGAAGTTATAATTGATAATAATATATGATTTGTAAAGGTTATAGAGCTGCTGTATTTTTGCCTTTAAAAGTAGCTTATGAAAAAATACCTGACCAGCGATAAATTTACCAAACCTTTATTTTATATTATTATCGCTCTTTGTTTTTCACCTGTCATCACGGCACCGGTTGCTTTGTTACTGGGATTTATTATTTCGTTTTTAAACATATCGCCATCCGGCTTCGACACATCGAAAGTAACCAAGTATTTACTGCAGGCATCAATCGTATTAATGGGTTTCGGTATGAACCTGACGCAGGTACTCAAAATTTCCGAAACAGGATTCGGGATAACCGTTGTATCGGTAACTTCAACATTAGCTGCAGGAATGCTGTTGGGATATTTTCTGAAAGTCGACAGAAAAACAGCTCTGTTAATATCAAGTGGCACTGCAATATGCGGAGGTAGCGCTATCGCAGCGGTATCCCCGGTAATTAATGCCAAAAGTTACCAGATGTCGTTTGCCCTGGCTGTGGTATTTGTGTTGAATGCGGTGGCATTGTTTCTTTTTCCGTATATCGGACATCATTTACACATGAGTCAGAATGCATTCGGTTATTGGGCGGCCATAGCCATACATGATACTAGTTCGGTTGTAGGTGCCGGTACTGCATTCGGTCCGAAAGCCCTGCAGGTTGCCACTTCCGTGAAACTTACCCGTGCACTCTGGATCATTCCACTGTCAATTTCTCTTGCATTTTTCAATAAAACCACCGACGGTTCAAAAATTAAAATTCCATGGTTCATAGGTTTGTTTGTAATAGCTCTTGTTGCCAGTCATTTTATTACAGGATGGGAAGATACTTACAAACATCTGAGCTGGTTGGGTAAAAAAGGTTTGTTCGTTGCACTTTTCCTGATCGGGACTTCTCTTTCCTTTTCTGAAATAAAAAAGGCCGGATATAAATCTTTTTTACTCGGTTTTTTGTTATGGATAATAATAAGCACATTCTCTCTAACCTATATAATGTCATAAACCATGCACTACGGATTGATAATTTTAATTGTTTTATTTGCAGCGTTGATTAAAGGATCAACAGGTTTCGGGTTTTCATTGATTACACTACCGATTTTGCTTTTCTGGTTTCCTGTGAAATTACTAATCCCTGTATTAATGGCAGGTAACCTGTTTACTTCCCTCATCATTGTGTTGCAAAAGAAATCGCGGATACTATTAACCAGGCAATCGAGGTTTCTGATATTATGGGGAGTACTGGGAACCATGGTGGGTACACTTTTTTTAAATTCCATACCTGAGGATTTTCTGACGGTTATTATCGCTGTTCTATTTGCAATACTATCCGTACTTTCTTTAATTGGGGTACGGTTTAAAATAAAAAATTTAAAATGGGCAACCATGCGTGCCGGGGTTATCAGCGGAATATTAGCAGGTAGTATTTCGGTTGGTGGTCCTCCGTTGACAATTTTTCTCAATTCTTTAAAAACCAATAATGACGAATTCCGGGAAATATTTGCATGGTTCAGCATTTTTACGGCAGTAATTGCACTTATCGGTTATTATTTCTCGGGATACATCCGCGTGCAAAATACCAGACTTGCGCTTATTTTTATACCTATATTGTTTATAGGTACATATGTTGGCAAAAGGTTGAATTCATTAATCCCCAGAAAATTATTCCTTAAACTCACAATAGGTTTAAGTTTTGTTACTTGCGTATTACTACTCATAAACGAATTGAAATGCGGGGTGCCGGGATTTGGATTTTTACATTTCTCCTGAAAACAGATCAATAACCTGCTGACGAAAATCATGCCGGTTCTTACAGTTTTTCACTTACTTAACCTCATAAATTATGAGCAATGAAAAAACTGGCAGTAGTAGCATTGGGAGGTAATGCCCTGTTGAGAGACAATCAACTCGGGACTATCGAAGAACAGGAACAGAACACTTTCGACACACTTGAAAATCTGATCTATCTCGTGCATGACGGCTACGATCTGGTCATTACGCATGGTAATGGTCCGCAGGTAGGTAATATTTTATTGCGGAACGACGCAGGTGAAGCTGTTTATAAAATCCCGCAAATGCCGCTTGACGTTTGTGTAGCCGATTCACAGGGAGGTATCGGATACATGATTGAGCGTATACTCCGCAATGTGATGATCAAACATGGCTTTAAGAAAAATGTTGTGAATATCATTACACAAGTGCTGGTATCGAATGACGATCCGGCATTTAAAAATCCTACAAAGCGTATCGGTCGTTCTTACCCCAAAGAGGAAGCAGACCGCTTAAATCGTGAAAAATCCTGGAATTTTAAAGAGGAAATTAAATCGGATGGTAAATACCGTCGCGTTGTACCCTCTCCCACTCCTCTTGAAATCATCAATAGAGAAGTTATCCTTTCACTTGTAAATGAAGGAAATATTGTCATTGCAGCCGGTGGTGGAGGAATACCTGTGTACCGCGACGAAACAGGATTATTAAGACCCGTGGAAGCCGTGATCGACAAAGATTTTGCTTCTGCCCTGCTGGCTACCAATATTCATGCAGACGAGTTATATATCCTTACCGATGTCCCATACATTTATCTTAATTATAAGAAACAAAACCAGCAAATTGCGGAATTTCTGAATAGGGAAGATACTATTAAATACCTTGAAGCCGGAATGTTCGGGGAAGGGAATATGGCCCCCAAGATAAGGGCTGCCCTTTACTTTATTGAAAACGGAGGTGAAAAAAGCGTTATTACCGAAGCTACAAAGCTGGAAGACAGATCCTATGGCTCGAAGATCACCATGGAATATGACAGCGATAGTATTCGCAGAAAACAATGAGATCCCTGGGAACTAAAATAAACAGGTTCTTATTAAAAGCCCGCAAAATGTAACAGTAAGAATTACTTAATATGCATTTATTTATGTATTTACTAAGGTGCAATTTCAAACTTCAATGATTTTGAGAAATTTCCGTAGTTGAGTTTTAGCAGATACATACCTGCTGATAATGCTGACACATTATACGAGTAACTCTCGCTGTTTATTTCGGCCTGTGAAACCAGTTTGCCTGCCATGGTATATATCTCAAGGCTTTGAATTTCTATACCGGATTGAATGAACAGGCTTCCATTGGTTGGATTTGGATAAATACTTACTTTTTCAGCATTATTCTTTTCTATACCCATACAATCCTGAATGGTAATTATGGCTGTATCGGCGCTTGAACAAAGCGTATCGTTGACCAGGTAAACGACAACAGAAAACATATTTTCTCCCAATGGCAATATCGATGGGTCAATGTCAAGGTTTTGCGTGGTATCGCCCACATTCCATTTAAAGCTGTATTTATCGTACACATCATCATTAGCATAGGTATTCGCTTGCAAGGTAAGTGGTTGGTTACGGCATATACTTGCATCAGAGGGAGTTATATTGGCAGGTTCTTCAGAAGTGCCATGAATATGTATCGTTTTCCTGCTCTTGCATCCATGTTCGTCAGTTAAGGTAAGTTCCGGAAATATCCATCCCGAATTAATCAGTATACTTTGAGTAGTATCCCCGTAACTCCATTGATACGAATACCCCGCATTCGCAGTAATGACAAAGGGTGAGTTCCAGTAACAATAATCGCTTTGTAAACCGGCATCTGGCAAATCGTATAATATATTTACCGTATTGGAAAAGCTTTCGCCTCCGGAAGTTACAGTTACCGAATATTGTGCATTGCCTGGTTGGGTATGAATACTGTCAACGACAATTGACGATGAATCGGAACCATTGGACCAGGAATAAGAATCGTATCCATTCCCAATGTCATAAATATGGCTTCCAGCATACACAGGATAATCACCGGTATTATAACAAAATACGGTATCTCCAGGAATATCGAACACAGGATTATCAAACTCATCAGCCCCTATATCCGGATGGGTGGCATCACGGGGTTCTCCGTCAATATCAACCGTAACTTCGGACACTGGCGTGCCTTTCGCGTTCAACAATACCGATTGGGAATGCAAATCAGTTGCTGACACAAAAGCCGGGAGAAATGAAACAGAATGTAAATCGCATAGTTTAGTGTCTTGCCAATCTTGAATTGTAGGTATAATCAGTGAACCAAGTTCTGCTATTCTCAATGATGAATACAAATTATTATAGTCGGAATTATAAGAATAATAATCACCCGGGGAATTAAATACTACACCGCTCAGATTTACCAAACAATTATTTCTTATCTCTGTTTCTGATGGATAGGGGGTTATTTCAATACAAATAGATTGCTCAGATAATCCACCAGGAATTAAAAGAGTGTTATAATAAATCTTAGAAAAATGTGATTGTGTAATAAAAATACCATAATGACCCCTCTCAACAATAAAATTATTGGCAATTAATGACGGGCCAACCATACTGATCGCTGTTATTCCTTTATGATAAATTTTATTGGAAAGAATGGTTACCGTATCGGCATAATACGTAATCCCATAATCACAATCGGATAGGTTAAATGTATTTGACTGTATATCGGCCGATAATATTTCGTTATAATTAATACCCGCGTATGCCTGGTTTTCAAAAGTATTGGAATATATTTTTAAGTTTACAGGTTTGCTGGAACTGAAATAGGAGAAAACACCACTGCTCCCATTGGCAATATAACTGTTATTAAATTCAATATCAGCGGTATCTGTATCATCTTTTTGATTGAAAAACACACAGGCATTAAAATCATCATCGAGGCTTGATTGAGCTCCTATGATCTGCGTATGTGAAAAAATGATATTATCTACCGAATCTTCCAGTACAATAACCCTTCCGGTGGTATCCACCAACTGAAAAGTCATATCTTTAAATAAAACATTTTTTACACCCGATAACTTCACCACATAGTTTTGTAACGAATCGGCATCGTATTGCAGTATAACACTCGTGCTATCAGGTACCTGCGATTGAAAAGTAATGGTGTCAGTATTTGTAACATTCGGGATATACGAGAGTTCGATTTGCTCATTATAGGTTCCCGGTAGCACGTAAAAGGTGACATTCCCGCCAACACCACACGATGCCATGGCCAGTACCGCATCGGAAAAAGTAGAGAAATCGCCTGAAGCGCCAATAGCGTAACCTCCTGCCAACGGCCCGCTACAGTTTGCGGTTATCCTGTCGGCACCAATTGTTGAATGCACGGTATCACGCACTTCCCCATCAATATCGGTGGTTACTTCAGGTTGCGGACTGCCTTTCCCTATTAATATAAGCTGGTTAATATGTAAATCAGTGTCTGAATTAAACTGCGGGTCAACAAGCAAGGAATGAGAATCTTTATTCAGATTGCTTTTCCATTCGTCGAAACCCGGAATATAAGTAGTATAATATCCAAAATTACTGCTTGTTATATAAAAGCTATTATAATCGGAGCTAAAGCTACCAGGATCTTCTATGTAAAAAGCCAGGCCGCCTGCCTTATTGATGAAAATATTGTTTTGCAATTTATTTGAACTTCCTCCCGATTCCTGATCGAAAGCCCTGCTGTCTGTTGCAGTGCCGAAAATATTTATACTGTTGTAAAATATTTGTTGATAATTGCTCGCAAACAACTCTATTCCTGCAGATAACTGATTCACATTACAACTAATCATATTATTGGCAATCAACGATTTGTTATTAGTATTTCCGGTACAATTGACCAAGCTTATGCCTGCCCATGTATCTTCCTGAGGATCAGGATGCGAAATAATATTGCCGGTTAGGGTTTGCCGCCACTGATATTTTGCATAAATACCGGCATTATATGAATTGATAATACTGTTACCTGTAACGTTATTACCTGTTTCATAATTAATATCTTCTCCTAATAGGTAAACACCAATTTTTCCATCCTTAATGCTATTATTCTGAATTGTCAGGTAGTCGTTGTATGTAGAATAAATTACCGGGTAAGTGGACCCGTTTCCCTGGATAACATCATTCGAAACGGTAATGTATTGTGAACCTCCGGCAATGGATATGGCACAACCATACAATGTGTCAAGGGCTATAATGGTCATATTCTTTATGGTGATATACGATGCCGTGTCAAAACCAATAACATAATTATTGAAGGTAGTATCTGCATCAAATTGTAAGATTACATCGCTGCTATCACCGCTTTCCGATTGGAAAGTAATGGCATTCAGGGAAGAGCTTCCCTGAATGGGTGGTATTTTAATTTGCTCGGTATATATTCCGGCTTTCACATTAAAAACAACAGCATTGTTTATTCCGTTTGTAATTAGAGCTTGTACGGCTCCATCCAGTGTGGAATAATCAGACGGAGCATTACCGACTGTATAAGTTCCGGATAAAGGTTGGGAATAGGTGGTAAGGCTGCATAAAATAAAAAACGTTAAAAGTGTAAAGAAAGATTTCATATTACAAAATCTATATTTAAAAACAATCTGTCTATAATATATCATTTGTTTAAATTTTTAATTATATAAAAATGAGATATTTAATAATTCGTTTCTTAAATTAACAAAATAATATTAGGATAGGCAAATATATTTGTTGTTTTCCTGCCGGATTATAATATCTGATGGGGCATATTATTGATATTTTGTAGATGATATTCTTTTATCTTTCATGCTCTGTCCTTTGAATCTTTCAGTTTAAGTTCACTTTTGTATAAACCTGTTTTAGTACCATTCATCTATAGTCATCCTAAAATTTAGATTTTAAACGTTGGCATGATGTGCTTCCATATCCCGCCCCATACCTTCATATCAGGTTAATTTCCATAACTGCATGGGGCACCCTGTAACAACTTGCTGCTTGCTTTGCAATGGGACGCTACTCCCGCGCATCCGGAACTTTCACTTTTTGGTATGTCCGATAAAATAACTATATTTATCATTCATAGCACACAAAGCATAGTTAGCCAACCGCTTATAACCAATGAAATTAGAATATACCAATAGTGAATGTGTATATATTAAAGAAGAAACTAACATAGGTGGTATTGGTTTAGATTCCGACTCATCATTTAACTTTTAATAAATCTAAAATAAGGAGTTATGAAAAAATCAGTATTTCTTTTATCAATTATTGTATTAATGATTTCCTCGAATCTTTTTGCACAACGGACAACTGATATTGAAGGAGGTAAGGACTATCCTTTAGTAAGTCGTTTTAGTGGGTCTGTTATGGAATGGTATCAAGTTAAAAATTTTGACAGATACTATATGCTTTCTTTAAAAGATAATAAATTAGACAAATACGAAATAGATGGTAAAGTTACAAGAATTCAATATTCATCACAGGAAGAACATTCTGTTTTTGAAATTTACAAAAGCTATGAGAATGCTTTAAAAGATGCAGGATTTGAGATTTTACTTACTTTAGACAAAACCAATTGCGGTGTTAATTTAAGTGAGCAACTTTATAATGGCGAGTTTCATGGATTGAATGCATTAACGGCAAAGGAATCTCTTGGAAATAACTATAGAGATGGAGAGTTTACATATCTTTCCGCAAAAAAGAAAATAAACGGTAATATTGTTTATGTGGTTGTTTATGTCACACGCTGGAATACACCATTAATAACTTTTGACGCCATTGAAGTAAAATCGATGGACAAAGGATTGGTTAGCGTAAAAGATATGCAAACAGGCTTATCGGAAAATGGTCATATTGCAATTTACAGCATCCTGTTCGATACTGGAAAATCTGACTTAAAATTAGAATCGACAGATGCATTAAAAAATATTGCAGAATATTTAAACGGGCAACCCGCTAAGAAATTTTTGATTGTAGGACATACTGATAATGTTGGTAATTTTGAAACTAACCTAAAACTATCAAAAGATAGAGCAGATGCCGTAATGAATGAACTGGTAACAAAATATTCAGTGAAAGCTGAACAATTACAAGCATATGGAGACGGTTCTACAGCTCCGGTTGCGAATAATTCAACAGAAAGCGGAAAGGCAAAAAACAGACGCGTTGAAATCGTAGAGCAATAATATTAATAGAAGAATGCCAGGTACATACGCATGGGATAAACTAATTGAAAAAATATAAAGTCATAATCCTTGCCCTACCCATGAAAGGCCCCATTCATCAGGAACCCCGTCAATTGTACAGATCCTGACAACTGTTTATGCTAATATCCAAAGATGAAGAACCAGCATCTTTCATTATCTTTGCTGCCCTGTTAACAGGAATATATCTACGATAAAAAATTACGGGATATTTTCCGGAATCTTACAATAAATGAATATTGAAATATTACAATTGGTAGAAGGGGCAAAAAAGGCTACAGGTTTAACTGTAATAATAGATGTTTTCCGGGCATTTTCGGTGGAAGCATATGTATTCGACAAGGGAGCTGAAAGGATTATTCCCGTGGGAGAAGTCGATCATGCCTATAAATTAAAGGAAGAGAACCCGGATTATATCCTGATAGGTGAAAGGAATGAACAAATGCTGCCGGGCTTTGACTTTGGTAATTCCCCTTTGCAGGTTATGAAGTTTGATTTTTCTGGGAAAACGGCTGTCCATACCACCAGTGCCGGCACGCAGGGAATGGTTAACGCCGTAAATGCAGATGAAATACTTACCGGAAGTTTTGTGAATGCCGGCGCTATTGTAAACTATATAAAAGCAAAGAATCCGGAAAATGTATCGTTGGTTTGCATGGGCTATTCGGCAAAATATCCGATTGAAGAAGACACATTCTGTGCAGAATATATTAAAAACAGCCTTACCGGAAAGTCTTCAGATTTCGACGGCATGGTGGAAACGATCAGAAACACCAGCGGAAAACGTTTTTTCGATCCTGAAAAAGCGGCTTACAATCCTCCCGAAGACTTTGATTTATGTATGAACCTTAACCGCTTTGATTTTGTTATTCGGGCTGATAAAAATAAAGAAGGTTTGTTGACCCTTAATAAAATATACTTGTCATGAAATCAATAAAAGAACGGATAACTGAATATTGGAAAAAAGAACGTTCAAAACCGGTATTGGAAAAACTATCAGATATTTTTTTTATTTTGTTAATTATTGCCGTCCTGATCCCCCCGGTGCGCAGGCAGCTTTCCTGCCACAGTTATCCGCCTTACCATGTCGCAACCTGCTTCAAAAGCGGAAACCAGGTAAAAAACTTTCCGATAACGACTATTTATGGAAGATCAGCAACCTTCAGGGAGAAGATTTCAACCTGGGGGATTTCAAAGGAAAAGTAATCTTCCTGAACTTCTGGGCTACCTGGTGTCCACCCTGTCGTGCCGAAATGCCCGGCATACAGGAATTGTACAACGATTACAAGGACAAGGTCAGTTTTATCCTGGTGAGTAATGAAACTCCCGGGAAAATAATACCTTTTCTGAACAGTAAATCATTCAATCTTCCGGTTTATACTCCCCTGTACCAGACGCCGCAGATTTTCGAATCGAATTCCATTCCCACTACATTTATTATTTCCAAAGACGGGAAAATTGTTCTGAAAGATACCGGCGCTAAAAAATGGGATGGGCAGAAAGCCAGAATTTTGCTGGATAAATTAATTGCACAATAATTATTTTCCCCTGTAGGAATTCTCCTTCACCTCATCGATCAGCAGGTTCGAAATATCTTTTCCTTCCGACACATGGATGTATTTTCCTTTTCCGGCCGTCAGCCATATCTTTCATTCTGGCCAAAGCCTGATCATCCAGTCCGAATCCTACAATGGATAGCGTAATTCCTTTATCGGCATTATCAATGATCAACCGCTGAATATCGTCAACCGAAAGGCCACCTGCAGTAAACTTTCCGTCAGTAGCCAGAATAATCTGGTTATTACCACTCGTTACAAACTTACGTTTTGCCAGCTGGTAAGCGCTTTCGAGCCCTTTTACCCCGTTGGTGACCCCGCCCGGCTGTAACGGATCGATGGCGGCTATCATTTTTTCCTTTTCGTTACCATCCACCGACTTTAACAGAATGGTAGGGCTTCCGGCATAGGTGATCAGGGACACCTTATCAATCGGACGCAATACCTCCACCAGGTTTTTTACCGAAGCTTTCAGTTGCTCCAGTTTATTATCGCTTTTCATCGACAGGGATACATCGAGTAGCAGCACCAGGTTATTGGCAGCATATTGATCCTCCGGCAATACCGTGCTGGTGATAACCGGTTGTGGCTGCGACGGCGGTTCAGGTTCATCCCGCGTAATTTCCGGCGCCGTTACTGCCGGTACCTGGAGCGGGTTAAGTTCGAAATACAATACCGGCTGCGACCGACGCAGGTAAAACTGTTTACTGAGATCCTCGTACCCGCTTGCCTTAACAAGCACCGCGTACTGACCGGTCTTCAGCTCGCGTACCACTTCGCCGCGCCTGTTGGCAACTTCGGCAAATTTTGTACTCATATTATAAGTGAATGCTATGGCAGCTCCCGGAACCGGATCCTTCGTGACTTTATTGATCACGATTACCTTACGTACATTCATATCGGTCTTATCGGGAAAACAGGCCTGTATGGAGGTAACTTCACCGGCAATGGTAAGCGTGTACATCTCAGCCCCGGCATTTGTCATCACTTCGATCTTTTCATCGAACGGCCCCATTTTATTCAGGTCGGGCAATACAAGGATACGGCCTGTTTCACCCGGCTGGATGAATTTCTTTTCGTAACCTACTTTAATATCAGGCGCTTTGTTTACCATTAAAATGGCCAGGGGCTGATCGCCCGTATTTTTAAATTCGAATGCTGCCGGCGGGTAATCGAGGTTGGCTACCATACCGAAATCGTGACGGGTTTTCAGAAAGGTAATGGCCGGTTGTGCCAGCATATTATACACAGGCAACGTTAACGTAAGTACAAGCAGGTAAATTTTTCGCATATTAACGTGAACGGGAAACGGGTATATTTTGTTGCTTTTCGTTGCTATTGTTTATGTTGTTAAATAATATCTTCTATTTTCACTTTAAGAGACTTATACAATCCTCTAATCTATGCTGCATTATAATTAATTTAAATTGTTTCTAAATACATTATTTTTTATTTTGCTGTCAAATAAATCATATTAAGTTAAATTTAATAATGAAACTATGGCAAATTTACTTCAGGCAATTAATGCCTACCGGCCAAAACTGGTCCTCGGAAAAACCGTTCAAATGAAACAACTGGTCGAATTTATTTCCTCACGTACCGGTCTTAACAAAGGTGAAATTCAGATAGCCTTATCCGAATTATCTGAAACAGTGACATTTTTTAATAAACAGGGCCAGGGCGTAAAGCTCGAAGGCCTGGGTACCTATCTGCCCAGTATCGATACCAAGGGCAATATCTCTATCTCTCACCGGTTGGATACTTCGATAAAAAATGCCCTTAATGCACATGGCGCATACCTGGGTGACATAAAGAACAGGGAAAATATCGGTAAAACCAATGAAGAATTCATACAAATGTGGAATACCGATCATCCCGACGATCTTGTCTCATAACTTGATGGTTTATGTTTATAAAAGCCCTGCAATCATTTGCAGGGTTTTTTATTGATAGATTTCGTTTTCTGAAGGGAAAATTTGGCAGTAAAATGAGGTCCTCAAATATCTGGTGCGGAACTTGTTCATTTCCGGTGCGATGTTTATCGTTTCTGGTGCGAACCCAATCATTTCTGTGCAGAAATGAACATTTTCCGGTGCAGAAATTTGGCAGGGGGTTATTAATTGGGTTTATTATGTGGGAAATGGCTGTGGGGAAGGGATGATATAGCTAAAAACAAAAAAGGTCCAAGCGGGACGCTTAGAACTGGTTTTTTGTTTTTTCTGCAAGCTTGGACTGGTTGAGGGACACTTGAGGCATTTGAGGGTTATATTTAGTTGGATACCTAGACTAAAATAATTTTTCTAAATTCTTTTATACAAATCCAAACAAAAGCAATTCCTCCTACTACCAAATATCCTCTCTGAAAATAAGTAAAATCACAAATGCCTCCAAGCGTAGCTTTATAGATAAATAAAACTCCCCCAATAGTTCCATATCCGCTAATAAATGAGCCTATTCCTTTTACCAATTCAGAATTAAATTTGAATTTTATTACATACCATAACAAAAAAAAGAAGACCTAAAATAATATTTAGAATCTCATTGTTAATAATATCTATTATACTCTTGATGTCCACCAATTAAAAAGAGATTTTGATTGTATTTTTATAATTAATATAATTGAAAAGAACCACTCCAGCAAATCCTCCAATAATAGATCCAATTGGCCAAAAATTGCTTCCTATCATTATTCCTCCACCAAGACCAACAAGATGGTATAACTACCAAAAGTTAGATATTTTTCACTAAAACTATGCAAATCAGATTCTTTATTCTCTATCATTAGATTTTTGTCATCCACCTTATTTTCAAGTGCTTCTTTGGTAGATTTAGATGTTGTTGTATCATCTTTCATTATTGTTTCAATATGGAAAAGACTATTTAAATTTTTATATCTATCCTTTACCTCCACCTCTGTAACAGCATATGTTATTTTCTTTTCTTCATTTGAAAAAGAATTCAACTATCACTAATTTGGGTTTACTTTTCTTCGAATATTTCTTCTTTATTATCTAATTCTTTTTTTTGAGAATTTTTTTTAGGATATGTATAATCATTCAATGTTTCCCAAAAATCGGACCTAACATTAGTTTCTATGTCTAATCTTCCTTTTACTCTCACTTCTAATTCTTGATGCAAGTTCATAACTCTTCACTTATTTTATTCAATAATAAAATCAAATGTTTTAAAGATTTTTTTGTAAAATCCAGTTGAAAAACTTCATTTTCTCCCTTAACTAAGCAAAGAAATTCAACAACAGCGACTTTCTCTTTTGTTCCATCCAAATATTTTCTGTCATCAATTCTCCAATCTAAATCCTTTAAATTATTTTGATAGGGTTTTCTGCCCTTAGAAGCTTTCTTTTTAAATTCGGCATCATCCTTAATTTTATTGACCATCTTATTAAAATAATCAATATCTAAATCAAGGTTCTCAAAATCTTCTCTTAGTTCTACTTCATTTACTTTGCCAGAGGCGAACTCCTTACATATATAAAGAAAAGCCCTAATGATTGCTCTTTTCTTTTTTAACTCTTCCTCTTTTAATCCTTTTGACCATTCTTCCCACTCCTTCTCAATGTCTTCTTTTGGGTACCAATCTAAAACTAAACCAATAATTTCGGTTACTTCCACTTTTGGACTTTTAGACACAACCTCAATATCATAGAGAAAATCCTTATCAGGATAAACGTCAAAAAACAGATTTAAAGAATGTTTTTTCATATATTGTTCAAAAATAGCTTATTAATCCAGAGCTAAATATAATAATTTATATTCTATAATCAAAGTTACATTGTTTTACTTATATAACAATTCAGATGTTACAGTGTTTATTCTTTTCTTTACCAAGTTCAATCTTGTCAAAAGCAAAGTACTTGATTGAAAAAGCGAAAGCTCTTTGCTCATACCAAAAAACACTTTTAGGTTTACCAAAGTGTGTGAAGATATATCTCTCTCCTAACATTTATTTATCTATTCTGTCAAATTTTCAGGATTGTTCTTTATATACCTTTGGATATTCTCAAGGGATTTTTCATCCCTGATTATATGATTCCCGCTTTCAGCGGGACAGGCTATGAAATCAGGATTGCCAGGCAAAATAAGGATTGATTGTTCGGGCATTTGTTGTTACGGCTGATTTAAATCCACGTATTATGCCTGCCTGGTCGTCATACAAGGATGATAAATTTTTTCTCTGCGGTCCAAATTTGTTTCCCCTGTTTTGTGACAATTCATTATTCGTGGTCGTTGTAGAGACGCCATGCATGGCGTCTCTACCATGCACGGCATCCCCACAACGGCAATCGCAACCGGCAATAATTCCATCATCGTATTTGTTATATTCGTTGTCACCAATTTGAATTATCCCGTGAATATGATTGGGCATTATTATATAATCATCCAATATTAAATTCATATCTGGTCTGATTTCAGGTGATTTTAACCATTCTGTTTTTGCAATCTCACCTATTTCAGACAGTATCATATGTCCTTCAACAATCTCTCCAAAATAACATTCCCTTCCTCCTGTACAAATTGTAATATAATAAGATGCATTTGACCCATAATCCCAATTCCGCAATCTGGCTGATTCAATACGATATTTATCTTTGAAATTATCTCTCAATTGGTTCGGCTTTGAAGGTTTATTTCTATTTTATCTTACATTATTGTCCGAAAAATAAAACCCGCAACGTTCCCGGCTTCATCTGTAAAGTTCTTTTTGCTTATTTTTGTTAATCAATAACATTAGAACAATGGTAATAACAATCATAAATACAATTCTTATTATAAAATCTATTTGTATGAGTTGCCATTCACCTCTACAATTTGTCCAATCAGGTAAATTACCAACAAGATCGCTGGAAACATTCTTGCCGACATAATCATGATATATATCCGATGTTGCTATTAAGTAAAAAAACATAGATATAAATGAAATAAAGCTTAATAAAATCGCTACGATCAAAGTATTTTTCATTTTTACCTCCAATTTGAATTTATTTTAAACTTGAAAATAATTTTGCTTTTTATAATAAATAATCAAACCCTAACTTTTTGAAATATAAAACCTATAACGATTCCGACTTGTATAGGTAATTATTACCATTTCACCTGCTGTTCCTGCTTCTGTTCTTTTTGCCGGAATATTGTTTTTATCTTATCGGATTATTGCAGGAAATAAATATAGGGGATATGTGGGTAAAAAGCAAATCCATTTTTAGGTGACAATGTGACGAAGTGGGGGAAATAAAGGTTGTATTTGGATATGCTAGCAGATCCTGCCTAAATATTCTCAACTAAGGCTGGAGCCTTGCTGAACAGGGGACTCATCGATATTGAACTTTCTGCTTATCATTATTAATAACCAATATTACCAGAAGAATTGTAACAAGGATCATAAAAATAATTCTTATAACAAGATCTATTTGTAAGACTCCCCATTCCAATTTACAATTTGTCCAATCTGGTAATTCCCCGACATTACCCAAAAGACCTCTGGAGACAACTTTTTTGCTAACGTAATCATGATATATATCCGTTGTTGCTAAAAAGTAAAAAAACATAGATATAAATGAAATAAAGCTTAATAAAATCGCTGCAATCAATGTATTTTTCATTTTTACCTCCAATTTGAATTTATTTTGAACTTGAAAGAAATTTTGCTTTTTATAATAAATAATCAAGCCTTATCTTTTTGAAATATAATACCTATAACGATTCCGGCCTGTATGGGCAATTATTACCGTTTCACTTGCTGTTCCTGCTTCTCTTCGGTTCGCCGGAATATTGTTTTTATCTTATCGGGTTATTGCGAGAAATAAATATAAGGGATATGTTGGTAAAAAGCAAATTTTGGGGAGGTGACAAGGTGACGGGTGACAATGTGATGAAGTGGAGGGAATAAAAATTGTCTTTGGATATGCAGGCAGAGCCTGCCTACAGCAGGTAGGCCTGCCTAAATATTCTCAGCTAAGGCTGGAGGGGCCTTAGCTGAACGGGAATATTCTGATCAAAAAGTAATCTCATGATGCATGCTGCAATTTATGTTCTCTGTCGGCAGCATAAGCGAGGCAAGCCTTTATATCGTCAATTGTCAATTCAGGAAAATCGTAAATAATTTCATCATAAGTCATGCCTGATGCCAACCATCCAAGTACATCAAAAACTGTAATCCTGGTATTTCGAACACAGGGTTTGCCAAATCTTTTATTGGGATTTCGTTTAATTATAGATTTATATTCAACCATATAACTTTCCTTTTTCACAAATTTAATCAATTTTTAATCTTTCTCCTATTATTGTATGTATGCGTCAATATGTTGCCTCAATCAGATTATATCCAGTCTTATCTTCATAATTCAATATCAGCAATATTCAGAATTAATTCCTGAATAATTTCCACACTATCAGAACCCGAGCCATAAGACAACGCGCATTCAATTCCTTCAATCAGGTTATCATTATTCAGTAAATTCCGGCATTCTTCTTTAAGATATGTCTTTACAGCGCTATTTGCATTGTTAATATTTTCAAAAATACCGGGACAATTATCCAATATGTAAATAATATCTTCGAAATCGTGACTTTGCCGTAAATCATTACCTCCCCTGTCTTTATGAGCTTCTAATTTTGCTGCCAGATAATATTCAGGAGAAAATACAAATATTTTTGTGCCATCAGGCAGTTCTTTTGTTATTCTATTTTCAATTCCTTCCGAATACCACATATTGCTAAAGCCAAGCACATCAGAATCAGTGGGCATCACGTCCACTTTAATACCGTGGTAATTCCATCTGCATATCGGCGCCCCTTTTGAAGTATCGTTTGCAAAACCCTTTGACCGTAAGTTATGTTCCAGTTTTTCATGAGCTTTTTTGGAACTCAATTCAATTACACAATCCACATCAAGCGTAGGCCGTATATCTGATGCCGCAGGGTTTGTTGCATATAATTCGGCTACAGCACCACCTACAAAAACCATTTCATGTTTAAGTTCTCCTAATCCTTTTGCTACTGTCTGTAACATGTTAATATTGACACTAGGCATGTTTTAGCCTTTTATTTAATTCTTCGGTTGCAAATTTTATTTCTCTTACCCTGCCAACCCTTATTGTATCAACAATTGTCAATAATTCATAAAATAAACTATCTTCTGTTACTACCTGTGGCAATGTTTTATAAAGAGGTTCTATGGCCTGACCTCTGTGTGTACCCTTAGCAAAAGGCCAGACATACGTTTCATTACTGGAAATGTGTTCTTTTATTGGTGATGCAGAGTGGGCTGTTGGTATTCCTTTAACAATTGCTCCCGGTTCTGTTGGGAAAACATATTTAATACCGTAAAGCAAAAATTCGATAAAGGAATTTACATTCACCTTTCGTTTCTTTGAGTCAATTAATCCTGCAATCTTACACCTGTTTAATACTTCTGAGATTTCCGAAGCGCTGATTTTTAATGCTTGTGCCAGATCAAAATTATACCAGTCATTATGCCCCAAAGCCAGTATTTTTAACAGAACCACAATATCCTGGGGACGCATCCCGTTATGCTTCTTCATAATTTGAATTTTCGATTCGCGAATCGCGAATCATGAATATTCAAATATATAAAATTAAATTGAAAAAAGCTTCTTTATGAAATAGATGAACTTAACAGTAAATTTTATAGGGACAATCAGGTTTGCCTGCATGCATATTCCCAGCTAAGACAGCAGACCGGAGCAAGACTGATGTAAGTCTTACCTGAACATTTCATTATATTTTTACGCCACCTTCCGGTACCTCCATGTAGCCAGTGATAGCATCAGGATACCGTATATAGTAATAGAGATCAGATCGTGCAGTATATCCTTAAATCCCGAACCTTTCAGCAGGATCATCCGGTTCACCCGCATAAAGTAGGCAAACGGATTGATCACATCTATCTTCTGTGCCCATTGCGGCATACTTTCAATGGGTGTAAAAATACCACTCATCAGGATAAACACGATCATGAAAAAGAAGGTGAGAAACATTACCTGCTGTTGAGAATTTGCCAGGGTAGAAATTAATAATCCCAAACCTAAGATGGTGAAAAGATAAACACCTGCAAACAGAAACAGTAACCATATACTTCCAACAATGGGCACCGAAAACAACAACTTGCCGAGAAATAATCCGAATGCCAGTTCGAAAAGGGCAATTACCCAGAAAGGAACCAGTTTGCCTATGATAAACTGGTATTTAACAATGGGCGTAACATTTATCTGCTCAATGGTCCCGATCTCTTTTTCACGCACAAGGTTTAGTGCAGTGAGAAACATCCCTACAATGGAAACAAGGATAACCAAAATTCCCGGGACCATGTAAAATTTGAAATTCAGTTCGGGGTTGTACCAGTACGAATAAGAAATGTCGATGGTTTGCGGCTTGAATTCAACCGTAGCATTCGTCCCTACAGCTTTTCTGATACCGGCATTAAAATCATTGATAACCCCGGCAGTATAAGCATTGGTGAGTCCTGCCACCATGCCGTTCACCGCATCGATCAGCAACTGAATATCCGATTTGTTTTCGGTATATAGTTTTTTCTCGAATCCCGAAGGTATATTTAGTATTATACCTGATTTACCTTTCAACATGCTGCTTTTTGCATCATCGATCGAAAAGCTTTGCTGTACGATATGAAAAAAGGGTGAACCTTCGAATTTAGAAATCAATTGCCGTGAAGTGACCGACATATCTTTATCGACCACATACATATTGATATTTTTCATTTCCAGGGTTGCAGCATTTACCAGAATGATAAGCTGTACCAGCGGCATAATAAATATGATCGGCAACATGGTACGGTTGCGGAAAACCTGTAAAAATTCTTTTCTTACTATAATTAAAATCGTTCGCATACTCTTATTTATTTATTCCAGTCGCAATTTAAATTTCCGTGCGCTGATACCCAGGAATACCAGGGTCATCACGATCAATATGAGTGTTTCTTTCCACACATAGAAAAACCCAACCCCTTTTATCATGATATCTTTAATGATTATCAGAAACCAGCGTGGAGGCATTATAATAGTCAGCCACTGCAATATCTTCGGCATATTCTCAATCGGAAAGATAAAGCCGGATAATAACATGGTGGGCAGCATAAGCGCGAACATGGATATGAACATGGCCACCTGCTGACTGTTGCTCACGGTAGAGATCAGTATTCCAAGTGATAGAGCCAGGATAATGAACAGGATATTTTCCAGCATCAGCAGGATGAGGCTGCCATTTATAGGAAGCCTGAAAACAAAATATCCCATTGCGATTATTACAATGGCATTGATAAATGATAACAATACATAAGGAGTTACTTTCCCGATAATGATCACTGAGGGTTTGAGGGGTGATACCAGCAGTGCTTCCATGGTGCCGGTTTCCTTTTCACGGGCAATGGATATAGAGGTCATCATTGCCGAAACCAGCATCAGAATAAGGGCAATGGTTCCCGGAACGAACATAAATACACTTCTCAGGGCCGGATTAAACATAAATTTCACTACCGGGTTGATCTTTAAGGGCATCTGTATTTGTTGATTCAGTTCATTCAGGTAATTACCGACAATTCCCCGTGTGTAATTTACAATGAGACTGGCAGAGTTCGGATCAGAAGCATCGGCGATAATCTGCATTTTTGCAACTCCGGTTTGTTTAATGTTCTTACCGAAACCGTCTTCAAAGATCAATACTTCTTTTACTTTACCCTGCTTAAATACCTGTTGAATTTCGCTTTTATCCTGCAGGTTGCGGTAAAGAGTGAAATATCCGGACGATAAAATTTTCTGAGTGATTTCGCGAGTTGTTTCATCTTTGGAATAATCGAGCACGGCAATGTTCACATTCCTGATTTCGTTGCGTACCACATATCCAAATATAAGGATCTGTGCCACAGGCATACCAAATAAAATGATCATGGTACGGTAATCGCGCAAAATGTGATAAAATTCTTTTCTTACAAATCCGGCAAAACTTTTCATATTCAGGCTAATTATGGTTATTCATCAACCGGTTCATTGTATCCAGGTCCAGTTCGGTAAAATCATTCACGGTTAAAATGGTATCCTTTAGTTCTTCCGGTTTATTAGTGGTAGCAATTCCCACCACTTTCATCCCGGCCCGGTTACCTGCTTCTATACCCCGGAGTGAATCTTCAAATACAATGCATTGCCGGGGTGGTATTTTTAACATTTCCGCTGCTTTCAGAAAAACTTCCGGATGCGGTTTACATTGTTTTACATGGGTATCGTATATTAATTTTTTAAAATACTTTTCAAGTTTTAATTCCCGAAGTACGAATTTCACATTCTCATAAGGTCCTGAGGTAGCCACTGCAAGAGGAACGGATGATTTTAAAAGTACTTCCAGAAACCCACGGAGGCCATTTACTTCCTGTATGTAGGGTTGGTAGAGTTCCCTGTACAGTTTTTCTTTTTCAGAAGAATATTCCTCCAACTCCCCGGCCTCCAGTTCCCTTCCGAACAAGACTGTCATTACTTCCTGGTTGGTACCGCCGAAATGGGTTAAAAATGCCTGATGGTCGAATGGCAGGTCATATTTCCTGCAAAAGGCCTCCCATGCAAGAAAATGATAATGATGATTATCTACAATTACTCCGTCCATATCAAAGATCGCCGCATATTTCATTTTGTTCTTTCTAATTTTCATATCAGTTTAATTCAGTTTTCTATGTTCCTTGCTATTTTCAGAAATACATCCCCCATATTGTCAGCCTCGTATTGCTGTTTAAGATTGAACGGCGTATCGAGTGCTTCTATCCTTCCCTCCGTCATAATAGATACCCGGTTACAGTATTCGGCTTCATCCATATAATGGGTAGTAACAAAAATGGTGATCCCACTTTCTGCAGCTTTATAAATCAGTTCCCAGAAAGTACGCCGTGTCACCGGATCTACGCCACCTGTAGGTTCGTCGAGGAATACGATCTTGGGCTGATGAAAAATAGCCACCGAAAAAGCAATTTTCTGTTTCCATCCAAGCGGAAGTTTTACGATCAGTTCATTTGCTACATCTTCCAGGTGCAGATTGTGTATTAGTTCTTTGGTTCTTTGCCGAATGACTTTTATTGGTAATCCGTAAATTCCTGCATAAAACTGTATATTTTCCGTTACAGTGAGATCATCGTACAAAGAAAACTTCTGGCTCATATAGCCAATGTTCTTTTTTATTTTCTCCCGTTCGTGGTAAACATCAAAGCCTCCAACCATTATTTCGCCCGATGTAGGGGAAGACAAACCAGATAATATACGAATAGCCGTGGTTTTCCCCGCACCATTGGCTCCCAGAAAACCAAAAATCTCTCCCCGGTAAACTTCAAATGAAAGATGATCATTGGCAGTAAAATCACCGAATTTTTTCACAAGGTCCTTAACCTTTATTATTACTTCACCGTTTTCAGTCATATCGCTCATCAATTAAGGTATCTGATCTTCCATTTCAAAGTTTTCCCTTGCCACAGCCATAAAACGATCTTCGATGGTGGGTTTGATCTTCTCTATATGCACGGATTCGTGCCCTTTCTCAGTAAGAAATGAAAGAATATCTTCTTTTCTAATCTCTTTTGAAGCAGGTGTAAAATGAACATCCTGTCCGAACAGGTAAACACTGCGACTTTGCGGATACGACCGCAGATCGTTAATTAACCGGTTCATTTGTTCAGTTCTTACAGCGTATAACGGATCGGTATACCTGGCAACAATTTTGGCAGGTTCGTCCATTTCCAGCATACGGCCATTCATCATCAGTCCCACTTTGTCGCACATACCTGCTTCATCCATATAGGGAGTTGAAACCAGGATCGTCATACCTGATTTTTTAAGATTATACAGTGAATCCCAGAACTCTTTTCTTGAGACAGCATCTACACCGGTAGTTGGTTCATCCAGCACCAGTATTTCAGGATTGTGGATCAGTGCACACGACAATGCCAGCTTTTGTTTCATACCACCAGAAAGATTCCGTGCAAGTCTTTTTTTAAAAGGAGCCAGCTGATCGTAAATATTTTTAATGAGATGATAATTTTTTTCAACGGTGGTTCCGAATATAGTGGCATAGAAGTTCAGGTTCTCTTCAACCGACAGATCCTGATATAGTGAAAACCTTCCCGGCATATATCCGACGAATTTCCGGATCGACCTGAAATCCTTTACCGTATCAAAGTCTTTGACGGTTGCAGTTCCTGTTTCGGGAATCATCAGGGTGGTGATTATCCGGAAAAGTGTTGTTTTTCCGGCTCCGTCGGGACCAATCAGACCAAACAAGGTTCCCCTGGGAATTTCAAAGCTAATTTCCCTCAGGGCACGGGTTTCCTTAAATGACTTTGATACATTATTTACTGTTATGAACCTTGAATCTTCTGCCACAATTAATCTTTTTTATTAATTATTGATTGCTACCAACCGGTCGAGCAATTTATGCATCAACTGATTATTCTGAGGAATATATGAAAGGTAATCCTTCATTTCCTCAGGACTTTGCACAAATTCATCAGGTACAAGTTCAGTATCAACCCCATCGATCATCTTCAGTAATCCGGTTTCGGTAATCTCAAAATGAAACTGTAGCCCCACCACCCTGTCGCCGATAATAAATCCCTGGTTGGGAGTAACAGCAGAACTTGCAAATGCTGCCGCACCGGTTGGAATATCGAAAGTGTCTCCATGCCAGTGAAAAACGGTAACCGAACCGGGCAAAAAATCCAGTAAGCCATTTTGATCATTATTCTGAGAAAAGTTAACCGGAAACCATCCGATCTCTTTGCGTTTACCCGGATACACCTTTGCTCCCATGGCACTGGCAATAAATTGCGCCCCGAGACATATTCCCAAAACCACTTTACCTTTTTCAATAGCATTTCTGATCAATGCTTTCTCAGTGCTTATCCAGGGATATTTATCATCCTCGTATACACTCATTCCGCCACCCATTATTATCAGCCAGTCGAATTCCTCAACCTGCGGATATACTGCGTTCTGATATACAAGCGTGTAAGTAGTTTCAAATCCTTTCGAACTAATCCAGTCACCGATACAACCCAATCCCTCAAAAGATTCGTGCCTGATACAATGTATTCTCATATTCGTAACACTTAATTTGTTTTAAATTTAATTTCTCCCGGCATTCCTATCTTCAGGCGGCCGTCATTTTTAACCCTTACTTTAACGGCATAAACCATATTTACCCGTTCTTTCTTGGTTTGTATAATCTTGGGTGTAAATTCAAATTCAGAAGCGATCCATGAGATTGTTCCGGGTAACTGCTGATTCTCCTCAGCATTTTTATCAAAAATAACAGTTACGGGTTCACCTAATTTAACCGAAGGCAGTTGCGCCCCGCTTACATACACTTTTAATTCCATTTCATCGAGATCGGCAATTTTATAAATCGCTTTCCCTGGAACAGCAAGTTCTCCGGGCTCGACATATTTTTCAAGCACCGTACCATTTATCGGATTAATGATTTTGCACTTACTTATCTGGTCATTGATTTGCTGCACCTGCGTATTAATCACTTCCAGTTGTCGGAGAGCAGCATCATTCTGTGCTTTCACGGCGTCCATCTGCGCATTCAACACTTCCACTTTACCATTTATGTCATCCAGTTGCTGTTGTGTGGCAGCGCTGTCACCGAACATTTTCGTAATTCTATGCTGCTGTTTTTTCAGAACCGTCATTTGTTCTTCCTGTACTTTTATCTGAGACAGGATACTGGAACTGTTCGATCGGACAACTCCTTTCTGGGCAATCAATTGTTTCTTTTTCAGATAAAGTGAAAAGGTATCGATCAGGCCTACCTGAGCTCCATTTTTCAGAATGCTTCCTTCATCCAGATTTAGTAATTTTATATCTCCCTGTGCCTGGGCAGACACGGTAACAGTTGTAGCTTCAAAATTGCCATAAGCATCGGATCTGTTGTTATTGTTATGGCAGGAAGTAATCAGCAGCATAGGGAAAATCATAATTCCCGCGAAGGCAGTTATTTTTTTCATGACTTATAAATCTCCTTTAAAAATTAAATAATTATACATTGACTGTGCCAGGTATACCCTGTGGATTTCAAGCTGTAAGCGCGCCTGAATTTCTGCATTCAGTTCGGTTAAATATTCGGAGGAAGTAATTACTCCATGTTCCAGTTGTGAAGCGGCACTTTTACGAATTTTCTCCCTTAATACAATGATTTTCTGGTCTCTTTGGATAGCTTCCCTGTTCATTTTTATACCGGCATCTTCTTTTTCAAGCGCCATGGTAAGATTTTTATCAAAAGTCTGTCGTGTAACATCCAGGGTATTTTTCTGAATCTCCGTAATTTTACGAAGTCTTTTCTTTTCACCCCAGTCAATAAAATTCCACTTCAGTCCTACACCAGCAATATAATAGGTGTTGAAATTATTATTGAACATATTCAATCCGGGCTTTCCGTAACCGGCTTCACCAAAAGCATACAGCTTTGGCATATCTGCTGCCTTTCTTACATTATACCCGGCATCGAGTCGTTGTTTCTGAAGATCGAAAAGCGCGTATTCCGGCCGGCTTCCCTGAGATATTGTGTCATTAATTTCAGGAGGAAACGAAAGTGAAACATTATCCGAAAGTGTATCTCCAATAAGTTCACCAAGCGTACGAACCATTGCTACGCGGTTTGCACCTATCTCGGCTTGCTGCTGTTCAATCTTCAGCATCTCGGCATCCAGTACATCCAGATTATCCGGAAGTATAACCCCATTGTCCACACCGGATTGTATACTTTTCTTTCTTGCATTTATTTCATCGTACTTATTCCGGAGTATATCTTTGTTTTTATCAAGCAACAGAATGGTAAAATATACCTGGTTGACCTGACTTTTTCAACTGGTACAGATCGACTTCCACCTGCTGGACATCCGCTTCCCCGGTTTTTTCCTCCAGTTTTTTTTGTGCATTAATCAGTCCGCCATCGTAAAGAGTCTGATTCAGGTTCAGGTAAATTTTGTACTGTTCGTGCGGTGGTACCGGAAAGTTTACCCCCTGAAAAGGTAAATCGATATTTATGGCTGTCACATCCGATTGATAAGTTGCCTGTCCGTTTATACCCAATGTCGGATACCAGTTATTTGAGATATTTTTCAACTTCAATTGATTAATATCCTGTGTGTATTCAATTTTTCTGGCTGTTGGAAAATTTTTATTGGTCAGCATATAACACTTATGGAGAGATAATGTGTCTCCGGCATATACGTTCATCCCAGCCAGTAATGTGAATAATAAAGTTAATTTCCTCATGTTATTTTATTTTGATCGCATTCAGTATAAATTGTATCACCTCAGTTTCCCTTTCATCAAGAAACTTCTCGTATGCAATATTATCGTTATTAAAAAGAATCCGTTGTACAAGCGGTTTAGCAGCAATAGGAAAAACACATAATGAGATTATATTTAAAATAAGTTGTCGCGGATGAATGGGCCTTATATTTCCCTGTTCTATTTCTTCATGTATGATTTGTTCCAGGGCACGCGGATTTACCCCGCTTTGAAATATATGATTTGCAATCATTTCGGGGTTTCGATTGATCTCATGAAGTATAAACAATGGTATAAAAGGATTTTTAAGTAACAGTTTCATGTATTGATGAACAAACAATTCAATTCGCTGGTCGAAAGGCATTCCGGTTTTAAACAAAGCCTCCACATTAGGCAAAAATTGTTGAAATGCATATTGAAAAACGGCAAAAAAGAGTTTTTCCTTTGTTCTGTAATAATAATGAAGCAATGCTTTATTAATATTTGCTTCCTCCGCTATTTCGTGCATTCGTGCACCTTCCATACCCTTTCTCAATGAAAACCTTTTTGGCTGCTTCCAGAATTAATTTTTCCGTACTATCAACGGATTCTTTATTCATAATTATTAACCAATGAATTTAACTATACGGTTTAACCAATTGGTCAAAATTAATTTATTTTTTTAATTAAAAAATATTTTTTGCAATAAAAAATATTTTTAATCCGAAAAAACTTCTTAAAATGATCTATTTGCAGTGAATATGATTATTAAGACTTTTCAAAAACTAAAGTATGTACAAAAAAAAAGCAGGAAATAAATCCTGCTTCAAATTTTTTAATCTAAATAGATTACTGAGCTTCCTGATCCATACTTGTGGTATCAGCAGCAGTTGAATCCATTGTTGCAGAATCAGTTGGTTGGCTAGTTGATTCTTCCATAACGTCTTCTTGAGGAGCTTCAGGTTTTTTTGTGGAACTCTTACACGAACTTACGGCAATGAAAGAAAATAATGCAAATGCAACCAGAAGATAACTTAGCTTTTTCATGTTCTTAACTTTTTTTTAAATTAATTAAACTATAGGATTGTCACAAAAATAATAAATAATTTAAAAAATCAAATTTTTTGAAGCCGATAAGTTCATTAAATCTTGCCGGTTACACCAATCTTTTGAAATTTTTAGTTTATAAGCAACCCGTGCGAATCTATATTACCATTTTTGATTTTACAAAATTAACTATTTTTGCAAGCTTACCAAAACTTTACAACCATGCGATTTTCAAATAAAAGAATAAAAAATTTCAATTATAGAATTCTCGCATTCAGAATATGGACCAGGAAAGGATATGGTATCTATAATACAATTCATAAAAATGTGAAAATATGTACCTTGTGTCTGGTATATTCGTTAATTGCACACCCTAAAAGTGCAAAAGCACAAACCGACACCCTCAAAATAAGCAATAAAATTGATCTTGAAGAAGTAGAAGTAATCGGGCAGCGAAGTCCTGTGTTGTTTTCGCAGGTTGCCAGGATAGTGAACCTGATACCTGCAACAATTATCCGGAATTCTCCTTCTCTGAGTGTGCAGGACTTGCTGAAATATGCACCTGGTGTGGATGTGAGACAAAGAGGAATATTCGGGGTGCAATCGGATATAAACATGAGAGGAGGGTCCTTCGATCATGTGATGATCCTGTTGAATGGCATAAACATTACAGATCCACAAACCGGACATCTGAGCATGGATATGCCGGTTGATCTTGAAAGTATAGACCATATAGAAATACTAAGCGGAGGTGCTGCAAGGATATTCGGTCCCAATGCTTTTACCGGAGCCATCAATTTTGTAACACAATCATCCGACACAAACAATTTAAATGCCGATATATTATATGGTCAACACAATTTACAACACTATCATCTATCCGCAACCACCCAAACAGGTCCACTGAATAATTACCTGGCATTCTCCCGTTCCTCCTCTGATGGTTATACCAATAATACAGATTTTAGTATTCAAAATATGTATTATCATGGCCATCTAAAGTTCGACCGCTCGAATCTCGAATTCCAGTTGGGATATAATGATAAAAATTTTGGGGCCAATAGCTTCTACTCTCCGAAATACCCGGAGCAATATGAAAGTACCAGTCTGATGTTGAGCAGTATAAAATATTCCACCGGAACAAAAATACGTTTAACACCGGAAATATACTGGCGCCGGCATCACGACCACTGGATACTGGACAGGAATAATCCTTCCATTTACGAAAACTATCACCTCACAGATGTTTATGGCAGCCACTTCAATGCCAGTATCACAACGAAAGCCGGGATAAGTTCAATAGGTATGGATACACGTTCTGAAAATATCATCAGTAACAATATCGGTAATGAATCTATCAAAACCCATTAAGGTAAAAGGTACCGACAGCACTTATTATGATAAAAAATACAACAGAAATTACATTAGCTTTTTTGCGGAGCATAATATTCAGTTAAATAAACTATATATTTCGGCAGGATTAATGGCTAACTGGACATCGGATTATTCCGAAAAATTTGAAATATTCCCGGGTATTGATGCGGCATACAAGGTTGCGCCATCCATCAAACTAACAGGAAGTTTCAACCGTTCATTGCACCTCCCCTCCTTTACAGATCTATTTTACAATGATCCCTCGAATCAGGGAAATATAAATCTTAATCCCAACCGGATGGTTTCGTACGAACTTGGTGTTAAATACGACAGGAAGGTATTTTATTCATCCGTATCACTTTTTCTGAATAATGGAAAAGACATCATTGACTGGTTGTGGTTTCCTTCCAATCAAAAATTCAGTCCGGTGAACCTGAAACATTTCCAATCAAAGGGTGTGGAATTTTTAGCATATTATAATTTCAACCATCAACCGGCAGCAAAGGCATTTCTGGAGAATTTACAAATTAATTATACATATATAGATGTAAACAAGACGGCTTCCGAAGAAGTTTCGAAATATTATAATCTGAAACAGAAGCTGGATATTCTCTTGCAACATAAAATATGGCATAACCTGCATGCCAGCTGGAATATTTCGTATGAAGAACGAACAGGTAATTATATTACTTATAATGCAGCATCGAATATACAGGATCAGGTCCCTTTCCGTCCTTTCTGGCTGGCCGATACACGGATTTTCTGGCAACAAAAATATTATACATTGTTTGTGGAAGCATCTAACCTTCTGGATACAAAATACGTGGATGTAGCCAGTCTTACACAACCCGGCAGGTGGATAAAAGGTGGGATAAATCTGAATATTGATTTTAAATAGAAATGAAAAGATGCATTGATGTGTTGATATAAAGATACAATGCTGAAATACTTTATCCCACTAAGATGAAGGGAAAACCACAGGGAAATGGTTTTAAATGATTAATTATTCGCCGTCGGTCCCGAAAATACCATTCACAAAAGAAAATACAGCAGTACCAATTCCGATAACACCGAAAGTAGCGATCATTCGCCAGAGTGAATCGGTATTGGCAAAATTCCAGATTGCAAGTATACAAGCAATTACGCTACTTACAATGCATATCGCGATAATAAAAAATGAAATGGACCTTACTACTTTTGGGTTAAGAAATCCTTTTTTCTGTCGTTTTGTCCCTACTTTTTTTTCCATGATAATCTACTACTATTAAACTAAATTATTTTGGTGCGGCAATTTACTAATTTTATCCGAATGGTACATATTAAGCCTCTGTTTCAGAAACATCAACGATATAATATCAATAAAATATTCAATCGGTTAACGAAAATTCAAAATGAAAGTAATAAATTAATTTCGTATTTTGCAGCATACTAATTAATTTTTCGTCTTTAAACTGAACAATGACTAAAAAGCCCGGGCCTTATCAAAACATTCACCAGATGCTGATAGAGCGCTGTAAGATGGGGGAGAAAAGTGCCCAGTTTGAGATTTATAAGTTATACTACAAAAGTATGTATAACACTAGTGTAAGGATAGTAGGAAATGCGGAAGACGCAGAAGATATCATGCAGGAATCTTTTCTTTCAGCGTTTCTTAAACTGAACGAATATCAAGGTGAGGTAAGTTTCGGAGCATGGCTGAAAAGAATAGTAATAAACCGGTCGGTAGATTACCTGAGAAAACGGAAAATAGAATGGATAGAAATTGCAGAAGCCGTAACAATAAAACAGGAAGAAACTACCGGCGAAGAGGAAGAAACAGAGATAAAGGTAGAAGCAGTGAAACAAGCCATAAAAATTCTACCGGATGGATACCGGGTAATTTTATCGCTTTATCTGCTTGAAGGATATGATCACGGTGAGATAGCTGAGATTCTCGAAATATCAGGATCAACATCCAGATCACAATACGCGAGGGCCAGAAAAAGACTGGTGGAGATTTTAAAACAAAAAAGTATTGCAAAATGAAAAACCTGGAGAAGTTAATCAATGAAAACAGGACTGCGTTTGACGACGCAGAGCCTTCCTCCGAACATTTTGTAAAGTTCAGAGAGAAGCTTGAAAGTT
This sequence comes from uncultured Bacteroidales bacterium, assembly GCA_963748095.1. GTDB lineage: Bacteria > Bacteroidota > Bacteroidia > Bacteroidales > UBA10428 > CAVVIO01. The sequence goes on from CAVVIO010000019.1 coordinate 41,855, forward strand.
CCGAAAAACGTAAGTTGCGTTTTCTGAGTAATAAAATACAACAGTATGCTGCTGTACTTATCGTGGCTGTAGCAATTGCAGGAGCGCTGACGGCAAGCATTTACATAAAAAATCAAAATAATGGGAATCAACCCAAAATTCCGAACGAACTCAGTGAGACCGAAAAATACTATCAGCAACAAATCGATCAGAACATCGAAATTATTAAAACGATGGATATCGCCGGTGATGGAATAGCCAAAAGGGGCATTCTGGATGAAATACACGATATGAACAGTTCTATCAGGCAACTGAAAAAGGATCTGGTAAGGTATCAGTACGACGAACGTGTTGAACACGCAATTATCACACAATACCAGATGGAATTGGAGCTAACCGACCGGATCATTATTAAAACAAAAAAGTGGAGTAGTTAATTATTTAAATAAGAACGATCATGAAAAACAGAAGAGTTTTGCCAGCCTGTCTATTACTGGGATTATTTGCCACAATAACCTGGCAGGCAACAGAAGCACAGACGGATGAATATCAGAAGAATTACAATAAGGAATATACTGTAACTAAAAATACACAACTGCAAATTGATAATAAATTCGGTAATGTTGATATCATCAACTGGAATAAAAGCCTTATTTCTATTAAGATAGTGGTAAAAGTTTGGGCTAAAAATAAAGACGATGCCGATAAATTACTGAGTTATATTAATGTGAACTTTTCACAGGAAGGAGATATTGTAAAGGCTATTACCGATATTAATAATGATATTAATAAAAAATTCGGTTTTAACTGGAATAACAAAAAAATGGAAATTAATTACACGGTTAATATGCCTGAAAATGTTCCGCTGGCACTTAGTGTAAAATACGGAAATGCTTTTATCAACAAAATAACAAGTACATCTACAATTGACATTAAATACGGGAAGTTGAAAGCAAATTCCATCATTCACACGAGCGAAAAACCGCTGACCGAGATCACACTCGGATATTCGGAGGGGACTATTGAAGATTGCGAATGGCTGAAAATGGATCTCAAATATTCCAAAATACAGATCACAAAAAGCAAGGCCTTATTGGTAGTCAGCAAATATTCGAAAGTATATGTCGATGAAGGCAGTTCCATTGTATCTGAATCGAAATATGATACCTATAAAATCGGAACCCTCTCTAACTTTGTGACAATTTCAGGCTATTCCAACTTTAGTTTCGACCAGATAAGTAATAAGATCGAAGTAGAAACAAGATACAGCGACTTTAAAGTGCAAAAAGTACCGGCTACATTCGAGAGTATATCCATCGATAATCAGTACGGGAACTATCGCATTGGTATCGCCCCTGGTGCCTCCTATAAGATCGACGGAGATGCCAGGTATGCTCATATTAATTTTCCAGATGAAGGAAGAGTCAATAAATTCAATGAGAATAACGAGGAGAAAGTTAATGGTACGGTTGGAAACAATCCCAACCCGAAAGCAACAGTGAAAATAACTACCAGGTACGGAAGTGTTAATTTAGAAGATTAACAGGTAATATTTATTCTATCATAACAGTGTCTGATGATTCAGACAAATAATATTCCCGCTGCAACCATTTTTCATGAAAGGTTGCGGCGGGTTTGTTTTATGCAAAGAATTCTCAATTAAAAAAGAGGCTTTATCAGGTCCTATATGCTCTCAATCGGCTTTCCCGAGACTATATAGTATGCAACCATGAACAGATCAATAATTGTATCCTTTAGTAAACCAGAAAAATTATTCCGGATAAATGCCTTTAGTCGGCATATAATCAATATTTCTTCGATCCCGCTAAAAATATCATCCAAAAATTTAATAATTTTATGGTGACCTTTACTAAAGTATTAACGAAACTTTACTGACATGCGAAAATTTACTCCGGCTCTTATCATCACTTTTATTCTGTTATTTAATTCATTGGTTAATGGTAATCCTGTAATTCAAAACATCCGGGTTATAGAGGATACAGTAGGTCTTTATGATAAATTTGAAATGCAGATTAATCTTTCTGCCAACTTTCAAAATCCATTTGATCCTGATGAAATAGATTTGAATGCTGTTTTTATAAGCCCTTCGGGTAAGCAATGGAAAATAAACGGATTTTATAATTATTCAGGTTCCGGTTCATTGTGGATGGTAAGATTCTCACCCAATGAAACAGGAAGATGGATCTATCAGTTGAATGTAAAAGACCTGGACGGAGCAACAACCAATGAGCAGAAATCATTTTTTGTGGTAGCTTCCCCTTATCATGGTCCCATTAAAATTGCCCCCAATAAAAGATACCTGGAATATGCTGATGGAACTCCTTACTATGGCGTAGGACTCTGGTATAATGATAGCTACCATTCTTTTAACCAGGGACAGATTAATCAGGAAACGCTGGATCATTTGAAAACGCTTGGGGTGAATTTTATTAGTTCGTTTATGATACCAATAGAAACAATGGGTACCGGACTGGGACGATACGATCAGAATTTGAGCGGAAGACTGGATGAGGTTTTAAACTGGTGCGAAAGCAGAAACATTAATCTGAGCCTGAACATCTGGTTTCATCCGTATCTTTCGAAAACAGTATGGCCGGGAGGTAATCGCCGGTGGAACGTCAATCCTTATCAACTGGTTTGTGATGCAAAAGATTTTTACAGTAGTAATGAAGCATGGACCTACCAGGAAAAATTATACCGTTATATCATTGCACGATGGGGCTATAGCAGATCGCTGGCTGTATGGTTTGTTGTGGATGAAGTTAATGGTACCGATGGTTGGGTGTCGGGAGATAGCATCGGTGCGAATAACTGGGCTCAGAAAGTACAGGATTTTATAAAATCGAACGATCCGTACAATCATCTCACTACTGGTACACGAAGCGGTGGAATCAACGAATTCTGGAGCCAGGGCTACAAAACATTCGATCTGGCTGCAAGAGAAATATATGAATCCCAGGGTTTCCCAATTAATGAAACTGGTATAATTACTGCAGACAGTATAAGTCCTTTAACACTGAGTTACCTGAACTATACCCATGAATTAAAAAAACTATGGAATGGATATGAAAAACCGGTTATTATAGGTGAAACAGGATGGGATCATACCTTTTATGAACCAAGTATGCCCGGATACCTGTCATGGTATCACAATGCTTTGTGGGTATGTCTGGCTAACGGCACAGCAATGACTCCATTCTGGTGGGCTTATTCTCCCTATTTGAATGATAATGTTATAACCAATCAGATAAGATCATTTGAAAGATTTGTATCGACTATTCCCTTTTCAAAATTGACCCGTATAACTCCAACCGAGGCTGAAGTATCAGAAGGCAATGCATTTGCCATGAAGAGTGATCAGTTGATTTTCGGATGGGTGGTGAATCCAAAAACAGATGTGTCAGGAGCAACCGTAACTGTTAGATCAATTCCTGTCGGTAAGTATACATTGAAAATTTACCATACATGGCATGGAAAATTCATAGATAAAGAGGAAGTATTAAGTGTAGCCGGATCGATAACATTTAAAATGCCGGTACTGCACATCGAAGATTACCATGCACACTATCTGGGACAGGATGCAGCTTTTGTGCTTATTCCTGTAAAACAGTAATTAAAATTAAAAAAAGAGCAGTTAGTTTTTAATTATCTCTTTCAGCCATTTTTCTGCAAGTTGCGGCCAGACGTCCGCTGCAGGGTTGCCAGCCCGCAAACCGTATCCATGGCCTCCCGAAGGTAATATGTGTAATTCAACAGGTTCTTTGGCGTCCCGCAAAGCTGTGGCCATAACAAGCGCACTGTTTGAATGTGAATCGTCACTTGTAGCGAAAATAAACATGGGAGGAGTATTTTTATCAACTTTCAACTCAGGTGTAAGGCTTCTGTTTGGTCCTTTATCCAGATACGCCGGGTAGATCAACAGAGAAAAGTCCGGTTTACAGGATAAGCTATCAGCTTTATCAATCGGGGTATAAGTTTTCTTATCATATTCCGTGCTTGCCCTGGCGCATAAACTGCCCCCTGCTGAGAATCCCAATACGCCAAGTTTGTCAGGATCGATTTTCCATTTGTCAGCCTGCTTGCGGATAATTCTTATTGCACGCTGGATATCCTGCAAAGCACCCTCCTGTTTATCGGGGACTCTATATTCCAAAACAAAGGCAGTATAACCATGTTTATTCAGCCATGCTGCCACTTCATAACCTTCAATGTCGATAGCCAGTCTCTCATAACCTCCGCCGGGACATACAATAATGCCCGTCCCGTTGTTAGTATTGGCTTCGGGTTCGAATGTGATGAAGATAGGATCCGTTATATCTGTCAGCCTGGTAACATCCCTTGAGTGATCCGGCATCTCAATGGCTTTGTGTTTCACCTCCTTTTCACCGGGTACCGCTCCCGGCCATAAATAAACAGTATCTCTTTCCTGGCTGAACATATTAAAAGATATAAAACTTAATAATAGAATACTTACAACTGATCTCATTTTTAAGTTAATTTCAATATGTAATTAATTATTCATGAATGAAGTATCAAACGTTAAAGATACTATTATAATTTTTTATTGAATAAACCTCCTTTTTACAAACAGGTGTATGCAGTAGTAACGTTCTGAGATGGTAATTAATTTTGAAAATAGGGATATTTATATGTTGAATAAACTTTTTCTGAAATTTGTTTTTCACCGGAATATCCTATAAATTTATTTCGTGTTCGGTAATTTAGAAAATGCTGAAATGAATTAATTGTTACATGCACAGTAATCGCAATATTTTAATCTAAATTTTATTTCTAATGGAAATACCTTCATTGAAAGATCAACAAATTTTTCCTACAGAAGAAGTGCTGAAAAACGTGATGAGTGAAAGTTATCCTGCGTATGAAAAATTAATGAAAATCATAAAGGATCCGGAATATGGATTAGAGCCTGTATGGAATTATTACAAGGACGGGAAAGCCTGGCTATGTAAAACCGTTTATAAAAAGAAAACCATTTTCTGGTTATCGGTGTGGGAGGCGTATTTCAGAACAGTCTTTTATTTTACGGATAAGAATAAAGCAGGAATTGATGATCTGGAAATAGATGAAGAAATAAAAAAAGACTTTAAAAGCGGAAAGTATATTGGAAAACTGATTCCCCTGATTATTGAAATTCACAGTGAGGAACAAATTGACGATGTGATTAAGATAGTTGAATATAAAAAGCAGTTGAAATAACCGAAATCAATTGTTTCGTATTAAAATTCTGATTTATTTGAAGATTTCATAGTAAGACTCTCAGTAAAAAACTTCATTCCGGGATGAAAAGCTGACCAGGCAGTTACCAAAAGTACCGGGATTCCGGCAACTACAAAAATTATTACCAGGTTCCATTTGCTGATCGCTCCCGATATTGCCTGAGAAACAGGAACTAACCTGACATTGGAAAAAATAACGATTCTCATTATACTTCCGGACATTTCCTTTTTCATAAAAACATGAAAATATTTTATGTTTTATAACATAAAAACAAAGCAAATGAAACTAATTATAAAATAATTCTAATCTCAGATATTTTATATACTTTTAGCATCCGTATTTTTTGAATCTGTATAATTACTGCGTGGATGATTAGGTTATTTATCAGACAGCACAGAATTGCTGTTTTTTTGTTTTTATTTGCAACAACATTTATTTCCAAGGTTTGGTCACAAGATGATAAAAATACTGCCTCCGAAGAATTTGTAAGGTATATTGAAAAAATCTACGGGCAGGATGATCTTATTTACCAGGGACGACTGTACAGGAATGCGATGCCGATGGCTTCCGGAAATCCTTATTTTATTAGTCCCGATTGGCAGAATGCAAGTATATATGTCCGGGAAAGGACTTATTCCAATGTTCCTGTTCTTTATGATATTTATGCCGGAAAACTTATTGTACAGGCAGATTACAAGGATTTTATGAAGGTTCCGATTGATATTTCAGGTGAAGTTATCGACTCATTTAAAATCGACAACCATCTGTTTATCAATATGAGATCAGGAACTGAGAATAATAAGGATACTTATTATGAAAAGGTTTTTACAGGTAACCGGATTTATCTGCTTCATTATTCCAAATATATTGTTGACAACCACTATGCATCCAATTCAAACGGTTCGTATAGTGAGACCAAAAAGAATCTTTACATTGTTAAAAACGGAAGTTGGACAAGATGTGCTGATAAAAGTGCATTTTTACACTATTTCAATGCTGAAAAAAGAAGTTTGCGGAAGTATATACGCCGGCAACATATTCAATACAAAAATGCCGGTATACAGGAACTGCAAAAACTATGTGAATTTGCTGATAAACAATTAAATGAATGAATCGTTTCGTTAAAATTTTCTTTCTCCTTTATATTACAATACTATTTTTTTCCGGTAATGCGAATGCGCAGAAAACTGACATCCGGCTGGATCCGACATATAATAGTCAGCATTTTAATGATTTCATACAGTCTGTAGAGAAAAGAAACGGGATAAGGATCTTTTATAATCCGGATAGCATCCCGGATATTCCGGTTTCAATTCAGAGCGACTCGGTAAATCTTAGTGATGCACTTAAAGAAATACTTAAAAGTTACCGGATGTATATTTCTCACGATACAGATGGTAATTATTTTATTACTAAAGGTCAGCCGGTAGTAACCAAAATATCACCGGATGTTTACATCAGAAAACAAAAAAATAATGATCAGCAAGCCACGTCAGAACTTAAGAAAGATTATATCACAACAAAAAGTGAATACGTTTCTGAAACACTGGTGATCGGAAGTGAGAACGGAAAAACCAGAAATGGTAAGGCAAGGTTTAGTGGCATAGTTAAAGATGAAACTACCGGAGAACCGGTAATAGGTGCAAATGTTTATATAGAAGAACTTAAGCAGGGAGCCGCTACCGATGCCGACGGACATTTCGAATTATCATTACCTAAAGGAAGTTATACATTACAGGTTAGTAGTATAGATAAATTACGGCATAAGTACAACCTGGTGATTCGTTCGGACGGATCTGCAACGCTAACTCTGAAACCAAATTTGGTAGTTCTGGAGGAAGTTACGGTCAGTTCTGACAAATACAATAAAGTGCGCAGTACCCAAATGGGACTTGAACATATTACTGCTAAAGATGTAAAGAATATTCCGGTGGTGATGGGAGAAAAAGATATTCTCAAAGTGGTGCAGCTTTTACCGGGAGTTCAAAAAGCCGGGGAAGGGGCATCAGGGTTTAATGTCAGAGGTAGCCCTGCCGACCAGAATCTTTTTTATCTGAATAATATTCCGGTATATAATGTGAATCATCTGAATGGTTTTTTCACGGCATTTCATCCGGAAGCCATCAGTGAGGTGAATTTATATAAAAGCAATATCCCTGTGGAATATGGTGGACGATTGGCCTCGATATTTGATATCTCAACCAGGAAAGGAAATATGAAAAAATTTGGCATGCATGGCGGGGTTAGTCCAATATCATCTAATATCCTTTTTGACAATCCGCTGGTTAAAGATAAGGGAAGTTTTATGATCGGGGCACGGTATTCTTACATTAACTGGCTGTTGAAAAAAGTAAAGGATCCGGATATAAGGAATAGCAAAGCATCCTTTGGCGATATGCTGGGTTCGGTGAATTATGATTTAGGTGAATCGGATCAGATTGGAATATATGGTTATTACAGCAACGACAAGATGAATTATAATCAACTTATCGATCATACCTACAATAATCAGGGAGCTTCTTTAATCTGGAATCATCAGATACATAAAAAACACCGGTTTACTTCTTCCCTGGCTTTCAGCAGGTATGCATTCAACGAAACAAACCGGGAACTGGCATACAACTCATTCAGGTATGATTATTTTATAAAACAGTTTGAGTTCAGAAACATTCTGTTGCTACATCTTAATGACAAGCATACATTGGTAACAGGCTTTAATAATGTATTTTATGACCAGGCAAAGGGGAATTTTTACAACCTTCAGAATGACAGTGTAGTGCACTCATCCGAACCCGGCAATGAAAAAGCTCTTGAGTCAGGTATATTTGTAAGTGATGAATGGCATCCTACGGAAAAATTATCAGTTTATGCCGGATTACGCTATAATATTTACAATTACCTTGGTCCTCAGGATGTTTACCGCTACGGTTCAGATAATCTCATCAAAACGAATATTACAGATACCATACATTATGGACAGAACAGGATTATCAAAACCTATCAGAAACCGGATTTCCGGATTGCTATAAAATATCAGTTATTGCCAGGCGTATCCATAAAAGGAAGTTTTAATCAGTTGCAACAGAATATTTTTATGTTATCCAACACGTTGTCCATTTCTCCTACCGATAAGTGGAAATTAGCCGATTACCATATCAAGCCGATGACCGGGACACAGTATTCGCTTGGCGTTTATTATAATTCTACCAACCGTATGTGGGAAATTACAACAGAAGGATATTATAAAACCGTTGATAATTTTGTGGAATATAAAGACGGTGCTGACCTGTTAAACTCTGAAATTATCGAAACAGAAGTTTTACAGGGGGGACTTACTGCTTACGGTGCCGAATTAATGCTTCGTAAAAATAAAGGCAAACTGACAGGTTGGATTAATTATTCCTATACTCACACACAGGTTCTGATAAAAAGTGATAATCCGCTGAAACAAGTAAATAACGGTTTACCATATCCTTCTAATTATGATAAACCACATTCTGTAAATTTTGTCAGTAACTATAATTTCAGTCGCCGGTTTTCACTTTCCTGTAATGTGGTTTATTCTACAGGCAGACCTTTTACCAGTCCGATATCGATATATTATCTGTATGATAATCCTGTAATTAACTATTCAACCAGAAATGAGTTAAGAATACCCGATTATTTTCGGGTAGACCTTTCGGCAAATGTGGAGGGTAACCTTGTGAAGAAGAAACTGGCTCATGGTTCCTGGATGTTTTCGGTTTATAATCTGCTGGGAAGAAAAAATGCCTATTCTGTGTATTTTACATCAGAAAACGGGAAAATCAACGGGTATAAACTGTCTGTATTCGGTACTCCCATTTATACAATAACGTATGTTTTTAAACTTGGGAATTACAATGATTAAGAAAATTCAAAAAATATTGGTTATACTGTTACTTGCATCTTCATGCGTGGAACCTTACTGGCCCGATCTGAAACCGGAAAGAAGCAGTATTTTGGCAGTTGATGCTCTGGTTACGGATAGTCCGGAAACCCAGTATGTAAAACTTTCAATTTCTGCTCCGCTCGACAGTCAGCGTTATATTCCGGTTAATAATGCTACAGTAAATATTCAGGATGATCAGGGTAATACAGTGCCTTTCTATTTCAGAGAAGACGGACGGTATGCGCCCGATAATTTTAGCGGAATTGTTGGGAGAAGTTATAAGTTACAGATCAACATGCCCGACGGTAATCAGTACGAGTCAGATTATCAGGTTCTCCGTTCTGTTCAGCATTTTGATTCGGCATATTATTCTATTAATGAACTGCCAACCAACGATCCGACCATAAACATCGAAGGAGCTCAGTTTTATCTGGATTATCCATCAGAAAAGGATTCTGATACCTATTATTTGTTTCAACTTGAAGAAACCTATAAATACAAGCCGGATCTGAGATTGTATTATATAATTATTCAGGATGGCTTCGAGAAACCTGGTTTTCAGCAGCCGCTGCAATGCTGGAAAACTTCTCATATAAACTATTTCTATATTTCACATTCACTGGCCACCAATTCTATAAGTGAACAAACGTTACCACTGCATTTTGTACCGTTTGATACCAAACAGTTTTCGGTAAGGTACAGCCTGCTCGTCACACAAATAGCAGTTTCGAAAGAAATATTTGATTTTTACTATAAAATTAATCAGCAAAACAACAGTGGTTCATTGTATGCTTCTCAACCTTACTCTATTAAGGGCAATATGCATTGCATTACAAAACCCGATCAGCAGGTTTTGGGCAGCTTTGTTGCAGGTGGTGTGTACAAGCGGAGAAGTTACTATAACAGCCCTGCTAACGGGCATTTTTCCTATCCGGTTTGTGATCCGTTAATCGACGGCCCGTCACTTTTAGGTATTATAGCTGCCGGAGGTACTCCCCAACACCCGTTGTATTTTACATTAGTAGGCAACATAAAAGGCTGGGCACCGGAAAAATGCTTTATGTGTGAAATGGAAGGCGGACTAATAACAAAACCAGATTTCTGGATTGATCAATAATGTTAAAGATGAAAATATATTACCTGTTGATTTCTATTATATTACTGAATTTTGTTTTTCTTGCTGTTTCAGGCCAGGATAATAAACAGGGTACCGGTATCAATCCGTCCGGTTTTAATTACGTAGAAAAGACGAGCCTGTTCACCGACCGGAATATCTATATGGCAGGAGAAAGAATATGGTTCAGCGCTTTGCTTTATTGTCGTCAGGGTGACGATAAGACATGTCTAAGTAATATTCTTTATGTTGATCTTTATGATGAATCGGCCCCTTATACCCTGCAACAAAAATTCAGGATTATTAATGGCAGAGTTTCAGGATCACTAATTATTCCGGATGATTTTATTACCGGAAATTATTTTATACGGGCATATACGAACTATCAGAAATCTTCAATGGCAGTAGATCTTACAAAGATAAATTTACTGATTCTGAATCCTAATCAGAAAAAAAATACTCCTATAGAAGAAAAAGCCGTACAGTTGTTTTTTAATAACGGTAATCCAGTTTATACAATTCCTGCCAAAGGAGTGGTGGCAACAGGTATCCCGGGTAAAACCATTACTAATGCGGTGGTGCTTAATGGCCGTAAAGATACTGTTTGTCGGGTTAACCGTATTAAAGATAATCTTGGTACGTTTGAATTTACCCCTGAAGAAAATAAAAGTTATGGTCTGAGCATTCGGTTCGCTGATAAGGATTCTTTATTTGTACCCATAGATAACATTCAGAAATCGGGCTGGAATCTTACTGCTCACTTTCAGGATGAATATCCTCAAATAATAATAGAACCTGTAAATCAGAAAGAAGCTGCATCATGTGTGCTGACACTGAAAAACAGCCAGATGAATACTCTTTTCCGTAAAGAGTTTATGATAAACGGGAGTCCCTATTATCTTAATATAGCCCGCAGATATATTTCTTCAGGAATTAATTACCTGGTATTAACAGATGAAAAGGGGAAACTTTTATATCTGAAAGCAGTAAACGGGCAGACTGCAAATCCTGTTCGTCTGGAAATACATACGAATGCTGACCGGTACAAGCCGGGTGAAAATGTTTCTCTTACAATAAACGGTTTTTCCGGAAATATCTCTGAAAATGCTTCTATTGTAGTTTCTGCCGGTTTAAAGGGAACGTACACGAATGATGAATTTAATTCTTTCGATACCAGATTATCCCATGCCTTATTGCTAATCCGCGAAAATGAGATTCTTCAGAATCAGTTTATGCTGGATAAACTGTTGTCCGATAAATCACTTTCTGTTGATGACCTGCCTGATGTCCGCGATGTAAGTCTTACAGGAAAAGTTACCGATAACTCCGGTAATCCGGTAGCTGGTGCAGAAGTTTACCTGGCAGTACCGGGTGATCAGCCCCAGTTGCATATTTACAATTCAAAGAAAGATGGTTCCTTTGTATTTTCACTTAATAATTTTCACGGGAATAAACGGATTTTTGCCGGCTCTTCCGGAAAAGGTTCGGTAAAAATTAAAATTAACAGCGATTTTGCCCCGCAATTATATCCCGCATGGAATGAACTTTCATTCCAGAAAAATGATAATTCTTTGTACGAAAAACTATATATCAATCAGCAGGTTGCCAACCGGTTTTTATCAGATTCTGTTTTTCAATCATCGGACGGTTATTTACCGCAGCCGTTATTTTCAAAGCCCGATCATACTATCACTTTGAGTGATTTTATACCCTTATCTTCCCTTGAAGAAGATTTTAAGGAAATTGTGCAGAATACTCGTGTCTATAAAAGAAAGGGGGAATATCATTTCCAGGTAATAACTCCTGAACCTTCGCGTACCCTGGACGATCCGTTGGTAATGCTGGATAATATTCCCGTATTCAATTATGAGCAGTTATTGCAGATACCCCCTGCATCAGTCGAAAAAATCAATGTGATTAACCAGGAATATTTTCTCGGTACTCATATGTTGAATGGTGTAATAAACGTGATTAGTAAAAAGAGTTCACTTGAAAATTATAATTTTCCCGCCGGAACAATATTTTTCAACTATCAGACCATTACACCATCAACTAAATTTGAAATACCAAAAATGGTTGCAAAACAAGTGAAACCACGCGCTTTACCTTATTTTGCCAACCTGCTTTACTGGAATGCCGGTATCACCTTAACTGACAAGCCGGTTCAACTGGAATTCAGTACAGGTGACAATGAAGGTAACTATGAAATACAGGTAAGGGGCATTACTTCAGATGGAAGGCCTGTTTCCGGGTCTGTTACAATCGATGTTCACCGGTAATTTTTTCTGTGTTTTATTTTGCCGCTGAAAAGTGGCTTTTCTTTTATTATATAATTGCTTATACAATCCGTATGACTTACGGACAAGATATTTGAAACATTTATCAGCAAACAGGACGCAACCAAACGCATGTGTTTTTCATCTGGTAAATAATATACGGATAAGCATAATTTTATGTAATAATTAATTTACCGGATATCGTAACATTTTATAAATATTGAATCTAAAAATCTATGAAAAGAACTTTTCATTTCTCGTGGTTGATCATCTTTTCTGTTATTCTTTTCTCCTGTTCAAAAGAACAACCGATAGGAAAATGGGACGATAACATCAAGTTGTCCGTTAAAGATGTTAAATTCAGTTCCGGAGCCGATTCTGTTACAATAACAACGGAAGGTGAATGGTGGTGGATAACGCATGTTCGGGTTAACAATGAAATTTTCTATGTGCCGGATAGTATAAACACGGAATCTGATCATTACATTTTTAGCGAAAATTGTTATATTGTGGAGCGCCGGGATAAACATACCCTTTTTATAAAAGCAGATACAAACACTACTGGAAGACAGCGAATAATAAAGGTAGAGCTTGAAGCAGGGGATTACTTCGACAGGGTATATGTTACGCAGGCTGCAGAGTAGTATTTTGTTGATGTAGATTTATATTCAAAAAAATAAATTCTTACGGTAAGAATTGATATAGTTTACTGAAAAGGATAGTACCGGTTAATTTAGAATATCTTTTATGAAAAAAATTAACATTGGAAAATGTTGTTACTCATTCTGGCAAAATCAGGATAATATTCTTTACCTTCAAATCGTTAGAAATATTAGAAATAATAATGTTATAAGAAATTTATTAACCAGCACCAAAAAATAAATACCATGAAACAATTATTAACAGTAATCATCTTGTTTCTTGTCTTTAAAAATACATCGGCACAACACTCAGAGCTCAGGGTTTCGTTAAGTTCCGGAATGTTTTCTTTTTCCGGAGCTTCAGCACTATCTGTCACTTCTCTTAATTATTACGATCTGACCGAAACTGCCTATTTAAATTCGTATGGTTCCAAATCCGGACTTTGTTATGGATTTTCACTGAATGTAGAAAGAGTTACAACCGGGAATATTATTCTGGGAATAGAAGCCGGCTATGAATCATTACGAAGTAAAGTATCTATTAACCGAATAGACGGATATAACGGAACAACCACCTATCAGTACGATGCAACAGGAAAAGGCTATCAGGGTCATGAATTTTTAAATTCCTATCCTTTTATCGGTTATCGATTTGTTGCAACTAATTTATTCTTCGATTTAACCGGAGGTTTTGATTTCGGGTATACGTTGAGATTAAAGGATAAAGCTAATGCGACTGCGGTAAATGGTATTAAATATACTGTTTCAAGTACCGAGTTTAAAGACATCAGATTTGATTTTCGCCCCCGGATACAGTTGGCAGCTTACTACGGAAAAACAGGTATATATTTTGGGTATTCCTATGGATTGTTAAATTATGAGATGTGGGCGAAAGGTGGAAATAATAATGAAGCTTTTGCCCGACTGATAAGGTTTGGAATAACCTACAGGATAAAATAAGAGACAACCAGCCTCTTCCCGTATAATGTTATGGTAAAAATAAACAGCCGGCGCCTTCCAGCTATATTCATAACTCCTGCTGTCTGTCTACCTAATTAAAAATTTGCATTTCGCTGAGAAAACGGCTACTTGTAGTGTGCATATAGAGGGAAAGCTGGTGGAAGAGAGATTAAAGTCACCATGGTTTCCGAATGGATTTGTGGTTGTAGCAAATGTAATCGTAGTATCTTTCCAGATAAGTGAATTTTTCGTATTTTTACTTAAAAATTGGGCCATGACAGACTATAAAAAGATTATAACAATTGAACCCGGAAAACGGGGCGGAAAACCTTGTATCCGGGGAATGAGAATAACTGTCAATGATATTCTCGGCTGGTTGGCTGCCGGAATGACTATACAGGATATTTTGTCTGATTTTGATGAGTTGACTGCAGAAGATATTTATGCCACGCTGAGTTATGCTGCCGATAGAGAAAATAAGATTTATCAGGTAGCTTTATGAGATTATTATTTGATCAGAATATTTCTCATAAGATATTAAAACTTCTCCCGGAACAATTTGCCGGTTCAACTTCTGTAAAAAATGAGGGATTAATAAATTATACCGACAGACATATTTGGGAATTTTCAAAAGAACATGAATATATTATAGTGACCCAGGATTCAGATTTCAATGACTTGAATTTATTATATGGATTTCCTCCAAAAATAATCTGGATACGCACCGGAAATCTTAGAACACAATCAATATTAAGAATTTTGATCGATTATTTTGATGAGATAGAAAAATTTATTGTAGATGAAAGCTATGGTTGCTTTGAAATAATCAGTGTGAAAGATAAATAATACCTTTGTCTCATTGTCACTTAATCGCTGCCCCGGATTCTTCCTCCGTCATCACTAACCTTCCTGTCAAAAATTTGCTTTTCGCTGAGAAATCGGTTACTTTTAGTGAATACATACTATTTGAAGATCGAAGAAAAAAATTAAGATAATCGGAGTTTCCGAATAATGTTTATGTTCATTATTGTTGTCAGACTTAAATAAATTAACATCGAGAGTAAATGAAAAAATACAATTTTACTAACTTTGGTAAAAATACTGAGAGATGGATATACAGCTGAAAAAGATACATTTTGTAAAAGAGTTTTTAAGATTGGATAATGAACAGGCTATTGATAAACTTGATTCATTATTAAAATCTGAAAAAAAAAGAATCTATTCTCAGGAGCTTGAACCAATGAGTTCTGAAGAGTTTAATAAAATAATTGATAACGCCGAAAGCGATTCTGAGAATGGAAGGATAGTAGATGCCCGGAATCTTAAAAATGATGTGCAATCGTGGGATTGAAAGTATTCTGGACTGAAACGGCTATTGAACAGTTAGAGAATATTTTTGATTACCTGAAATACAGAGCAAGTATTAAAATTGCACATCGCCAGGTTACAAGGCTTATTGACAGAACCATTCAATTGGAGGAACAACCGCAAAGCGGACAAAGGGAAGAATTATTAATAAACCGAAAGAACGAATACAGGTATCTTGTTGAAGGAAATTATAAAATAATTTATTGGGTAGAGGATCAATATATCAAGATTGCTTCCGTATTTGACACAAGACAAAATCCTAAAAGATTGGAAGAAATATAAACCTGTTATTTCTTAATACGAACCGGACTTACTCCTATCACATTGTAATATTATCACCGAAACGATCTGATTCTTTCCCCGTCTTTAATAATAATACGCAACATCTCCGTTACTACTAACCTTCCTGTCAAATATTTGCTTTTTCCTAAGAAATCGGTTATATTTAGTGGGTATATAGAGTAAAGGTTAGTAAATAAATTTGTTTTAACGAATAAAAAGATATTTTGTCAGGGTTTTAAACTATTCCGGAATGGAAGACAATATTAACAGTCTTATAGAATACTACACAGAAAAAAAACTGAAAGGATTTGATCTTTCTAATCTACACAGAAAAAAAACTGAAAGGATTTGATCTTTCTGAGATCCGAAAAGAACTGACCTTAAGAAATATTAATCCGGAAACCATTAAATATATAATGAATGAAATTGATAACCGGGTTTTGAGAGAGGAATTAAACAGGTCCGGAAATATTAGAAGCCGTGAAGTAAAGATCATCGTACTGGCTTTAGTAATAGGAGGTGTTACTATAACCCTGGCAACATTATTTGGGATAATTTACCTGAATGGTTATTATATTCTGTCTTATGGCCCGGCACTGGCTGGTGCTTTTATCATTATGGCATCGCGGCGGATGCATTCAAATACCAGCAGGATATCCGGGAGAAAAAGATATTTTGGATGAAAACAGCATTAAATTAGAAAAGAATCTTACATGAAATTATTGTTAATACTATTGATTCTTGTTTCTGTCAGGGGAAATAGTCAGAGTTCTTCTGTATATATTTCTAAATGCAGAATGCTTCACTCATTAACAAAAAGTATCTGTGAAAAATTGACTTTAAATCAAGATTCCACTTTTGAGTATATCCTTGGATACAGCAGTGACCTGCAAATCCAAAGATCAGGTAATTGTTACTTTAATGGTGATACTATAATCACAGTGGCAAAGAACATGGATATCTCCGTTAACAGAAGCAGAAATGACGTTGACTATTTTACCATTCAGTTCAAAGGATACCTTGTTTATCCGGTTAAAATTGATTCAGTCAGAGTTTATCTCAATGGAGAAATTATTAATTCAGGGAAAAATATAAACAGTATACAATTTGATGATGCTGATTCTGTCAGGTATTATTTTTACGGGAACAGTCATAAAATAATTACATTTCCCAATCCATACAAGCAGAATAAGAAAATCGTGGTCAGTTTGCCAGTGGATTATTTTATAAGGAAGGATCCCAATATTTTGGTTGGATATTATAGTCATTGGAAATATAAAAGATATAAGTTGCCCTGATGACTTGATTTTATTATAATATCTGTTGTTCTGCTGGTAATGCCTTTGATAAAGAAACTTCATACGAATTAGTTCAGATGCAGTATTATGAAAGTTCCTTAAATTTCTGTAATAATTTCACGATATGATACATAAGTGAATTTTTCGTATTTTTACTTAAAAATTGGGCAATGACAGACTATAAAAAGATTATAACAATTGAACCCGGAAAACGGGGCGGAAAACCTTGTATTCGGGGAATGAGAATAACTGTCAATGATATTCTCGGCTGGTTGGCTGCCGGAATGACTATACAGGATATTTTGTTTGATTTTGATGAGTTGACTGCAGAAGATATTTATGCCACGCTGAGTTATGCTGCCGATAGAGAAAATAAGATTTATCAGGTAGCTTTATGAGATTATTATTTGATCAGAATATTTCTCATAAGATATTAAAACTTCTCCCGGAACAATTTGCCGGTTCAACTTCTGTAAAAAATGAGGGATTAATAAATTATACCGACAGACATATTTGGGAATTTTCAAAAGAACATGAATATATTATAGTGACCCAGGATTCTGATTTCAATGACTTGAATTTATTATATGGATTTCCTCCAAAAATAATCTGGATACGTACCGGAAATCTTAGGACACAATCAATATTAAGAATTTTGATCGATTATTTTAATGAGATAGAGAAATTTATTGTTGATGAAAGCTATGGTTGCTTTGAAATAATCAGCGTGAAAGATAAATAACACCTTGCTTCATTCTTATATTGTCACCCAATCCCAAACTAGTCTAAGATTACAGATAAAAAAAATCTAGTTCAAGATACCAGCCAGCAAAGGCAGGTCACACTTGGACCTTTATTATTTTTGGATAAATAACTCCTGATATTTCTTGTTCACAACCCAATTCCTCTTAACATCCATCTTCCCTTTCCTGCCCACAACTCTTCTTCCCTTTCCTGATCAACAGATTTTAACGGGTTCGGAACATTTCGGCCATGTTAAATTTTTCAATTTTTCCGTCCCGGATCGTATAGATCCACCACCATCCATTTTTTTATCACTCACACAGTCAGGAATGTTACCTTTTTCTTCGTTTCATGTATCCATGCATTCGGGAATAGACCATCAGCAGTAAAAAAACTCACCAATAAGTTTATTGAAGTATAGTCAACGCTGTTTAATGATATTACAGCATGCGGTAATGCATTTTTATTCTTCGGTTTACATTCCAGGAAACTTGTAGATGTGTTAACGGACTTCTGAATATGGGTTACAAAGTTTTGGGGTGGAGAAAATGACGTGAGACTATGGATCAAGAAATGCATTGATGAGAAAAAAACGGATCGTGGACCTTTACCGCGTGCATAGCTGCTTTTTTTGAATTTATAACAGACCGGTAGAAATATTTTTACTTCTGAAACACGGTCAAAAACAGGATCAGGAAATTTACTGACACGAAAAATCAATAAAACAACGGCATTTCTGATTGCTGCAGGCGGTTTTACACTTATGTCCTGATTCTTCTGTTTAATGGCATCCTCTTAATAGTGGTTTGTTATGCTGATCCTGTCTGCAAATAAACAGATCCTTCGCTACGCTCAGGATGACAAAGAAGAGATAATGCACTTTTAAATTAAGACCAATAAATCAATCCAATGTAATTTAATTTGGATGAACGAAGCTAAAGGGCAGAAACTTCTTACTAATACTTCAACTGTCACTACCAAATAATCTCTTAAGGTCAGGACCTTACTTAAAAGAAATGTTGTATTTTTACAAAAAAGTGTAAAATGAATATAGAAAGAACAGCTAACCAGATCCTGATAAAAGTATCGTCAAAGGTTGATAAATATGGAATGGAACGGGTTCTGGAATATATTGAATACCTGGAAGCTACATCAGAGTCAAAAGCGTCGCAGGAAGATTCCGACAGACTTGCTGACGAACTTAATGAAAACTGGTGGGAAAATAACAGAAACAGGTTTGTTAAGTGAAAGTTATTGTAGATGCAAATATTGCCTTTAGCGCAATACTAAATACAAATAGTAAAATTGGAGACTTACTTTTAAATTCCCGTGGAATAATTGATTTTATAGCTCCAAAATACCTGTTATATGAAATAACTAAATATTTCGGGAAAATTAAAGAGATCACCGGATTGTCTGTTGCGGAAATTGAAAAGATTCATTACCAGATAACTAAACAAATCAAATTTATTTCAGAAAATCAGATCCCGAAAGAGTTCTGGATAAATGCCGAAAAAATTACAAAGGATATTGACCCGAAAGATGCGCCATATGTAGCCTATTCAGATTATTTGAGAGTAAAAATATGGACGGGAGACAAGGTTTTAGAAAAAGGACTGTTAAAAAAAGGCTACAAAAAGACAATTAATACAAATGAATTATTTGAATATCGAGAGAAAAGGAAAAGTTTGCGTTATGCGGCAAAACAGCATAAATCATTGCGTAAAAAGAGGTAATTTAAATCTTATGAGAGTCCATTATTTATTTTTCAATTCCTCTCAAACACCCACATCATCCTCCGGTAAATAAAATTCATCGTTATCATGCACCCGGCCATCCGGTTCGTAATAGAAAATTTTAATACGTGCCGTGTCCCGTAAAAAATTAATCCGGCCGATCTCGATCCTGTTGATGGTAATGCCGGTCCGTTCCTCCAGGTCTTTCAGTAATTCTTCCCTTTTAGAGGGTTTTATCAGTTCAATTTTTTCATACAGTATAATTTTGCTCGATTCATGCTTCAGCAGAAATACCTTCTCCAGTAAAAATGTGATAAGTACGATTGCAAGATTGGTAAACAGTAGTTCCGCATAGTTCACTTTTATATTAGCCAGTGCATTGATCACCGAAAGCGCAATGATCAGGAACAGGTAGGTCATTTCCCTTATAGGGATGGGATTGGTTCGATAGCGGATTATTCCGAACACAGCAAACAGCCCCAGTGCAAAACCTATCTGCAGCTCCACGCTGTCGAGCAGGTAACACAGCAGGAATATCACGGAACCGATTACCAGGTAAGTAAACAGGTAATCTTTCCGGCGGGTAACGGAATAGTAAAAGTAACGGACGAGAATAACAAGTACCAGCAGATTCAGACCGAACCGGGCGGTAAGGGCCCATAAGCCATGCGGATTAGTCAACGCTGTTGCTATAGATTCAGACCCGCTGGCGGCCAGGGTTATCATAGTGTGGATCATTGTTCAGTTTATTAATGAGTACTATTATCTCCTTAAAATTATTGTATTTTAAACGATTATCTGTCAATACCCGGCCAATACAATATTTACTCAGTTTTTCCGGGTAAATCTTCAGATGATGCATCATGCCTGTAAATGCCGATTTTCCGGTAAGGGAATTCCGTTTCACTTCGGCAACAGCCAGATTTGGGAATCCGGTTTTCAAAGATCCATGTTCAAAGTTCAGATCGAAATCAATCGTTACCCTTTCTTCCGTAAGGTTGCTCGCCAGCGTAATACGGTGAAACTTTGTGGTTAATTTGGGTGTCAGTTCTCCAGAATCAAACGGAGCATTCTCCCGGATGAAAGATGCAGAACGACTTGATAATTCATGTTCTATACGTTCCGTTTTCATGCGTTTCTTAACGGTGCGGTAGGTATTGGTCTTATACTTTACTTCTAGGTAAGTCAACCCGGCCGGAAGATATTCTCTGAAACGGATCTTGCATCGGTTCAGTTTACCATTATGATGGTCGAGGTACATGCGGTTGTCCGGTGTATCGAAATACAGGGTTTGATAGGGAAATATACGGGCATTTTCAACTACCAGGGCACGGTAATCCTTTGATGTCATCGCAAGTATTTCAGATAATTGCCTATGTCGAAAAATAAATTTTGTGTCTGTCCGCTCCGTCAATGGAACGGCATCCATCCTGCTCAGTGAAATGGGCTGGTATCTGTTCAGTATATTACTTATTTCTTCCAAAGCAGACAGTATTTTTTACAGGGTGAAATTTATGAAATTTCGGGGACAGGGCTTTTAAAATCTGTTTTAAATCTTTTATACAGACGTTATTTACTATTTATTGATGAAGAGATTGTTTGTTGTAAAAATACAAAGTAAACACTCATTGATATAATTTACGGCCAGTTTAAAATGACTATAACGACATCTGTATTTATTATTTTATAAATTACTCCCTTCAATGCTGTAAGGTTTAATACTAATTTTTTTAGCTTTACAGCCTTAAAAACAAATTGTAAAACAGATAAAAACGAAATAATTTCATGAAAAAATATCAATGCACCGTATGCGGATTTGTATACGACCCCGAAGAAGGCGATCCTGATGGAGGAATACCTCCGGGAACACCCTTCGAAGATATCCCTGATGACTGGGTCTGCCCTGTTTGCGGCGTTTCGAAAGAGGATTTTGAACCGGTGGATTAAAAAGGATGAACAGGTTTCAATTAAGGAATGTCATGCTGAACCTACCTGTCTACAGCAGGTAGGCCTATCTGCTTCAGTCAGTCAATATTCAAGCATCTCTTTGATAGTATATGCTTGTTAAGTATAGATCCTTCGCTATCGCACAGGATGACAGAAAATGAGGCAGCTCAGATTTTTTATACTTCAGATATATTTTAACTTTTATTTAATATTCTTCAACACCTCCAACAGTAACTTCCAGAATTTCTCTGCTGTTTCGATATTCAACCGTTCATCAGGTGAATGTGCTCCCAGAATTGTTGGGCCAAAGGAAATCATGTCCAGTTCCGGATACTTTTCGAGGAAAAGGCCACATTCCAGTCCGGCATGAATAGCCCTTACCACGGGTTTGTTACCGAACAGTTTTACATAAAGCGATTCTGTAAGTTTAACCAACGGTGAATCCGGATTAGGCGACCAGCCCGGGTAACCGCCCGAATGTTCCACAGTTGCCTTTACCAGTGAAAAAACACTGCTGACACGATTGGCGATATCCGTACGAGCACTTTCCACCGAGCTGCGCTGACTGGTAGTAATCTGAATCTGATTGCTTTCAAGGAATTTCACTGAAGCCAGATTAGTTGATGTCTCCACCAGTCCGGCTATAGCCTGGCTCATGCTTATTACCCCGTGCGGACAGGCATACAATACATTTAACAAACGTTTTGCCGGTTTTCCCGAAAGTACCTTATCGGGAAGGTCAGCTGCTTCGATGGTAATCTTTAGTGCCGGTTCGGCGATCTTAAATTCATTTTTAATAGCATCAGCCAGTATGTTCATCAACGTGATCACATCTTTTGCCAGCCGTTCCTTTACGGTGATCAGGGCATTCGCCTCCCGCGGTATGGCATTGCGCAGGTTACCTCCTTCGAAAGTGGCAATTCTTATCCCATGATCCTTGTTGGCTTGCCAGAGCAAGCGGTTTAATATTTTAATGGAATTTCCCCGGCCTTTCTGGATATCATCACCCGAGTGGCCTCCTGTAAGTCCCGATACGGAAACCCGGAATGCCACCGAATCTTCCGGAACAGAACGTGTTTTATAATTTAAAATGGCCACAGTGTCAATTCCTCCGGCACAACCGATAAACAACTCCCCTTCGTCTTCCGAATCGAGGTTGATCAGTATTTTACTTTTGAAAAATCCTTCCTTCAGGTTAAAAGCCCCTGTAAGTCCGGTTTCTTCGTCAACAGTAAACAGGCATTCCAGCGGACCGTGAGCGACAGTGTCATCGGCCAGAATAGCCAGTTGGGCAGCAATACCGATACCATCGTCAGCGCCCAGGGTGGTACCTTTTGCCTTTACCCATTCCCCGTCGATATACGGTTGTATGGGGTCCTTCTCAAAATCGTGTTTGCTGTCACTGTTCTTTTCACCTACCATATCCATATGGCTTTGCAATACCACAGGTGGTATTTTTTCATAACCTTTTGTAGCGGCTTTCGCAATCATTACATTTCCCGAATCATCTCTATTGGTTTCCAGTCCGTGCTGTTTACCAAAGTTCACGATGTATTCCGATATTTTTTCTTCTTTTTTCGATGGACGGGGTATCTGACAGATTTCTTCAAAATATTTCCAGAGAAGAGATGGTTGCAGTTCACTTATGTTTTTCATATCCGATAAGAAGTATTTATTATATAAATTGTGTTTCCTGAAACGAAGATAATGAAAAAATGGCTAGGATGAATGATGCAGGGAGATGCTATTTTTGAAATTAAGACCTTCCCGATTATATATAAACTGGTAGTGAAGTTTAAATCAACCGTTCCTAATTGTTTGCAATTGAAAGATTATTTTATACTTTCGTTCTGCAACCTAAATTAAGAAAAAGAAAGCACGATTACGTTCTTTCCGAACAGTTTATATGATTAGCTTCGACCTCATACTTGTATTTATCGTCCTGGTTTTTATCATTGTTTCCCTGTACATGGAAATACTGGGAGCGTCCTTTACCTTTATGATCGGGGTTATTGTACTGGGATTATTCGGAGTACTTACCCCCAGGGAGATAATCAGTGGTTTTGCAAACGACCAGGTTGCCGTAGTGATCATGCTGCTGGTACTGGGTGATATTTTTCGAAAAACATCCGTTATCGAAAATGTATTTGACCGGTTGTTCCGTTCGGCACGCAGTTACAAAGGATTTCTCAGCAGGATGACACTGATCGTTTCTGCATTTTCAGCCTTTCTGAACAACACACCGCTGGTGGCGATCATGATGCCCTATGTTTATAGCTGGTGCAAAAAGAATAATATTTCCCCTTCCAAGTTCCTGATACCTCTTTCGTATGCGGCCATCCTGGGCGGATCGGTCACACTCATCGGTACCTCTACCAACCTCATCGTAAACAGTATGGTGGAAGAGCAAAAAGTGATCTCCAACCTGCATTCCCTGCAGATGTTCGATTTTGTATGGGTAGGACTGCCCATGGTATTTATCGGATTTTTGTACCTGATGTTTTTCGGTGACCGTATTTTACCCAATCATGAGGACCTTATCGATAAGTTCAAAAAACAATCGCGCGAATACGTAGTCGAAGCCAAAGTACGTAACAATTCGCATCTGATTGGGAAGACAATAAAAGAAGCAGGACTGCGCAACATCGAGGGACTGTACCTGGTAGAGATATTAAGACGGTCCTTCACAATATCCCCGGTAACATCCGACATAATGCTCGACCGCGGTGACATCCTGGTTTTTGCGGGTGAGACCGACCAAATTCTCGATCTGATAAGTTCAAAATCGGGTCTTATCCTCCCTGAAGTGGGGATGCTCTCCAGGAAAAAAAAGGCGGAAGTGGTAGAGATCGTTGTCTCCCAGAATTCTGCCCTTATAAATAAAATGGTGAAAAATTTTAATTTCAGGGGAAGTTACGATGCCGCTGTTCTGGCGGTTCACCGTAATGGTGAAAGAATTGATGGAAAGATCGGGAAAGTGGTACTAAGGGCAGGAGATGTTTTGCTGTTATATACCGGCGAAGATTTTATCAGTCGTACGAACAACACCCAGGATTTTTATTTTATATCGAAAGTACGAGATTTTGTAAAGCTCGAATGGTACAAAATAGCCATTCTTTTCGGAGGGACCTTCCTGGCTATCCTATTGTCCGTATTTCATATTATGTCGCTGTTTATGGGACTGATCATTGTAATCCTGGCTTCCCTTGCCTTAAAGATTACAAATCCGAAGGACCTGCCAAAAAGTGTCGATTACAACCTGGCGATGATCATTGTACTATCACTGGCCCTGGGCACTGCAATGATCAAATCGGGCGCCGCTGTATTGGTTGCCAATGCAATCATTACTGTTTTTATGCCAATGGGGAAAATCGGGGTTTTATTTGGTCTTTACCTGGTTACCACTATACTGGCAGCTTACATTACCAACAAAGCAGCAGTGGGCCTTATTTTTCCCATAGCTATTACCATGGCACAAAACCTCGATATTAACGCCATGCCTTTTGTGCTGACAGTGGCATACGGCGCTGCTGCCAATTTCATGACCCCCATCGGTTATCAGACCAACCTGATGGTTTACGGTCCTGGAGGGTATTCCTTTAAGGACTTTTTTAAGATCGGGTTTCCGCTTACGATTATTTATATGATTGTAACAGTTACTATCCTTACCCTGGTATATTTCTGATAATATGAACAACCGCATGGGTGATAAAACGAAATGGTTAGAAACTGCAATTGAAGCAGCCTTAAAAGCCGGCAAAGCAATTCTGAAAGTATATGACAATTTACATATAGAGGTTCATTTAAAATCCGACCAGTCTCCCCTTACACTGGCAGATCTGAATGCTCATCGTACCATCCTCTCTGTTTTAAAAAATACGGATTTACCAGTCTTAAGCGAAGAAGGAAAAGATATTCCGTATGATACACGAAAAGAATGGAAACGTTTCTGGATGGTCGATCCGCTGGATGGGACAAAGGAATTTATTAAGCGAAACGGTGAATTCACTGTTAACATAGCACTTATAGAGAAAAACAAACCCGTTTTGGGAGTGATCTTTACACCGGTGACGGATGAATTATTCATCGGTGACAAGATATTGGGTGCTTATAAATTTAAAGATGTGAGTGATTACATTGAAGAAAAAGTTAATTTAAATTCGCTGTTAAAAAAGGGCATTCACCTTCCTGTGAAAAACAAGGGTACTTCATTTATAATCGCCGGGAGCCGGTCTCATTTATCAGGAGAAACTCAGGATTATATAAACAAGTTAATGGCCGAGCATCCCGGTTCCAGCATGATCTCACGCGGGAGTTCTCTGAAACTTTGCCTGGTGGCCGAAGGTTATGCCGATATCTACCCGCGACTGGCCCCTACCATGGAATGGGATACCGCAGCCGGTCAGGCTATTGTGGATGCTGCCGGTTTCAGAATAATCGATTTCCACACCGGCAAACCCTTACAATATAACAAGGAAGACCTGAGGAATCCCTCGTTTGTAGTCGGATAAATTCAATCAATAGTCTGCGTCTAATTAAAACTGTTTGAAAAGAATCCGCCTCTTTTTTATTAAAATTTAACAGTTTGAGATAAAATTATCCTTAAATAATCTTTCAATTTATCTTAATTTTGGCCGGGAAGCCGGGACAAAATAACCGGCGTTCATTTTAATAACCAATTATTTCATGAAAGAAAGGGTAAAGTTCTTTATCGGCTATTCGTTATTCTGGATGGCCTATTTCACATTAATCCGGTTGATGTTTTTGATTTATCAGTTTCGGTTATCTCTTCATTTAAGTATAATCGACTGGTTCAGGGTGCTCATTCATGGCATACCACTGGACCTGTCAGTATTGGGATACGTGTTGATCATCCCTGTGCTTTTACTGATATTCACCGGTTTTTACAAGAATAATGTCCTCTATCATGCACTCAAAGTATATACCATATTATTACTGACGGTTTTTTCAATACTCGTTGTAATCGATCTGGAATTATACCGCAACTGGAGGTTCAGGCTCGACAGTACACCGCTTTTATATATAAACAAGCCTAAAGAAATGCTGGCCTCCTCCCAGTGGTATATCATCCTGCTCGGAATTGTTTTAATGGCAGCATTAATCACTTTTTCCGTGTGGATGTATAATAAATATGTAGGCGCTATCATCCGGAAACTCCCTTCGGGAGGATGGTTGTCACCGTTGATATTCCTGATAGTGCTTCCGTCGTTGATACTGCCTATTCGCGGAGGTCTCGACACATCACCCATTAACGTGGCTACGGTATATTTCAGTAAAAATATTTTCGCAAACCATGCAGCTATCAACGTACTTTGGAATTTTGGAAATTCTCTAACCTTCAATGAACTGAAGAGTAATCCGTACACATTCTTTTCCAATCAGAAAGCTGAGAAATATTTCTCAACAGTGGAAAATGAGCCGGAATCACCTCCCCCGTCTTTATTGAAAGTTAAAAAACCAAATATTGTACTACTGATTTTTGAAAGTCTTACATCAAAGGTAATAGAACCGTTAGGGGGAATTCCGGGAGTTATGCCTAATTTTAACAAGCTTACCAAAGAAGGTGTCTTTTTCACGAATATGATAGCCAGTGGTGATCGCTCCGATAAAGGCATTGTAGCCATATTGAGCGGGTACCCGTCCCTGGGTGTAACTGCCATTATGAAATTCCCTAAAAAAACACAGACACTTCCTTTTTTGTCGCGTAGCCTTGCCGCTGAAGGATATACTTCTACTTTTTATTATGGTGGGGATATTAATTTTTTCAACCTGAGAACCTATATGATCAATGGTGGTTTTAATAAGATCATATACAGGGATGATTTTGACAGATCCGAAGATGAATCAAGCTGGGGGGTTCCCGATCAGTTTGTTTTTTCACGAGTGGCTGACGATATTGAAAAAGAAAAGGGACCGTTTTTTAAGGTGTTTTTCACACTAAGCAATCATGAACCCTTTGATGTGCCCATGAAAACTGTGATACCAGGTATGGATGGTGACAGTAAATTTTGCAATGCTTCCTACTATGTAGATAAATGCCTGGGCGATTTTATTTCACGATTAAAGAAAAGTCCGAAATGGGACAGTACGTTGATTGTGATGATTGCCGATCATGGAAGTCCAATACCCGGAAATACTGCCTATACTGCTTTGAAAAAATTCACCATTCCTATGTTATGGGTAGGTGGTGCATTGAAAAAAGACAGTGTTGTAGCCAAATATGCTTCGCAGGTCGATTTATCAAGAACACTACTGGATCAACTCGGGCTACCGGCTACCGGTTACCACTTCAGCAAAGATATATTATCCCCCAATTCCCTGTCGTATGCTGTTTACGCTTATAGCGGGGGATTTGCCTATATTTCCGACAGTGTTAAATTCAATTATGACCTTGATGTTAAGAAACCGGCAGTAGTGGAAGGAACTCCGTCTGACTCAACGGTCGATTTTGCAAAAGGATACATGCAGGTGCTTTACAATGATTTTCTTTCAAGGTAAACGGAAATTGTTACAAGATTGCTAAAACAGTTATCAATCTTAGCTTAAAATAAAATATGGAATAACCAGCACCAAAGAAATTCCACCTTTCTTAATCCTTGATATTGTTATAATTCAATAATCTCAAAGACGATTAAAAGGTTTATTATTTTAATTCCTTTAATAACTCATTGGCTGCATTTACCAGGAATATATAGCTGGAACCGACGGTAATCACATATTCATTTTCACCCCATAAAAACGGCCAATCCTCTTTATTCTCAGGAAAATCGGGTGGTAATATAAGTACTCCCGGAACGATTCCTCCGGCAATAAATGTGAAATTCGCCCTATTATTACCATAAGCAACAGTTTTTGAGCTGGTCCCCACATCAGATACAAATGAAATATTCGAACCGGGATGGCAGCCATAAATGTAATCCAGTCCTTTCAGTGTGTAATCAGGGCTGATAATGTCAGGAAAAGCTTTATGCAACATATAATTTGTTACAGCAAAATAAATAACTCTCCCGCTTCCTGCCCATCCGCCGGTGTATATCGGAACGCCAAAAGGATTCAGTGTACTTAATGTATCCAGTTGCGCTTTATATCTTTTAGTCATAGTTTCCAGTTCCGTTTTAAAGGTATTATCCATATACGGTAAAGCCCTTACCGCCCATACTGCAGTTCTGTTGAAATTCTTTTCGATAACCGGCAGTAATTCATTTACCCTTTTTGAATATTCAGGATCTTTGGTACATATCAGCAATTCCACAGCTGCTTTCAGTTCTTCCTGATCAAGTGGGCCTCCGGTAGTATTTCCGTTTCGGAATAAATCGGGTTTATGACTATGTTCCAATTTCCATACCTTTTTAGCAGTCGCTATACATTGGTCAGCCAGCGTATCATTATAACCGCGTAAAGCCCTGCTTGCTGCAGCCAGTGCAGCAGAAGAACCGTAATCAAGAGCTGACGACTTGCTGGTAAACGCCCAACGGTCATCGAAGGTACCGGAAGTAAAGCCATCCGACTGCCGGACGCCCATTTTCGGATTATAAACCAGGTTATCTGTCTGGGTAGAAGCATCACCCAGATGAGTGTATTGCGAAAGATGAGAAACAATAATACCATTAATAGCATGACCTACTGCATTAAACTGGGCAAGAAGAGCCGAGTGTTCCCTGTTCTATTTGTTGCAACAAATCAGGTTTTCCATCGGGAACATGAATATCCACATAACGGTTTTGCTGGTCAATAGTGGTCTCATCTCTCATCGGATGAAATGCCTCCCAGGTTTGAACCATATCCAGAACTACCGCATACTGTGACTGCGTACGGATATCAAAATCTCCGGCATCGAACCAGCCGCCCACATTTAATCCCTGAATATGTTCACCCGGTTTATAGGGAGTATCCGTTGTCGGGCCCTGGGCATATAAATCGAAATGCTCGTGATTTACGGGGGCCTGCAATGCATCATCAAGGTGGGCAGCTCCGTGCCACACCCGGTAAGCCTCGTTCACAAACATGTGGTCCATTTGTACCGGAAAAAAAACATCGAGGGTTGGCTGCCACGCATTTTGATATACATCGCTTGCGATCCGAAAAGGTAAGGTACGTTCATTTCCGTATTCAATGACAAACAATCCGCTGTCCTTTACCGGTGAAAAATCAAATGTGTAATAATCATACCTCAGGTATTTCCCCCACTTTTCCACATCGCCTTTATATTTCTCTATGAACTGTCCGTCACCGGTAATTTTCAATAAACGGGCTGTTGGTAACGGTTTATCATTTTTATCCAGTTCTATCACTGCCACTTTTTTCTGTGCCGGAGAATAACCTGTTTGCGAATGAGCTATCATCGGTGGCCGTATCCATCCGGGAGTTGAAGCTGCCTTGATAAACCATTCCACCACACTACCTGTTTTGCCGGCCGGAATTAGCGTACGTACAACATACCATCCGTTCTGAGCTTTATTACGGCCATCATACAACATCAGTTTTTCATCACCTTTTGCTTTAATGGTTACCCTTCTTGCAGGATCTTCCGGAGCCAAAACCAGGGTGTTTCCCATTGCAATGGGCCTGGGGTCGGCCATACCTGAATTATTGGTATACATTGGTCCGCCGGGATACAAAGGGAAAATGCCGCTTTTATTATCCATCAGAAATGCTTTTTTGAAATAAGCTGATGGCAGAAATTCCAGATTAAATCCTGCACGGCCTACCAGTTCCTTAGGGAGCGGTTTATCCAGATTCACACTGACAGCTATTCCACCGTCAAGTGCTACTGCTTTAATTACATAATTAAAATTGTAGTCGGGATACGAAAGATGTGCTTCAATTATATTGTTTGCTGTATCAACTATTCGTTTCCCAAAAGTGGGAATCGGGTCCCATTGCCCGGGAGTAGGGTTCAACCTCACATCGCCATTTGTAGCAGTCCGCACTTCATGCTGAATAATTTCCACACCACTCATTTTCGAATCACTAAAATTTCCGTTGTACCAGTTGCTGAATACCATTACATTGAGTCCGCTGGTTTCAAAATAATCCTGATCATTCAGTTGTAAATCACCGGTAGTTTGCGCGTGAATATTGAACATAAAAACGGTAGATAGACATAAAGATAAAACGAGGACCAATCGCTTTATCGAGATTTTGTAATAATCCATTTTGCAGTTTAATTTGAATATTTTAGTATTAACGTTCAATGTTTTGAAATATTGAAAGTAAATTTCGCAAAACGACCATTTAATCGTGATCCGGATAAACAACTCCACACTTTTTCCTGATCTGGTCCAGGAGTGATATTAATTTTCTGCTCATATCAAAGCTCATCAGACTACTTTCCAGCTTTTCCTCTTCCAGACATTTCATCACTTCTGCGGCTTCATAATTCATTCCGTTACCGATATAATCCGGATTTATCTTTTCAGTTGTTCCGTCGTTCAGTATCAGGGTAAGGGATGTCGGTAGAAAAAATTCTTTATGGATCAGTATCCGTCCGTGCTCACCAATTATTTCCGCCTCAACACCTGTTCTGGCAACGACGGATGAAAACAGACTGGCGATTTGTCCATCCGCATAGTGGAACAACATCCCGCAGCTTTCATCTACATTGGTTTTTCCCAGGGTAGCTGTTGCTTCAATTTTTTCAGGCATTCCGAAAAGAAGCAGTGAAAGGAACGCCGGGTAAATACCAACATCGAGTAATGAACCTCCGCCCAATTCCGGATTAAAGACCCGGTGTTTGGGATCCCAGGGTATCTGGATGCCAAAGTCGGCCCTTAATAGTTTAATGGCGCCTATCCTGCCTTCACGGATAAGATTGAGTGTTGTAAAAATATGTGGTAAAAAACGGGTCCACATGGCTTCCATGAGAAATACCTTATTTTCACTGGCAGCCTTTATCATCTTATCAACTTCCGAAGAATTGATGGCAAAAGGTTTTTCACAAAGTACTGGTATTTTCTGTTCCAGGCACATCAACGTGTTTTCGCAATGCAGGTTATGCGGTGTTGCAATGTAAACCACATCCAGCTCTTTGTTTTCCATTAACTTCTCGTAACTTCCGTAGGCATGCAACACACCAAATTCTCCGGCAAACGACTGTGCCTTTTCCAAACTTCTTGAAGCTACAGCATGTATTTTTGCCTGAGGCAATACCTGTAATGCAGTTGCAAATTTATGGGCAATGCCTCCCGTGCCGATAATTCCCCAGTTAAATTCTTTTTTCATCCTTTCAAAATAGTTTCGATTTGTTGCAATTCCGAATTTTCAAAATCCAGTTTATCTAAAGTTTTCAGGTTATCGCTCAGCTGACTGACTGAACTTACACCAACCAATACGGAAGTAATCCGCGAATCTTTGAGTACCCACGCCAGAGCCATTTGTGCCAGTGACTGGTTACGTTTTTTTGCAACCTCATTCAACTTTTGAATCTTGTCCAGCACGACAGGAGTGATGGTTTCTTTCTTCAGAAAACCGTGTGGTTTTGCTGCTCTCGAATCTTCAGGAATTCCTTTC
Source organism: uncultured Bacteroidales bacterium (assembly GCA_963748095.1). Classification (GTDB taxonomy): domain Bacteria; phylum Bacteroidota; class Bacteroidia; order Bacteroidales; family UBA10428; genus CAVVIO01. Next base: position 73,899 of record CAVVIO010000019.1, read on the forward strand.
AGGTAGCGGTTGGTCAATAATCCCTGAGCCAGTGGTGAGAAAGCAATTCCTCCTATACCTTCTTCCCCCAGCACATCGAATAATCCATCTTCCACCCATCTTTCGAACATGGAATATTTGGGCTGGTGGATCAGGCAGGGAACTCCCATATGCCGGAGTATTTTTGCTGCTTCTCTAGTTTTTTCAGCAGGATAATTCGAAATACCTGCATACAATGCTTTTCCTTGTCTTACGGCCTGGGCCAGCGCTCCCATTGTTTCCTCCAACGGCGTTTCAGGGTCAGGCCTGTGCGAATAGAAGATATCCACATAATCGAGTTCCATACGTTTCAGACTCTGATCGAGACTTGCAAGCATGTATTTTCTCGACCCCCATTCACCGTAAGGACCGTCCCACATAAGGTAGCCGGCTTTGGTGGAGATTATCAATTCATCGCGATGCGATAAAAGATCCATTTTTAAGAATTTTACCAAAGTTCTCTTCAGCTGATCCGGGAGGCGGACCATAGTTATTGGCAAGATCAAAATGAGTGATGCCCGCATCGAATGCAGCCCGGATAATAGCCCTGCCATTTTCCAGATTATCGACAAAACCAAAGTTATGCCATAAACCCAGCGAAATAGCCGGAAGCTTCAGACCACTGCTTCCGCAACGATTATAAAGCATCTTTTCGTATTGACGAATATCGGGTATATAATTCATATTTTATATTTTTATTAATTCTCCCGCTAAAATAATAATTAATCACAAATATTGTGGTTAGCCAATTGCTTTCTATTGACAGTAATTCAAACCCAGTTAAAAATATCTTTCTGACAATGACCTTTAAATCTGATATATACGATTAACTTGTAAAGACTGAACTAAAAACAGAATCAGGCATAATGAGAATACATTTCAAGAATCAACTGAATGATAAATATGATAAATTATCAGGTTTTTCAGTAATTTGAACGCCTAAACGATATCTTATTTCTAAAAAAATCGTATAGTGGATTAGTTTTTCTTAAGTTATTATGAATAATAAACTAAATTTAGTATTTTTTACACCATAATAAAAAGCTAATATTATGAAAGTATTAGATATAAAAGCCACTAATGACACCCCAAAAGTATTGTTCGATCCGCAAAATGAAATGTTTGAAATCTCCGGACGTTCCCTTCCTGAAGATGTGGTTCTTTTTTATCAACCCGTTCTCGACTGGCTTGATCAGTACCTGGAAGATCCCCTGGAATATACCGAGTTTGTATTCAAATATGTTTATTTTAATACTGCCACTTCCAAATTGATTCAGGATATTTTATTTAAACTCGAACAATTACACGAAAAAAATCAGAAAGTCAAAGTAATATGGTATTATGAAGAAGATGATGAAGACATGCTTGACCTGGGTGAAGAATTTGAAGAAATTGTCGATCTTGAATTTGAGATAGTTCAATTCTGATTCGAAAAACATAATATACTGACAACACTACCGATACACCTCCTTCAAGATACGAACCGCATCATCACTGTTTTTCTCTTCTGTAAGATCATAAATCGAAATTGGTTTATTTTTATAAGTCACTGTTGGATTTTCAAGTATCCCGTCAACTGTTTGCTTTGAAAATACAGAAAGTAACCTTTTCCCAAAAGAATATTCACTAACAGTACTTATTTCATTTTTCTGAAAATCGGAATTATACCTTATCAGCTCTATTAGTCCTTCCACCGGTCCGGCTGAAAGATGTACTCCATTCCAACTGGATGATATATTGGATAAACCCAATTCATCGGAGTGAACCAGGAGCTCGTTACGTATACTGCCAGAGACTGCTTCATTTGGATTGGTTTTTCCAACAAACTGTTCCCTGGCTACCTGCCAGTCCGTATTACTTTCAAGGGTAAAAGTTACAATGGATCTTCCTTTTTCGGTAAAATGCCTAAGTTGACGGGGATGAAATCCATTGATTAGAAATTGTTCTTTCCCATCAAGTTTTATTTTCTGCGCATATATGCCTCCACCTAGCTTTAGTGCCAGCGAATTTTGCCACATATAATCAAGTGAAACCGGATTAAAAACAGGATAAGTATTTAAAAATTCAAGGCTTCCCGACACTAGCGTTTTTTCAACAGGAACGCCATAAAGTTCTTCAAATTTTTGTTGTGCAACCGGTGATAAATATTTTTGTGCATCATTAGAAGCTTTATTGATAACCCCGTAGTGTTGAGCAATAATGTCATATTCATCCAGATAACTTGCGGTTAGTATCTTGCAATTAACAATACTGAAATCAAATTCGTGCATTTTTCGAAAAATTAATTCCAGTACCTGTTTCAATTTGATTTTATCCGATTCCAGTGTGATTTCGGGTTTTATGAAGAAAAGAAACTGATTCGATTTTATATTTTCCGAAATAGATTCATAAATTTCTTCCCTGTATATTTTTTCTTCCTGTGCTTCCAGAATTTTACTGTACAATAATTCAATAAGATCTCTATTATTCATAAAAAGCTTTTTTAGCAATTGATTTCCCAAAAATAACATATTCTTTGCTGGAAATTTTAATACTTTTTGTTGAAAAATAGTTGGTAATACTATTTTTCATTATTTCTTTATCAGCTAACTTTCATCACTGGTAAAATTTACGGTCGATTTGACAAAAAAAGTGGACAATTTTGAAGCAAAATTTGATGAATTACCGTACAAAAAGATATATTAATTTCACCACCAAACTGTTGAGATATGAAAAACGACCGTTTACATTTCTATAATCAGAAAAAATCCGCCTATAATTATGTGCGTCATGCCATTGATTGGGCTAAAAAGGATAAAGATTCCTGTAAAGGACATTATTGCCGCGTACGACGAAAAATAGATTATCGGTTGCAAAATGGGGATCCTGGATATTGGGATATTAACCCGGGTTCATAAATGTAATTTAGATGCTATTTCGAGTATTTATCCTCTTTTTTTCATATTAATTTTTTTAATTTCCTGCTCATCAGATTAATAGGATTTCTATTTAATTTCAAAAAATTAGTTTCTAATTAATCTGATATTTTCATGTTTACCATAAGAATTAATTATTTTTTGCTTCTCATTATTAACTAATTTTAATTACAAAATTTCTTTTGATGATAACTAAATTAAAATACGGAGAAAAAAAACTGGAATTTAATATCAACGATAAATCAGAAGTATTGAATATAAGAGAACCGGAAAAGACAGCGGATTTGCTGCATTTTACGGCTTCCTTAAAATTACTGGTCAATCCTCCGGAAAACAACAATTCGGGTAAAATTGCAATTGTCGTAAGTGATAAAACCCGACTTTGTGGTTATACAACTGTATTTACCGGCTTTATTGGATGTTTTGAAAAGCAAAGGTGTAAAGAAAGAAAATATAAATATTTTTATTGCTTATGGAACACATCCGCGCCAGAATGAGGATGAATGTTTGCGAAGTTATGGTGAAATTTATAATGATTATAAATTCATCCACCACGACTGCAACGATACACTGGTCTTTGCAGAATTAGGAAAAACACAACGTGGCACCCCTGTGAGAATGAGTGTGGATATACTGGATGCTGGTTTGATCATTACATTTGGCGCTATTTCACATCATTATTTCGCAGGATTTGGTGGCGGAAGAAAATTACTTTTCCCCGGTCTGGGTGAAAAACAGGCAATATACCACAATCATAGCTTATTTCTTGACCGGGACACCCGGCTCCTTGCAACACAATGCCAGCCGGGAGTATTAAAAGATAATCCGATTTCAGAAGATCTTGAAGAAATCAATGCAATGCTCCCCCCCTATTTATCGATTCACGGAATTCTCAATAGCAAGGGCGAAGTTTGTCAGTTTAAATTCGGTACTACTTACAACGATTTTTTAGATGCCTGCGATATTCATGACCGGCATTTCCGGATGAATTCAGATAAGCAATATGATTTGGTAGTAGCCTCAGCAGGAGGATATCCGAAAGATATCAATTTTATACAATCGCATAAAGCGGTGCATAATGCCGCCGCATTTGTGAAAGACGGAGGCTCATTGCTGGTGTTGGCCGAATGCAGGGATGGGATCGGTACCAATTCTTTTTTACCGGTTTTTAAAGAAGGAGACTGGAATTCAACTTTTAATAAATTACTGGATCATTACGAAGGCAATGGGGGAACTGCATTGGCCATGATGACAAAAACGAAGCGGATAAATATCTATATGATGACCGAACTGGATGAACCGACCTGCAGTTTAATCGGGGTAAAGAAGTTGGATCTACAAAAAGCAAATGAACTAACCGGTAATGCAAAAGGTTCCTGTGCCATTATTAACAATGCCAGTATGCTGGTAAAATAATAAAGGCGATGCCTGCTGGTATCGCCTTATTCTTCATTAAATATCTATTTTTTCAACAACCTCCCTGTACCCTTTTCTTTTTGGGCTGTTTTGGAATTATCGGTGCTGGTGCCTGAACATTTGTTTCGGGAGTCATACTTTTAACCGATCCTCCAAGGGCCTCACTAGCTCCTTTCCGGAAATCATATTTGGCAAATTCTTCATCCGGGCTGGTACTGGCAGGTGGATTGGGATTCATAATGGTTTCCGCCCAGTAGTTGAGCCCGCCTTCAAGTATGTAGTTGTTTTTATATCCCAACTGCCGGGTGATCATCCATGCCTTGTTGGCATCGAGGGTACCATTCGAGTAGAAAATATTCATTTTCACGCCCTGGTCGAGAATATCGCGCCATTGCTCGTTCAATATATCATGCAAGGGAATATTCATTGCACCGGGCAGATGAAATTTATCGTATTCATCCTGACTCCTTACGTCGATAAGCTGAAAAGAAGGATCTTTGTTAATAATTAAGTCAGCCACCTGATCGGGAGTAAACAATTGATTCCGGTTCTGTGCTTCCGCCAGCATCTGCTGTGCGGTAAGTTTATAAGGTGCTGTTTTGTTCTGCGGAACAGCAGCCATAATCAGACCCAGGCTCACAAATACTATTGTAATTATAATTCTGGTTTTCATTTTTAATTCTTTTATCAATTCTTTAAATATATTCTATTAAATTTAGTGTTTTTCTGTTAATATTCCGGTTGTGGGAATTTTTTTTCTGCCCATTCGCCAATCCAGAACATAACCATAGCTGCAAGAATCACCAATAATCCAAGTAATCCGTCAGACAAACCCAATGATTGACTGATTTTAGGTGCTCCCATAAACTGGGCTTTATAAACACCTTCCCACAAAGGATATCCTTCGGCAAATATCAATATGCCAATAAACAAGCCGATCATAAATACCATCGCATCTAACTTACCAATTGATGCAGCACAGAAACTGGTACCCGGACAAAAGCCGCCCATGATAAAACCAAGTCCCATGATCACACCACCGAGAATAGCCGAGGTCAGGTAAGTAGGGTTGATATACACCACGCTCATGTCGATCCAGCCAAACAGGCTGAAAAGCATTAACCCTACCATAGCAGTTAAAGCGGCTGTAAAAAATACTTTTAACACTACTGTATCATATCCGTAGAAAACACCTGCCAGTTTACGGCTCGAAGAAAAGCCGCTGCTTTCAAGTACCCAGCCAAAACCGATACCAATGAAGAAAGCCAAAAACAGATTTGTATTTTGAGATATTACATCATATACAATTAATGGTCCCATATTTTTTTTATTTTAATAATTTCCTAATTTTATTGAATCCAGTTTTTTCTGAAAAAATAGGCAGCAGCGAAAGCTGTTCCAAAAATGGCAGCCATGGTAATAAAACCACCGAGTGAAAGGACGGCCATTCCGCTCAATGCTGACCCACTGGTGCATCCGCGTCCCAGTTGCGATCCAAAACCAAAAAGCACGCCACCCATAAGGGCGAAAATCAGTCTGCGGCGGGATGTGATTTTTGGTGAATGCTCAACCCTGAATTTCAATCTTCCGGCTACAGCACCCGAGAGAAAACCGCCAACAATAAGTCCCAGTACCTCAAATACAAGCCACGATTTCAAAGGATGAGTACCATGCGATCCCTGATATTCTTCATAAAAAGCAGTTTTTTCAACATGTTGCGGAGCAACAGCCTGGACGGTGGACACCACAACACTTTTCATGGCTCCACTGGCACCCAGTCCCCTGCCTGAAATGAAGTTCGATGCAAGCAGAACAACTCCCAGTAAGACTCCTCCAATGTATGGATTCAGGTACTTTGTTTTTTTTATAGTGTCTTCTTTTTTCATGTATTTAGTATTAAAAGGTTGTCAGATTGTCATTATTAATATAACCACCGGCTTGCCTGGCCTGCATAAGCAATTACAAACCGCATCATAATCCCTCCAAACAGAACCAATACAGCAGGAATCACAATCGGAATTTTCATTTTTCTCAGTTCCATTATTTCAAGTAATGCCGGTACTACCAGGCCCAGTGTTACCACAAATACCCAGAATGTTGCCGTAAATGGTCCGCCCAGGAATAAACGTGCAGCGTCTATCTGAACCTGCGTGCTGGCCAGAAAACCCATAAACATATGCACGATCAGAAAAAGTTCAATTCCAATCAGCATCAGGTCTATCCTGGAAAACAACAATCGTTCTTCATGTGATTTCGACATTAACAAAATGGCTGCAGCACCTGTCGATAGCCCGGAAGTAAGGAATAAAGGGCCAAGAATTGAAGTATTCCACAATGGCCGTGCATTAAAAGCTGAAAACAGTATTCCCGTATAAATTCCAAGAACAAGCGAACTAATCATCATGATCCACGAAATGGGTATAATATTTTTCCGGCAAAATGCTTCAAAGTCTTTGAGCCATGAGAACTTCCAGTCCCAATTCGGAAACAATTCCCGTATATTCAATGCACTCCATATAAAAGACAGCGGAGTAACGATCATTAATACCCAGGCTCCCCACGACATGGGTGACTGAAGACGGATTGTAGTATACAATTGCCAAAAATAAGGCTTGTGTTTCAAATCGATAAATAATGCCAGCAACCCAACAACAAGTATGACAGGAGTAATAAAAGGCGCCCATTTTACTGCAGTGGGATATTTCTTTTCTTTACCCATGATAGTGTATAAAGCAGCAAAAAACAGAATACCAGCTGCCAGTCCACCTAAAAACAGGTAAAGCGGAATTTCCCAGTGCCAGATATTCAATACCGGGTCAATTCTTGGGTTCATTCTTCCGCTAACAATAATTTCTTCTCTCATGTCCGATTAATTTTATGCAGATTTGTAATCGTTTAAATAATTTGTTCAGATCAGGTAATACACTTCAGGTTTAGTGCCTGCTTCGGGTATAAGCGTTTTAGATTTCCGCTTTTTAAGAACTACCGATACATCACTTTTCGGATCGTCAAGATCACCAAAATACATACATTTGGTAGGACAAACCTCTACACAGGCAGGTTCCATATCCTTTTCGAGGCGTTGATAACAGAAAGTGCATTTATCCACATACCCGTCGGGATGAGGGTACCTTGCATCATAAGGGCAGGAAGCGATACAGGCACCACATCCGATACATTTGGTTTTTGTTACAAGTACGATACCGCCTTCACTGAAATGACTGGCTCCTGTCGGGCAACAACGGACACACGGTGCATTTTCACAATGATTACAACGTTCCGACCGTATTTCGATCTCTAGCTGCGGGTAAGTTCCGTCCGTCGCTTCCACCACCCAATCTCTGCAATATCCGATAGGTACATTGTTCTCGGTTTGACAGGCTACCACACAGTCGCTACAACCAACACACTTTTTGGTATCTACAGCCATTGCATATCTCATAGTTTAACCTCCGGTTTCAATTTTTTAATTTCTAATTCTGTGACAGATATGATTTGCATCGTAATCGCAATTAAATTTATTTCTCAGGCTTCCGGTTCGAAAAGAAAAGTAACAAAATTACCTCTCATTCCGGTTGCTCCCATTGCCGGATCGGTATGCACCCGGGTTATGAGCTGTGAATCTCCGGCACCTTTCCCGTAGGCACGTGACAGTTTTTTTTCTGTATGGCCAAACCCGTGAATCATGTATACAGAATCCCAACGAATACGTTCAGTGACCCTTACTTTTATCGGAAAATCCGATACTATACCGTCCTGATTTTTAAGCCAGACGTCCTGTCCGTTTGTTAATCCCCATTCCCTGGCTACCTTTGGATTTACCCATACCACATTCTCACTGAAAATTGCATTCAGATTTGGATTATTGATTGTTCGTCCGAACGTATGATCGGGATTTCTACCGTAAAGAAGCCGGTAGAATCCTGCAGGAGGTTCTTCATGCGGTTTATAGGTTGGCATCGGTTCCTGACCGTTGGCTGCCATATCGGTGGAATAAAGTTCGATCTTACCTGTATTTGTATAAAATTCCCTTTCCTCACCATCTTTGAAATATAGATCATCATAAGCTCTTGGAAAAGTTTTCACCCCTACCTTTTGCATTTCTTCCAGGGATGTACCTATCTGTTTAAATTGCCAGTCAAGTAATTCTTCCATATCTTTCCACGGAAAGTATTCACCCATACCCATTTTCTCAGCCAGGTTTTTGACCATCCACCATGCAGGTTTCGAATCGTACAATGGTTCTGTTGCCGGCATTCTCAGTGCAACAGCAGGCTTACGATGTTGGGCATTTCTGATGGCATCGTAGCGCTCAATATAAGTACATTCCGGTAATACTACGTCGGCCCATCCGGTAATTTCCATAGGCATTGTATCGATTGCCACGATGAAATCGAGATTTTGTATAGCCTTTATTGTTTTTGCCTGATCAGGAACTGACTGGATCAGGTTTGTAGCATTAACGATCCATGCTTTGATATTGAAATCATGATCATCGGAAGGAATGGAACCATCGATAAGGACATTAGCCAGACCAAGACCAGCCATCGGGTATTTCCCCGGGAAGAGATCTTTCCAACTCCTTTTTGGTTTTGGAAATGGTGGTTGCGGATATCCCGGCACAGCTGTAATATCCGGACGGTAGAAACCACCACGTCGTCCCCACGATCCCAGCAGAGCATTTAGAATAGCCACTGCCCGTAACCGTTGAGTGTCATCTCCATACCAGACTACATGACGTCCCGGATGTACAATTACCGAAGGAGATGCGTTAAACATTTCCTTAGCCGTCTGACGGATAACATCCGGTTTAATGGTAGTAATACCATACGCCCACTCAGGTGTCATATTTTGTACATGTTGTTTCAGTAAATCGAAACCATAGGTATATTTTTCCACATATTCTTTATCATACCAACCTTCATTAATCAGAACATGTATCCATGCCATGAGTAATGCGATATCAGTTGAAGGTTTGATTGGTAACCAGAATTTCGACTTGCTAGCAGCGGTTGAGAACCGGGGATCAACCGTAATAATAGTAGCACCTTTATCAATTGCATCCGACATTTCCTGAACCTGACCGTTGTGCATGTTTTCCCCAATATGAGAACCAATAAGCACAAGACATTTGGTATCGCGTATGTCGGTTGGTTCAGGAGATTCTATGCCTTCTCCGAATGTTGAAATAAATGCGGTTTCACGTGGGCCGAGACATTGTCCATATGCAGGAGCAGCAATACTGTCCGTACCAAATGCTTTGGCAAAAGGAGACCAGAATGCTCCACCCGAACCATGCGTAAACAGCGCCAGCGCTTCGGGACCGTATTTTTCCTTTACTTCCAGCAGTTTTTCAGATATCAAATCAAAAGCCTCTTCCCAGGTTGCTTCACGAAATGTTTGTTTGCCTCTTTCTTCAGTACGAATCAAGGGGGTTTTAAGCCTGTCCTCATCATAGTACATTCCAACTCCACCGGTTCCTCTGGGGCATAACCGACCATTACTATGCTGATCCTCGTGGTTACCTTCTATCTTCCAAATCTTCCCTTCTTCATTTTTATATACCCAACCAGCACATTTCCAGAAGCATACTTCACAATAGGTCGGTGTCCTGTACATACTCTTTTCCAGTCCATCCTTCAGAAAAGTATTGGCCAAAGCTTTATAAGAAGCACTCGCCAGCGTTAAGCCTCCGATTCCAAGTCCGGTAATTTTAATAAAATCTCTTCGGGTGGTCATATTATCAGCTATTTAACATGAATGTATTTCTATATGAATGTATGTAAATAAACGTATATCCGATTTCAAAGTTATAATTGTAATTGAATTATGGATATCATCTGAATAAACAGACAATCATTTATATAACACTGGTTTTCTGATGGATATGAATGTTATTAAACAAACGATACGATTGTTATTTCCATAACGAACAGACATTCAAAGGCATATATTATTATTTAGATTTAATATTAATTACACCTTGATATTTGCGAGTTAGTATTAACTAACTATATATCAATTTTTTACAAATGTAATTTAAATTTAGAATCAATACAAATTACTTGTTGTTAACTGATAAAAATCATATAACCTGCCCTATTCATAAGTTTACAGCTCAATCTGTTCCAAAGCAGAGCTTGTCCTGCTTTAGCGGAATTAATAAAGTTTTGCCTCCAAAGAAATAATTACGGTGGAGGCATTGGTTACCTGTTTTATAAAAGAGATTTTCGAATGAATTAAACAGGTTATAAGACTTTCAGGCTTTTATTTACCGTTCAAAATATGATCGGCTGCAAGTACCATGAACATAAAATTTGTAGCGCCTCCCCCCATAACATACTCAGTCTGTTGCCAGAAATAGGGCCATTTTTTAAGTTCGGGAAAATCAGGCCGTATAATAGCAGTCCCTGAAACGACACCGCCCGGAATATATGACCAGTCAGCGCGGTTGGCGCCATATGCCGTTGTAACTGAATGGGCACCAACTCCGGAGACAAAAGAGGCTGAATTTTCACCCGGGTGACAACCCAGTACAAAGTTCAGGGCGTTCAACAAGTAAGTATCCGGTATGATAGACGGCCATGTCTTATGTAAAAAATACTGCTTCACGGCAAAGGACTGAATATCCCAGCCAGCCCCCCATATGCGAGGTTTATATGGCACACCGAAAGGGTTATTTTCGGCTGACGAAGAAATACTTTGCGCTGCTCTTATAATTGAAGCAGTTATTTCATCTTTGAAACCCTGATCACCAAGTGAGTCAATACATCTGCTTACGGACCAACCGGTATAACTAATATGATCCATTATCGCATCTCTGAAATCCATTAATTTTTCTTTGTAACTGCCGTCATCCGTAGCCAGGTAAAGTTCTATTAAAGGAGCAATTTTCAAACTATCGGCTACTCTTTTATCCGATCCGTCCTTTTCCCATATTTTTTTTGATATCCGTAAACACTCCCCGGCCAGCGGATCATTAAAACCTTTTAAAACACGATAGGCAGACGCCAGGCTGGTTACTACCTGCAGCTCTCTAGTTGGATTATCTTCAGTAAACACAAGCCGGTCATCCGGAATTACTGAATAGGCACAACTACATTTTCCATTTAAATTTAATGGATCATAAATTTTATTATCTGTCATATCGGAAGCATCACCCAGCATTACATACTGATTCAGGTCGTGACAGATAATACCGCGATACATTCGGCCAAGGTTGTTATAACTTCCGACAAGTGTAAGAACGCCATGTTCGATTTGTTGTAATATATCCGGTTTACCATCAGGCTGATGTAGTTCAGTAAGATGATTGTCCTGATCTATCAAAGTTTCGTCCAGATTAACATGAAATTCTTCGTAGGCAAGTGAAAGTGTGTATACGGTTTTAGCCTGCGATTCTACCCGGAGATCATAATCCCCGGCATCGTGCCATCCACCGGCATTTAAACCCGGCACATGTTGCAATGGTTTATAGGGCGAGAGCGTGGAATTTCCCTGAAAATACCCGTCAAAATGATTGGTATCAAGCGGGGCCATCCGTGCATCGTCCATATGGCAAAGTCCATGCCATACCCTGTACCTGTCGTTTACCCGCATATGGCACATTTGCACAGGAAGGAAATATTCCAGTGTAGGTTGCCAAACATCTTTCTCATATATATCCCTGCTTATTCTAAATGTATTACTCTTGCTGTCACCATAAGTTAAATAATAAATGCCATCCCTTTTAACATTAGAAAAATCAAACTTCAAATAATTGTACCGTAAAAACGCACCCCATTTTTCAGGTTTGCCCTGTAAGACACTTTCGTTTTTTCCATGTTCAGTTATCCGGTGCAGGGTAACAGGAAATAAGGAATGATCGGTGAGATCTGTTTCGATTACTGCAACCTTTTTTTGATTATTCTGATATCCAACCTGGGAAACATGAATAACCGGTTTATACTGCCAGTTTTTAATTACATCGGGAGTTATTCTCCATACAACAGCACCGTCGGTGGTATTAGCCTTCAGAGGTGAACGTACAATGAACCAGCCATTATTATATTTGGCCCTTCCATCGAAAAGCTGCAACTCGCCCCCTTCGTTTTCAATTTGCATATGAAGCGTTTTGTCGACGGGAGCAATTTCCAGCAGGTGACCTGTAGCCATAGGTTTCGCCTCCAACTCCCCTTCATCATTTGTCACCATAGGACCGTCGAACTGGCGAGGAAAAATACCTGATGTACTATCCATGTAAAATGTTTTACCAAAATAACTTCCGGGAAATAACTCAAGGTTAAATCCAACTTTTCCAACCCATTCCTTTGGTAAAGGGTTCTTCAGGTTTACTTCAACAATAATTACGTTCCCCTCGGTTTTCACCTTTACCTGATATGGAAGGTAGAGATCAGGATAATTAATGGGATTAAATCCTCTACGGTCTTTAGCAGAATCGGGAAAAGACAGGCTGGCTGTAATAGCGTTGTTTTCCTTATCAATAGTCCGGTCCTGAAGTTTCGGCGTTGGCTGCCATTGTCCCGGAGTAGGTTCCAGTCTTACATCGCCGTTGGAAGCAATCCGTATACCGTTCTGAATAATAGTAATTCCACCCTGGTGTCCTTCGGGATAATAATCACTAAAAACCATGACATTAAGACCAGGCATTTCAAAATATCCCAAATCATTGATCTTTAAACTGCCACCAGAAAAATTTTCAGAAGATAAAAATGTACATGCATATACTAACACCCCTATTAATACCGAGGTGAAAATCAGACGGATTTTTTTCATAGTTTGTCTTACTTTATGGTTAAACAGGAAAATAAAGATAAACAATTCAAGGGGAAATGTAACTTCCACTGAAATATTTTAAAGAATAAAATTGGGGAATCAGTGCAGATCAAGACCATGTAACATGTGCAGAGAATGTAAAAGTGTAGGTTGTATCTCTTCCATATATTCATTAATTGCCCTCACACTTCCTGGCAATGTATATATCAGCGTCTGCCCCATCACCCCGGCAATACTTCTGCTCAGTAAAGCATTGGGCTTTTCTCTGCCATATTTTGTACGGATATGCTCCATGAGACCGGGAATTTCTTTATCCAGCAGTAATTTAACAACATCCGGGGTAATGTCTTTCGGCCCTATCCCTGTCCCTCCTGTTGTAAATATAAAATCTGCGGGATTATCCTGGTTTTCCAATAATGTCTGTTTCAGTTTACCTGCATCATCCGGTATGACCTTTCTTTCAATTTCTATTTTTCTTTCTACGGAATGAAAATAGGATGTTAGCAACTGTTCGATCTTTGGCCCGCTGAGATCTTCATAAATTCCCTTGCTTGCACGGTCGCTGAGAGTGATTACTTTTATCCGGAACGTTTTTGGCAGATAGGTTACCGAATCGCCGGGCAGAACCTTACCATTTTGAATTACGCGACAAAATATACCCTCTTTGGGCATGACACAATTCCCCACTTCCTTAAATATCACACAAGAAGTGCCATGACATTTTTTACCGATCTGTGTTACTTCCAGTTCGGAGTTTCCAACTTTAAACCGGTCCAACGGGTGACATTTAAATAATATAATCCCTTCTGTGGTAATATTTTCTGCAAATTCCCCAAAGCTGATTTTACGATTAGATTCATTTATAAACTTATCAATACTTTCTTTGCCGAGTAAACTAACCTGGCGGTGCCAGTCGCCCGCATGTGCATCACCAACAACACCTTCCCCATCCAGAAGAATATGATCAACAGGCATTTTTATAGTGCCCTTTTTCTCCGAAATATTTACAGATAACACCTTTATATCACTCATTGAATATCCTTTTTACTTTTACTAATCAGTTTTACATCCTCCAAAACCATTCCCTTATCCACAGCTTTGCACATATCGTAAATAGTAAGTAAAGCTATACTTACGGCGGTCAGCGCTTCCATTTCAACACCTGTTTGTCCCACACATTTTACATTTCCATTTACTCTTATTCCCTGTTCCTCCAACACACATTTCACATCCACTTTGGTTAGCTGAAGCGGATGACATAATGGTATCAGTTCGCTTGTTTTTTTTGCTGCCTGTATTCCGGCTATCTCGGCAACAGTAAGTACGTCGCCTTTCCCGATCTGATTCGTACGAACCAGTTGCAGTGTTTCACTATTCAAACGGATAAAACCTGTAGCTTCAGCCTCGCGAAGTTGCACCGGTTTGTGGCCTACGTCTACCATATTGGCTTTTCCATCATTGTTTATATGGCTTAATTTTTTCATATTCAAAATGTTCTTTTAACTGGTGTTTATCCGATTTCAAACGGTATTATTATTAAACATTCATTCAAAACAAAATATTTTTAACCACCAATGTTATAGAAATCATCACTCTTATTAAAAGTACCACACCGTGGCTTATTATCAAGTGCAAGCTGAAATGCCTGTTTTATTCCTAATTTTCTCACATCGTATTTTAATTCCGAAAATAAGCAAGGTTTCAGATAACCGTCGCTCGTCAGTCTTAGCCGGTTGCAAATACTGCAGTTACCACCCTCACCGCCTTCCACAACAGAAAATTCCCCGGTTCTTAGATCCATCTGGTGAATGTAACGTATCTGAAGATTATTTTCTTCGGCAAATCGGGCAACATTACGGACATTCTGTTCGCTCTCATTTTTAAAGATAACGCAATTAATTTTAATGGGCTCAAGCCCTGCTTTTTTTGCTGCTTCTATGCCTTTAAATACTTTTTCAATCCCACCATTACGTGTTATACTTATATATTTAAGCGGATCAATGGTATCCAAACTGATATTCACACGGTTCAAACCGGCTTCTGCCAACGGTTCTGCCATATCGTTAAGCAGAATCCCATTGGTGGTCATCGACAGATCTTCAATCCCTTCAACAGACGAAATCATTCTCACAAGATCAACAATTCCCTTACGTACCAGAGGTTCACCACCTGTCAACCGCACTTTATTAATACTCAATGATACACCTACGCGAACAATTTCAACAATTTCCTCGAAAGAAAGAATTTTATTATGATCGAGCAATTTTATTCCTTCCCCGGGCATACAATAGGTACAACGCAGGTTACACCTGTCTGTTACCGAAATTCTTAAATACGTAATATTGCGATTAAATTTGTCTAACATTCACAAGTGTGTTTTTCTCGAGCACATCCGTTCCAACAGGAAAAGTCACCAGTCCATCGGCTTGCGCGAGGGCACCGATATGCGCCGATCCGTGAAATTCAATCACTTCCGCTTTTCCTTCATTATTAATCTTTACAGGGAAAAATTGCATCCGTACGGCTTTTTTCCGGGTTTTCTTTTCGGCCAAAGGACAAATGATATGTAAAGGATGAAATGTATATCCCATCAATTTATAAATAAAAGGTTTTACCAGTAATTCGAACTGGAGAAATGAAGAAACCGGATTTCCCGAAAGTCCGAAGCAGAACTTTCCGTTGCCTGAAGCAAAAGAAACAGGTTTGCCAGGCTGAATTGCCACTTCATTAAATAATGGTTGCATGCCCACTTCTTCAATAACAAGCGGCACAAAATCAAGATCTCCCCGAGAAGCTCCCCCGGTAATAATTGTTAAATTGTTCTCTTTGGCGGATTCAGCAATTGTATCTTTCAATTTCTCTTTGGAATCTTCCATGATACCATAATATTCAGGTGAAATATGCATCTCCCCCAACTGTGCCATCAACTGATAGGCGTTGCTGTTTCTAATCTTTGAAATTCCGGGTTTAATCGGAGGCTCAACCAACTCGTCACCGGTAACAATAATCCCAACTGTTGGAACCTGATATACTAATGGAAAGGCATAACCGGCAGATGCAAGTATTGCCACATGCTGCGGTTTTAATAACGTTTCTTTCGACAGTACCTTCTGACCTTTTTTTACATCTTCCCCAATATAGCAGATATTGCTTTTTAACGATTTATCCGTTATTTGAATTTTCCGAGCACCAACTTCTTCCGTATTTTCAATCATAATAACTATATCAGCCCCTGAAGGTACTACACCACCAGTCATAATTTTGGAACACTGTCCGTGGCCAATCTTCTTTTCGGGCGACTTACCGGCCGGAATAAACTCTATAACTTCAAGTATAATATCTATATCTTCCTTGCGGCAGGCATAACCATCTACAGCAGATTTATCGAAGGGCGGCATATCTGTATCAGAAAATATATCTTCAGCCAATACTAATCCTACACATTCTTTTAATTCTACTTTTTCTGATCTTAGATGCACTTCACGCCCAAGAACCAGATTGAGGGCTTCGTCCAATGTTTTCATAGTATCAGGATATCAGTTTCCATTTATTGCTTTCAAGCTCAAGTTCTCCAAGACTGAAATCAAAACCGCTACCATTGTTGGTCACGATTTTATCAGCAAGTTCACTGAATTCATATTTATCTGTACTTACAACCTGGCAGCATAACATTCTTACAAATAAAAACACACCCGGAGTAATTATTTTACCCAGTCCGCCAGATTCACAAACAATGGGAGCATCTCCCACTAATTCAACAACACTTTTAAAAGCATCGCTCAAATGCTCATCCTGTACCTGCAGGTAAAACACCTGACTGGCTCCTGACTGCAACATCAGGGAACTGTCTTTCTGACTTTCAGTATTTTGCTCCTGAATAAGGACAAATTTTTCATTTTTAATGATCACTTTATCAGTTTCTTTCAAGGGATGAAAGTGCGGTGTTATTTTTAATCCTGTAATTTCATTTTCCCATGAGAATTTATTAATGATTTTACAGGCCAGCGTGGTTTTTCCCACATTCCTTCCGTCACCGGCAATCAATAATATATTTGGATAACTTTCTTTCATTCAATTAAATCTTTAGGATTATTCATATTACTAAATAAGTTTTCTGTATAAAATTCATATCTGTTGTCAATTTTAATCTTTTTGGATTGAGCTCTTTCAATCAGGTTTTGCAGCTTGAAATCCTTTTCAGCAATTTGTTTTTCCATAAGTGGCAACAGTGTTTTGGAATAGCAGGCACATAAGGGTTCCATATTTAATTCTTCTGTATAGGGAACTACTATATCTGCTTCCTTTGCTTTATCAACCAATAATTCAAACAATTCTTTTTTTAAAAAAGGAGTGTCACAGGGAAGAATAATAGTCAGACTGTTGCCAGCCCGTTTTAATGCGGCGTAAATACCTCCTATCGGGCCAATATCCTGTATCTCATCTTCTATCAAAGGGTAGCCAAAGACAGCATAATCCGGATTAGCTGTACTGATGAGAATCTCATTACATAGTTGCCGGCAAATTTCCAATGAATATTCAACCATTGCTTTACCAGCATATTTTACCAGGCCTTTATCCTTTCCCATCCTGCTGCTTTTACCTCCAGCCAGTATTATACCTGTCAGATTATTCATACCGGAAATACAATTCCATAATTAATGATAATGAAAATGCCCGTCCCCCAAGAAACGAGCATGCAAAATCCATCCATTTCAGATTCCGGCATGCCCCTTTCCAATTCAGATTACCTGATTATCTTCGGGAGGCATAACTGTTTCCGGTTACACCTAAAGGCCAGGGGCTCGTGCGTTTTTACGTTTAGAACCAAAGGCTCGGGGCTATTTTACTTTTTATTCTGTTAAATATCAGTCGTATTTACAACCGGTACGAAATTATGAAATATATTTTATATAAATATGTAGAAAAGTCAATTTTTGAAATCAGCATCAGGGTAAGACCCTGACAGCTAACTCCTGAAGATTGTCTTTATCATTCTTTAATGGTACCAACCGGAATGAATAGGTATAATCCTGGGCCGGCAACCTGTATTGTGGCAGTGGTTGGGAATTCGCGCTCCAGCTATCATCCCCGCCAAGTCCCATCTGTTTGTAATCAATATTTAACGTGATGAAACTTTCTTTATTCAACTCGTTAAGATGCGTGGCTTTGTCGAGGTCTTCCTGTGTATAAGGCCATGCACTTGCATAAATCAATGGCTGCCCAACCACAAGTAACCCGTTTCCTTGCTGATCGGTAAGCGCTATCCACCTGACATCGGTTTTATTACCATTTTCCTGTGGCTGCGGATATTGAAATATCTGTTCGTCGATTGGCATAGAATATAAGCCGATGGGCGAACCTGTATTTCTGTCCCAATAATTTCCATGGGGGCCTTTCCCATACCATGTTATTGTAGAATAACTTCCCTGTATAGCTGTTTGCATTCCCATTCTAACCAAATCAGGTAAGCCTTTACCGGGTAATAGTTCTGAAGTAATTTCAGTTTCACCGGAGCCATAAATAACATAGGTAATATTATAATCTGAATTCGCTGAATCAAGTCGTGCAGAAACAGTAACAGCTATCTTTTGCGGTTTTACCTGATCCACCGTAATATTCTTAACGCTCATATAATCCGGTGCATCCTTCCAAATTGCCTGAGAAAAACGCGGAGCTGTGGAATCATTTCTCAGATCGTTATCTGTTGGCGGGCGCCAGAAATTAGGTCGCAATGGCTTTTTCAGCAATTGGATATTGTTAAACTTATAAGAAGCCAGTAAACCGGACTTTTTATTAATCACAACACTAAAATTATCACCGGTTACAGTTATACTTCCGAGAGTGTCGGTATAACTCATTTCGGGAAGAGTTTTCAGATCAACCGACCGGGCTCTTGGAACATAATACGGAAGCACAAACTGTTCCCAGGCAACTTCGTGCCCTGCTTCGACCATTCCAGTGCTGTCCCGCGTGTCAAAACTTATTTTAAAAGTATATTCACTTCCCGGTTCAATTTCCGGCTTGTTAAAAGGTATTTTAACTGTTGTAGCTTTCCCCGGTTCGAGATCGATAATATCCAATTTACCGCTTTGTATTTCCTTGCCATTTTCAGCCATCGACCATTTTCCCTGCAAAGTATTCAGGTTCGTGAAATCATACCTGTTCTCAATTCTGAAATATCCAGCGGTAGGATAAGATGAAGTTATATCCACCGGTTGAAAAACCTTTTTACATTCCCACAAAGCCGGATGAGGAGTCCGGTCGGGGTTCACCAAACCATTGAGACAGAAATTACCGTCATTATGAGGTTCATTAAAATCGCCCCCATAAGCCCATGATTTCAGGCCATTGCCCGATGGCTTCTGAAGCAAACCCTGATCGATCCAATCCCATATAAATCCGCCTATCAGACGTTTCTCGCTTCGAATAATATTCCAGTAATCCACCAGGTTTCCTGTTGAATTTCCCATAGAATGTGCATACTCGCACATTACAATAGGACGGTCATCCCGGTTGTCCTGTGCCAGTTTCAGCAGTTCATCCGGTGAAGGATACATGCGGCTGCGCATATCGACCCACTCCGGATCACGTGGCGTTCCCTGTGCCCCCTCGTAATGAACCAATCGCGTAGGATCGAACTCATGAATCCATCCTGCCAAAGCTGCATGATTAGGCCCGAAACCTGCTTCATTTCCCAACGACCAGAATATAACGGAAGGGTGATTCTTATCCCTTTCCACCATACGGATTCCACGGTCGAGCATGGCATTTGCAAAGGTCGGATCGTTAGTGATTGCACCTCCTAAATCGTGTGTTTCTATATTCGCTTCATCGATCAGATAAATGCCATACTTATCACACAGATCGTACCATACAGGATTATCGGGATAATGACAGGTTCTGACTGCATTGAAATTAAACTGTTTTAATAATCTGATGTCTTCCAGCATATCTTTGTAAGTAACAGCCTTTCCTTCTTTTTCATCATGCTCGTGCCTGTTGACACCAAAAAGTTTAATGGACTTCCCATTAACAAACAGCTGACCGTCTTTCGATTCTACTGACCGGAACCCCACTTTACAACTTTTTGCATCAACAAGGTTTCCAGTGCTGTCCTTCAGGCTTAAAACCAGTGTATATAAATACGGATCCTCAGCTGACCATTTTACCGGATTCTCCACATTAGCTTCCATCAGGTGGTAATTCAGGGGGCTATGCATACCGATTTTTTCATTAATAATATCATATACCCTGATGGATAATGGTTTATTAAAAACAGCGCTGTCTTTCTCATTGTAAAGACTGGCTTCCAGCATCCATTTGCTTAAATCTTCCGATTTGTGATAAGCAATCTTAGGCCGGATCTGCAATAGGGCATTTTCATACTTATCATCAAGAATTGTCCGGACGGTAAAATCGGAAATATCGATAGCTGGTTCGGAAGTAAGATATACGTCCCGGTAAATTCCACTCATTCTCCAGTGATCCTGATCCTCGAGATAACTGCCATCACACCATCTGTAAACTTTTACCGAAACTGAATTATCACCGCCTTTCAGGTAGTTGGTGATATCGAATTCAGCCGGCAAGCGGCTTCCCTGGCTGTATCCCACAAACTTACCGTTGATCCAGAGATACATGGCTGAACTGACCCCGCCGAAATGAATAATAACCCGGGAATCTTTCCATCCATCAGGAATAGTAAAATCTCTGCGGTAACAACCCACATCGTTTACGTCGTGTGGTATAAAGGGAGGACGAACTTTATTATACCAGTTACCATACCTGGCCCACGATAACGATTGCTGGTCAGCTGGCAGGAAAGGGTAGGTAATATTGGTGTAGATAGGATTACCGTAACCACGCATTTCCCAGTTGGAGGGAACATCTATGTCGTCCCAGGATGAAGTGCTGTAATTTTTCAGAAAAAATCTTTTAGGGGCTTCTTCAGGATTATTGGAAAATTTGAATTTCCAGTTACCATCGAGGTTAAGGTAACGGGGTGATTCTTTCCGGTCACCTTTTAATGCCATTTGTTCGGTTGGATAGGACATCATAGTGGCATGTGCCGGTAACTTATTGATACCAATCACGGAAGGGTCTTCCCAGTAATCTTTTATTTTGGTACGTGAACATCCTGTTATTATTAACAAGGTTAAAATTACAAGAGAAATGCTGTTTTTTTTCATTTCGTAATCCTTATTTATTTTTGACTGTGAAACTTTAGCCGGAAACGGTGATCTAAATTAAAAAAATATACAATACCTCCTTACAACAAATCATTTTTGTTATACACTATTACAAATTTTTAATGTGATTTATTGTTTATGAAAATAAGAATTAATTCCTATTCTTTAAAAAAAAGCCGAAGGGTTTGACCAATTCAAACCCTTCGACAATCAATTATTAACTATATACACTAAAAACCAAAACAGATCTTACTGAACCGGTTTTTTGCTTTTATCCGGTGGAGCCGGGATCGGCGGCATCGGTTTGTAATTCTTTAGTTGTTCTTTTATAACCTCAATTGCTTTATTAAGTTGTTGATCATCGCCTGCAAATTGTTTGGCAGGATCGTTTACAACAGTGATATCAGGCTCGACACCATGTCCTTCAATGATCCAGGCACTTGAATCGGAAGAATAAGAAGCAAACTCCGGTTTGCGCAGATCGGCGCCATCAATAAAAGGTAACGAACCTCTTATACCGACAACTCCGCCCCAGGTACGTGTACCGATAACTGTTCCAATCTTATGTTTCTTAAATGAGTATGCAAACAAGTCTCCATCGGAAGCTGAAGCATAGTTAATCAACAACACTTTGGGGCCGAGCATCATTTGCCGTGGTGTTTGGGTGGGAACCGAAACATTACGCCGCATGTTGGCATGTGTAACTACCCGGCGCAGCCTTTCAATGATCATGGGTGAAACATTTCCGCCTCCATTACCGCGGTCATCAATAATCAGCGCTTTTTTATCCAACTGGGGATAGAAATGCTCTACAAATTCATTCAAACCTTCGGGACCCATGTCCGGAATATGGATATAACCAACCTGTCCGTCGGTGGCATCACTTACTTTTTTGATATTACCTTCTACCCATTGGTAATAATACAAGGATGCCTCATCCGCAAGCGGAACAACGATTACTTTGCGTGAACCGGTCATGGTCGGCTTATCGTTTACGGTAAGTTCCACTTCGATATTGGCTTTCCCTACCAGCGATTCGTAAATATTATTCATATCCTTCGTGGAATTTCCGTCCACTGCCAGAATGTAATCACCTTCTTTTACATTCACACCTATTTCTGTAAGCGGTGAACGTAATGCTTTACTCCAGTTAGCTCCTTTCAGAATATGATCCACCTTATAATATCCCGATGCATCGCGGTTTAATTGAGCACCCAATAAACCGGTAGGAATACGTTCCGGTTTCGCTTTATCTCCGCTCTCAACATAAGCATGTCCGATACTCAGTTCACCAATCATTTCACCAATCAGATAGGTTAAATCGTCACGTTGATTAACATAAGGTACCAGAACAGCATATTTATCGTGAACGGCTTTCCAATTGAGGCCATGCATGGTAGGCATGTAAAAGAAATCGCGCATCTGGCGCCAGCTCTCATCAAAGATCTGTTTCCACTCTTTATGAAAATCAACAAAGACCTTCATATGAGAAAGATCGAGTTTATCTGACATATCCACCTTTGATTTGGGAAGGTCAATGATAGCCATTTCTTTTCCTTTGGCAACCAGCATCTTTTTCTTATCGGCAGATACGGTATACCGGAGACCTTGTCCGAGATCCGTTTCTTTTTTCTCTTTCAGGTCATAAACTTTCAGGCTATATTCCCGTGTTTTGGCATTATAGTCATTATAATATACCGAATTACCAATACAGGTGATATTTCCGTAATTTCCCGGTTCAACCGGAACAGCAATAATCCTGTCACGTAAATCTGTCGTGTCGATCTTCACGGTAACACTTTCCGGCGCTTTTTCAGGTTCTTTGGCTTTTTCTTTCTTTTTATCTTTATCACTTGTAGCTGCCGGTTTTTCTTCAGCAGGTTTTACCACATCATTTTCGGGAGCAAATGGCGATGGGGTATCCTGTGCCAGGGTAACCAGGTAGATACCACCCATGTTGTTATAAGCATAATTCCACTCCACATAGCTGTATATAGGATTAAAATCGCGGTCGGAATTAAAGAAAAGGTATTTCCCGTCATCGGAGAAAGAGGGACTGTCAGCCGAGAACCAGTCGCTGGTAACCCGCGTAGTTTTTCCAGTTCCAACGTTATAGAGGAAAACCATTTCGAACTGGTTGGCAATGGGGGCATCATAAGTGATCCATTTACTGTCGGGGGAAAAGTTATAATCTCCAAACTCACCATATTTGCAGGTAGCCACTTCGGTTACTTGTTTAGTTTGAACATCTATCATACGTAACCGTAATTTATTATCACTCCAGAGCAATTTCTTACTATCGGGCGACCAGACTACACTGTATTTGTAACTATCGGCATTGGTAGTAAGCTGAAGAGCCGGCTGGCTGCCATCCTGAACCTGAGTATATATTTCAAACTCACCACTTTTATCGGAGATATAAGCTATATATTTTCCGTCGGGTGACCATACGGCATCTCTTTCGTGAACTCCGGAAGTATTAGTAAGGTTTTTAGTAATTCCTTTCTTTGCAGGAAGTGTGAAAATATCACCTCGTGCACTCAGGACAGCCCGTTCACCATGGGGAGAAACATCGCCTGCACCGATAAGCTTGGAAGCATCTTCCCAACTGCTGCGGCTGAATTCCTGGTCGTTGGCAATTTTAATATGTACAATATTGTATTTTTTTGTTGCCAGATCAAAACGGTAGATGTATCCGGCATTTTCAAATACGATCGCATTTTTGCCAATGGACGGGAATTTAATATCGTAATCGGTAAATTTGGTTAATTGTGTTGTTTCCTTCGTCTTTGTATTGTATACAAACAGGTTCATGGTTTGTGTACGGTCTGAAAGGAAATAAATATCGTCACCGTGCCACATGGGAATGATATCCTGATGTGGATCATCGGTTATTTTACTGGTGGTTTTGGTGTTGAAGTCATAAATCCAGATATCGTCGGCCATGCCACCCATGTAACGTTTCCAGGTACGGAATTCACGGAATATGCGGTTAAATGCAAGCTTTGAACCATCGGGTGAATAAGAGCAAAAACCACCGGTTGCCAACGGCACTTCGGTTGAAATCCCGCCATCGACCGAAACATTGAATAACTGGCCGATAAACGAATTAAAGGATTGTTTGCGGGAACGAAAGATGATCTGTTTGCCATCCGGATTCCAGCCCATTACAATATTGTTGGGCCCCATACGGTCGGCTACATCATCCCTGGTTAGTGTGGCGGTGTATGTAACACGTTTGGGCACACCACCTTCAGACGGGATAGTATAAACCTCTGTATTCCCGTCGTACTGACCGGTAAAGGCAATCTCTTTACCATCGGGAGAAAAACGGGCAAACATTTCATAACCCACGTTATTGGTTAACCGGCGGGCCAGCCCTCCGGCGGCATCAACGGTGTACAAATCGCCGGCATACGAGAAGACAATCTGGTTGCCATAAATCGCCGGAAACCTTAACAGGCGCATTTCTTCCTGACTGTAGGATAGCATTGTAGCTCCCACAACCAAAAAAACTAATAATAGAAGTCGTTTCATTTGATTAAATAATTTTTAAATAATTAGAACTAAGAAGAACAATTTACTACTTAAAATCATTCTATCACATGTGTTTTGTCATACTGACAGGAAGGCTAAGGTTTTACTCGTTGTTAAGAAAAGTAAATATAGACAGACTGTTTTTTATTTGCAAGGGAGAATTTATAAAATGTGGATGATTTTTATCATGGGCTTAAGGCCGCTGAGATGAAGATTTTTATCCCACGGCCTAAAGGCCGTGGCAATTGAATGGCCGTGGCAATTGAATGGTCGTGGCAATTGAAATGGTTGTGGCAATTGAAAGGCTTTGGCTTTTGAAGGGCCTCGGTAATTTAGGAATTACACAGATTTGCCAAAAAGGGCAATCTGCCTGGTTTTTTATAAATTGATTTTTGATTAACAATACCCGGCTACAGGTAGAACCTGCTTTCATATATTCGTCGGAGGCTGGAGCCTCCGACGAACACAAGGAATTATGCAGATCTCAGACACCCTTATCTCCGTTTACACAATCTATTATACACTCTCACATGCCTGTATCTTCCAATTACATCCCGGTTCCTTCAGAATACATTTGTATTCTCTTCTATTACATCTCTATTCCTACGGCTTACAATTGCATTTTTCATCGTTACAATTGCATTTTTCATCGTTACAATTGCATTTTCCATCGTTACAATTGCATTTTTCACTCGTCATACAATTTATTTTCCATCATTACAATTGCATTTTCCCGTCATACAATTGTATTTTTCTATCTTACAATTGCATTTTTCTATCTTACAATTACATTTTGCCGGTTTACATTTTGAATTTCCGATATAGCATTTGCATTTCTCATACCTACAATTCCGTTTTTCTGGATTACAATTGGATTCTTCTTTATTACAGGGACATTTTCCGGACTTACAATTGTTACTCGAATGTTAAGGCAAGGCTGTTGAATGCAGGCAGAACCTTCTTTGATATACGCGACAGAGGCTGGAGCCTCCGCCGAACGAAAGAAGCGGACTCGACTCTCTGGCGAACAAAGGGGTACCGGTGGAAAATTAAGGAAAATCAGTTTTAAATCGTAAAAATGGCTTTTCTTTAAATCGTGCAACATAGATTTCTCCTGATTTTAAACAAATTCTTATCCTTTTCCGATTAAAAGAAATGCTATTTATCATCTCTTCTGAATTTTCTTCCGGGGAAATAATATATTCTATTGGATAAATAAAATTAATAATATACTTGTAATGAAGACAATTGCTTTTATATTTTACCTCCCTTTTATAATTAGCAGTAAATAATGCTTTATAAATTGAAAATGCTGACCATGGCTGGAGTAATAATGTATCCTGTTTATTAATTAAATATCCAAAAGATATATCCTGTAATCCATTTATTTCCGGTGATATGAAACTATATTTTCCTTTTAGTGATAAGTATTCAACATAATCAATTAAAATCTTAAATTCCATCGAGATTTTATCACTAAAAATTGTTATTGATTTTTCTGTGTTCTTATTCTTTAAATAAATTGAATAGTAATAATGGGGATTAAACCTTATATGATCTTCATTTTCATGCAAATCCTTATTTAAAATCTTTTGCGTAAGACATTTTAATGAATCTAACTCCAAAGAGGTTAGTTTTCTGTAGTCTAATTTATTCTCACCTCTCTTAAAAATGATTTTATTTTTATAGAGATAATCCCCTTCAACTTCAACATTATATAAATTATGCTGATCGTTAAATGTCGCATGTTTTCTTACAAAAACCTGAAAATTGTCTGCACTCCTGCTAAACAGCGATGCATTCGTGACTGTTAAAAACAATATCAGAATAAATATTCTCATTTTGTTGAATTAAGATTCAGGAACACGTGCCGGTTTCGTTTAATGCTTAGTTCAATATCTGAATATATGGAGAAGCCACCGCCAAACATACTTTTTTTATATTTTTTATCCATAATTAGTGAAATTCCCATTCTACATCTATTCTGGTTCGGGAAGAAGAAGGAGTTGACCGAAGACTTCTTTTTTTCTTGAAATGATGATGATGCATGGGCTTACATTTGTTCGGCTCAAAAACATGTTGTTTCCATATTTTCAGGTAGCTTCTTTTACCGTAAGCTAAAAAAAAATACTTTTTATCTACATTTTCAAGTATTTGTTCTTCAAGTAAGATACCATATTTTTTACTTACCAGAATTCGGGTTTCCATATCTGATGGTTCTTCGCCTTCAAATATAAAATGTTCTAAACTACTACGATCATTAAATACATATATGGTGTCTTCGATTTTTTCTGAATAGAAATAAGCTTCAAGTTTTATTGTTGCATTACATAATTCTGGTCCTCCTAAATTAGATACATTCCAACTTTTTTTATTCTTTTTGTTAAAATCAAATAAAACATATTCATTGGGAAAAGGTCCAGGTCTGCCAGCACATTGACTGGTGTTTATGCTATCATTATAAAAACCTGATAAGGCAAAAATTTTATTATCTGCATAACGCAGGTAACCATCCACAAAGTCGGTACTTTTATAACTTTGTCCATATTGAAATTTTCTGTACTCTTTGCCATTGATTTGAATATTGTCATAAACATTGATAATATAGGTATACTTATAGTTATAGAAAATCTTACAGGATTTATGAATACAATCTTCATTACCAAATAAATAATAACCTGTTTCTTTTGACTTTGTTATACCTTTCATTTCAGGAAAGACCGTAGGTTTTTGGCCATAACTTAACAGGGCATTGCAAAGAATTATGAAAAAGAGTTTTGTTCTCATTATATAGCCTTATTCTATTAGCCGAACACAATTTATGCCCGGGCCTTAAAGCCCGGGCTATTGAAAGTCGTGATCAATCAACTACCGTAATCGTATGTTCCAGTCGCAGGTCACGTGAGGAACTGCCGACAAGGATATCGAACTCACCGGGTTCGACCACCCATTGTTTTTTTGCCGGATCGTAATACTGAAATGCTTCCTTGTTCAGCTTCATTGTTACCTTTTTGGTTTCACCGGCTTTCAGCCATACTTTCGAAAATGCCTTTAATTCCTTTACCGGACGCTTTAGTGCAGAAACCGGGTCGCTTACATACAACTGTACAATTTCGGCACCGTCCTTGTCCCCAGTATTTTTTACATTCAGACTGACTTCCACGTTATCGGGGTCCGACAGTTGTTCTTTGCTTACTTTTAGGTCGCTGTATTTAAAGGTAGTATAGGACAGCCCGAAGCCGAAAGGAAACAGGGGATCGATATTATCCTCATCGAGGTGGCGGTATCCCAGGAAAATGCCTTCGGTAAATTTCACGTGTTTATCATTGTTTGTATCGTAATAACTGTTGTAGGTGGCATAATCTTTCCAGTGCCGGGGAAAGCTTACCGGCAGTTTTCCTGATGGATTGGTGATACCGAAAAGTATTTCAGCCACGGCCAGTGAACCTTCCTGACCGGGATACCAGGCATACACAAGGCCTTTGGCCTGGTCGATCCAGTTGTTCATGTCGACATTTCCTCCTGCATTCACCACCACAATAAAGTCCTTTCCGGTTTCAATAATTTTTTGAATAAGCTTTTCCTGTTCCTGCCGGCAATTGGAAAGTTCTGTCCGATCCTTCCTTTTCCAGTTCCTTATTGAATCCCACACTTAAAACAGTCAGATCGCACTGGTTAGCTAACTGAACAGCCTTATGCAGTGCAGCCGTCTCTTTCTTTTCATTCTGAGCAGGCGTTTCATAGGCTAGCCGAATTACACCTGTAGTATCACGCTGGAAATAGATAAGCGATAATTTTGTTTTCTTTTGCGGCTTCGAGTGGTACCAGCGCAGAATATACCTGTTCGCTGTCACTCTGCCAGGTGCCGGTTACCTGTTTGTCATTAACAGAAAGCATGAAACCGGCACTGCAGGAAACGGTAAAACGATATACACCGGTTGTGTCGGATCTCATAAAACCGTTGAAAACAGCCGCAAAATTACGCTTCGGAATTCCAGGTATGGAATCCTGAAATTCGTGGTTGACTTTTGCAAAGATCGTCTGGTAATCGGGATGCCCGTCGGGCCTGCGGTTATTGTAAAAACCAACGGACATTCCGGGAACCTGCATACTATCTTCGTAAGTATAGAAAGCTGTGCTATCGTAGAAATCCACGGGCATTTGTTCCTCACCTCTTACACCGGGGGCATATTCCACCCGGATATTATTTCCTGCAATTCTTTTCACGGCATCCAGTAAGGAAAGCGGATGCAGGGGCTGAACGTACGAACTTCCACCCCCGCCGGTGACTGCCGGATAAGCATTCGGTCCGATAAGGGCAATGGTTTTTATCTTTGATGTATCGAGCGGTAAAAAGTGATTTTCATTTTTCAATAATACAATACCATCTCTCGCTTCATCGATTGCTGTTTTTCTGACAGAAGCCGAATCGAGTACTACTTTGCTGCTGTCGTGATTATCCAGCAGACCGAATCGCTGGTATTCCCTGAGTATTCTTCTTACCTTGTCGTCAATGGTCTTTTCGGAAACGAGGCCATTTTTGATTGCCGGTAATAATGTATCAGCGCACATATGTGTTCCTTCAGGCATTTCCAGGTCGAGACCGGCATTGGCAGCGGCCACCCCGTTGTAAACAGAAACCCAGTCGGACATGACAAATCCTTTGAACCCCCAGCTGATTTTTCATTATGTCAGTGATAAGATGCTTGTTTTGGGAAGCATGTACGCCATTTATCAGGTTATAGGAGGTCATGACAGAGGCAACCTTACCTTCGGTGACAGCGGCCTTAAAGGCAGGCAGGTAGATTTCGTGCAATGTTCGTTCATCCATATCGGAAGAAACATTGTACCGGTCGTATTCCTGGAAATTGGCATCGTAGTGTTTGGCAGTTGCCATCACTCCCTGATTTTGTACTCCGATTATATAATTTGCCGCCATTTTTCCTGCCAGGAAAGGATCTTCGCCCAGGTATTCGAAATTCCGTCCGCACATGGGCGCTCTGCAGATATTCATCCCGGGCCCCAGCATGATCTGTACATTCTTTGCCCTGGCTTCCTGTCCGATGGCACTGCCAACACGTGCAGCCATAGTAGTATCCCAGGAAGCAGCCAGGTTGATTGCTGCCGGGTATGCTGTTGACGGGCCGTAATTACGAACCCCCACGGGGCCATCTGCCGTTCTTACCACTGGAATCCCCAGATCCGGATAGGGACGGATATTATACCCCTCGTAACCACCAATAAAATCGATCTTTTCTTTCAGCGACATTTTGCCGATTATTTTTTCTATTTTTTTATCGTTAGCAGATTGTTGTGAAAATGACTGAAAAGCTGACAGAAGGAAGAAGATACTTAAAATCAGACGAATAGTTTTCATAGTATTAACTAAAAATTGGATAGTAGTATAAATTATTAAAATTGAAAAGCTAATGTAATTAATTTATGGATATGGAGGGATTGAAAAATGCAGTGAAAGCATTGAAAAGAAGAGTCCTGGATAGACCTCCTGGATAAATAACCGGAATCAAATTAAACAATCAAAATCCATTTTACACTCCCGGATTTTATTTTTTAAACTCAATAGAAAGTTAATCCTGTTTTTCCTATACCGTGTTAATCAGAGGTATAACAAATCATTGTTAACCTAGTGTTGACTTCAATTCTGCCAACATAAAAGTATATTCGTGTAAAGTATAATCTGGTAGTTGATAGCTTCGGAGAAATATATTTTAAATGAAGGCTGATTGTATTCTCCTATAGAGAACCAATCAGCCTCGCACTTATCTATTATTAACCCTGTTAATTAATGAGAATCATAGTAGTCTTTGGAAATATAGTTATAGATGAGCCAATTATCAGCATCTATTACAGCAATAACCTGCATATGGTCGGCATCAAGTGTTTTGATTGTCATTTTGGCATACCAGTTGGCAACTTTATCCCCTTCTGCTCTGTCATGTATAAGTTGAGCACCATTAGTTTTCAACTGATTTGTAGCTGTATACAACATAAATGTACCTGTTCCTGACAACTCAGGGAACATTTTATTATCCGACTTAAAATTTGGCGCATTTATCAAATCAAAAGTCATGCTACCATAATCGCCCGCTTCAACTCCGGACCAACCTATATCTTTCCAGGCCGGATCCCATTCCCATCCTGTACCAGCAAAATAAAACGGACACGTGAAATATTTGCTTACACCGTTAGCATCCAAATCATATAACCATGTTTTCGATTTTCCTAACCCACCGGTAAGGTTAATCCACATTGAGTCGCTTACAGTCTTTTGATCAATAGT
Organism: uncultured Bacteroidales bacterium; assembly: GCA_963748095.1. Lineage (GTDB taxonomy): Bacteria > Bacteroidota > Bacteroidia > Bacteroidales > UBA10428 > CAVVIO01. The sequence continues at coordinate 105,050 of CAVVIO010000019.1, forward strand.
AGTTATAGTTACTGCGGTTGTATCCGCCTGAACTAACCCGCCGTCACTTTCCACGCCATACACAAACTTATAGGTTCCGGGAAAAGGGACATTGATGGTATCTATAACCCGAATAGATTGTCCACTAGGAGTAACCCACATTGGAGTAAGATTGGGTGTTAAACTCACCAGGACTATATCATTAGGATTTTCACTTGACGGAGTAATCGTAAATTTCAGGGCACTTTTATTGATTAGAGGCCCCAAATTATATTCTTTGGGTGTACAAGCTGTAAAAAGCAATGCAATCCCAAAGAAAACATATATTATTTTAAATTTATTTTTCATATCTGTATTTTTTAGTTATTAAAAGAAATTTACCAACCGGCATTTTGTTTTAATACACCTGATGATAAGGTAATCTGGTCGTCAGGTATTTGCTGAAAACCACGCGTAGCTTTAATATTTGCCTCTAATTTTGCAGCATCAGGTGGATTAGCAGTGCCATCCTGGAAGTACGAAACACTTGTATTTGCAGCAATTGTGGAAGCTGCTGCATCAATACCCTGGCGTAATACATCCCAGTAACGGATACCTTCACCCACAAATTCCAACCGGCGTTCTGCCAGAATATCTGCCTTTGTTACAGAAGTAACAGGAGTAGCTGAAGAATCTGCCCTTTGGTGTACCTGATTGAAATAACTTACAGCATTTGGACTTCCCAATTCAGCAGCCATCAACAAAACATCTGAATAACGAATGACGAAATAGTCCTGATCTTGACCAGTCTGAAAATTAGAAACAACAGAGTTCCCGGCCGAATCACATTGCAAAGCGTATTTTTTTAGAAAATATCCTGTATATTCACGACAATCGCTAGACTTGGTGTAATCAAGGTTTTCGCCTGCAACAGAAAGGATTGAAGCAGAACGTCGTGAATCAGTTGGAGCAAATGCACTCCAAAGTTTAGGATCAACAGTACATCCACCCCATCCATATTGGTAAGGATAAATGCTTTGCGAACGTATTCCTTCCATTACCATCCAATGGTTACCTGTCTGGTCTGCAGACCAATTGTCTGTTGAAGAATACTTGATTGCAAATACCACTTCCGGATTTGCTTCACCTGCATAGGAAACGTTTTTCTTGATGGAAGCTACCGGCCACAAAGTGGTGAAATCACTTACCAATGCATGTCCGCTATGGGCAATCACGTCTTCTACGGCAGCCAAAGCAGTAGCTGCTGTTTCATTGCCAATGGTAGCTTTTCCATAATAGCCTGAATAGAACAGATAAGCACGGGCTAATAAAGATTCGGCGGCCCATTTGGTTACCCTTCCGCTTGGCACACTTGTGTATGGTTTAGAAGGAAGGTTATCCGCAGCATAACGCAAATCACTCATAATTTGTGCATACGTTGAATCCGGATTGGCTTGTGGCACATTGGCATTGGTAGGTGTGGTAAGCAACGGCACATTCTCCCATAACCGTACCATATCAAAATAACAGTAAGCACGAATAAATTTGGCTTCTGCTGTATATTGTCTCTTCAATGCAGTGCTATCGCCCCATGTAACCTGATCTATATTTTGAAGTAACATATTACAGCGGAAAATGGTCTGATAATACTGCTTCCACCCACCAGAATGGAAAGAAGCATCTGAAGGTGAAACTGCTTTATCAAATTCATCTATCATCTCCCACCCATATCCGTCATTAGATCCTGTGCCACCAAAACTGTTATCGGAAAAAACCTCCAACTCAGCAGGGATTGCATCACTATTATAAATTATATTTAATCCATTATAACATCCTGTCAGTGCAGTAAATGCCTGAGAAGGTGTTTTATAATAGGTGGTATTGGTCTGTACTGCATCAGTTAATTCGCTTGTGAGGAATTTTTGACACGAACTAAATGATATCATTGCAATAAGTGCACTAATTATAATTCCATATTTTTTCATAAGTATTTTTTTTACAGTTAAAAGGTAATATTAACACCTGCCATATAAATTCTGGAGTGAGGATAAGTTCCGTTATCAACACCCTGTCCAAAACTATAAACTCCACTGGCATCATAAGCAGAAGCGCCAACTTCAGGGTCCATTCCGGTATATTTGGTAAAGGTAATCAGGTTTTCAGCGGCTATATAGACGCGGAACTTGCTCAAATTCTTCAATTTCATAAGTCTTCCAAGATCATATCCGAGTTGAATATTTGAAATTCTTAAGTAACTTCCATCATGAACATAGAGATCTGAAAACTCTACCCAGTTCGAACTGTTTTGAGTTAAACGGGGCATTGTATTGGAAGTACCCTCACCATGCCAGCGGCTCAGAATATCTGTGGTCCAGTTTCCATATTGACCCGGATTACGATAAGACTGAACAATTTTATTACCTGCAACTCCATTGGCTGCAATAGAAAGATCGAAATTTTTATAATTACATGAAAATGTTAAACCAAATATATGATGCGGATTCGGATCGCCGATATTTGTTTTATCATCGGCTGAAATTTTGCCATCTCCATTTACATCCACATATTTTAAATCGCCGGGCTGAGCATTTGGCTGAATTACTGTTCCGTCTTTACTTTTCCATGCCAGTACCTCTGCTTCATTTTGGAAGATTCCTGCAGTTTTATAACCCCAGAAATAACCAATAGGATTTCCTTCAGAAGCACGGAAAAATTCGGGGCCATTTACAAATAAACTGTTTGTACCACCATGAATTATTCCATCAGCTGTTGGGATATTATTCACCACATTTTTATTATAGGCATACGAACCGGAAACAGTATAGGTGAAATCATTCCCAATATTTCCATCATAGGATAATTGAAGTTCAATCCCTTTATTGGTAACATCTCCACCATTAATGTACGGTGGGTTAGATACACCTGCAGTTGCTAATAAAGGTGCTGCAATTAACCAGTCCTTGGTTGTTTTATTATATAAATCAATATTTACTGCTAATCTACTATTTAGTAACCGGGCGTCAATACCAATATCGGTTTGTTGCGAAGTTTCCCATTTCGTATTTTCAACGCCAATTGTTTGAGGATATGAACCCTGCGTTAAGGTAGTGTTATCAGAACCAAAATTATATCGTGCGTTTGCTAAGCTAATTAATGAAAGGTAATTAAATTGTTTGATAGCATCATTGCCGTTCCGACCCCAGGATGCACGTACTTTTAAGAAGTCAAGCCAATTATGGGCAGATTCCATAAAAGATTCACTACTTACAACCCAACCGGCAGAAACTGACGGGAAGTATCCCCATTGATGCCCTTTGGCAAAATTAGTGGAACCATCAGCACGGAAAATAACCGAAGCTAAATATTTTTCTTTATAGTTATAAATTATACGACCGAAAAATGACGATTGAGCATACACTGCATTTGCATTTCCGGTCGCTGATATTCCATTAGTTACGGTCTGCCTGTTAGCCGCAGAAGTGTCAGCACTCATCGTTACCGAAGTTATGGTAGAAGTACTTAAATAACCGCGATCAAAAGAACTGAATAAAGTAGGTCCTGTATTATTCCCGGAAAGCCATGTTCCCTGATTTTTACGAATTGAAGTACCGGCTAAAACATCAAATTTGTGACCATTGTCTACAAACAGGTAGTTAATTGTGTTATCCCAGTTCCATGTATATCCCTGAGAACTATTCTGACTAATTGATTCGTATTTGTTGAAAGCGTATATTGACAAATAGTCATAAGTTGGTCTGTAGCTATGATAAGCCGAAGATGAATAATCTAGCCCGAACGTAGATTTTATTTTTAAATTTTTGATGGGCTGAAGTTCAGCATACACATCGCCAATCAATCTTTGAGTCTTCTTATCATTCTGATTATTGTACTGCATCAACGCATAAGGATTCGCTTCCGTATTATTCCAGGGTTTTCCTCTATATATTGTAGAATTTTGACTACTCAAATAGTTTCCCGTTGAATCGTACATGGCTAATAACGGACTTGTACTTATAGCACCAGCCAAAACGTTTCCGGAATATAATCCTCCATCCGCAACCCCTTTTTGGTCAATAAAAGATAAGGTTAGATGTTCACCTACTGTCAATGCCTTGTTATACAATTTCCGGTCGGTATTTGCACGAAAATTATATCGCTTATAATCTGAAAGAGCAGTACCGCCAAGTATTCCTCCCTGTTCAGTATAGGATCCCCCCAATGAATAAGATGAAGTTTCAGTTCCTCCATTAGCAGATAAATTATAATTTTGAACTGGCACATTGGTCGAAAACATTTGTTTTAACCAGTCCGTTCCGGTACCCAATGCCTTAATTTCATCCTGAGTGAAAAGAGGAGCCAATCCTGAATTAATTGCAGCCTCATTTTGCAGTGTAGCGTATTGTTCTGAATTCAACAATGGTAATTTTCGGCCAATATTTTGATTGCCGTAATATCCATCGAATGAAATTTGACCCCCAGATGTATTGGAAGAACTCCCGCTTCTGGTGGTAATCAATACCACACCGTTTGCCCCATTGATACCATAAATAGCACATGATGCGGCATCTTTTAAAACATCAATCGAAGCAATATCCGAATTGTCCAAATAAGTAATATCGCTGGTGATAACACCATCCACTACATAAAGCGGATTTGAATTTCCAATGGTTCCGACACCACGAATGTTTACTTTAAAACCACCACCAGGTTGACCCGAAGTAGAGGTAATGTTTACTCCTGCAGCTTGTCCCTGCAAAGCTTGCAAAGCATTGGAAGTGTTGAGTTTTTGAATGTCATCGCCATTTACTGAAACTGTAGCACCGGTAACTAATTTTTTCTTCTGGGCACCGTAACCTATTACCACAACCTGCTCGAGGGAGGTAATATCTTCAGTGAGGCTCATATTAATGGTTGTTTGATCACCAACCGGAATTTCTTCGGATAAATAACCCACATATGAAAATACCAATGTCGATTGCGGGCCTGCAACTGTAAGTGAGTATTTACCATTTACATCGGTTACCGTACCGTTGGTTGTACCTTTTTCCAGGATATTCACCCCCGGTAGCGGATTGGCTTTTTCGTCAGTTATAACACCCGAAACAGTGACAGCCTGAGCAGCCTGTTTCGGCATTATTACTACAAAATTGTTATCAAGAATTTTGTAATCCAGATCGGAGTTAACGAACAACTGATTTAAAATATCTACCAGTTTTTCATCCTTGGCATACATCGTTACTTTTTTCTCCAACTCAGAATATTTATCATTAAAGAAAAAGGCATATTCGCTTTTTTCTTCAATTTGGCGCAGTAATTCCCTGATACGGACATTTTTAACATTAATGTCCAGTTTTTCATTCTGGGAATAAACACTTGCTGACGCGTTTAAGACAGCAAACAGACTAATTAAAACAGATAGTTTCATAGTTAGGAGTAGTCTTTTTAGTTGTTTTCCTTTGAAGAAGGAATAAGGATTAAGAAATAATTTCATAAATTTGAATGATTTTTAGTTCAACATAATGAAAGTGTTGTAATTAAATTCTTATGATCGGTAGATGTTCCAGCATTTACCGGTCAATTTTTTAGGTTTATTCAGGTCATAGTTAAAAAGGTTTTAGTTAAACATTAGTTAATAACTTTATCATAGTATGATTTGTATTTTTTATTGAGCGACAAATCAACAGTTTTTTCATGAATGGAATAGTTGATAGGCGACGTTAGCTGAATCGCTTTCAGTACCTGTTCCAGTGGCAAATCATTTAAAGTGCCGGTATAGGTGAATTTCTTAAGTTTTTCATTTTCAAAATGAAAAGTTATATCATATTTTCTTTCCAGTTTTACAGCAAGGCTTTCGAGCGATTCGCCTTTAAAAATAAGCTTGCCGTCTTTCCATGAAACATCAGGTTCGGTATTTATATTCTTTTTAATAATTACGTCCTGCATTGGTTTTGCCTGTATTGAATCAAGCGAAGAAATTTTTTGCCTTTCTGCAACAGGAATATTTTTAATCCCTGTATTACTTATACTTACCTTAGTATTGGGCTTACTATAAGTTAGTTTCTGGTTCGGATTAAGGTAAATGTGTCTGTTCGAATTATCGGTTTCAACTTCTATCTTACCTTCGATCAGTGTGGTTTCTATTTTATTATCTTCAGGATATGATTTTACATTAAAAACAGTTCCCAAGACCCGGATACTAAGATGTGAAGTATGAACAATAAATGGCCTTTTCTTATTTTTTGAAACCGAAAAATATCCTTCCCCATCAAGATACACTTCCCTTTTATCTTTATCGAACCGGCTGGGATATTTCAATTTACTTCCTGCATTCAGCCATATTTTTGTACCATCTGAGAGAATAACTGAAGATTTACCACCGTAAGGAACATCTATTTCATAATATTTCTTATCTGCTATATAGTTAGTGCGCTTACCTAAAAAATAAGCTGAAAAACCTGTTGAGATAAGAATTATGAAAATTGCTGCATATTTAAGTAACCTCCCCAGAAACAATTTCTTTTCCTTGCCTGTTGTATTATCAGCTACTTGAAGCTGATCAGTTTTTGAAAGGAATTTTTCATATGCTTTCAACGTCTGATCTTGATTGGGATTTGAATTAACCGAGGTTTCTATATATACTTTTTTAAGATTGGCAAATCTTTGCCTGTTGGCATTACTTTCATCCAGCCAGGCATTTAGTTGTTTGATTTCCTTTCTTGACGCTTCTCCTGAAAAATACTTAAACAATAACTTTTCATCCATATATGTTCATTCATTAACTGTTATTAACCCCTAATAGCACATAGGACGTTTAATTACCGTCTGACCCTAAAAATTATTTTTAAATTTCAGTTAAATTTTAACGGATAACACAAATTTCCTATAACAAATAATCACTCAATGCCTCACGAAATAATTGAAGAGCTTTTGATATATGATATTCAACAGTCTTAATATTAATATTCATTTCTTTTGCTATTTCCTTGTTTCCAAAGAAATTTTCCCTGCTGCGATCGAATATTTCACGTGTTTTTTCAGGTAGATTTTTTCTGGTATTTTCAATGATAAACTGAATTTCATCAAGGTCTATTTCCGTGAAAGAAAAACTACCTGAAGAATGATAAAGTATTTCGGCTTCTTTCAATTTTAAACGATGCTTTTCCGCATACTTTAATGTAACTTTTTCATGCCGGAGATACTGTATGCACCGATTGTGTACGGCTCGGAAAAAATATGAAGAAAGGGAAGTAATGTTATCAACGCTTTCTCTTTTCTCCCATAAATGAAGAAATAAATCCTGAACAATATCCTCAGCAGCAGCATTATCCCCAACATAACTAATAGCATAAAGGAAAAGTCGCTGATAATAATTCTCAAACAGTATTTTAAATACGGCTTTATCTCCTGACCGGATCTTTTTAATAATATTTAATTCATTTTTATCCAAAACCTTAATTTCCTCAAGCCAACTTCTGATTTAATCGGACTAAATTATTAAGAAAATTTATCATTATACATGATAAAAAGTTTTCTTTATAGGGGTAAAATGAAAATATAATCGAAATATAAAATAATAATAACATTGAACATATTGATTATAAATAATTTTCAGATCCTATGTTATATACAATCAACATTTAAATTTCCTAAAATTAATTTCAAAGAGATATACGTTGATGAACGGTGAAATGAATACCCGTAATCTTGTATGAAAGTTTAAATAATGTCGGCAAAAAAACTCTATTATCTTATCCGACACCGGACTTTTCGGGCAAGCACTAAATAAGGATTCATTCCATAACAATCAACTTAAAAAACAATATCGCTATTTAGTATTTGAACAGCCCCATTTAAATACTAACGATTATTCACTTTTTCAGGATAAAGATCGTGTTCTTCGAGTCTTTTGCGGGCTATTTGTTCGAATTGTGTTCCTGGTTTTCCGTAATTGCAATATGGATCGATGCTAATTCCACCACGGGGTAAAAATTTCCCCCATACTTCAATATACCTGGGATCCAGCAACCCGATCAGATCATTCATGATAATATTAACACAATCTTCGTGAAATGCACCATGGTTCCTGAAACTGAACAGGTAAAGTTTCAGACTCTTACTTTCCACCATTTTCAGATGGGGTATATAACTGATATAGATTGTTGCAAAATCGGGTTGACCAGTCACAGGGCAAAGGCTTGTAAACTCGGGACAATTGAATTTCACCCAGTAATCACGATCCGGATGTTTATTTTCAAAGGTTTCCAGTAATTTAGCATCATATTCAAAATGAATTTCAGATTCCTGACCCAGATTTTTAAAATTTTCCATTTCGAAATATTTTATATTATTTATATTCTGTCATACCAGCCATGAATTCCTGCAGACCGGCATTGCGTAATTTACAGGCAGGGCATTTTCCACATCCGTCACCAGGTATCCCATGGTAACAGGTTACTGTATTGTTCCTTATAATTTCAAGTACTCCCAGTTCTGCTGCCAACTGCCATGTTTGTGCCTTGTTTTTCCACATGAGTGGTGTATAAACTGCAAATTCATGATCCATTGCCAGGTTAAGGGTAGCATTTGCTGATTTAATAAATCCATAGCGGCAGTCGGGATAACCACTGTAGTCGGTCTGACTGACACCCATAATAAGGTTGTCCATACCGGTTTGTTTGGCTTGTATTGCAGCATAAGTCAGAAAAAGCATATTGCGTCCTTCTACAAGTGTATTTGGAGGCTGGCCGGTATTTACACTTTCTTTTACTTCTATCGAACTATCTGTTAAGGCATTTTTTGAAACAGAAGCCAGTGTACTGATTTTATGCAAATGAAAAGGTACCCCGACTTTTTTGGCAATATATTTTGCCGCTTCCAGCTCATTCTGGTGACGCTGTCCATAATCAAAAGTTACCGAGCTCACTTTTTCAAAATTCTGCATAGCCCAGAACAAACACGTGGAAGAATCCTGTCCTCCGGATAAAATAACCAGTGCATTTTTATTTATCATAGCAATAGAAATAAAGTTTACATTTCGTTGATACGAAAAGGACTATATGAAATGCCTGTATCAAAAACATCTGTTTCTTCAAGCTGCTTGATTCGTTTAACTACCCAAGTAGTGAGTGGGAGAACGATAATTTCGTATATTGTTTTTAACAGGGCCTGGGTTACTACCATCAACAGAATATTCCGGACAGAAAAAAGGCCGGCAAAAGCAATGGTGATAAACAATAAAGAATCGGCGCTTTCTCCGAAAAGTGTGGAAACAATAGCCCGGACGGGAAAATGCCTGCCTCCTGCACGAACTTTCATCCTGCTGAGTACATAAGCATTCAGAAAAGAGCCGGCAAGATAGGCCGTTAAACTCGCCAGCACTATTCTTGGTGTAGTACCAATGATGGTTGCAAATGCCTTTTGCCCTGACCAGAAGGATGCCGCCGGTAACGCAATAGCTGTTCCGAAGAGGATTACAGCAAGAAAGTTCATCGCAAAACCCGACCAGATAATAAGCCTTGCTTTCCGGTAACCCCATACTTCGGCAATTACATCATTCAAAATATAAGCAATGGGGAAAACAAGGACACCTGCTGGGGCTGCCCACGGCCCGATACTAATAATTTTTACAGCAAGAATATTGGCTAATAACAGACAGGTGGTGAATAAAATACCTGCCAGCATAAATGTGAGTGATACCTGTTTCTTCATCTTCTAGTTTTTAACGTGGTTTCCTAGTACACGTGAGTTATTAATATCCGGCAAAAGTAAACTATTTTCAGATTTTCTTATAAAATCCTCACGGATAAATTATGAAAAAAGTCCCAAAATGAATAATCGGAAACCGGATATGTTTATCAGATAACCAGATAATGAAAAGTAAAATTATCCTATTTTCTTTGCCCTTTTCAATAAAAGTGTTTCGGCTTCAGCTGACCACAATCCATCCATGCTTTTTACATATTTTATCCAACTCAGCAAATAAGTTGTCAGATTGACCTTTCTGTTCAAATTCAGATATGGCTGTTAATGGAAGATCTATGTTTGTGTAAATAAGTTTTTTGCCACCCGGAATTTTGGGCAGATTCAGGGTTGTTTCGGCAACCGCGTTCAGCCCGCCGATATGTGTAATAAGTATGGAAGGATTAATATGTTCCTTTTCTGCCATCAGGATCACCTCCCGTATATCGTCCGTATTGCCTGCATTGGTTGCTGTAATATGCGTGGCATTATAATGCGCATTGAAAAAATTAAATTCAGCTTTGAAGTTCGGATCTGCTGGTCCGGCAAAAAAATTAAGGCATCCGTCGGTAGCCAGAATACTGTCGGACAGTTCAACGACAGATTTAACAGGTGTAAATACCAATACATCATCAAATCCTTTATTAGCTGTATAACTTAGCAACTCACTTTTCACATCTTCCAGTTTGCCGGTATTCAGGTATATCAAATCCACATTGTGTTGCTCTGCATCCTCCACTGTTAAAAAGGAAGCAATACGCTCCAGTCTTCTGTCATCTATATCTGTAACAATTAACCTACCGGGTTTTCTTTCACAATGAAGGATATAATCAATAGCAGCAGTGCCCATCGGTCCGGCAGCACCCATCATAATCATGTTACCGCCTTCTTTTATACCCATTAAATGCTCATATGAACCGAATTTTGTGTGATAATGCGCATGGAATGTGCCTGCCACACAAGAATAAGGCTCAGAAAGGGCCCCTTTAAAATAGGCATCGCCATTGTATGGAATAATACAATTATTTTCCATATATATAGCCGGGATAATTACATAGGTAGCATCACCGCCAAAATACCGGAATGAATAACCTGCTGCGTCAAGTGTATGTTCGCCCAGGGCAGGCTGCACTGTAAATCTGTCCCCTGCTGTATATTGATTTTTCCACTTAGTCCCCACTTCAATAATATCTCCGCAAAATTCGTGGCCAATGATTACCGGGTTTTCTGCAACGTTTTCCGGTACCCGTTTGTGATTTTTACCCAGATTCGAAGCCTTGTACGATGACATGCATAAACTATCAACCATCACATGTGCCAGGATCTCATCCTCTTTAATATCCGGCAAATCAAATTCTTCCAGGCGTAAATCTTTTTCACCATACAATCTTACCGCTTTTGTTTTCATAAAATCAATTTTTTAATGACTGGACTAATTGAATCAATTCAATCGGATTTTTAATTATATAAGTAGCTCCGGCTTCTTTTATTGATTGTATTGTTCCGTAACCCCAGGTAACCCCTATCGGTAACATACCTGCAGCAAGAGCAGTTTTCATATCGGTTTTCGAATCACCTACATATATGAATTCATCTACCTTCATTCCACATAGGCCAGCTATTTCTATCGCTGCCTGCGGATCGGGTTTTTTAGGAATCCCTTCCCGCTGACCGAAAACACTTTTAAAATTCCATTTCTGAAAATAGTAATCAGCTATTTTCAATGTAAGCAAATGTGGTTTATTGGAAAGAATTGACAACATTATCCCTTCATGTGACAAATAATCCAGCACTTCCGGAATGCCATCATAAATCTTACTTTTTACATTCCAGTTTTTATTATATGTTTCAAGAAATTTATCCAGATAAAATCGTATTTGCTCTTCATTATGAAATTTTTCAGGCAATGCCCTTTCAACCAATTTGTATGCTCCGTTACCAATCCATGCAATATAATTTTCTACAGGATGTGGATTTAATCCCGCCTCTACGAGATTCGTATTCACCGCGTCGGCAATATCATCGATAGAGTTAAAAAGAGTCCCGTCCAAATCGAATATAATCCCCTTGTATTGCATACTTAATATATTAACTCAGCATAATTTGCCCACCCGTTACCGGAATAGCCTGGTCAGTTTCATATTGTTGATTAATTACGTAATAAATTGCTCTCATCACATCTTCCACCCGACACCCCCTTCCTGCCGGCACCTGGCTTTCGTAGTAACATTTTACATCGTCAATGGTTTTTGCCCCGGGCACTTTCCCGGTCTGAAGATACTGAACAAACAATCCTTTTTTCGGATCTGACCACAACGGGCCCTCAAAGAAGTTTCCCGGACATATAGAATTTACTTTAATATTATAAGTCATCAATTCCAATGCAAACGACTGGGTAAGTCCAATACCCCCAAATTTACCTCCTGCATAGGTGAAATTTTTATTACTCCCTTTTAATCCCGATTTCGAGTTAATCTGAATAATATCGAAAAACGCAGATTTGTCTGCTCTATGCTGAAGTTTCATAATAGGTGCAACCACTTTCAAACCAAAAAATATCCGGTGTAATTAATTTTATACCCTTTCAATATCAGGTACTCATTCTCTTGAATAAAATGGAAATTGAAATATTTACATTTCAATAATTTGAAATGTTTTACAGGAAAATTTTCAAATATATAACTTCTGATGAACAGCACATATTCAAATTATTTAAGAAATAAAAAAAGGATTGGTATATATTAATTTGTCGGTCTCAGGTTTTTTTCATTATTTTAGTGTTTAATATCAAAACACATAAACACTACTAAACATATGTCCTTCTTAAATAATTGTGGAGATATATAAGAGATCAGCAATTTAGATCCCCGACTGATTAGGTTTTACAGGAAGGACAACTCATATTAAGTTTTCGTTGCTAAGGTTTATTTTAATCAATGAATAAACCAGGGAAGGTTTATTCTTGCAATTCTTCGGATTTCTGTAATTTTATAATGCAGACAATCCATACGGTTTTACAGAAATGCAGGAATAAAATCTTTTAATGCTTTAAAAGATGAACTATTCTGAACAGGAACTATTTCTTAAAATAAAGCATAATGATATCAAAGCTTTTGATTCATTATTTAAAAGTTATTATGCCGGATTGCACAGATTTGCAGTTGATATACTGAAAAACAGCGAAGCAGCAGAAGAAATTGTTCAGGATACCTTTGTAAAATTATGGTTCAAACGCTCCGAACTGGTGATCAAATCTTCTTTAAAAGCCTACATGTACAAGATGATCTATAACCGTTGCCTGAATTACATCAGGGATCATTTTACTCCAAATAAACATATTTCATTGGAAGACATTCAACTCCGTATAGAATTATTGAATTTAAAATCGGATGATGAAATATTTGAAAAATTGCTTACCGATGAGATGGAAAAGGAATTGACTGAAGCAATTGGTAAATTGCCTTCACAATGTCGTGAAGTATTTAAGTTATGCCGTTTTGAGGGATTCACTTATATCGAAACAGCCGATAAATTAAACATCTCTGTCAGTACAGTCAAAACCCAGGTTTCCCGGGCTATAGAAAAATTAAAACCTGTACTTGATAAATATACTAATTAGTAGATCGCTCATTATTTGCACATTATAATAATTAACGCATTTAAATATTATAATTTTTAAAATTTTGTAGTCCTAATTAAATCATTTCGTGTCATTATAGTGTAGAAAGATATTGCTATGCCTCAACAAAAAAATTCAAAGTCAGTAATGGATGAACTGATAATTCAATTTTTTTTCGGAAAAACTTCTTCTGAAGAAGAAATTGCATTAAAGAATTGGATATCAGAAAATGAACAGAATGCGAAATATTTCGAAAATAAGAGGAATAACTGGATAGCCACTTCACAAATGCAGTCTCGCCCAGGGAAAAACGAGGATGAAGTACTTCATAGCATTCATGAAAGAATAATAGAAAAAGAAAACAGGTTTAAACGAAACCGTTATACACAAAATCGGGCCAAAATTCCACAATTCGTAAAAATAGCGGCAGCAATATTAATTGTTTTTATCCTCGGAAGTGGGAGCACATTGCTCATTTATAAAAATATTATAGAACAGAATAAAGTTACCACATGTCTTTACGAAGCTCCAAAAGGTTCGCGCGCAAAGGCTATTTTACCCGATGGAACAAATATATGGCTGAATGCAGGAAGTAAACTGATATATAAAACCGACTTCAATAAAACCAGCAGAAATGTAAAACTTATTGGAGAAGCTTATTTTCATGTAAAAACAAACCCGTCAAAACCTTTTATAGTAGATGCAAACGGGTTGCAGGTAAAAGCGTTTGGCACTTCATTTAATGTTAAAGCTTATCCTGAGGAAAATAAAATTACAACTACTCTGGTTGAAGGAAAAGTAGAAATTGAGGGGAAAAATTATAATGATAAACTTTTCTCCATCAAGATGAATCCACGTGAAAAAGTTATTTACTATAAAGATATTAAACAAGTTAAAAGATCAGGTTCCAGTAAAATAACCGATAATAAAAAACTAAAAAATTCAGGAATTGAAAAGATGAAATCCATTCCGAAAAGTATTGCACCGGTAGATTATGATATAAATGTAAAAACCGTACTATATACCTCCTGGAAGGATAAAAGATGGGTTGTTGAATCAGAGGAACTGGATAACCTGGCAGTAATGCTGGAAAGACGATACAACGTGAATATTTCATTCTCAAATAATGAATTAAAAAAATACCGGTTCTCCGGCACTATCGAAAATGAAACCCTCGAACAGATTTTTAACATAATGAGTCTTACAATTCCTTTATCATTTGATATTGATAAAGGAAATGTAGTCCTGAAAATTGATCCTAAATTAAAAGCAAAATATAAATCTGCTTATCAGAAAACTTTATAACTAAATAATGAACCCAAAATGTTTAACCTAACTAAAAAATGACAACCATGATTGACCATTTCCCATAACAAAAAGAATTGGGACTTAAATAAAGCCCCAATTCCGGATTATTTTCTTTAATGATATTCTACTAGGAATAGAATACCAACTAAAAAAATTATTAATCACTCAAATACAAAAATATGAAAAAATTTTGTAATAGGATTGTATTGTTGCTTTTTAACACCAACAACAAAACCTTAATTATCATGAAATTTGCTATCCTACTAACCTTATTTTGTACACTACCTGTATCTGCTTCGCTTTACTCGCAGGATACAAAACTGAATTTATCTGCAAAAGATAAAACACTCCGTGAAGTAATAAAGATGATCGAAAATCATAGTGACTTTCGGTTTTTCTTTAGTGATGATTACGTCGATCTAAACAAAAAAATTGACCTTACAGTCAAAAATAAAAACATCAAAGATGTATTAACTGATTTGTTAGTCGATGGTACAGTGACTTATAAAGTCCTGGATAATAATGTAATTGTAATAACACCAAATGCTAAAAAACAAACCAATGAGATTTCCGGAACGATTACCGATGCTCAGAGCGGGGACCCATTACCCAGCGTCAACATTCTGATTAAAGGAACAACAAAGGGGACGGTTTCTGATCTGAAAGGTAATTATACGATAGCTGCCAACCCGGGCGAAACACTTGTTTTCAGTTACATCGGTTATCTATCTGAAGAAGTTGTAGTTTCGAGCCAGACAGAGGTGAATATTAAGTTGGCTCCCGATCTTCAGCAATTGGATGAAATTGTGGTAGTAGGTTATGGAGCTGTTAAAAAACGCGACCTCACAGGTTCTGTCAGCAGCATGAACAATGAAATGGTAACATCCAAAGGTACTGCAAGCCCAATGTCGGCCGTTCAGGGGCAGGCTGCCGGAGTTGACATTTCTGCATCTACCGGACGTGCAGGAGAAAACTATAAAATTCAGATCCGTGGTGTCAACACACTTTCTACAGGAACAGCCAGGGATCCGCTATACGTTGTTGACGGGATATTTACTGATAATATAAATTTTCTCAATCCCCAGGAAATCGAACGTATCGACATTTTGAAAGACGCCTCTTCGACAGCAATCTACGGATCGAGAGGGTCAAATGGTGTAGTTATAGTTACTACACGAAGAGGCAGTGATATTAAATCAAAAGCCGAGATTTCTTATGACGGGTATTATGGAGTACGTCAGGTTGCCAGAATGCCCGATTTTATGAGTGGTGATCGCTGGTGGGAATATCGTCAGGATGCATATGTTACAGGTTATGAACTGAGTGGAGCAACTAATTACAGAGATGATGTATTAAGTACCACGCAATATAGTACTAGTTCTGTCCTCAGGGATCGTATTGACAATAAAGACTATACCGACTGGCCTTCTTTATTCCAGCGGACAGGTAATCAACAAAATCATTTCCTTACCATTTCCGGACAAAGAAATGATGTATCTTACATCATCGGGATTGGATACCAGGATGAAAAGGGAAACATTACCAGGGAATGGAATAAAAAATACAATTTAAAAGCTAGCATTGTCAACAAAATCTCTGACAAATGGAATTCCGGGATAAATATTAATTTATCTTACGGAGAATTGGAAATGGGTAACCCAACGGCAATCCAGACAGCATATAGAATGGCTCCGTTGCTTGCACCCTACGATTCAACAGGAGCCTTGGTTTTCCAACCGGGTAAATATGCCGGGATTAGTTTTACCAGTAGTGTTAATCCTTTATGGAATCAAAATGACGCATATGATAATACAAATACATTCCAGGGATTATCCAATATATACCTGGAATTTAAACCTGTTCAATGGATATCTTTGAAATCCACTCTTTCCACAGGTATTAAAAATATAAGAAATGGACAGTATTTTGGTTCTCATACGTCCCAAAGGACTTTAAAGGATCCGTCAGCGTCCTTAAATAAATCAACATATTTTGATTATACATGGGATAATCAGTTAAATGTTACAAAAGAATTCAACGGACATAGTTTCAATTTCATGGGGATGCAAAGTGTTTATTATACCAGGTATGAAAATTCTTTTATAAATGTTCAGAATTTACCCTATGATTCCAAGTTTGATAATCTTGGTTCAGCAACAACCATAGATGGTGTTGGAAGTTTATATCAGAAAACGACCCTGGTTTCATTAATAACCAGATTGAATTATGCCTACAAGGATAAATACCTGGTCACTATTTCTGATCGATGGGATGGTTCCTCAAAATTAGCGGCAGGTCATCAATGGACCTCTTTCCCGTCTTTCGCGCTGGCCTGGCGGGTATCGGCTGAAGATTTTATGCAATCCCTCGATTTCCTGTCAAGTCTGAAAGCACGTGTCAGTTATGGATTTGTTGGAAATGATAATATTCCTCCATATCTTACTCAGTCCAATGCCGGATTAGTGAGAAAATATGATTTTCTTGGCGTTTACTCGCCCGGAAATGAATCAACGGGACTGGCCAATAAAGTACTTACCTGGGAAAGATCGCATGAACTGGATGCCGGATTGGATTTTGGATTTATCCAGGGCAGAATTTATGGTACCGTCGATTTCTACAATAAATTATCAGAAAAACTTCTGATGCAGCGAAAACTCCCATTCGAATCTGGCTGGAACCTTATTTGGGATAATGTTGGTTCTGTTAGAAATAAAGGTGTGGAATTATCTCTGACAACAGTTAATATAGATTCGAAAAACTTCAACTGGACAACCTCCTTCAATTTTTCGAAGAATAAAAATGAAATCGTTGAATTATATGGTGAGAAGGTAGATGATATAGGTAATAACTGGTTTATTGGTAACCCTGTAAATGTTATTTATAACTATAATATGATCGGGATTTGGCAGGAATCTGAACGGGCCCAGGCTCTTACTTATGGCCAGTTACCGGGCCAGGCAAAAGTTTTAGACGCCGACAACAGTGGCGCTATTGAAGCCGGTAAAGATAAGATGATACTTGGCTCTCCTGATCCGGACTGGATTGGAGGTTTTTCGACAACAGTACAATTTAAAAACTTCGACCTTTCGGGTTCACTGTATACAAAACAAGGTGTTTTCCTGTTAAGCTACTTTCATCAGAATTTTGCAAATGTTGATGACAGGGGCAGGCAAAAATTCGACATTAATTTTTATATGCCGGCAAATGAAATGACTCCTGCACATGCATCCAATGAATATCCGCAGCCGAAAAATGTGGGACCTTATTACCAGGACGTAGGATATTACAGAGATGCTTCCTTTGTGAAAGTGAAGAATATTTCTTTGGGTTATACCTTCGACAATACACTGGTAAAAAAGATGTCTCTGAACAGCTTGCGATTGTATGTAAACGTGTTGAATCCATTTGTATTTACCAAGTACGACGGGTTTGATCCGGAATGGGCAGACGCAACCTATGCCAACGGAGGTGTAAGTTCGGTTACATACCAGTTTGGTGTAAATGTGAAGTTTTAACTTAACCTAAAATTGCAAAAAATGAAAAGATTATTATTTATAATAGGAATATTAGGTTTTCTCACTGTAAGTTGCGACAAATACCTTACAGAGGATAACCCGGGAAACGTTGTTTCTGAAGAGTTTTATCTAACGCAAAGCGGATATGAATCCCTTGTAAATACATGCTATTCACAGTTAAGAATAATTTATGGAAAAGCTCCCTGGATGTTTTGTGCCGGTACCGATTTATACGTAGAGGGCAGAAATCCTCAACCCGAAGGATTAAGCCAGTATCGTAACCTTACTCCTGAAGATACAATTGTGAGGAATCTTTATTACAATTGTTACCATGCCATACAAATGTGTAATACCGCATTGTATTACAACGATAAAACAGAACAAACCGATTTATTACCACAACGAAAAGGGGAAGTTGAATTTTTAAGAGCATATTTCTATTTCCTATTGGTACAAACATATGGAGGTGTAGCAATAAGCAATGATTACATAGAAGCACCTAAAACTTCTTTTGACAGAAATACGGCAGAAGAAGTGTATGCGGCTATTATTCAGGATTTGAAAGACGCATTGGACCTTGTGCCGGAATATACCGGCAGTTATGATGGCAGAGTAGATAAAAGAGCTGTTCGCCATTATCTTGCCAAAGTATATCTGACTAGAGGTTATGAAAGTTTCGGAACCTCTCAGGATTTTACGGATGCTGCTACTTTTGCAGATGCAGCTATTAATAGCCAATCCCTTAATATATCTTTTGAGGACTTGTTCTTCCCTGGAAATGAACTCAATGAAGAAGTAGTATTTTCTGTACAGTATGATCCGTCTTCTGTTACTGCAGCTTCACAAGAGACAAGTAACCTCACCTGGCACGGAAACTGGCAGAATGGTTACTTTGGCCCTTACCACGGAGGTGAAGGCGCTGCATATGGGTATCCATGGCAATCGTATAATTTATGTCCTGACATGGAACTGTTCGATCTGTTTACCGAAGATGACTCCCGGTTCAATGCTACATTCATGATTAATATTTATGGCGATTTCGAAGGGACTAAATACATCGGACGGTATTACGATTATTATGATAAAAGTGCCGACCGGGCAAATTTAAACATAGCATATTATTATGCACCAAAATGGGCTCCCGATACTGCTGCCTGGAGAGCTGCCGATCCGGCCCACCGCTCTGCAACAATAATTTATCCTTATTCCCAGGACTGGGAAGCTGCTCCGACATCGAACAGAGACAACCAAACTCCGGGTATTAAGAAATTCGATGATCCGAAAAGTGAATTTGCTACTAACATCGGAACCAGTACCAGGGACTTATTCCTTGCCAGGCTGGGTGAAACATATCTGATCGCCGCAGAGGCTTATTTTAAAGCAGGTAGCATGGGAAATGCCGTAGACCGAATTAACGAAGTAAGAAGGCGTGCAGCCAATCCGAGTGCAGATTTATCAATTACTGCCAGTGATCTGAATATCGATTTTATATTGGATGAACGTGCCAGGGAACTTGCCGGTGAATACCACAGATGGTTCGATCTGAAACGTACAGGAAAATTAATGGAAAGGGCTCATCTTTATAATAAAGATATTAAAAAGTGGTATGATCTCTCAATCGATCCTTTCCTGGGTACCGGCGGTAACTTTAAAATCTTGCGGCCAATTCCGCAGGCAGCCCTCGATCTGAATAAAGGGAATTATTCTCAGAACCCTGGATATTAGACAGCAATTGGCTTTATGATCTGTAATATCCTGACCAAACGTTTTCGGTATATAGGATTTATAAATAGGTAGAAACACTCTCATAAAACTATCAGGCCAGGTATTACAGATCAAATTGTGTTTATTCAAGCAGCCTTATGAAACAAGAACATAAGGCTGCTTTTATTTTTTTATTAGTCAGGATAATTGCAATAGGAAATCTATAAGCTTAAAGTTAAGATCCCTGAAAAATTTTCAGAAAATCCTTATGAGAAGATTTAATATTTTTAAAAATATACCAGAAATGGAATTTCATTGACTGTTAATTATCACACGGTTCCCGCAATTCATACATTCCCCTTCCTGATTGATACCCGTTGTCTCAATTTGGTATCCGTTTCTTTTAATCAAAACCGAACGGCATTTATGACACCTGGTGTTCTGAAAATCTTTAAGGCTGATATTTCCTACATAAACATAATTCAATTTCTTTTTGGCAATCTGGTATAGTTTACTCAATGTATCCGCATCTGTCGATGGGATGTTCATTTTATACATGGGGTAATAGCGTGACAAATGCAGAACGGTATTTTTACCCAACTCACCGGAAATCCAGCTTACCATATCCCTGAATTCTTCTTCCTGATCATTTTGTGTGGGAATTACCAGGTTAGTTATTTCCAAATGTTTCTTATGTCCTGCTATTACTTTCAGTGCATGTTTTACCGGCTCCAAACCAGCCCCTGTCACATCTTTGTAAAACCGGTTATTAAAAGCTTTCAGATCAATATTAAAAGCATCCATGTATTTAAACAATTCAACGAGAGGCTCCTCGTTAATAAAGCCATTCGAGACCATCACATTTTTCATGCCTGCATCATGAATTTCTTTTGAAACATTTAATACATATTCATACCAGACTGTAGGCTCGTTGTAAGTGTAAGCCACCCCAATATTCCGGGATCGCGAACGGGCTATATCCACAATTTTTGAAACTGTGTAGTGATTTTCGTATGGAAAATCATCCATATTGGCTTGTGAGATTTGCCAGTTCTGACAACATTTGCATCGCATATTGCATCCTACCGAACCGAGTGATAAAATCTGTGAACCGGGATAAAAATGATAAAGTGGTTTTTTTTCAATCGGATCGAAATTAAGTGCAGATAAATTTCCATAACTGCGGGCATATAAAGTTCCTTCCTCATTTTCCCTTACCTTGCAAATACCTGAAGTCCCCTCTTTTATCAAACAATTATGCGGGCATAACGAACATTTAATTTTCCCTTTTACTTTTGAATAATATAAAGCTTCCACGAACTTTCCGGATTATATGAATTTTCAGGTTCGTTTTTAACCTGTAATTTAGTAAAATTCATGATGTTTTCGATCCATTAAATTTAAAAAATATGTAAACCATTTACACAATTTCCAGGAACATTTTGTGAAAAGAAAATGGATATAACAGCTATGCATTTATTTCAACTGGAATTTAAACATTTTAGAGACATAAAAATACGTTAACAATTAATCGTTAATCCGATTAAAGGCCGTTCAATTTTTATAAATTTGTTAGGTCATGTAATCTTACAATTAATTTCTGATCCGGATGATTAAAAAACATATTGAGACTATCAGACAAAAAAACGGATTCATTATTGATATGGATGGGGTAATTTATCATGAAAATAAATTACTCCCGGAGGTGAAAGAATTTGTGAAATGGCTGACAGATGAAAAAAAAGGTTTGTTTTTCTTACTGACCAAAACACATATTATCAGGAGTAGTTGACCTGGTATAACAATAATAATCTTATTTATAACAATGTCTGATCAATCATACAAAAAATACAAAAAAGAAGTTGCCGGTTATATGCGCAGGCTTTATAAAAAAAACCTGACTACCGCTTCAGGAGGAAATATCAGCATGAAGCTGGAAAATGGCCGGATACTTATTACACCATCGGGAACTGATAAAGGAAAAATAAAGGGAAATCAGATTTGCATATTATCTGAGAATGGCGAAAATATAACGGAAGGGTACAGAGTAAGCATGGAAACCGCAATGCACCTTGCTATTTTCAAAATAAGACCGGAAGTAACAGCCATTGTTCATGCACACCCGCCCATAGCATCGGCATTTACTGCGCTGGATAAAGATATTGACTGTACACTGACGGCTGAGGCAAGAGCAGTAATCGGAAAACCCGAAAAAGCGCCTTATGCGCTGATGGGAACTGCCGAACTGGCAACAGCAGTTGCAAAGGTTGCAGCTAATGCCAATGTTATTCTGCTGCAAAACCACGGTATTCTGTGCATGGGAGAAACAATGTTAATGGCTTTCGATCGTATGGAAGTATTGGAGTCGTGCGCTAAAATGACGGTTGTAGCTGAATTAATGAAAGAAATAAAACCACTTTCCCGGGAACAACTGAAAGCAATCGATGTTTTAATGGGTAAAACTCCTGAAAATGATTAAAGGTATATTATTTGATATGGATGGAGTATTAGTCGATTCGGAAGAACTTATTTTCCTTGCAGCAAAAAAAATGTTCGAGGAGAAAGGGGTAAAAGTAAACCGTGAAGATTTTCTTCCCTACATAGGAACCGGAGAAAACAGTTATTTATCGAATGTAGCCGAAAAATATGGATATTCTATTCAAATTGAACGGGATAAAGCCAGAACCTATGAGCTGTACGATGACCTTTCGGAAGAACATTTGACATTACTACCTGGGGTAGAAAATTTTATAAAGAAATGTAAAGACAAGAAGCTTAAACTTGCTATTGCTACCAGCGCAGATGAATTTAAACTTAAAGTAAACCTTAGAAAATTAAATAATGTCTCCTCTTTTTTTGATGCAACCATCAATGGATCTGAGATCAAAAGAAAAAAACCTTTTCCGGATATATATTTAGAAGCAGCTCACAGATTGAATCTGGATCCTTCCGAATGTCTTGTTGTGGAAGATGCTGTAAGCGGAATTAAAGCAGCAAAAGCTGCTAATGCAAAATGCCTAGCACTGACAACCTCATTTCTCAAAAAAGAATTATCAGAAGCCGACTGGATATGCACCAATCTTTCGGAAGCTCCTGATGAATCGATAAACTGGTAAACTATATAAACCCTTTTATTATGAATTACAAAAAAACGAAAAAACCCGATGTTGAAATCACCAATGAACCAATGGTATCCAATACTCGGGTAAAGATGAAAAAGAATAAGGTGTCTGCTTATCTCAAGATTTCACCATAAACTTATGTTCATGAATATTAGGCCAGGAATTAAACCTTTTATGTTAAATAATACCTGCGCTTATTGTATTTTTTTCAGTTGCCTTTATATGTTTTGTATAAAATTTCGTTATACAACTGACAATTTGTATTTCTGATTTGTTTATAAATAAAACAGCGATTGGATTATTTTCTTTCTGAACATTAATTGTTAATTGACAGGTATAATAATGATAATGGAAAATATTTAAAACCCTATTATTAAGAAAATGAAAAAAGAAATAAATGAATTGATCGAAATATCTCAGTTTTTTGGTAATAAGAAAGAGTATGTGATAGAGGGTGGCGGAAATACCTCCTATAAAGAAAAAGATTTTATGTGGATAAAAGCCAGCGGGGAGAAGTTAAGGAGTATATCTGCCGCAGAATTTTTAAAGCTTTCCCGTGAAAAACTAAATAAGATATCACCTGTTTCAGCCGAAAACCAGGAAGATGCAGATGCAGATGCAGATAAAATAATAAATCAAAAGCTCATTGCCTCGATTGTTGATCAGCATATTGAAAAATTACCATCTACCGATACATTGCTGCATAACCTGATGGATTTCCCATTTGTTGTTCATACTCATCCTACAAGAATTAACGGTTTCCTGTGCGGAAAAAACTCGAAACGACATTTCAACGAATTATTTAATAATGATGAAGCAATTTATCTGGAATATTGTGATCCCGGATATCCCTTATTTCTCAAGGCCGAAAATGAGATAAATAATTACAGGATTTCAAAACGCTCGGAACCAAAAATAATTTTGGTTGAAAATCACGGAATCTTCGTTGGAGCAGAAACAATCGATGAAATAAAAACAATCTATGATAAAATAGAAAATACCATCCGGGAAAAAATAAAAGAGGAATTTTTAATAGAAGATCTGCCCCTTCATGAAAAAGCTGTTCATGTTCTGCCGGCCATCCGCATGTTACTATCCGAAAATAAAATAGTAACTGCAGGCATTCGTCATAATACATTAATTGCCAGTTATTATAGCGACCACAACCAGTTCTTCAAAGTGTCCCTTCCCTTTATCCCTGATATAATAAAACATTGCAAGTCGAAATATATATTTATTGAATCGGGAGGAACCGCAGAAGAAATTATTGACCGTTTCAAATCACAACTGGAACGATTTATAAAAGAATTTGAGTTTTTGCCAAAAATGATCATGATCAGGGATCTTGGATTAATAGCCATTGGCGAAAATCCTGATGAAGTGCAAATTTCGCTGGATGTTTACGAAGATTTGATGAAAATAAGTTTTTATTCCGAAAACTTTGGAGGCCCCCGATTCCTTAGTCGCGATCAGATCGATTATATAGATAAACTGGAATCAGATATGACTGTTGATAATAATCGTAACAATGTCAATAAGGAAAGTCTGGTTGATAATAAAATAATAATTGTTACGGGCGCTTCCCAGGAACTTAGTGAAGCAATTGGTAAAGAATTTTTCAATAAAAATGCCAACGTGGTTTTTTCCGACAACAATTCAGAAAAGGGGATGAAGATTACTGAAGAACTCAACAGTATGGGCAGAGAAAACAAAGCAATTTTTATTTCTGCCGATGTCAGTAATCCTGAATCGGTAAATAATCTGGTAAATGAAACAGTAAAAAATTTCGGTGGACTTGATCTATTTATTGTCAATACCGGAATAATTATGGCAGGAGGTATTAATGAAATAGAACCTGAGCTTTTCGACCATGTTACAAAACTGAATTATACTGCGTATTATTATTGTGTAAAATATGCCTCAACAATCATGAAGATCCAGTCTGCTCACCGCAGTGATTACTACTCAGATATTATACAGATAAATTCACAATCGGGCCTGAAAGGAAATGGTAAGAACTTTGCAGATACCGGAAGTAAATTCGGAGCTATCGGGCTCACGCAGTCTTTTGCCATGGAATTAATTCCCAGCCGTATTAAAGTAAATGCTATTTGTCCGGGAAACCTGTTTGAGGCAACTATGTGGTCCGATCCAAAAAACGGTTTATTCCTGCAATATTTAAAAACAGGAAAAGTCCCCGGCGCCAAAACTATCGACGATGTGAGGCATTATTACGAATCACAGATACCTGCCGGACGGTCCTGCCGGATAGAGGATATTATGAAAGCTATATTATATGTAATTGACCAGGAATATGAAACCGGACAAGCTATTCCGGTAACAGGCGGCCAGATAATGCTGAATTAGTAAAAAAGGAAATATTACCTGTGAAGTGAATATTAAGAAGGATACTTAGTTTTATCAGATAATTTTCTTGCATTTTTTCACTATACCAGTATTCCTTTAGCAATTGCAAAACCAAATAAAAGATAATGTCATTCTAATCGAACATATATCAGTATCCGATCAGATATATTTGCTGATAGTACGAATGATAGATTCTCTTCCAAATGGTTTGGAAATATATTCGGCACATCCTGCTTCAATTGCCTTGTTTTTGTCTTCATTCATGGCATAGGCCGATTGGGCAATTACCGGGATATCCTTCCTGATTTTCCTGATCTTTCTGGTAGCCTCGTATCCATCCATTTCAGGAAGCTGAATATCCATTAATACAATATCGATATCTTTTCTTTTTCTGCAAATTTCAATAGCATTCTTACCCGAATCAGACCATATAAGGTTTACACCTGTATTATGCAGAACCTTCTCCAGCAATTTACGATTACATTCATCATCCTCAACAACAAGTATGGTTTTGTTCTTCCAATTCTGTACAATATACCATCAGGTAAATTACTTTTTACGTCAGTTGTTTTTTTTTCTGCTAAAGCCGGTTTATATGGCACTGTGAAATAAAAAGAGGATCCCTTCCCCGGCTCGCTGTCCACCCAGATTGTACCACCCAATAATTCAGCCAGGGCTTTTGAGATACTCAATCCAAGTCCGGTACCACCATAGTTTTGAATTACTTTCTCATCTGCCTGGCGAAAACGTTGAAATATCAGATCAAGACTTTCAGGGGGGATACCAATACCTGTGTCTTCAACAAACACCATAAGGACATCCTCATTGTGTTTTTCCATTTTCTGATAAAACGCTTCTTCCTTGATTTTTTCCTTGGAAATGAACCTGTATCCGAAATTTACATAGCCTTGCCTGGTAAATTTTATAGCATTTGAAATCAGGTTTGACAGTATCTGATGAAGTCGTTTTTCATCTACCTGAATTATACTTTTTTCATCAGGCAAACCTTTGTGTCTTTTAAATCCAAGGTATTCCCTTCCCTTACTTATTGCATCGGTCTCATAAAAAAAATAGAGTTCATCGATCAGGCTATTCATATTACAGTTTACAGGTCTTATTTGCATTTGATTTGCTTCAATCTTTGATATATCGATCAGATCATCAATAATATGAATGAGTTGCTCGGAACTCCTGTCGATATACCGTACAAATTGCTCTTTCTCTACAGGTTGGTAATCTTCCTGTTTAAGAAGTTGGGCAAATCCGATAATACCATTCAGAGGAGTTCTGATTTCATGGGATATACTGGCCAGAAATGCCGATTTCAACCTGTCTGCTTCTTCGGCTTTTTCCTTTGCAATTTTTAATTCTTTTTCCGTTTTCTTGTGTTCCTTAATTTCCTTTTCAAGGGCATATGTGCGCTGTTTAACAAGGTTCTCAAGCTGATGACGGTATTTTTCGAGCTCTATCTCGTTTTGCTTTCGGTGAATAGCATTTTTAACTGTAATAGGAAGGGTTTTCAGGTGATTTCCGTCAAAATCTTTCATAATATAATCATAAGCGCCTGCTTTCATTGCCTTCACGGCAATTTCATGATCAGTTAATCCTGTAAGTATTATAAAAGGTATGTTTTCCAGTTGATCAAACAAATCGAATGCTGTACCATCACCCAAACGGTAATCAATGATTACGGCATCGAATTTTAAAGTGGATAGTTTAACCTCGGCATCACCTACCGATACTGCCAGTGTACAATGAAACTGATCCTTCAGATTGTTCATGAACCGCTCGAATAACATGCGATCAACCTTCTCATCATCAACATATAAAATTCTGTACGGATTCATAATAAACTTATTCAGGTAATTGACTCAATGTCCAGTAAAGATCAATTGTCCTCACTACTTCCACAAACTGAAGATAATCGACTGGTTTTATCATATAACCGGCTACACCCAAATCGAAACTTTCTATCCTGTCTTTTTCCAATTTTGATGTAGTAAGTACAATAACCGGTATTTTACGAAGCAAATCATCTGCTTTAATAATAGCCAGAAACTCGAGACCGTTCATACGGGGCATGTTCAGGTCCAACAGTATAATACACGGTTTTTGATGCTCAGAGTCCTGCAAATGCGCCAGTGCTTCCTCCCCGTTTCCTGTAATAAAAAGAGGATTTAATAC
Organism: uncultured Bacteroidales bacterium; assembly: GCA_963748095.1. Lineage (GTDB taxonomy): Bacteria > Bacteroidota > Bacteroidia > Bacteroidales > UBA10428 > CAVVIO01. Next base: position 132,565 of record CAVVIO010000019.1, read on the forward strand.
TTTTACCTGTTTTAATGCACGTTCGATTGTCATTACATCAACCTGATCATCTTCAACAAGTAATATTGGTTTTTCACTTCTCATGCTAAATTGCCTTAAAAAAGTAAAAACGGTCTACACGGGACTCAGTTTCATCTTCCAGCAAGCAAGAATGAATTTAGTTATAAATTACCAGATTATCAAGAACATTATCTAAATAATTACATGAATTTATATTTTTACAAATGTCCTGAGATATTCCTTCCCCAGCTATTACATTGTTGTAAAATAAGATATACGCTTTTTAAAAAATCTGTTAATTAATAGATATATCGAATAACAAGGCAGGTAAATATCTAATTGCAAATAGATTTCTAAAAGAAAATTAAAAAATATTTTTATTTATATGGCTTTACTTCTGAATTTAAACTCTTTTTAAATATTCCAGAGCAAACTCCTTTGAAATGTAATTATCATAATTGAGGCAAACATGTGAAGCAAATTCGACAGCTGTTTCAATTATCTTTTCCCATCTGTCTGCATCAAGATGATTAAGATCCTTGTACCTGATATTCATGGTGTATAATGAATATGCTATTCCTGCATTAAAACTGTCACCGGCGCCTATTGTACTTTTAGCATCGATCTTTTTAATCGGGTACTGATGCGAATGCTTACGCGCCCTCAGATATACTCCTTTGCGATTTGTTGTATAGATTAAATTAGATACTTTATCCTTCAGTTGCTCATATGCTTCATCTGCATCCCTGACACCCATAATAAAAGAAAAATCCTCGTTTGAACCTCTCACAATATCAGCGTATGAAAAATTCTCCATTATCATTGGCTTTAAACTGGGAAGTTCGTGCAAATGATGTTTTCTGAAATTCGGGTCGTAAATTATGATCGCTTTCTTCTTTCTGGCCTGTTTGATGAAGCCGAATAATTTACTTCTAACTTCCGGGGTAATGGCATACATTGATCCGAAAAGGACGATATCATCCTGTTGTATTTCAGGAAAATCAATATTCAACCTTTTTTCAGGATAAATTTTATAAAAATCATAGCTTGCATCGTGATTCTCATTTAAAAATGCAAGTGCCAATGATGATTTTCCATCGTAATACCTGTAAACATATTCAGTAGAGACACTGTTCTCTTTTAGAAAATTATCGATAAAATTACCTACTTCATCCAAACCATATTCTCCAATAAAATAAATCGGAAGCCCCAACCGACCCAGTGTAACTGCCGCGTTCAATGAAGCGCCCCCGGCTTTGGCAGTGAAAGGTTGGTTATTAGTAAATAAAATATCCAGTACCGTTTCTCCGATTGCATATATTTTTCTCATTATAAATTATTTAATCAAATTCTATATTAATTTAAATCCGCAATACAGGTCTGTTTATGGATACAATCCCATTTTTATTCTGTATGTCCTTAAAAACATTTTGTTATATATTGAAAATATTAAAGAATTATAAAGGTAATCCTATATTTCATACAAAATTAAGGAATTTCATGCATATATATTATGACCAGGGCGGGCTTTCGAGAAACAAATAGGAACGAAAAAAGTTACTCAATTCATCCGTGATTTTCCTGATGCCCCCCAATTCTTCAGACTCAATATTCAACGGAAGTACCGGATCGTGCAGCGATTGCCGCAGTAAGAACCAGCTGTTCCCATTATTTCCTTTACAGGTTACCCTTACACCTTCATAATTGTTTTCAACCACCTCCCAATTCGTCACTTTTCCGGCATATTCATGCAAATCGCGAATTACCCTTTCACCAGGTTCCTTATAATTACCTGATATGAATTTTATCCTGAATTCCTTTGACTCCAACGGTTCACTCAAATTTTTTATTAAGCTGTCAAGCGTTTTCCCTTGTTGTGAAAGCTTAATATATTTTACAAGTACCTTTGCAATCAGGTACGCCCCGTCATCCAGAAAATAATTTTCCTTTAATGCAATATGTCCCGAAGTTTCAGCAGCCAGCCAGCACTCCTTCCCTTCATTGTTTAATCGTTTAGCCTCATTAATTACATTCCGGTAACCTCTTTTAAACCGGTGGTGATGACCTCCTGATTTATTTTCAATAAATTCTGTCAGACCTTCTGAAGTTATCGAATCCGTGACTATATAAGTTCCCGGATGTTCTTCGAGTACAATTGCTGCCATCATCGCTATAAGCCTGTTTCGGTGCAATGATTTTCTGTCCTGATCGACAAGTGCGGCCCGGTCAACATCGGTATCGAAAATAATACCAAGGTTAGCATTATTCTTTAATACTTCACTTTTGAGGGTAGACATGGCTTTTTCATCTTCAGGATTTGGTGAATGATTTGGAAAATAACCGTTTGGCTCCAGGAATATACTTCCTGAAACATCTGCTCCAAGTGGTTTTAGAATTTTATCAACAAAAAAACCTCCCGCTCCATTTCCTGCATCCACCAGAATTTTATGTCCCTTTAGAGGCTGCAGATTATCTTTACCAGTTCCTGTATTTTGTCTTATCATATTTACCAGCTGATCGGCATAAATGGAAATAAAATCTATTCTTTTCCCTGAGCCTTTTAATTGAGGAGATAACAGACCCGCATCTGCAGCTAGCTTAAGAATCTCTGAAATATCTGATTTTTCCAGACCGCCTTTCGGTACAAAAAATTTAATGCCATTACGATTAAAGGGCAAATGACTGGCTGTGAGCATTACAGCTCCGTGACAACGGGTTCCTTCAAATACAGTAGACATAAACATAGCAGGAGTAGATGCCATACCAAAATCATATACATTACATCCGCTTTCTTTCAATCCTTTTATAAAAGCATCTTTAAAAGTGGGTCCGGTTATCCGGGAATCACATCCAACACTTACTACAGGTTTCTCATTCTCAAATTTATTTCTTTCTTCGAGCCAGCGGCTAAAGGCAAGCGCAATACGATATATCCTTCCCTCTGTAAGATTAACTTTTTCTCCTTTTACCCCCGGAAGGGCTATACCCCGAATGTCAGAACCATTTTGCAGGTCTCCCCATTCAAAATTCATATATACTGATCATTTATTGGTTGGCAAGATTGTGTTACGTGATTTTTCACCCAGATAACCACCGTGATGACGTTTGGCGTAATCGGCTGCTGTGAATTTAATCTTTTTCATCATCAATACTACTAAAACATCTCCAATAACTGTCATTGTGGTTGTCGATGTGGTTGGTGTAAGTTTCAGAGGACATACCTCCTCAGGTTTTCCGGTACCAATTACAATATTGGCGATCTGACCCAGTTCGCTATCAGGATTTCCTGTAATTACAATGATCGGAATATGATCAAACAATTTATGGGTAAGACCAACTAGGTCTATAATTTCACGTGTTTTGCCGGAATTGGAAATCAGAATAAGAATATCATTTTTTTGCATAATTCCCAGGTCACCATGTTGGGCATCGCTGGGGTGCAAAAAAGTGGCAGGAGTACCAGTGGAACTAAATGTGGTGGCAATATTGATGGCAATTTGACCTGCTTTGCCCATACCACTAACGATAACTTTACCACCCTGTACATGAACCGCATGATGAATCAGATTGACTGCTTTCTCAAATGCATCGGTTACCGGTATACTTGCAATGGCCCTGGCTTCTGTTTCTAAAAGGCTTTGAATTTCTTGTGTCATATTGAAAATCGGAAATTTGACCACAAATATACAAGAATTTATATGAGAGGAAAGGCATATTCCAATAAAAATAAATACGTTGCCAGTAGTCAGTTTAATTTTTTAATGAAGAATAATATCAGATAATAAGAACGTGAAAATAGCTGAATTACCTATAGTAATCTCCTATCGATTCGCCAGTACCAGTTCTTCCGAAAAACTCATTGAATTTGCCTTCCGGTTGCCATACTCCTTATTTTTATTGATCGCTTCAACCAATAACTCAGCAATATCGAGCACAGGAGTTGAAGTTCCGTTACTAAATGTTTTTTTACATAAAGGGCAGGCTGTAATAATATTATCGGGATTACCGGCTGTTAACGTTTTTAATGCATCATTACGTATGGAATTTCGCTGATTGTTATTAATGACCAGATTCGCCAGGCTCCCTCCACAACAGAGTGATTTTTCCTTTTCTTTTTCCAGTTTTTTCAATACCGCCACATTTCGTATAACATTTCTGGGTACCTGAAAAATTCCGTTTCCCCTGCCAAGTTCACACGGATCATGATAAACAACTTGCCTGTCTGATTTCTGCAACCGCAGTTTCCCGGTATATAAAAGCATCCACAGGTATTCAGTGTGATGCATAACTTTAATGTTCAGGTTATAATCATTTTTGAATACATTGTAACAAATCGGACAAGAAGTAACAAGTGTGCCTGCCCCCGAACGACGAATAATGTCTTTATTCAGTTCCATCAGTTTACGGGCTGTATCTGTCCTACCGGCCAGTATTTGGGGTCGTCCGCAACAAATGCTTCCGTCTTTATCCATAAACCAGTAGTTTTCTCCCGCTTCTTCAAATAATCTGATCATCGATTTTTTTATAGACGGCGTAAGATGTGTCATACATCCTGCAAAATAAATTACATCAGCTTTGTAAACTTTTCCCGGATTTATTTTTTCAAAATCGGACCGGTCATTGGTAATCCGGCTACGTTCGGCAAGACGGATGGCATTTATATCAATTCCTACCGGACAATTTACTGTACAACGCCCGCACATCAGACAGTCCTGAATTTTACCAAGATCATTCTCATGATTACGCACCGATTGAATAAAAGAAACAGCCTGACCGTGATAAATGTTGGCGGCAGATAATAACTGGCAACTATCTAGACATATACCGCAACGTGAACAGGAGTGTACCTCGATATCTGAAAATGAGGTGTAATTCCTTCCTGTCCGGATGCCATAATTCCTTAAAAATATAAGAACTACTTCAGAAGGAATATGCATGTAACGGGAAAATGGCAAAGCAACAAAAAACAATGCAAGTGAAATAGAATATCCCCACCAGGCAATATAGGCCGGAACCTCCAGTGAAGTAAATCCGCTTAACATATTACCCAGAGTTCCGGTAAGAAAACTTCCATTGTGATATATGCCGGCTGTTAAACTTTCAGCAAATAACCGTAACGGAAAGATCAGCCATAAGGACATTAATGCCAGTTTATCAAAGACTTTAAGTCGTGTAGTCTTTTTCATTCCGAACATTTTCGAATACCCCCGTTTTATAAAAGCAAGCATTACTCCCATGAGCACAAAAAGCAGAAAAAAATCCATGAGGAAAGCGAAAACAGACTGAAACGGAACACCCGTAGTTTCCGGAATAAAAAACTTGAAGAATATAGGAAGATAAGGAGGACTTATTAAAACATTCGAATGAAACCGGCATTCAATATTACCGGATATAATCAGCAAAAACCAGCCAAATGCAAGGCTCATGTGCATAAATCCCAACAGCAGGTTTGTCTTGAATACTTTACGGTGTAACAGACTTTCCATGAAAACTTCCCTGACAGACACCAGGGATTTAACAGTAAACATTCCCCTTCTGAGTTTTATTTTATCAGCTTTCGGAAGCCGGTTTATCCAGCCTGTCAATTTATAAAAGAAGATACTCAGTAGTATAAACAATCCAAGGGTAAATGGCACAACGAACGGATCAAATTTCATGATACAAGGGTTTAGCAGTAATTGTTTTTATCAAATCGATTATATGACGGGTGTTGACACCACGCGGACATACCAGTTGGCATTTACCACACAGCATGCATTGTTTTATTTCTGCGGGTACTGTTATATCAACCCCCCGCCGGATCAGCAATGTTAGTTTCCTGAAATTAAATCCTGTGAAATTACCACTACTGCAGGTTGCCGTGCAGGCTCCACATGAAATACATAACCAGAAAGTCGGCTCATTAGTTTCCAGGTAAACTGCCATCGACCGGTTATTTTTATCCATGTCAATCTGCCTGCCTGTTTGTATATTAAATCCCCAGCCGTTCATGTACAATTGTATTTAAATATTTTTTTTCAGAAAACTGTTCTTTCAGATATCTGTCAATTTCACAGGCAGCAGCCCTGGCATCTGCCAGCGTCTCCCGTATACATTTCGGCCCGGTACAGGTTCCTGCAACAAATACTCCCTGAATGTTAGTGCGGTTGGCTTCCAGATGTTCATCTGCCGGATTAAAAAATCCGTCTTCATTAATCTCAACCCCCAGCATTCGCACTGATAAGTTTCTGTACCTGTAGCGGGTTCCATGCCTGCCAGTAATACAAGCATATCTACAGTTATTCCCAGAGGCCTGCCTATCAATGTGTCTTCCACTTTAATGCGGAGTGCCCCGCCCTGAGTTTCTGCTGCTTCGGATAACCGCCCCCTGATAAATTGTATTCCCCACTTTTCCTGTGCTTCACGGTACAAATCTTCGTAATGATTTCCATGCAGGCGAAGATCCATGTAAAAATTAAAGACTTCCGTTTCGGGAAGTTCTTTCCTGAGTTCTATTGCCTGTTTTACTCCTGTAATACAACACACAGCAGAACAATAACAATTTCCCATTTTCTCATCACGTGAACCCACACAATGAACTATGCCAATCTTTGCCGGGACCCTTCCTTTATCTGTTCTTATGCTTTCACCTGATTTAAAGCGTTTTTCAAGTTCTGCCGATGTAATTACATTATCGTAAATGCCATATCCGTACTCCTCTTTTCTCCGGGCATCAAATAACGAAAAACCGGTGGTGATTAATATTGTATCTGCATAAATGGCAAGGCCATCCTGCAATTTCACTTCAAATCCTTTTGTTAACCGGTTAATCCCGGAAATGATTGTTCCTTTTTTAATTATAATATTCGGATCTAATTTCTTTTCCAAAGAATAATACACTTCATCTGCCGGCCGCCTTGTAGGAAATAAGTGGGCCCATTGCCTGACATGTCCCCCCGATTCCTTTTCCTTCTCAATTATTACCACATCGTATCCGGTAGCAGATAAAACTGAAGCAGCCTCCATTCCGGCCACTCCGGCTCCAATAATGATCACATTTTTATTAATCATAATTTGCATAAATTTCAAATAGTAGAAGTAGTGACAAGATTTTGTGGTGAACCGATGAGTTTGCCATTGATATCTGTGTATTTTTTATCGGGATCGTAAGGTATTCCCATTTTATCGAGTAATGGTTCAGAATCGATCTGGTGCATTTGCAATCCCAGGTCCCAGGGATTATAACCCAGCACCAGACCGGCCAACTCTTCATAAGTCAGAACCGGTATTCCCTTTCCATGCGAGCCGTAAGTTTTCCCCTCCATTTCGGCAATAGTGTACTGCCATTTGTCCATAAACATGGTACAACCCGGACAATTTGCCACGATAAGATCGGGTTCATACGGTTGCATCGACTCAAATTTCTTCTTTGAATTAGATACAGAATAGCCTCTGTTAGCCATTACCAGGTATTGACGAAACCCAAAACCACAACAATGCCTGCGTTCGGGATAATCGATCACTTCCCCTCCCCACGATTCTATCATACCGGCAAGCACATAAGGAAATTCAGCCCCTCCCACTCCTTTTGAAGGAAACATCTTGGCGTAATGGCAACCAATGTGTTCTACTACCCGCAGCGGCCTGCCTGTATGACAATCGACCAGCCGGTATTTGGCGCGTAAGGCTATTTCATTTCTGAACTTAAAAATAATATCGCTGGAATGCGCCATGGTTTCCGGCACCAGAAATTCCCTTCCCGTGGCTTTTTTAAGATATTCATGTACCCTGGCTTCAATTTCAGGATAATGTTTCCATGTTTCCAGTATCTCAGTATATATACCAAAAGAAGTGACACATGAGATAACTATATTACGATATCCTGCCTCCGACATCAAAGCAAAATGCCGGGCTACAACAGTCATTATTGTATCAAAAGGAATAACATCACTGTGATAACCAATACCTGTGCAGGTAGTATGACGCGGATCTTCAAAAATATCCCTGGATAATTCTTCCCTGAGAATCTTCAAAAAAGTAGTTTCTGAACCGGGAAAAAAATTTTGCCGGATGCAGCTTCGTACATAAAAGTATTTATCATCAGGTATTTCTTTCTGGTATTCTTTCCAGAGAAGTCTTTTTCCGTCAATCTTCATATTTATTTAATTTAATACTAATCATAAAAGACTATTTTAATCGGATCGTGAATGATGAGAGTTGTTTTGTGTATAGGTATGCATAAAATATTCATTGTCTGTACCTTCTCCAAATTCAAGGTCCATTTGTTTGGCTTTGTTCTTTGAATAAATTTCTATTTTATTGTATAGCTTATGTCCCCCTGTGATTTCAAAAATCTGGTCGATTTCTTTCAGGGTTTCTTCATGGATCTTACGCAAAACGCCGGATCCGGTACCCTCGTAGTTACCTCCGAGACGGTTTATTATATCCCTGGTGTTTTTATATATCCATTCCCACACAGGTCCCTGTTCGGGATGAAGCCGGGGATTAACTTCCCCGGGAACAATGCAATACCCGTATTTCAGAATATTTTCTCCGACTGTTCGTTTGATGGCAAATTGCTGGCGGCCCTTTTCCGATTCGGTAAAATACCCTTCTTCCTGAGATACTTTCCGTAATGCCATGATAATAAATCCGGGAACATTTCCCCGTGGGCAACGGGTTTTGCAAGACATGCACTGTCCACAGTACCAGATTGTGTCGCTTTTCAGAAGTTCACGCAATTGTTCCTCGTCGCCCGATTGCACCATGTTGACTATCAAACGCGGATCGTAATTATAAAATTCGGCTGCCGGACAAATAGCAGTACATACTCCGCAATTCATGCAGGCTTTCAACCCTTCCTCAAACCGTATATCTTCCCTAAGCAGGTCGAATAAGTTACCCATAAGTCAGTTCATTTTAAAAAAGCATTTACTGTTTAAGCAAGTACCGGAATAACATACTACCGAAGTATCTGAAAAAACGGCCAAGAGTAAAATTATACCCTGTTTATTTCCGGTTTATTGAATATGAAATGTCAATCAAATTTACAATTATCCGTTTTCAGGTCAATTGGCAGAAAAACTTAAATATTGGCGGTAAAAGTACTATGGGTTTAAAAACGTATTGCTGATAAGTATTTATACTTACTGAAGACGATATTGCTCTATTTCATCCGGTCTTTAAGGAAGATGTTTCCAAACTTAAGTAATTGTTTTTCTACATTTCAAAAAGCAGATCCGAGGAATCTTCAAAACATTAAAAAAATTAAAGTTTAACAATATTGTGTTTTATGGCGTACATTACAAGGCTGGCAGTATTTGTAGTATTGGTTTTCTCCAGCAGGTTGGCCCTGTGTTTATCTACCGTACGTTTACTGATACACAACTTCCCGGCAATTCCCTGGTTGGAAAGTCCAAGGCAAATTTGTTCCAGTACTTCCATCTCACGCGCAGAAAGAAGATTGTGTTTATCTTCTACCAGCGATCGGGGCCGGATATTTTTGATAACCTGAAGCATTATCTCTTCCGAGAAATAATTACTCCCGTTCAGAACATTATCTATGGCCGCTTTAACTTCATTGATATCAGAATCTTTTAGCAAAAACCCCCAGGCACCTGCATCGATCATTTTATAATAATATTCCTCATCGCCAAACATGGTAAGTGCAATTATCCTTAAATCAGGATATATTTCCACCGCTTTCTGTGTAGCTTCAATTCCGTTCATCAGCGGCATATCGATATCCATTAATACCAGATCGGGTTTTTGGACTTTTATCATTTCTATGAATTCAACGCCATTCGGTGCTTCTTCAATTTCAAATACTGCATTATAGCAACGTTTAAGCAATATTTTTAGTCCGTCACGAAATAATTTATGGTCGTCTACAATAATCAATTTCATATTTATCCTGTTTTAAGTTTTTAACGGACAAGTGATCAGTACATTGAAACCACTGTTTTTTTTACTTTTAAATATAATATTACCGTTTACGGATTTTATCCTTGATAACATATTTGAAAATCCCATTCCTGATGAATAGCCAATTTCACGTTCAGACTCAAGTCCTTTACCATCATCATAATATTCGGCAGTCAATAATCCGGATTTTTGCCATACCTTAATTTTTATACAACCAGCCTGGGCATGTTTTACCGTATTGGTTATAAGTTCACAAATTACCCGGTAAAATACGATTTCTATATTATTATTAAATCGGGTTGACTGAATTTTCGAATCAATCTCGATATCAATTATCCCGGTTCGTTTAATCTTATCAGCAAATGAATTGATGGCACTTGTCAGTCCGAAATTATCCAGTATATGTGGACTCAGATTATTCGATATTTCTTTAATACTGTCAAGTGACTCATTAATTACATGTTTCATATTAACAAGTATTTCCAGGTTTTCCTTGTCTTTTTCAGAAATTTCGAGAGCTGATATTGACATTTTAACATTCGACAACAAGGGACCCAACCCATCATGTAAATCTTTTGCAAATCTTTTCCGTTCACTTTCCTCCGTGCGAATTATAGCCCTTAGCACCTTTCGGTCGACAACTAGTTTAGTAGCTTCAGCCATTTTTATCATATTAAAAATCCTCCTTATATAAATAATACCTGCTGTAATAAGAATAGACGTTGCAACACCGATCCAACTGTTAATAATAGCAACTTCGTGGCTTACATCTTTATATATAAACGGAAAATATTCGATTACACGTCGAGTTGCCATAAACAACAATGCCAAAGTCAAAAATATCCATGACTTATTATATTTGGTAACCCTGGTAAGGTTTATAGCCAGAATAGCAGCAAAAACCTGGATAAATATAGAAATAAGAATGGCAGTTTTAATAAACATAGCAGTTATAATTGGTTAATCACAGAAAATTATAAGGAAAGATTATTAATCAAACTTTTATCCGGGATATAAAATTAAAAATTTAAAGCATATCCCATCCATAAGAAGAAAAGTTTTAACGAATTTATCTAAGTATATAAAATTTATCATAATCCATATTATAATGTGAATGGATAAACAGTTAAAAAATTAAAATAATAACCAATCCGATCATTTAATAAATCAATAACTGAAATATTACTTACAATTTTTAATAAAATAGGGGGTAATTCTTATTTTTTATCTTTTTTATTACATATGACCCTATTATAAATGGGGGTTAAATATTAAATTAATACTTTTTTTTAATTTTTTGTTTCATTTTTTAGGGGGTATTAAAAAAATGTTTATATATTTGTAACGTCAATTAATTAATAATTTAAAATTTTAAAAGCATGAAAAATTTCAGACGACTCTTTTTCATCATGATTGCTGTTAGTATTTTTTCAGCAACTCTTCTAAAAGCCCAGGATGAGAAGCCTCAAAGTTCACCTTTCTCAGTTGGAGCAGATTTTTACAGTAACTATATCTGGCGTGGTACTAAATTCGGAACGGGCCCAGCTTTTCAACCTTCCGTTTCTTATGCCACAGGTGGTCTAACCATAGGTGTTTGGGGTTCTTTTGACGCAGCAGGTTACACTGAAGCCGACGCTTATGTTTCCTACGATTTTGATTTCGGACTAAGTCTTGGTGTAACAGATTATTATTATCCAGGATTAGATTATTTTAATTTAAGTGACTCCGCTGGATCACAAGCATTCGAAATTAACCTTGGGTATAGCATTAAAGGTCTCTCATTAAGTGGAAACTATATTTTAAATAAGGCAGGTGGCGCTGCTTCAGCAGGTGGAGATAAGTATTTCCAGGCCTCCTATGATTTCAAAAATTTCAACATCTTTTTAGGCGCCGGTGATGGATGGCATACATCGAATGGAGATTTCAAAGTTTGTAATGTAGGGATTGGAACAAGCAAGACCATCGACATTACCGACAAATTTTCAGTTCCTGTAACCGGACAGGTTATATTAAATCCAGATAAAAAACAATTATTTCTGGTTGTAGGCTTTACTCTTTAACAGATAATTTCAGAAAAACTTATCAGAGGAAATGTTTCTGTACTACTTACATTTCCAGTATAAATATTAACGCAAATAAAAACTTCTATTATGAAAAAAATTGAAGCTATAATTCGTAAAACAAGATTTCCCGAAGTGCAGGAAGCACTCAACGACGCCGGCATTGAATTCTTCACTTTCTGGGAAGTGCGTGGTGTTGGAAAAGCCAGGGAAGGCAGAATTTACAGGGGGATCGTTTACGATACAGGAACTATCGAAAGGATGTTGCTTTCGATATATGTAAGGGAGAAATACCTGAAACCTGCTATCGATGCCATACTGAATGCTGCCAAAACCGGTGAAATCGGGGATGGAAAAATATTTGTGTCCGACATTAATGACGCCTATCGGATACGTACCAGTGAAAAAGGCGATAAGTCGTTGTACATAGAGGGCGAAGAGTAACTATTTACTAATTAAAAAATTTTAAAATAATGGAAAATACTACTATACTTCAAAACATGAGTTCCCTCGGTATGTCGATTGACAACGTTTGGGTATTACTTACAGCAGTGCTTGTATTCTTCATGCAGGCAGGGTTTGCCCTGGTTGAAGCAGGATTTACACGGACGAAGAATACTGCAAATATCCTGATGAAAAACCTGATGGACTTTTGTATCGGTGCGCTTGCATTCTGGATTATTGGTTACAGTTTTATGTTCGGTGGAGACATTGCCGGATTTATCGGAATGCCTCATTTCTTCACAAGTGCGGATACAATTGATGGATTGCCATTGCTTACCAAGTTAATGTTTCAAACAGTATTTGCTGCCACGGCTGCTACCATTGTATCGGGAGCCATGGCTGAACGAACAAAATTCAACGCTTATCTTATATATAGCGCAATTATTACACTATTAATTTATCCGATTTCTGGTCACTGGGTATGGGGCGGTGGCTGGTTAAGCAACCTTGGATTTATCGATTTTGCCGGTTCAACTGTGGTCCATTCAGTAGGAGCCTGGGCAGGGTTGGTTGGTGCTATGATGTTGGGACCTCGTATTGGTAAATATGTAAATGGAAAGGCAAAAGCTATTCCGGGACATAATCTGACTTATGGAGCATTGGGTGTTTTTATTCTCTGGTTCGGTTGGTTTGGATTCAATCCCGGATCACAGTTAGCAGCATCGGGAACTGACAATGCAATTGCAATTGCACATATCTTCATCACCACCAACCTGGCAGCTGCTGCCGGAGCGGTTGCAGCCATGCTTGTGGCCTGGATGCGTTATAAACGTCCCACCCTGTCACTTACCCTGAATGGTGCCCTAGCCGGTCTGGTAGCAATTACTGCAGGTTGTGCGGCTGTCTCTCCGGGTGGAGCAGTAATAATAGGTATTGTGGCTGGAGTTGTACTTGTTTTTGCTGTCGAATTCATTGACAGAAAACTAAAAATTGACGATCCTGTTGGGGCAATTTCTGTTCATGGAGTCAGTGGTGCACTCGGAACATTGATGGTAGGATTATTTGCTACCGATTCAGGAGTTTTTTACGGACATGGATTCAAACAATTGGGTGTTCAGGCAGTAGGTGTAGTAGCCGTTTTTGTTTGGGTAATTGTTGCTTCAATTATATTATTTTCATTACTCAAGAAATTTAACGGCCTCAGAGTTTCGAAAAGAATTGAAGAAGAAGGTCTGGATATTTACGAACATGGAGAAAGCGCATATAATATGTAAGATAATCCCTCCCGGTTTTTAACCTGCACTTTGAGAAAACCCCGGAATTATCCGGGGTTTTTGCTTTTTCTATTTATTTAAAAAAATTATTTTACCATTCCCGGAACAGGATAACCTTTAATTTCTTCCAGATTTTCCTTAATAACGTCATCGGGAAGCTCATAGTCCGAAAGTTCTCCGGAGAAGTATTTATCATAACCTAATAAGTCCATTAATCCATGGCCACTGAAATTAAAAAGTATCACTTTTTCTTTTCCTTCTTCTTTTGCTTTTTCAGCTTCCTGAATTGCAGCAGCTATGGCATGCGTGGTTTCCGGCGCCGGAATAATACCTTCGGTTTTTGCAAACAAAACACCTGCCCTATAACATTCGAGCTGGTGAATAGAACGTGGATTAATTAAACCTTCTACCGCTGCTTTACTGACCAGGGGCGCCATGCCATGATATCTCAACCCTCCGGCATGAATAGGAGGAGGAACAAAACTATGTCCCAGTGAATGCATCGCCACAAGGGGAGTCATTTTAGCAGTATCGCCGTGATCATAAACATAAGGTGCACGAGTCAAGGTCGGACAGGATGAAGGCTCTACAGGTATAATTTCGATATCAGCCCCATTAATTTTATCATATACAAAAGGAAATGAAAGACCGGCAAAATTACTCCCACCACCTGCACATGCAATAACGATATCCGGTTTTTTGATACCTGCTTTGGCAAGTTGCTTTTTAGCTTCAAGACCAATAACGGTTTGATGCATCATTACATGGTTCAATACCGAACCAAGTGAATATCTTGTTTTACCGGTTTTATCCGTTACAGCAGCTTCGATAGCTTCGCTGATAGCAATCCCAAGACTTCCGGGTGTATCAGGAAACCTGGCAAGAATGTCACGACCGGCTTGTGTTTCGTTACTAGGACTGGCGATACAGGTCCCTCCCCAGGTTTGCATCATGAGTTTCCTTAAAGGTTTCTGGTCAAAACTTACCCTTACCATAAATACTTTACATTCGAGTCCAACAAGTGAACAGGCAAAGGACAATGCACTTCCCCACTGGCCGGCCCCGGTTTCGGTAGTCAGCCGTTCAATACCGAATTGCTTGTTATACCAGGCCTGAACAACTGCTGTATTTGGCTTATGACTTCCGGCAGGGGACAAACTTTCATTTTTGTAATATATTTTTGCAGGTGTGCCCAGGGCTTCTTCCAACGCATATGCACGATGTAAAGGTGAAGGACGCCAGCGTGATAACAATCCCTGTACTTCGTCAGGAATATTTATCCATCGTTCTGTACTGTATTCCTGTTCAACCAGGTTCATGGGAAATACGGGGGCCCAGGCTTCCGGAGGAACAGGCCCGTCGGGACTCATGAAGGGTTCTGCTTTCAAATCGGCAGCCAGATTATACCATTGTTTTGGCATCTCATCCTCATCAAGGTAAATTTTTCGTGTTTGACTCATAATATAAAATTTAAGGTTTAAATGTTTTAAAAAAAAGAGGCACACTTTACAGCATGCCTCTTTTTAAATTTTTCCAATGACAGATCATGCTGTTATACTATAAAAAGGCCGCCACCACCATTGTAATATTTTAACCGGAGTTTTTTTCATTTCATGATATTTGTCACAAAAATAAATATTCTGATCAATTTTCCAACCCTGTCACCGGAATTTTATAATGCAATTATAAAATATTGGTTTTTATCCGCCACTCATTTTATAACTGAAAGAGATCCAAATATCAATTGTAGTAAAAGAAATCAATCAATCGATATCTAAATTTGTAATTTTAAAAATTTCAGGGTTTATTTGTAATACTCATATTCAGGCAGGACAGGAACATTTTTATGAACCAATTAATTCCAATTGTAAAATGAAGAAACCGAATAACTATCAAATGTACAGGAAAAAACTCCTGCCAAAAAGGTACTTTTCTATTATACTAGTTTTAGTGATCTTTGTAGTCGGATTAACCCTGTTACTTCGTAAAATCGTTCATACCTATTCATCTGCCTCTTCGCTGGTTTCTTTTACAGCAACAGATTCCATCCGGAAAATTGATCTACCGGACAGCTCTATGATCTTATTATATCCGGGATCGGAAATAATTATCGATCGAAAGTCCAATCCAAAGCATCCAAAGATAATCCTTACAGGAGATGCCTCATTTCTCAATCAAAATAAAATTAATTTTCCAATGGTTGTATATGCAGGAAATGGTAAAATTGAAAGTTATAATGCCGGTTTTACGGTACATCAGGATTCGGTAAACCTGGGAATTAAGGTCAGGAAAGGTCAGTTGAATTTTTCAATCGCTGAGGATAGCAGTAAACATTTTATACTCACAAAAAATCAATTTCTGACTTACAAGTTTGGAAATCCTTTATCATTATTGAATCCTGCAATAAGTAACCTGCCAAATGATACACTTATTTTTAGTCACACACCACTTCCCGAAGTGTTGTTGTCCATCGGCACATCTTATGAGTTAACATTGCGCATTAAAGGCAATTCATTACCATACCATGATATTTCCGGAGATTTTCATCTACTAAAACCGGATGTAAGTATTCAGTTGATGAATGAAATTTGCCCGGATATTGATTTGGGAATCAATAATAAAGATTTACTTGTAACCAAAAAAAGTTAAGTGATCCTTACCAGGTGAAATGAATTAAACCTGTCCTTTAGATTATTTTTGTGGGTCGATATACTTTTTTTTCATTTTTGATCCGATTTTTAATCTGTTAAACCTATAATCAGGTTCCTGTCGAAATACTTTATTTAACAATTTATATAAGTCAGGATGTTTTATTTTCAAAAGATCGGGACGCTGAAAAAAGTATTCGCTTACAACAGCAAAAAATTCCTGTTCGTTAGTTGCACCATATGGATTAATATCCGATTTATTTTTAAGAATTCTTTTCATTTCACTATGTACTAATTTAATCCAGGGCAAAGCATATTCATGTTCTAAAAACACCGCTGGCAAACCGTCAACCAGACCATCCGATTTATCGATTAAATGTGCAAATTCGTGAATCCCAACATTCATTTTGTTTTCCGGATGTTGAAAACCGGAATAGAGATCGGGTTTTGACAAAATCATTTTCCGATTTAAAAAACCGTCTCCCACCATACCAAGTATATTGCGTTCGTTCCCGGTTATATCGAAATGATGATTGAAAGAATTGGGATACAAAAGCACTTCGTCAAGGTTAAAATATTCCCAGTGGGGAAATCCGAAAACCGGAATAACAGCACTGGCTGCTACTAATATTTTATCCTGATCAGTAACATTTGTGTCGATACCCGTGATTTTTTTCTCACCCAGGAAAAGTTGAATTTCCTTTTCAAATTGCTGTTTTTTTTCTTTTGACAGATTCCGGTAAAAATTAACATTACTCATAAGTAAATTCTGCCAGTTCCCGGGGAAAGGGGTCTGCATTATCATTTTTCGCTTTCGAAATCTTCGGGAAAGCCGGTGAAAAACCAAGTAACTTATTATTAAATCGAAAGGTAATACCAGGAAAATATTTAAAATTTGTTGCCGGTATAGCGGATAGGAAAGCAATAATGCCCCAAATAAGGCAAACAGGGACATAATACCTGCAAAATAAGGACGTTGTTTGAAAATATTTGAATTCATGTTTTTTCCAAAGCACAATTAATTTCCCGACTTTATTAACCAGTCGGATAATTCTTATAAACAACAAAATAAGATAATTGATTCTGCTTGTATTAAAATTATTTATTCTTCCTCATGCCGTTGATAAGGAGAACCGGGTTTCCATTCAGGAGTAAAAGTCCCTTCGGCAAGCTTTGCCCCCACTCTGAAAAGCAACCGTGTATTTGCAAGATCGCCCGACAAATCATCTTTATCAGGATGAAACTCGTCAGTAGGTTTATGATAATTTTTCAGAAAATTTTCCTGAATCATTGTAGCTGCTTTTTCTTTGTCCATGCCCGGAATTTCATCGCCGCTTTTCAGATAAAGTACCGGGACCCCGGCAAATGCAAAAAATAACTGATCGGAACGGAAAAAGCTGCCATTCTCGGGGTGGCTTTCTGGTAGCACGATTCTTTTTTGTTCTTTTGCTACCTCCCTTACATAATCATCCATATCCGACAATCCATAGCCAACAATCTGTATATCTTTGGTATAACCATAAAAACCCATGCCGTCCATTGTTATATTGGCAACTGTTTTCGACATGGGAATGACCGGATGCTCTACATAATATTCCGAGCCCAGTAATCCGGCTTCCTCAGCAGTGACGGCCAAAAAGATCAGTGAACGCTGTGGTTTTTCTTTCATGGAAGAAAAAGCTTTAGCAATTTCGAGCAGGGAGGCTACTCCCGAAGCGTTATCGTTCGCCCCGTTGTAAATAGAATCTCCGTTTACAGGTCTGCCAATACCCAGATGATCCCAATGCGCAACATATACGATAGCTTCATCAGGTTGTGAAGTTCCTTTTATCATTGCCCCAACATTACTGGAAGACGATTTTTTAAAAGTATTGTTCATGGTAATAGATACTTCTGCAGGCAAAAGCACTGGTTTAAAACCCTGCTTACTGGCTTCGGCCTTTAATTCCTTATAATTCATTCCGAGATCGGAAAGTAATGCAGTTGCCGCATCTTTCGTAAGCCATCCTTCCAGCTTACAGCGGTTCATGTAATTATCTTCCCTGTCAATATACAAATGGGTTGTATTTGCCCCGGTTTCAACAACACTCCACGGATAAGAAGCTGCCTTATCTTCATGTACGATCAAAATGCCGGCTGCTCCCTGACGGGCTGCTTCTTCGTATTTATAGGTCCACCTTCCATAATAGGTCATTGCATTCCCGGTAAACAAGGCAGTGTCCTTTGTTACAAATCCCGGATCATTAACCAGAACAATTACTGTTTTCCCCTTCACATCCAGTCCGGCATAATCGTTCCAGTGATATTCTGGAGCAACAATACCAAATCCTGCAAAAACCAGTTGTGAACGATCAAGTTCTATCCTATCGGTTACCTGATTACTAAATGCCACAAAATCTTTGTTGAGTGTTAGGGTATAATTCTTTTTCCCGGCGATAATCTTTAAATCGGTTGGATGATAGTTAATTTTCACCATAGGAACTTTTTGAAAATAACTTTCTCCAAAAGCCGGTGCAAGTCCAATTTTCTGAAATTCACCACGTATATAGTCAATGCTTTTTTCTTCTCCGGCAGTCATGGGCTTCCGCCCCATAAATTCATCGCTTGCCATTATGGAAATCTGTTTTGCCAAACCTTCCTTGGTTATAACAGATTCGGCCTTTTTTATTGTTGTTTCACGATTAGTGCAGGCAAAAAGGGTCGCGCAAATAAAAATCAAGGCAACTTTTTTCATAGCAATGTTTTTAATTTATAATGAAAATGAAAGTTTGAAGATACTATTTTTTTCAAATTAAAAAAGTTCTCCTGAAGAATTGGGTTCAAAAAATCAATTCTGCAAAACGGCCAAAAAATATTAATAGGATGAATAAAAGCAGAGAATCAAGCAGGTAACCTGAGTTAATTTATAATAATGTTAAAGGATAAAGCTGTTTTAGTATCTCCGGTGTTTCTGTAGTTTTGTTTACAATTTAATGCCCAGCAACATAGCATCATCCGTTAACCTTTGATCACCTTTCCATTCATTAAATGTACTTTTAAAAGCCATTTCCTGATTTTCCATTGATCGGTAATGGTTTTCCATTAATATTTGCTGTAAACGCATGGTTTTTAATTTTTTATTCATTGGGCCTCCCATTTGATTAACGACTCCGTCTGTATAAAGATAAACCAGTGTTCCCGGATATATTCTATCCGAATAACTTCTGAATTGATGTGATGTATCATACCTGAATCCAATTCCACGACGAACAGGCCGGACAATTCGGAAGTCGTTGTTGTTAAAAACAAATAATGGACGATTAGCCCCGGCATAAGTGACTTGATTGATATTCAAATCAATTTTCACCATTGCTAATTCCATTCCCCACATA
Source organism: uncultured Bacteroidales bacterium (assembly GCA_963748095.1). Classification (GTDB taxonomy): domain Bacteria; phylum Bacteroidota; class Bacteroidia; order Bacteroidales; family UBA10428; genus CAVVIO01. Next base: position 152,265 of record CAVVIO010000019.1, read on the forward strand.
TCTCTTTTCCCCAAATTAATTTTTAAAAGTATATTTTTAAGTTGCCTGTCTGTATAATTTAAAATATCAACCGGATGTCTCAGGCAGGCCAAATGTATTGCCTGTTCAAGAATTGTTGAACCCAATACGCTCATTAAAGTTCCCGCTAAACCATGACCGGTACAATCTGCAACAACAAAATAAATTGCATCATCCGATATAGTATACCAGAAGAAATCCCCTCCGCTTTTTCCTTTTCCGGATAAATTAAACATGAAACTTTCGGGAATAAGTCTTTTAAAATCGGCATAATCAGATGTTACGATATACTGAAGATCCCGCTTGAATTCGGTCGGATGTAATAAGTTTTCTCCTAAAATATCTTTTATTTTTTCACTTCTTAATATGGAATTTGCAACTGACAGGTATTTCCACGTAACAAAAACATCGAATTCATCTGTATGTGTTGATATATTTTCGGAAATTATCATATGCTTTTACTAAAATTAAATTCAATTAATTTCTGAAATACCCTTTTAATTAAAACTAGGGAAGCTGAAAAAACCCATCATATACATTCTAATTTCAGTTCAAACTTTTTGTCTTTCTGCTATTCCAGAGTATATGTATATTTAACGAAGACTGACAGACATGGTTGGACTAAAAGGTTAATTCTACCGGTGATATTCATCATCTAAAAAAATGATATACATTAAAAAAACAAAACCCGATCTTCCGGTTATTTTCCTTACGGATAATGTGAATGAAAGCACAAAAAAATTTATACTTTGTTGTAGGTTGCGACGATATTATCAGTAAAACACTGGTAACAGATACCCTTTCTGAACTTATGATCCGTTTTTTTAATTTTTATACTCAATAACTCTTTCTTTTTCATTAATTTTTCCTGGTGATATAAAATTTTAAAAGTACCTGTATCAATGAAAAAAATCCCACTCCTTTTATTGATTATTGCACAAATCTTCTTTTTCCACCCTGTTTATTCACAGCAGATTCCTGTTCAAAAAAAGCAGAAAATAATAATTCTTACTTCTATGAATAAAGAGCAGGGTGATCAGCAAAGTCTTATCAGACTTTTATTGTACTCCAATGTTCTGGATATAAAAGGCATCTGTATAACGGACAATGGAAACAGTGAAAATGGTTTGCAAACTGTTTATAAAACAATAGAGGCATACAATAAAGTAAAAAGCAATCTGGACAAACATGCATCCGGATTTCCCGAGGCTGCCAATTTAAAAGAGGCAGTCAAAAAGGGATCCAAAAATTCGAAAGCAATTGGAAAAGGGTACGATTCGGAGGCATCCGACTGGATTATCAAAACAGTTGACAATGCCACTCAGCCAGTTTGGATATGCATCTGGGACGGACAAAGGGAATTAGCACAGGCACTTTATAAAATTAAAGAAACCCGAACGGCAGCCCAGGTAGATTCTTTAATTTCCCGGATCAGGGTACATGCTATTGGTGATCCGGATGGGTACAAAAACTGGATTATGGAAAACTTCCCTGATATTTTTTATATCAGCGATGGCTTCCTTAATACAAAGAACAGAACCATAGAAAAATATTCCTGTTACTTTGGACAATATCTTACCGGAAATTTTTCAGAAATGCATTCAGTATGGGTTTATGAAAATATTACTACCGGCCATGGTCCGTTAGGAGCATTGTATCCCAATGACACCGATGATATAAAAGGTATGAAAGAATTGGCTACACCCACATTCGACGGTCTGATTCCTAATGGGCTGAATTTTCCGAATTTCCCGGAATGGGGCGGTTATGGCGGCCGTTTCCGGAATTGGAAGAATGCAGTTTATACCGATGCCCAGGATTATTATTTCGGAAGTTGGAATGAACGACACACGGTATCGAGGTGGAGAACATTTTTCCAAAGAGATTTTCAGTCACGTCTCAACTGGTGCATAAAAAGTTACAGAAATGCGAATCACAATCCGGTAGCAATCGTGGATGGAGACAGTACCGAAAATTATATCGAACAAAGCGTGGAAGGTGGTGAATTTTACACATTCGATGCTTCAGCTTCTTTCGATCCCGACAGTAACCGGCTGCAATTCAATTGGTATTTATACAATGAACCATCTGATTTTTCCGGTTGCGTATCTCTTGACGGATACGACAGATCAAAAGTATCAATTTTTATACCTCCTATATCGCTAGGAAAAACTTTGCATCTCATTCTGGAAGTTACTGATAATGGTGATCCCTACCTGACCAGTTTCAGAAGAATATTATTGCACGTGGATAAAATAAAAATGCCTGAAAAGAAACTTATAAAAAAACCGGTTATTCCCAACATCGATCTGAAAAATACGAATTAAAGCAGGGAAATATACCCCCACTCCACTTCAATCTATAATTTGTTTATTGTCTGAATTTTTTAAAGAAACAGGGCGTTTAGTACCTAAATCGTGAATTACATATTTATAAAAAGCTTTTACTATAAAAAGAGAGGAATATTAATAATTATGAGTAACTTAAGTAATTAATTAATAGCCATCACGATGCCCTACGCCCAAATAATAAAACAAAAAGAAAAATTATATGTAGTACGTTTCAATAACCATGAACCTACAGATGAACAATTCAGGAAATATCTTGATGATCTGCTAAAATTATACAAAAAGGAAAATGATTTTATTTTGATTATTGATGGTTCGGAATCCCGGTTTCTGGAATCAAGATTCAGAACCATTCAGGGCCGATGGATTGCTGAAAATGAAAATTTAATAAAGGAAAAATGCCTCGGCCAGATTTATGTTATCAACCACCCGGTAACAAAATTTTCACTACGGGTTATATTTCTGATAAAGATACCTCCCGTACCTTACCGAATTGTATCCAATTTTCAGGAAGCCCTTGAATATGTGGACGAATTTAAAAAATCACTTTTACAGGACATTCCTAAAAAAAACATTCCTAATGACTGAACAGTCTTTTTAAATGCATATGAACTACCTCGCCACAAACTAAAGAAGTAACCTGATAGGAACATATTTATTTTCAATGTATACATCGAGGTTCCGGCCTGATTGTTTGTTTGTAAATTTAATTATCCAGATATGTTCCCGAACTACGGTAGAAGACAGATTACGCTATCGGATTTATCTTTTCAGCTCATTAGCATTAAACAAATCCGGTTATAATTTTCCTGAAATAGGTCTTTAATCGTGCGGCCTGTATTTAAAAATCTTCACCTTTTCAAGTGTAATTAAACCCTCTTTCACCGTCTTGTCCAAAAAGGGAAGAATCATCTGAATTTTTTCCTCTGCATCCACAATTTCAATAATTAAAGGTAAATCTTCGGAAAGCCTCAATATTTTGGCTGTATGAAGATGACTGTTTGCTCCAAAACCCATAATTCCACGAATCACCGTTGACCCGGCCAGATTTAATTCCCTGGCTTTAAGTACAATGGCCTCATACAAGGAAGTACCGTTATAGGTATCGTCTTCTCCAATGAATATTCTCAATAATTGTCCTTCTGATGGAAGTTTCATAATGCAGGAATTATTTAAAACTTTGAATAATTGATTTTGAAAGTATAAACCCCAGAAACACCAATAACAATCCAAGCAGATTGCTTCCTAATATATTGATCAATCCCATCTTTATTTCACCGTCTCTTAATAAATTCAGCGTTTCCAAAGAGTAAGAAGAAAAAGTAGTGAATCCCCCAAAAATTCCGATAAACAGAAATGAACGAAAATTAGAGGAAACATGTGTGTTTTCTAATAATCCCCAAGCCAGACCTATAAAAAATGATCCTGCAAGGTTAACCACAAGTGTACCATATGGGAACACTCCGGTGAATAGTCTGTGAGATAAACCAGAAACAGAATAACGGAACACGGAACCGAGAGCACCTCCTGCCAGTACAAAAAGTATTTTCCACATATAATAAAAATTAAAGAAGGGGCTAAAATACAAAAGTCATTTGGAAAAACATTAAAAAGCAGGTTCATCTCTGACTGAACCATTTATAATTATCTTAAATGGTATGTCTCTATTATTTTTTCACATCTCTCACGCAGCGAAACCCAACATTAAAATCCACCCAATTGGAAGGAAGAGCATTTCGATAATAAACCCTGTTGCAGGTAGGACCCGAATGCCATCCTCCGCCCCTGATCACTTTAAATCTCCCTTTTTCAGGACCTTTTGGATTTATTTCACCACTTTGTTTATAATAATCTCCACCATACCAGTCGGCAACCCATTCTGTTACGTTACCTGCCATATCATATAGTTCGTAACCATTCGAAGGATAACTGCCTACGGGCTTAGGTGCTGTTCGAAAACCTTTGAAAGTAATATTTGCCTATGTAGTATCAAGCATGTCTCCATTTGGGAAATTTTTACCCTGAAGGCCTCCCCTGGCAGCATATTCCCATTCTGCTTCCGTTGGCAGGCGTTTGCCGGCCCATTTTGCATAATTTATAGCATCGTACCAGTTTATTCCGGTTACCGGATAATCCGGAAATTCCGGTCCGCTTCTGTACCTGTCCATACCCCAGAACTCAGGCAATGTGTGAGAGGTTGCCTTGCAGAACTTTAAATACTCGGCATTTGTAACTTCATATTTATCGATATAAAACGAATCGATCTTTACCTGGTGGGCCGGCGAAAAATCTCCTTGTCCGTTTATTCCCATTATGAAATCACCGGCAGGAATTAACTGCATGGTAGTATCTGTAGTTATTTGCTGTGCTTTTCCACTCAAAGAACACAAAAGAATAAAAATTATCAGTACAGAAAGTTTGATTTTCATAGAAGTTCAGTTTGGTTAAATTTAAAAATTTCCGCAATACCAGAATCTATTTTAGCACAAAAAAATAAATTATACTATTTCTTATTTCAAAGCTTCTCCATTCAAACATCGGAATTACATTGTATCCCTTTATAGTAATAAACATAACTGTAGTCAGATGTAAATCCTGTAACACCTTTATTTAGTTACGCCATGCATAAGTGAAAATTTCTCTTAACCTAAGGTATTTGTTCTATCAGATTGGCTATTAACGCAGTCCATCCAGTTTGATGAGAAGCACCTACACCCCTCCCCGTATCTCCATCAAAATACTCATAAAACAAAATAAGATCCTTAAAATATTTGTCCTGATACTTTTTGGCATGCAAAGCATGAACGGGCTTGTTATCATCTGCATTGTTTTCGAAAATTTTAATAAGACTCTTGCTTATTTCAATACTTATTTGTTGCAAATCAATTAAAATATTACTTCCCGTAGGGTATTCAAATTTTAAGGAGTCACCAATGTAAGAGTAATATTCCTTTAATGACTGGATAAACAAATAGTTAATAGGCATCCAAATGGGTCCTCGCCAGTTGGAATTTCCTCCAAAAAGCGAAGTGGTAGATTCTGCAGGTTCATAATTAATGCTGTAATTTTTCCCGTCAATTGAAATATTATATGGAATTTCATGAATTTTTGATAAAGACCGTATCCCGTATGAACCAAGAAATTCTTTTTCGTTTAAAAAGCTTTTCATTAATACTTTCATACGGTCTTTTGGTACCAATGATAAAAGAAGATCATCTCCATCTGCAAAATCGTGTATCACAGGATACTTAAGATTGTCCGTCCTGTATTTCTTAAACCACACAACACTTTTTCTGAATTTTGGCAATTGTTCAAGCGTTTCTTTTTTTATACAAAGAACAGCAGCCAGGGACAATAAACCTGCAATGGACCTAACCTTAATCGGGAAATAGGTTCCATCAGGAAGTACCAATTTGTCATAAAAAAAACCTTCTTCTTCATCCCAGGTACCTACAAATTCCTGGCTTCTTTTATTTAATGCCTCGGCAATAAACACAAAATGCCCAAAATATTTAGTAGCCATATCCTCATAGGTATCATCCTGCATGGCAATTTCCAGGCTCATTTCCAGCATATTTAAACAATACATGGCCATCCAGGAGGTTCCGTCAACCTGTTCCAGAATTCCATTCGCCGGGGATATTATGACTTCTGTCGAACACACCGATGTTGTCTAAGCCAAGAAAACCGCCTTCGAAAACGTTATTTTCATAATTATCCAGCCTGTTAACCCACCATGTAAAGTTAAGAGCAAGTTTATTGAACATTCTTTTTAAAAACTTAATATCTCCTTTCCCGTTTTTGCTCCTTTCAATTTTAAAAACCTGCATTGCAGCCCAGGCTTGTACAGGAGGATTTACATCACTAAACGACCATTCGTATGCCGGTATCTGCCCATTAGGGGCCATATACCACTCTTTAGTGAAAAGTAAGAGTTGTTCCTTTGCAAAATCAGGATCAATTAATGCGTAAGTAATGGAATGAAATACAACATCCCACGCAGCATACCATGGATATTCCCAAATATCAGGCATAGAAATAACATCATGGTTCCTGAGTGTTTTCCAATTACTGTTTCTTCCTTTTAGGCGTTCCAGAGGGGGGGCAGGCTCCTTCGGATCCCCCTTGAGCCATGTTTCCACATCATAATTATAATATTGTTTAGACCATAAGAGACCTGCAAAGGCTTGTTTTTGAATATTTGCAAATCGCTTGTCTGATTTATTAAAAACCGTTTCATAAAACTGTGAACATTCCCTTTCACGTTGCCGGAAAATATTGTCAAAATTATTATCAAAAGGCGAATCTAAATTGGAATTCGTAAGCCGTAATTTAACAGAGACAGTTGCTCCGGCTTGTAGATTTAAAACATATAATGGTGCAAATTTTGTTCCCTTATCATGTTGTGTTGCAAGCGTTAAGTCTTTATTGATGACAGCGGTATGAAATAAATCCTTTTTAAAAGGGTGGTCGTTGCTGACTCCGAAAACTTTTTCATTATTTGTTTCATTCTCTGTGAACAGCAACTCTGATGCTGTTTCAAAGTAAAAGTTATATTCCCCTACATACGGATGACTTATGGAAACATAAGAATTATTATGCTGAATCTGTTTTTCTATTAAAGGTTTTTTTGGCATTTCCAGAAAACTCCAGAAATTACGCATCCATAATGTTGGAAGAAGATGGAGTTCAGCCTGTTTGTCACTTCTGTTGCTAATTGTTATTTTAACAAGTATGTCTTCATGGTCTGCTTTGGCATATTCTGTTATAACATCGAAGTATTCATTATTATCCATAATGCCTGTATCAAGCAATTCGAATTCCAGGTCATTCTTTCCCCTTTTTTTATTTTCAGAGGTCAATCGATCATAAGGAAACTTGTTTTGAGGATATTTATAGAGATATTTCATATATGAATGGGAAGGCGTATTATCCAGGTAATAATACAACTCCTTCACATCTTCGCCATGATTGCCTTCCGGACCGGAAAGGCCGAATAAGCGTTCTTTTAGTATATCATCCTTACCATTCCAAAGAGATATTCCAAAGCAAATATTGCAATATCGGTCGGAAATTCCTGCTATACCATCTTCTCCCCACCGGTAAGTTCTGCTACGTGCATGATCGTGCGGAAAATATTCCCACGCATTGCCCGAAGGACTATAGTCCTCTCTTACAGTACCCCATTGACGTTCACTTAAATAGGATCCCCAATGCAGCCAATCTTTCTTTTTGGCGTAGTTTTCTTCAATCCTTTTTTGTTCTTCTGTTTTAGCGCTTATCAATGTTTTGAAATTTAACCATTTGTAGTAAAACCAGGGTAGCAAGTCATACCTCCATCCACAAAGATTGTTGTTCCGTTCACATATTCCGATTCATCTGAAGCCAGCCAAACCGCTGTGCTTCCTATATCCTCAGGAATACCTATACGTTTATAAGGGATAAGTTTATTAAGTTTATCCAATGCTTCACTGGTTTCCCATGCCGATTTATTGATTGAGGTTTTAATAGCTCCGGGTGCAATGCTGTTACATCGTACTTTATAAGGGGCGTATTCCTGACAAATACTTTCCATCAGCATTACAATGCCACCTTTGGATGTTGCATAATTAGCATGTCCTGCCCATGGTATAACCTGGTGTACAGAGCTCATATGAATAATTTTACCTAATGATGCAGATATTTCAGGACGCATGCCCCTACGGAGGAATTCACGAATAGCTTCCCTTGCGCATAAAAATTGTCCGGTAAGATTAATATCTATAACAAGTTGCCAATCTTCAATAGACATTTCATGTAAGGGTGAATCTTTTTGTAATCCCGCATTGGGAATACAAATATCCACAGTCCCGAAATGATTAATCGTCTTTTGAAACATAGCTTTTACCTGGTCTTCTTTGCTTACATCGCATTTAATGGCTATTGCTTCACCACTAAGGCTATCTTTGGAAATTTTGTGAGCCACTGTTTCCGCGGCTTCAGGATTGGTTACATAATTCACTACTACGTTTGCCCCATCTCTTCCGATAGCCATAGCAACAGCTTCTCCAATTCCTGAATTTGCACCTGTAACAATACAGGTTTGCCCCTTAAGTCTTTTATTTGGTTTTTGCATAATTATTATTTTTATGAGGTGTTTGCCAACACATTTGAATATAGTTATCATATACACTCCTCAGTAATGATATCAAAAAGTATATGATCCCGATTAAAAGGATTATCTCATCTGCTCTCAAAGTTTTCGTTTCACTATTATGAATTAATTCCATTTTGAATGTTTTTATCCCTTTATAGATTATCAATTATTTATTGACCTTTTTATTCATTCAACCATAATTCTATATTTTCATGATTCTCCTTTAATAGTATCATATTAACATGGCCATTTTCTTAATGTTCAGCAAAGTCTGGGAAATTATCGAACCAATCTAATACAAAAGGGGAGCGAGCATTTTTATATCATGACTTACTCCTGAAGATAAAAGAAATAGTTGGGGCTTGTAATATTATAAATTATCAACCACTTCATGTATGCGGAAAATGATTTCAATGTAGCAGGCGGATATCCTGCCTGACAGAAATGGAATATGAATTATGGAAAAATCAGGTGAACGAGCTGAAAAAGAGATTAATATTGTTCATGTTTCTTTACTGGTTACAGACCCGATATACGAAATAAATAATCCAGCTCTGGGGAAGAAACAGAAAAGTTAATTAAATTCAGGAAGAAGACTTATCCGATATTTCATTTCCGGACTTTTTATACAATCGCCGGATAAGAAATGTAATGAAACCGATCATGAAGATTCCTATAACTGCTATTAGTTCATACTTTTTCAGCCATTCCATCCGGCTTTCGAGTAATGCTCCAAAATAATAACCTGCAGCACCGAAGACAATTGCCCATATAACAGTTGTAAGCAGGCTGTAAAGAGCAAATTTGCGTGTTTTAATCCGGCTCATGCCCAGTATAAGTGGAGTGATCATTCTAAAACCATACAAAAACCGGTAACCCAACATTACAAGAATAGGATATTTATGGAACCAACGGTTGATTTTATTGGAACGTTTTTTTAAACGTGGGCGCTTATTTAAAAACAGTTTACCTCTTTTTCTACCGATAGAAAAATAAATCCAATCGGAAGTTTGTGTACCGATAAATCCGGTAAATACTACTGTGAAAATATCCATGTAACCCCTGTGGGCAGCAAGTGACGAAGCAATCATCACTGTCTCCCCTTCGATAAAGATGCCGAAATACACAGCCAGATATCTTATTATCAAATGCATTTGAGATGAGGATTTTTTCGATCAATTTTGCTAAGTTAAAGTATTCTGATCCATCATAGAACAGGAATACAAACGACACGGAAATATCATTTTTATAAATGATTGATTTTTAATCTATTATTTTAAATGAAAAAGCATCATATTTGCGTAATTCATTTTAAATTTAAATAACGCATTTTAATTTAACGCTTTAGAAGAATAAGATGGAGATTATTAAATTATCTGAAGAAAAAAATTTCAGCAATTCTGTAACAATTTTCTTTTATTATAGTCTTATGTGTAGACATTGTATAAATTCTTACGTCTATTAGATAAAATTGAATTAAAATTATTAAAACTCCAGGATATGACAGTTAATCTGAATGCCAACGAAACCGTGATCAAAGCCGGGGATTCCCTCCACCTGGCAAACGATCAGAAAATTCAGGGTAAATTAATACTTACAAACCAACGTTTATTCTTTACTCTTTTCGGAGAGTCCATTGATAAACCGCTAGTGGAATTTCTGCCGGCACATATCAAAGAATTGATATTCTTCAACACTTTGAAAATAATACCGAACGGACTTAATATTATAACCAAGGACGGTAAAGAGCATAAATTCACTATCAAAAAACGGAACGAATGGGGGACGATAATTAATAAAATGTACTAATAATCTGCAGGTTGAAAAGTGATGATCTAACATAATAAAAAAGCTTGAATACTAACCGGATATCAGCCATTAAAAATCGTTATAATCTGCAATTCCTTATTTCTCTTTTGGATTTTTAAATTTTAATTCAAACACATCAGTACGCCGATCCTTTAAATTTTTAACCGCACCGTAAGTATGTAATTCCGCAAGCAGGTCAAGGTCAACATCAGCTACCAGTATCATTTCAGTATTAGCAGTTGCTTCAGCTTTTATTCCGTTCGTAGGAAAAGCAAAATCACAGGGTGTAAACACCACCGACTGGGCAAACTGGATATCCATGTTCGAAACTTTGGGTAAATTTCCAACGCAACCGGCGATAGCGACATAACATTCATTTTCTATTGCCCTGGCCCGTGCACAATAGCGTACCCTCGAATAACCGTTCTGGGTATCGGTGAGAAATGGTACAAACAGTATTTTCATTTTCTTTTCTGCCATCAGTCGCGAAAGTTCCGGGAATTCCACATCGTAACAAATCAGTACCCCGATCGGTCCGCAATCGGTTTCCAGCACATCCAGTTTATCGCCTCCCATCATTCCCCAGAATTTAGCTTCATCGGGAGTAACATGTATTTTTTCATACGAATCAAACGTGCCGTTACGCCGACAAAGAAATCCAACATTGAATAATTTGTCATCGCGCAACATGGGCATACTTCCGGAAATTATATTGATATTGTAACTTATGGCCAACTGGACAAACCGGTCCCTGATCTCCTCGGTATATTCAGCCAGTTTTCTTATGGCTTCAGGTTCGGAAAGATGATTGTATTCCGCCATCAGAGGGGCATTAAAAAATTCGGGAATTAAAACAAAATCGCTTTTATAACTTGCCACCGCGTCTATAAAATATTCGATTTGTTCAAAAAGGTCGTCTATGGATTTATACAATCGCATCTGCCATTGTATCAGTCCGATTCTGACGACCGATTTTTGCGTGGAAAGTTTAGTGGACTTTTTGGTATAATAAATGTTGTCCCATTCCATGAGTGCGGCATAATCCTGCGATTCTTTATCACCCGGAAGATACCCTGTCAATACTTTTTTCACATGAAAATCATTGGCCAGCTGGAAAGTAAGAGTGGGATCATAAATCTCTTTTAATTTCACTTTCTGGATAAATTCCTTTGGTTTTAATGTGTCGGCATATTTGTGATATTCAGGTACCCGTCCTCCAAAAATAATCGCTTTAAGGTTCAATCGCTCACACAAATCCTTACGGGCATCATATAACCGGCGTCCCAGACGTAATCCGCGATATTCAGGCTGGATAAAAACATCGATCCCGTATAATACATCTCCTTTGGGATTATGCGTATTGAAGGTGTAATTCCCGGTTATTTCCTGGTAGGTATGTTCATCACCAAAAAGTTCATATTTTAAAATGATCGATAAGGCACATCCCACAACCTTATTATCGATTACAACAGCTATTTGTCCTTCCGGAAATATATTCAGAAGAATCCTGATATGATTTTCCTGCCAATGGGCTCCGGGCCAGTTCGTATATGCCTGCTGCATCGATATCTTTAATTCCTGGTAATCATCGATTTTCAGATTCCTTAATTCTACTTTTTCAATGTCGCTCATCCAATAATTTAATTTTAATTCTAAAAAAACCGGAAATCTATATTTTCCATAATCAGTAAATGTAAAATTAACTCATTTTATTAATATAATTTTTAAACTTCTAATACTCAAATCTAAACCTGCTATATACGATTTATTGTAGATTTATCTTATTAGACAAACCTCCCGTATTCGTTCTGCGAGTCGAAAAAAATGAGTCCCGGTATTTACAAACCAAGAAGCTGATTGCCTGCTTAAGAAAAATTCTGTAAATTTGTTTTATGCTTAATCACAAGGACATAATATTCATGATCAAAAATTCGGTTAATGAAACTGCACCGGGTGCAACTGTTATTTTATATGGTTCATTTGCTCGCGGAGATAACAATGCCAATTCTGATCTGGATATCCTTATTCTGTTAGATAAAAAGCAAATTACAAGGGATGATGAAAAAAAAGTGAAATATCCGTTATATGACATTGAATTTGAGACAGGACAAATAATAAGCCCGATAGTTCTTTCCAGGAATGATTGGGAAACAAGACATAGAATTACACCTTTTTATGAAAATGTACTTAAAGAAGGAGTTACTCTATGAATGAGGGAGAAAGAAAGGAACTGATTGCATATCGGATTAAAAGAGCTAATGATACCCTTAAAGAAATTGATCTTCTGGTAGACAATCAGTTATGGAATACAGCCGTGAATAGACTTTATTATGCTTGTTACTATGCCGTTATTGCCCTGCTTATTAAAAACAACATTATAACACAAACACACGCAGGTGTCAGACAAATGTTTGGCCTACATTTTATAAAACCCGGATTGATAAATAAAAATTTAGCCAAATTTTATTCGGACATCTTTGATAAAAGGCAAACAGGAGATTATGATGATTTTGTAGATTTTAATAAAGAAGAAGTTATTAGTTTTATAGAGCCTGCAAAACAATTGATAAAGGAAATCGAAAAATTATTGACATCTTAAATCCTGGAAAGAGACTAAAAGTATTCTTAATATACAAATCTGTCTGGCAGCCAGAAAGTATAATATTTTTTAATCAATGTACCTCTTTTGCGTTTGTCCGCATAAGTAAATGTGTTATTAAATTTTAATGCCGCAATCATGGATTCATCTATTTGATTTTTAGTAAATTAAAATATAATAATTCGATGTTTTATTTTGCAAATTGGAATGCTATATTAGCTAATCAGATACCATAATCCATAATGAGTTTCTATTTTTAAAGAATTTAAGAAAGTTAAAAGATATTAATTTTAATAGTGCCTATTCAAGACTTTTACATAAATTAAAAAGATTATCTTAAATAGACTGTTATTATAACTATTGAAGTAATTTTAGACCAACATAGCCAATGAAATAATTAATTGAATTAAATTTATCATTACATAAACTTCAACTAAATACACCTTCACAACATGAAAACCGAAGAAAGATATTTTTTTAAAAATCAGGGGAATTCTGTTAATCAGTTTAAATACCGGATACTTGACAGCAAATTAATGTTCTTATTGTGTTTATTAATAATATTTACTGGCAATTGTATCGCCCAGGATTCCATTACCAAGCCAGCACAAAAGTCATCTACAATGGATAACATCATCCCCCGTCCGGTATCGGTAATTCCTGCCCTTGGCAGTTTCACATTAAGTCCGAATACCATTATTTATGTATCTGCCGATTCAGAGGAGCTAACAAGGATTGGACAATACCTTGCTGACAAATTAAATCCCTCAACCGGTTATAACATAAAAACTGAACCGCTGCAGCAGAAACAGGAAAACGGAAATATATTTCTCACCCTTACCGATTCGGATACTTTGCTGGGACAAGAAGGCTATAACCTGTTAATTACCGATAATGCCATTAACCTGAGTGCTTTCAAACCAGCCGGATTATTTCATGGTATTCAGACGATCAGACAACTGCTTCCACCTAAAATAGAAAGTAAAACAGGTGAGCCGGGACCTTGGGAAATTCCTGCCGGAACCATCAGGGATTACCCGCGCTTTGGATGGCGGGGCACCATGCTCGATGTTGCCCGGCATTTTTTCAGCGTGGAAGATGTAAAACAGGTAATCGATTTACTGGCCTATTACAAAATAAACCGTTTACATCTTCACCTGGCCGATGACCAGGGATGGCGGATAATGATAAATTCGTGGCCAAATCTGGCAACATATGGCGGAAGCACCGAGGTAGGCGGTGGGAAAGGCGGATATTACACACAGGAACAGTACTCGGAAATTGTGAAATATGCAAGTGACAGATATATTATGATCGTTCCGGAAATAGATATGCCCGGTCATGTAAATGCCGCACTTGCATCTTATGCTGAACTAAACTGCGATAGTATTGCTCCGCCCCTTTATACAGGCACCCGTGTAGGACACAGTAAGTTATGTGTTAAAAAAAAGATAACATACAATTTTATCGATGATGTTATTAAGGAAATCTCATCTCTGACTCCCGGCCCCTACATGCATATTGGTGGCGATGAAGCCTTATCTACGGACACTAACGATTATAAGATATTCATTAAAAAAGTGGAAACCATCGTTGAAAAGCATCATAAACACATGATCGGTTGGGATGAAATTACTTCTTCCAAACCGGATTCGGGCACAGTTGTACAACACTGGAACAGCAAATTTATGAAACAGACAGTGCAAAGTGACCTGCCCGTAATAATGTCGCCGGCATCAAGAATGTACCTCGACATGAAATACAATACCTCAACCAATCTCGGGCTGAAATGGGCCGGTTACATTACTGTAAAAAAAGCATACGATTGGGATCCGGCTACTTTTCTCAGTGGATTACCTGAAAGCAGGATTATGGGGATCGAAGCTCCGCTATGGACGGAAACAATAAAAAATATCGATGATATCGAATATATGATGTTCCCGCGAATAATTGGTTTTGCCGAAATAGGCTGGTCGCAGAAAACAAACCGGAACTGGGAAGAATACAAAATAAGACTGGCTACCCAAGGTCCCCGGTTAAAAGAGCTGGGAGTGAACTTTTACAGATCACCCTTAATTAACTGGAAGTAGTTTCTGATCCCTGACTGTCGAAGAACCCGTTGTTAAAAACCAACTATTATTTCTATACATGATCTGTTTTATAATAAATTTAAACTTTTAAAAACATTAATTTTTTATTACCTGTTTAAATCGCTATAATCCGAAATATAAAACATATTAAAAACAAACGTAATGAATATCCGATCGATCGTTCAAAGAATTCCTGTAATTGCAGGAATTGTATTATCTGTAATTAGTTGTAAAAACTCAACTGTAAAACAGGGGTCCGATATGGCCGGCCTGACAGACAGTATAAAATCAGGAAAAGAAAAATTGCTCTTTGTAGGCACTTATACCGGAGGGCCTGACTCAGCAAACAGTGCTACCGGAATATATCTGTATGCCATGAACTCCGAAACCGGGGCTTTAAAATTTGTAAGTGTATCACCCAATACAACGAATCCTTCCTTTCTGGCAATACATCCGAATAAAAAATGGATATATGCGGTGAATGAGACAGGTGATACAAAAGAGAATCCTTTGGGCGGTGTTAGTGCTTTCAGGTACGATGCCGAAAATTATAAGTTCGAATTCATAAACTCCGTTTCGTCTCACGGAACATATCCCTGCAATATTTGCGTCGATCAGTCGGGTAAGTATGTAATGGTTGCCAATTACGGCAGCGGCAATGTAACAGTTTATCCCATAGGCGAAGACGGACGTTTGAAAGAAGCTTCCTTCGACGATCAACATATTGGTAGCGGTCCCACCGACCGACAAAAAGGACCACATGCCCACATGGTACTTCCTTCATTTATCGATCATCTGATTTATTCGGTTGACCTGGGAATAGATAAAATTCTGTTATCAAAACTGGATACGGCCAGTGGCAAACTTATTCCCACGGATCTGAATACAAGCAGTATACCGGGAGCAGGTCCACGGCAGCTCACTTTTCATCCGAACCATAAATGGGCTTATGTGGTAAATGAACTGAATGGAACAGTGGAAGCATTTAACATAGATACAACCAATGGCGCACTTACACGTTTCCAGGCTATTTCTACAGTACCAGACAGTGTAAAAGGAAAAATTGCAAGTGCAGATATTCACATTACCCCATCGGGAAAGTACCTTTACGCATCTAACAGGGCCGACGTAAATTCAATTGCAATGTATAAAATAGATCAGAATACAGGCAAACTTGAAATCATAGGGTATCAGTCGACATTAGGCCGTACACCGCGTAATTTTGTTATCGATCCTTCCGGCACTTTTCTTTTAGTAGCTAACAAGGATTCAGGAAACGTAGTTACATTCCGAATTGATCCGGAAACGGGAAGACTAAACGAAACAGGTATCATCACTAAGATACCTAAACCTGTATGTTTGAAATTTTATTAGATTATTCAGAAATGCACTATTAAAACTACTTTACGCTAAAAATATTTATAAATATTTATTCAGGATATAATAGAGTGTGACGGGTTTGATGGGTTTTGCGAGGTAATCGTCAAATCCCTTTTTATGATTATCTTCTCCATCTTCGGGTTTTGCATATGCAGATTGTGCAATAATAACCTGATTTGGAAATCTGGATTTAATGATTTTTGCGGCTTCATAACCATCCATCTCCGGCATTTTTATATCCATCAGTATCAGATCAAAGTTTTGCAAACGGTTCACAAGATGGACTGCTTCTTTTCCATTCTGGGCCCAGGTAATACTGGCTCCTGTCTTTTTTAGTGCTTTTTCAAGAAACAGAAAATTTGTTTTTTCATCTTCTGCTATCAAAATGTTATAGTTGCTCCAGTTGATGGCAGCAATATCAACCATGTCCGTTGCAGAAGATTTTTCACCTGCACTTACTGCTTTGAAAGGTAGTGAAAAATGGAAGATAGAGCCGGAATCACTTGTTGATTCAACACTCAGTTCACCGTTTAAAATTTCCGACAAGCTTTTAGATATGGCAAGCCCCAGTCCTGCTCCTCTCCTGTCGTATGAAGATTTTCGGCCAACTTTTCTGAATCGTTCAAATATATTTTCTTTTTCATCCTCCGAAATCCCTATTCCGGTATCCTTTACATAGAACACAAGTCGGTCTTCTTTCTTCAGCAAACCTAATTCAACAAATCCTTTTTCAGTAAACTTCAATGCATTGTTCATCAGATTCGTAAGTATTTGCTTTATCCTGTATTGATCCGATTTCAGAACCAAATACTGATCCTTTAGGGTATTGTTCAATTTAACAGCTACATGCTCATTATTATTATTCATCAAAATGGAGGAATATACACTTTCAAGTAACTGATTAATACTGAATGATTTCTCTTCAATGCGAATCTGATTAGCTTCGATCAGCGATAAATCCAGAATATCTTCAATCAATACCAGCAAAGATTCGGTATTTGTATTTATATAAGAAATTAATTCACTCCTTTCTTCAGCACTCATTTGGGGATTATCCAACAGGTTAGAAAAACCGACAATGGCATTCATGGGCGTCCGTATCTCGTGAGACATGTTGGCTAAAAATGCTGATTTCAAGCGATCACTCTCCTCTGCCTTTTCTTTTGCAATTTTCAGTTCTTTTGTCCGGCTTTCAACCAATTTTTCCAGGTGATTCCGATGCTGTTCCAGTTCCTCTTTTTGCTGTTCAATTTTCAAGGTACGTTCAAATACTTTCTTTTGTAAAAGCTTTTTATCGTATATTAATCTTTTTTCACGAAAATAAATAAACAAATATATGATTGAAGCAACCAGCAATAATTCCAACCCATAAAACCACAGAGTTTTCCAGATTGGAGGTGAAACGTTTATTATAACCGATGTTCCTGTTTCGTTCCAAATACCACTGTTATTGGATCCTTTTACATGAAAAATATACCTGCCAGGATTTAGGTTTGTATAGGTCGCACTCCGTCTGGCTTTGGCATCGTTCCATGCATTATCAAAACCTTCGAGTTTGTAGGCATACTGATTTTTCGAGGAATTGGTATAATTCAAAGCCGCAAACTCAAAAGTTATAACCGATTGTTTATAGGATAAATCTATTTCTTTAGTATATTGTATATCTTTTTTGAGTACAGAACCATCAGTTCCCGGAAGAACAGATTTATTAAAAATTTTGAAATCAGTAATAAATACAGGAGGAATCCGGGTATTATCTCTTATGCTGTCAGGATTAAATACAGTAAGACCGTTTCTATTTCCAAAGAACATTTTTCCATTTCGATCTTTAAAGGCCGCTTTATTGTTGAACTCATTGTTTTGAAGTCCGTCGGATACATCATAAATCCAGTAAGTTTTCTTAGAAATATTATATTTAATAAGACCGCTATTAGTCCCCAACCATAAGTTATGATGATTATCTTCAAGAATACTTTGAATCGCACTTCCCGGAGTATCGAGATTTTTCAGGCATTGAACAAATTTGTCGGAATCGGGCTCATAAAGATTAAGTGCAATATCTGTTCCTACCCATAAATTGTTACGGCTATCCTGATATATGTCCATTACCCAGTTTCCATAAAGTGTATGTTTATTACCGGGACTGGAATTATAACACTTAAAGGTACCCTTTTTCATATCAAACAGGTTTATGCCCAACCGGGTACCAATCCAAATATTACCCTTGTTATCTTTAAATATTCTGTAAATATTATTATTGCTGATACTTTCCGGATTTTGCGGGTCGTTACTAAAATGCCTGATCGAATTATCCGATAAATTAATCATATCAAGCCCCTCACCTATTATTCCAACCAAAAGTGTGTCTTTAATTTTTAATATCGCCCAGGTGTTATTTCCGCTAAGACTTAAAGGATTTCCTGGTATATTTTGCAATTGACGTATTTCATTATTATTGTTGCTGTAATACCACAGTCCTTTCATATAAGTACCAATCCAGGTATTATCATTTTCATCAATATAAATGTCTACTACTGCCAGATCATTGAATAAATCCGCATACTTTTTACCCGGATTAAACCGGTTAATATTATTGGTTGACGGGTTATAAATATCGACTCCTTGTCCGTCGTATCCCAACCAAATATTATCCTCTTTGTCTGTCGCAATTGAGGTTATGGAACTGTTATTCACCCGGCTTATATCTGAACCTTTACTGAATTTGTTTTGTCTGAATTTTGTAGCTTTACTGTCATATATGTTTATGCCGCCGTGATAACAACCAATCCATATAATTCCATCATCGGATTTGTAAATGGAATATAACTGATCATTACTGAGAGTATTACTGTTTAATTTATTGTTTTTCAGGTTACTGAACTTTCCGGTTTTCCTGTTTAAAATATTCAATCCCCCATGATCAGTTGCAATGAGAAAGATATTCTCTTTCATCTCAAGAACTGAAGAAATAGAATTACTTGAAAGACAATTATCTGTATTATTATGCTCATAATGTGTAAAAGTATTTGAATCCTGATCGTATATAAATAAGCCAATTTCAGTGCCAAACCAGATGTTATCTTTTGAATCGATATATACAGATCCGAAGTTTGTATTGAATAAATCTCCTTTGTAACCTTTATGTACTTTAAAGTTTTTAAATATTTTTTTTACAGGATCATATCTTATAAGAATACCCTCTGTTGAACCAAACCATAAAATTCCATGGCTATCCTCAGCAATGGAGCATATAAAGTTGCTTCCTATACTGTTAGAATCCTGAGGATCGTGGAGAATATGACTAAAAGTCTGATTTTTCCGGTTAAATAAATTTAATCCTCCCCCAGCTGTACCAATCCATAAATTTCCATACGAATCCTCAAAAATATCCCGTATAGCATTATTGCTTATAGTAGACGAATCGTTATTCTTATGCTTAAAATGAGTAAAAACCTGTTTTTGTCTGTCGAATATATCAAGGCCTCCATATCCCCCGCCAACCCATAATATTCCATGGCTGTCTTCCAAAATGCTTGCTATAAAATTAACACCTATTGATGTGGTATCAACCGGACTATGTTTATAAACAGTGAATTTATACCCATCGTATTTATTCAGTCCAATGTCGGTGCCAAACCACATGAAACCCGATTTATCCTGGTAAATAGTACGGATTGTCCCGTTTGATAAACCGTCTTCTGTAGTCAGATGTCTAAAAATAAGATTTGGCGTTTGTCCAAATATCTGTACGGATATTACGATGAATAACAGTAAAAACAAATAAATTGTCTTTCTCTTTGCGCTGTTTTTATTCCTGCAACCCTTCATAAAATTAAAACCTCCGGGGGTTTATTAAAATTCGAAGCTTTGGTAAATATTCTGTACTGAATTGGATCCTGTTTATAAAGATATCTAATTAATTCAGGACTTGTTATTTCCATCTTATTTATTTCCTATTGATTTCATTTCTTACGTTAAGATTAACGGAAAGTTTATTTCGCATTGTTAAATTTTCAACATTAGGTGATTTAATATTCACTAGAGATTATATTCCTGCCTTAAATTCTTTATAGCTTAAAAAAACTTATCTCAATTGCATTGCCTTTATGTAACTTATTTATTAAGTTGTATATCTGTTAGTTCGTAATCATTTAAATTCTTATGGTATGCTATATGGATAATAATCTGCGGTGTCATCAGATTAAAGTATAACGCATTCTTTATGAATATCGATATTCTATATAAAGCATAACGTTTTAACAAATAGATTTATGAAGAAGTTTAATAAATTAGCAATTTACATAGTAATGA
This sequence comes from uncultured Bacteroidales bacterium, assembly GCA_963748095.1. Taxonomy (GTDB): domain Bacteria; phylum Bacteroidota; class Bacteroidia; order Bacteroidales; family UBA10428; genus CAVVIO01. The sequence continues at coordinate 172,956 of CAVVIO010000019.1, forward strand.
CAGTACTTTTTTATAATTTAAATCTGGTAAGTAATGCGCAAGACAAATTCTCGGCGATACCGAAACTTGTAAATAAAAACAATACTCTTAATCCAGTTATTATCTTTGATATCCGGAAAAAATTACAATGAATGAAGAAAAAAATAAAACATGAAATCGAAAAAGATAACATGGAAATTCATATTGGTTTCTATAGCCGTTTTAGGATGTGCCGGAAATAAAAGTGAGAATTCAAAAAATACAACAGATAAAACAATTACTATATTTGCAGCAGCCGGAACCCGTCCGGCAACCGAAGAAATCTGTAATACATTTGAAAAAACCAGTAACTACAAAGTGGTACGTAATTATGCCTCATCGGGCACACTAGCAAGACAAATCGACAATGGTGCTGACTGTGATGTCTTTGTTTCTGCAAATAAGCAGTGGATGGATTATCTTGAAAAAAACGGCCTGTTGATCAATCATTCAATTCGGAAAATTGCCGGTAATTCTTTGGCTGTAATTGCACCTGCGAATTCGGATATAACACCACCTCAGTTTACAAAAGATTTCGATATTTTATCGGATATACCCAACAAAATAGCAATAGGCGATCCGTCGTATGTGCCGGTTGGTAAATACACTAGAATAGCTTTTGATTCTCTTGGATGGTCAGACAAAATAAAAGAAAAAACCATCATGGCAAAAGATGTAACATCGGTGTTGCACTATGTTGAACTGGGAGAATGCGACTGGGGTGTGGTTTACTATTCCGAAGCATTATTATCGAAAAAAGTTAAGATTATAGCTACGATACCTCAATCACTTTACAAACCTATTGCTTTTTATGTTGCTGACATCAAGGGACAGAAAGAAGCAGGGCATGAGTTATCCGCCATGTTTACTAATAATACAGGAAAAGAAACATTTAAAAAATTCGGGTTTAGAACGGTAAATCCATAGTAAAATGACAGGTGAAGAAATTAAAATAATATGGCTGACATTAAGGGTAGCAACAATCAGTACTGTTGCTATCCTTCCATTAGCCTTATGGCTGGGATGGATATTAGCACGGAAAAATATACCCGGCAAACCGGTGATTGAAGCTGCAATATCACTTCCGCTGGTAGCCCCTCCCGTGGTAACCGGTTACATACTACTGATTCTGTTGGGCAGAAACGGTTTTATCGGCAACTGGCTATATAATTGGTTTGGGATCCGGCTGACATTTAATTTAGCAGCGCTGATTATAGCATCTGCTGTTGTTTCCCTGCCACTTGCTGTTCGTTCCATACGCTCCGCATTCGAGCTTATCGACCCTGCATACGAAAAAGCATCCCTGACACTTGGCGCATCACGTCTGGCAACGTTTTTCAGGGTGAGCCTGCCCATGGCGTTACCGGGTGTACTGAGCGGCATGGTTCTTTCATTTGCACGCAGTCTGGGAGAATTTGGAGCAAGTATAACTCTTGCCGGAAATATAGAAGGAAAAACACAAACCATTTCCATCATGGTGTATTCGAACATGCAGATACCCGGAATGGAAAGCCAGGTAATGCGTCTTGTTCTTATATCAATACTAATATCATTTGCAGCTATTGCCGCTTCCGAAATTTTGAATAAACATAAAAAATACCTTGTACGATCATGAATCTGTGTATAGAGAACATCAAACATAATTTCGGGGCGGTCCACTTTCATTACAATGCTGATATATCCGACAGCATCACCGGGATCTTTGGTTTTTCAGGTTCGGGAAAAACCACCCTGATGAATATTATTGGAGGTATCGAAACCCCAAAATCAGGACACATCGCCTTTAACAATCGGGTTTTATTCGACAGGGAAAGAAAGATCAACTTGCCGGAAAATAAGCGGAATATCGGCATCGTTTTCCAGGACAATTACCTTTTTCCGCATTTGAATGTTCAGCAAAATTTACTGTTCAGCAAACCTTATGTAAAAGACCGAAAACAGGTAATAACATTCAACACAGTTGTGGAATTACTCGATATTGAACCCCTGCTGAATAAAAAGCCGCTTCAATTGTCGGGAGGCGAACGCCAGCGGGTTGCTATCGGCCGCACATTACTTTCACAACCTGAGTTACTTCTGATGGATGAACCTTTCTCGAACCTGGACAGAAACCGCAGAAAACAAATTATTTCCTACCTGTTAAAGATCAATAACCAGTTCGGAATTCCCCTGCTTATTATCAGTCACGATCTGGAAGATATCTTAAAACTTACCCGTTCATTTCTGATCATCAATAATGGTGAAGTTCTGGCGGCAGGAAATTATCTCGACATCGCCGATACAGGCACAGCTCCTGATATTATATCACACAAAAGGTATATCAATATCCTTGAATTGTATCACACCAGTTACCAGGAAGATGAAAACCTGAACTTCTTCAGCACAGAGAAAAATTTGTCAAAACCATTATTGAAAACAAATTCCAACTGGTTTTCAAACAAACAATTTCAAGGCAGGAAAGTACGCTTATGTATTTATCCCGATGATATTGCCCTGAATGGAGAGCCGATAGAAAACACATCAATACAAAACCAGTTAAAAGGAATTGTAAGTAAAATAAGATATAAGGACAATTCATGCTTTGTTACAGTTGATTGTGGCGTGGACCTTGTTGCCGAGGTAACTGATTCATCTGTAAAGAAAATGCAAATAGAAATTGGAAGGCCTGTTTATTGCCT
>CAVVIO010000020.1:0-108570 GCA_963748095.1 uncultured Bacteroidales bacterium
CTAGCCCTCATTTGAAGAAACGAACTGCATAAAATGATAAATAGTCTATGAGAAAAATTCTTATAATCTGGATTGGGATAATTTTTAGCCTAAAAGTATTCGGACAAGATGTTAAGGTACGATTCTTACCAGCTAAAATTGATTCGAGAACAGAAATGCTGATTCCGATTGAAAACGGGAAATTTCTTTATGAGAATTACAGCTACTTTAAGTATGTTTATTGGCTTATAAAACAGGATACATTGACACAAAAAACGGATTCAGTTTACGTCGGAAAATCATTGACCATAAACGTGAATAATGAATTTATTTTAAAAGCGCCATGTGATTCTTTAATTAACTTAATCAGAAATTCTTCATTGAGCCATAGGACTAGGTTTATGTTGGATGATACTGCAAGACTTTACATTGGGTATGACAATGAAGAATTCAAAAATAGTAAAAAAGAAAACAGACCTTCGAAGACTGATGAATACAAATTATGCCACAAAGATTTTCAAAAACTAAATACAGAGTGGTTTGACCAACAACTTGATTTAATAGAATCAATAAAAACGGATAAGGAAAAGCGTTGCGAAATGATTAAAGAATCAGAATCCCTTGACAATGATTTTATATTTAAATTTTTATCGGATTTTGGAAGTTGCAAACCTGATTATTGTGCAATGGTCGAACTGATTTCGAAAAATGCCGATGGATTTTTAAGCGTTTGTAAAAACATGCCTGATACTGATTTTTTTGTAATCAAACTGAAATTGTCAGATTTACCTGAATCAATAAAAACTGATTTGGCAATAAACAGCTTAAAGAACTCAAAGATTAAAACAAATAGAAAACGTAAATTGATTAGAAAATTGAAGAAAAACGAGGGCTAACAATGTATAAATTTCATAGCCGAAATAGTTGTAAGTTCAAGGTTTGTAGCCCGCTTCAATTTTTGTGTAATTCGACAGGAATGTGGCACGCATTCGGCTACGCAATTTATACTAACCGTTACCTGCCATAATAAATAAAATGAGACAACTCAGTAACATATTGATTTTATTACTTTTCAGTTCAACCGTATTTGGACAGATAAAAAAGAAAGACATTTTAGGTGAATGGCACGCAAAAAATGATGATAGTTTATATTATAAATCTGACACAATAACTTTTTTCCAGAATTACAATTATTTTTTAAATAATGGTTCGAAACAACTTATCCTTTGGACAATAAATAAAAAATACTTTACGATTCAAGATATGTTTTTAACTGAACCAACAAGAGTTTTTGTAAGTGATGACATTTACAATCTTCAACTTAAAAAAACCGATTTTGGACAATTAATTGAAGCGAGACTTAACAAAAAGATTCATGAAAGATATAAGATTATAGAATATCTTGGACATGAAATGAAAGTTATGCGATTCGATGATTTATCAGAACAAAAACTTTTCAATCGTGTAAACTTTTTGATTCATAATGTTTTAAATTACGATTCATTAAATGTGGATTCCACATATCAAGACATTATAAAAAATACAAAGAGCAATAATGTTAAAATTAGAATTAGAGATGGTTATGACCCAAATCCTGAGCCTTTGATAGTGCTAAATGGATATCCAATTGAAGATAAGGAGTTCTTAAAGCGATTCAGACTTGTTGAAACCATTGAAATAAAATGTCTAAAAAAGGATGACTTAAAATTTCTATATGGAACAAGAGCAATAAATGGAGTCATAATTATTTCTATTTCAAATAAAAGATTTAAAAAAGAATGGAAAAATTACGGCAGGTAACACAGTACATATTGCAGGGCGGGGTTTGGTGGTACGCCAACTGCGGATTCTCGTTTCGCAGTTCCGTGTCCTTCGGACAGGAACGCTCTCCGAAATCCGCCCCGACAACATGTACCAACCGTTGTGCAACATTGAAAAATCTACTCTAATATGAAAAAGAAAATTAGATTTATAATTATTGGATTTTTAATTGCAATAGTTCCGCTTTTTATTTTAGTGAAGCGAGAATATGCAATTTCATTACAGAAACAGGCAATTGAATTATATCAGTTTAGTAATTCTCCACAAGATTATGATAAAGCAATTGACAAGTTAAATTTAGCAATTAAGCTTGCGCCTAGAGCATATCTTTTTTATGCAACAAAAGCCGATATATTTGAACGCCAAAAAAAATATAATGAGGCAATTAATGAGTTTAAAAAAATCATAGAATTTAAGGGAGACTACGCTGAAGGATATATGTTTATTGGAATGCTCTATGAAAAGTTGAAAATGAAGGACTCTGCATTTTTTTATTATAACGAGGCATATAAAATTTATGATAATAGAACTAGCAAATATATTAAGGATAAGGATAAACTTTTTCTTGCTGAGGTAAATAAAGCTTATACTCTATATTTATTAAACGATTCAGTGAAAGCCAAAGAAGAATTTAATTTATTAAAAACAAAATATCCTGCAGATACATTAATTCTAAATGAAATGGAAAAATTTGATCGAAATACAATATTCCCTTAAAGAAAAACGTTGCACAACACACAATACCGGCAATGCGGGTGTGGTGAGGTTTTCAAGGCTTTTAACTCGTAAAAAACAGCATTGTAAACTGATAGGAATGGCATTTCGCGCTCCACGCACTGGCCGGTATCGTGGAAACGTTGGCAGTAATTTTAAAAACGACACTCCGACAACCTAAATACTGATAAAAATGGCAGATTGGTTTAGACGAAAAACTTGGACAAAAACTGATGAAGATGAATTCTTTGCAAAACTTGGACGAGCAAGGAAAGATGGACGGGCACAATACCTAAAAATTCAAGCTATTGAATTAGTGGAAACCAAAGACATGGAACTCCTAAAAGTCGCTGAATCATTGCTAAAAAGGATGTTAACAGAGTATCCTGATGATAATTTTAATAAAGGTTCTGCATTACATTCATTAGGAGACATTTGTAAGCAATTTGAAAATTATAAAGAGGCGATCAATTATTATAAACAAGCTCTTGACTTTGAAAAAGTTTATCCAAATGTAAAGACACAAGCATATTTAGACTATTCAGAGCTTGTTATTAAGACTGGCGCAACAAACTCTTTTGACGAGCTTGAAAGTATATTGTTAGAGCGAGTTGCTAAGCTATTATTCCCGATTGAGAAATATAAAGTAAATTCGATTTTATCAATTATAAACAAGTATAAAAATAAACCAGACAAAGCTAAGTATTTTGCAGATTTAGCAGATCAGAACGCAAATGCTGAGACATCTGGACTACGATATCATAAGTATTTAGGAGTCGTGGCAGAACGGGACACTTGTCTGGACAAACTCGTAAAAAAGTAATAAAAACTACTGCCAACAGCCAATAAACCCAAGCCGGCTATACGTTTCGTAAGGAAAATAGTAACATGAAAGGAATATTGCGTATATTTAGAAAAAAAGTGACAATAGAGAGCCGGCCAATGTTTATTGGTAACGTTGTAAGCCATTTAAAAAGACCCAGATATGTCGAGAAGCATACATGTGACAAAAAAGAATTTTAAGGGATTGACAAAATGCGAAATTGACGAACAAGCAAACGAGCCTGTTTCCGATTTAAATCAATGGAGTGAGAAGTCTAAGATTAAAAAAAAGACCAAAGCTAATAGGAAAAATCAAAAATTAGGCAGAATTGATTCTGTTTAAATTGTTTACATGAAGACTAACAGATTAAAAATAATAGGATACGGGCTTTATCTGACTATCGTTTTAGGATTGTTTATTCTGCTTATCCTGATTCGAAATCAATATAACTGGATTGCAGGTGGATTAAGAGAATTGTTTACCTATTCAATTATCGGACTGACTCTGATATTTCTTTTTGTAATCATTGTAAAATTGCGAAAAAGAAAAGCAAAAAGACTAATGATTTATGGAATAATTGGACTTTTACCTTTTTTTGCCTCTATTCCTTTTTTTAAAGATCCGATTTACATTAATAACAATGAGATTGAAGATGAAGTTCAGACGTTAGAATTAACATATATTGCCTGGGCTTGTGACTGTGCCAATTGGGCAACACATGATATCATGGAAAAATATCATGATAATGATTCATTAGCTGATAATTGTATTTTTATTGAACCAGCAAGTTCTACATTAAAATTGCCAGACACTCTTGGTTGGAATGGTGATTTAATAAGATTTACGGGTCAATTTTATAAAGAAAAAGGATTTCCTAAAAGATTTAGTTCCTTTGAGAATCCAAATAAAGCCCGAGTTTTCAGATACACCGAGTACGATGTGATTATTAGTAATTACAAGTATTCTCGATTAGATACAGATAAGAGTAATGAATAAAAACGGCTTACAACACGCAATAAAAAACATAGGGCGGAAAGTGCTAAATTTGAACGATATAACATTTAATAAACGGCTGTGTAACTTGAAAGATAGGAGCTTCGAAATGCCCTACGTTTCTTATTGCAAACCGTTGCCAGCAATGCAAAGAAACATCCTGCAATAATTAAGCAGAGAAAATAATGACAAGAAAATTAACCTACATATTGACTATTTTGATGCTTGGATTTTTTGGCTGTAAACCTGATACTAAGATTGTAACGACAAAAACAGAAACAGGAATTAAACTGATTTATAAACCCAAGAATTCTGTTTATTCAGGATTCGAAATTCGAATAATTCCAAAACAACCTGATTTTGAAATAAGCGAAAACCAAGCAGAACTACTGATTCTTTATCTTTCTAAAGAATTTCCAGAAAAAGAAATTACAGCTCGACTAAACTCATCGATTAGTTTTATTGACTGCGGAGAAGGCTTTGAGAAAGTAATCTGTCCAAATTGTGGCGAAATGATTTCTGGTGAATTCTGGCAGGAATCTATGGATAAAGCTTTCGAAAATGATTTTAAGGACTTGACATTTAAGACAAATTGTTGTCAAACCACTACCGATTTGAACTCCTTGGAATATGAATTAGATTGTGGTTTTGCAAAATCAATGATTGAAGTAAATAATCCTGACAAGGAAATAAACGAAAAAAAATTACTGACTGATTTAAAAAATTTATGTGGAATTGATTTTAAGGTGATTTATGCGAAAATTTAAAACAAGTAATTTAATATTTGGTACACTTTTGTCAATTTTGATATTTTTCTCAGTATCGTTTATAACAGTACTGACACAGATAAATTCACCAATTCACAGATATGATTTTTTTGAGCATAAAATTGGATTTCCATTTAAATTTTATCACGAGTTTATGGTTGATTGTCCAATCCCAAATTCAGGTTGGTACATTAATAATCTGATTCTTGACTGTATAATTACGTGGATTATTGTAACTGGATTATATTTGATAATAAAACGAGATAAATAAAGCACATGCTGGCAACACGCGGTATAGTTAATAAGGGTTTCAGTGGTTTTCGGGGCGTAGTAACCCGCTCCAAATTTTGCTGTAACTTGATAGGTGAAAAGCCCGCAATCCCTTACTAACCATACCGCCACCGTTGTGCATAATTTTACTGAGACACTGACACACATGAATATTCAAGCAAAAATAGTATTGATTTTTTCCCTAACACTTTTGAGTATTAAAGGTTATGGACAAATGATTGAAGGAGATTATCCGTTTCAGCTGATAGACTCAATGATTTTTAAAAATGATACTAATTTATTCCAAATTGACACGACAAGAAAACCTAATGATTTTATATCAAAAAGTGAATCTCATTACCAACTTGGATTACAAGTTCATAAAGACAAAAAGGACTACTATTCAAAACGGATTAAAGAAATTCATGTTAAGACAAATAATCGAGATTTTATAGCTGGGATTTCAAATTATTCATCTGATACTATTTTAATACCAATTCAGGATAACAGTGTAATTTCAGTTCTTGAGGCGATTGATAAAAATGGACTGTGGAGACCAATTCAATTTTGGCCGATTAGTGGATGTGGTAACAGTTATTATTCTGAATCAATTCTGCCTAACCAGACTTTATTATTTACAGTAAAAAAAGATTTTGGAGATTTTTCAACTCGCATGAGATTAAGACTACATGGGACAGATACAATATTGATATCTCAAGAATTTTCAGGTTCGATAGATTATAAGATGTTTACAATTAAAGACAATATTATTCAAGACTTTAAACATATCCTTTGTGACTCGATTTTCTATTTAGAATCGCCGACATTTGGAAACCTAAATTATGACGGATTAGAAATTATTGAATATATTGAGGAGGAATAAAAACTATGCACAACACACAATATAGCAAATGTCGGGGATAGTAGTAAATTCAGGCATTGTAGCCCGCTTCAAACTTTTTCAACGGTGGATAGAGACGCGCTCCGCAAACCGCCACTTGCCATATTGTAAAACGTTAGTGCCAATTTATATGAACATCCTGCAACAAAATAAAATATTATAACATGAAACTTTATGATAGATATAATGAGTATTCTGATGAAAAAATGATTGAAATAATATTAGAAAAAGACAATTATCAGAAAGAAGCGGTTGATACTGCATTAAAAATAATTTCGGAAAGAGGGATTGAAGATAAATTAAATCAAGAATTAGAAATAATTAAAAACGAAAATGATAAAATTGAACAAGAACAATTTGAACAGATTGAGAAATTGAAAAACATTAATTTAAAGAATGTCATTAATGTCAAACTGGGCGATGCGGCAAATTTTGAAGGTGAATTATCAAGACATGGCATAAATTATCATCGACTAGATAAAAATTTAGGTGGAGGGGTTGAATTATATCCATCAATTAATTATTATTTCAGCAATAAAGATTTTATGCGAGCGGATAAAATTTGTATAGAATTAGGTCTTACAGATGCGTATCAAGATATAAAACCATTTTTCAAATTTGAGATGAAAGTATTTCTTATAATACTCATTATTGTAATTCTTGGACTAATAATTATATTTTAAAAAAACTAAAAATGAAAAAACTTTTATTTCTTTTCCTAACATTGTACCAAGTCTCTGCGAATGGACAAAATGTTTTGGAAATAATGACACAAGCTAATGAAAAAGTCAAAAATGGAAATTTTGAAGATGCAATAGAAGATTACAACACAATATTAAAATTAAATCCATCATTTTCTATGGCATTAGTAATGAAAGGTTTGAGTTATGCCTCAATTAACAATATAGATTCTGCATGTAATTGTTTTATTGATGGAATTGAACTGGGAAGTAAAAATTCAAAAGAATATTATCCAAAATATTGCAATAAATATAAGCCAAACATTGAGACTGATAAATTTAAGACGGGTAAGTTTAAATATTTAACAAATGATTCAGATACATCAGCTTATTTTATAAGAGACAATAATTGGCAAACCGAATATTTTGAAAACTCTACATTATACGCAAAATTTGCTATTAAGTGGAAGTCAAATACTGAAATTGAATTAAAATTTGTCGAGACCAATGATGATAAATTATCCTTCTTAAAAAAAGGAGATAAAATGATAGTAAAGATTTTGAAAGTTAATCAAGATAATTATGTTTATATGTCTGATTTATTTGGTAATATATCATATGGTATACTTGAGAAACAAAAATAAACTGGCACTAACAGCCAATATAAGTAAGCTGGGGAACAGCGGTTTGCTAAAAGTTTGTACATTTAATCAAAATTGTAACGGGCTGAAAGGTAGGTGGCACAGAAATCCCAGCCTACTTATATTGGCAACACGTTACCTGCAACCAAAAACAACGTACTGCTAATGATGACAAAACAGATTTTAATTCTAATATTTTTGACATTTACACACAGCTTGATAACAGCTCAACAATGTGAAGACTTTGATAAAAGTTTATTTCATATGCTTCCTGATACTTTTCCGAATAAAATTAATTGCGTTGATTCATTAGGACTAAAGCAAGGATGGTGGATTGACTATACTTTGAAATATAATCCGATTGACAAACCAGACGAACTTGCAAAAGGGGATTACGTGGAAAACTATTCTTATGGAAAATATAAAGACAATATTAAAATCGGTGATTGGATTTCAGTAGCAAATATGCATATGATTTATATAACACGAAAAGAGAGTTACTATTACTCCGCAGACACAATAATGATAACTTCTGGATTTGCAGAAGGTGGTTGGAACGAATCGACATTATATTTCAATGCTGATAGCTCAATAATTAAATCGACAAGTTTATCTCCAGATGAAAGATTTCCAATTTGTATAGAGTGCAATAAGAATGGAGAGATAGGAAAAGAATGTACAATGACATATAGGAACGAAAAGATAAAGGAATTCTCTTCTGATCGATTTGACTTGGAATTTCATAGTAGTTTTATAGATTATAAACGAGAGAAGAAAATAATAGATAATAAATTAGACAACTAAGTGGCAGTAGGTAACAATGTGTATAATTCATAAGGGTTTGCCTTCGGCGAGCTCGTCCTTCGTCCTCGGTTCAGAGGTTTTCGGGCGTTATCACCCGCTTCAATTTCGAGTGATAAATTGATAGGTTTGAGGCACGCAATCCCTTACGAAATCATACACTTAACGTTGGCGTTAATTAACAGAAAAGGAAATGGGATACGTAATAATAGGAGGATTTGTTTTTTTAGCGGTTTGTATCGGATACGGACTTGGAGGAGGATTATTGTATCTGATTTATTTGCCATTTAAAAAGCGACTTTTAAAAAACGGGAAACTAACCAAACAGAAAAACAGACTTATAAATCGCTCATATATTGGACTTATATTTCTACTTGCGATTTTTTCAACATGGACAGCATTTTTCCCAATGAATGGATTTTATCGAGATGAGTTTGAATATAATACTGGTTTGAAATTCCCAGACTCAGGAAAAATAATAGACAAAGATTCTGAATATCCAGATTTTCATGGAGATTATTGGGCTGCAGCGATTTTTGAGGTCAATGAAGTAGACTTCAATAAATTAAAAGCAGATTTAAAAATAAATGAAAACTTTCAAGTCGATACAACAAATCAAAGAATCGGAATTACAAGAGAGTTTTATGATTTGACGAAAGAAATCACGGATGAACAAATTGAAATTGTATTTTCAAATAAAACTAAGGAGTGGTTTAAAGTAGCTTTTCTTAAAGATGGAAAGACAATAATTTTTGAACGAAGTAGTACATAAATAATAACTAACGCCAACAATAAATATACGTAATGCGGGACGATTTGGTAAATTTGAACTTTAAAGCATTTAATAAACAGCGTAGCGGTTTGATTGTGAAGTGCCTTGAAATCCCGCACTACGCATATTAGAGCCGTTACAGGCAAGCTTAAGAAACAACACTGCTAAAAATGAAAATTGACGAAAACATAGCAAAAAAGTACAATTTAACTAAAGAGGAAATCTCAATGACAATGAGTGGTTATGTTCCTTTGACAGTTAAAGCAAATGATTTCTTTCTACAAGAAGGAAAAGTTTGTAATTATATTGGATTTGTAACAAAGGGGTTGCTTCGCTCTTTTATTTACGATGACTATGCCAATGAAATTACATCTGATTTCTTTCCCGAAAATACATTGATAATTTCATTCGATAGTTTTAATAACAGAGTTCCATCTAAAGAAAACATAAAAGCAATTGAAGACTCTGAGTTGATGGTTATATCTTACGAAAAGCAAAAGGAATTGTACGAGAAAATTCCGGCATGGAATCTTATTTGTAGAGATTTAGCTGATTTCAAAAGCCGAGAAATGATAGAAAGAGCCAATCGTTTTCAAATTATGTCTGCCACAGAACGATATCAGAACTTTTGTAACGAGCATCCAAATATATTACAGCGAACCACATTGGGTAATATTGCATCATATATTGGCGTAGATATTGCAACTTTAAGCAGAATACGAAAAAAGAAATAATCGTTTTTGACTTTTGTCAAACAATCCTGCTGTAAGCTCATCATACCTTTGTTTCATAATTTTAAAACAAGTATTATGAGCAGCAAAAGACAAATTACAATCATTGGAGCAACAGGCAACATTGGAAATGCCGTTGCAAAGAACCTTGTCAATCTAGGATATGAGGTAAAAGCAATAGTCAGGAATCTTGAAAAAGCAAACAGACTATTTAAAGATGAACCTCATATAAAAATTGAAAAAGCAGACTTGAAAGATGTTTCAGAATTAAAACATGCCCTGAAAGATACAGAATATTTGTATTTAAATCTTTCTACCCAAACCACTCATTTGGACACACCATTTGCCCCTGACAGAGAGGGTGTTTCAAACATTTTACATGCAGTAGATAAAGGGAGTATTAAACAGATTATATGTATATCTGGTCTTGGAGCCCTGGATAATGTGCAGAATTCTGAAAAATTTAAGTTTATCCCAAATATTATTCGTAAACAAGGTCATAAGCTCATTAAAGAGTCAGGAATACCTTACACTATCCTGCATTGCAGTTGGTTTATTGATAGTTTTATTTTTTATCAACGCAACCATACTTATGCAGTAATTGGCGATACCGAAAACCCGATTTATTTTACAAATTGCTTTGATTTTTCAAATCATATTGCAAAAGCTATTGGTAACCCTGATGCTTTCTATAAGGAATTCCCAATACAAGGAACAGAAGGAATCAAACATCCTGAAGCAGCGAGAATGTTCTTTTCTGTTTACGATAAAAACACAAAAATTAATAAACTCCCTAGCGGACTTATTAGTTTTCTAGCACTTTTTAAAAAAGAATTTAAAATGCTGAAACATATGTCGGATTATTTTAACAAGTCAATAGAAACTTATTTAGTTGAGGAATTTGGTACGTACGCCATATTAGGAAGACCCAATATTAGTCTTAAAGATTATGCACTAAAATTAAAAAATATAAGATAGAACTGGTTGTTTTTGATTTTTGTCAAACAATCAATAAATAAAACTGTCATATTTTTACAATGAAAATAATTAAAACATGAAAACACTTATTATATCGTATTCATTTACTGGGAACAATAGGAAATTAGCAAAAAAAATTGCCCAAAAATTAAACGCTGATTTTTCTGTATTAGAAGAAAAGAAAAATAGAAATGTTCTTACCATTCTTTTAGATGTACTATTTAATCGAATTCCATCAATTAAAGAACTTGAAAAACAATTCGAATTATATGAAAATCTGATTTTTGTTGCACCTGTCTGGTTCGGAAAAATTGCAACTCCATTCAGAGCATTATTCAAAGAACTAAATGGGAAAATTGAAAATTATTCTTTTGTTTCAATAAGCGCCGGAACCAATGGAGAAAAAAATTCTAATCTGGAAAAGGAATTGATGCAAAGAATCGGATTAATGCCAAAAGCAGTTATAAATCCTCTTATTAGCGAAATACTCCCTGCAAATCCAAAACCAAGTCGTAAACAACTTGATGCTTACAGGCTATCAGATTCAGATGCTGATGATTTAGTAAAAAGAGTATTAAGTGAATTAAACTAATATATAACACATAAAATTTGAAATAATGAAAAATATTAATTGTATAACACTTTGTCTTGCTGCAATTTTAACCATTACAGTAAGTTGTTCATCGAGTAAAAAATTAACAGCTCCTGCTTCATTATACAAAAGCGCTGAAGGAAAAGAAATTGCATATAAAAGTTACGATAAATCAATGGAACTTTGGGATGTTAAATATACTGAAGATTTTGTAGAAACGGATTATGGCAAATCTCATGTAATAATTTCAGGAGAAGAAAATGAAAAAACACTAATTATACTGCCTGGTTTATTTGGAGATGCATCCATGTGGTTCCCAAATGTTGGCGAACTTTCTAAACATTACAAAGTTTACACCCTTGACATGATAAATTACGGAGGGAAAAGTCAACCTGGCGGTAAAGCCATAGCTGAGTTTAATGATTATAAAATTTGGTTCAATCAGATAGTAACTCATTACAAACTAGATAGCGTTGCTGTAATGGGTATATCATACAGCAGTTGGCTTTCTTTATCCTTGGCGCGAGAAATGCCAAATGCAATTACTTCCATAATAATGCTTGACCCATCAGAAACATTTATGCCAATGAATGGTGGAATTGCCTGGAAAGGATTTAAATATTTCATGTTATTTCCATACAGAACCAAATACGGCAAGTTTTTGGATTGGTTAGGCGGCGGCTATTCTAATGAACAAATGGATATTTGGACAGAACATATGCTTGATGTAATTGAGTTTGGCTCAACCAAAATGTTTGATGTGCCACAGCACAGAATTTATGAGCCTGAAGAATTGACAATGATTGAAATACCAGTCTTAATAATGGCAGGTGGTAAACCAATTCTCTATGATGACCCCGAGGTTTTTAAAGCAAACGCCAAAAATGCAATACCTCATGCAGAAATAATAATAGTCCCTGATGCAGGGCATGGATTGAATATGGAAAAACCTGATATTGTAAACAGTAAGATTATAGAATTTTTGGAAAAGAATAAATTTGATTAATTTTAGCATAACCAGGAGGAAAGCCAGCCTGTAACATTTTGTATAAGTAATGGCAGGCAAAGTGCTAAATATCAAGGTTTGTAGCCCGCTCAAACTGCGTAGCGGTTTGACAGGAAAGAAGCCCGCAATCTGCCACTACTCATACAATTTACCGTTGGCAAACATAGTGAAAAACATCCTGCATGAAAGACAAGATTAAATTCTATATCGGATTATTGCTTTGCTTGACTGGAATAAGCTTGATAATTATTTATTTCACTTTTTTAAAAGCCCTGATTCTAATACCAATCTTTCTATTTATTATATCCATGTTTGTCAAATCACGTCTGATTTCTATAGTAATTAACTCCCTGACTCTTTTACCATTCCTGATTATTTTTCTTGGAGATACTATTCCGACAAGTGGAAAGATTATTGTCGAATCAAGGATTAGATATCAAATGGTCGATATTGGACAAGGTGATTTTGTTCGAAATGGGATAGAATATAAGCGACAAAATAGACGAATTTTTCTTCAGGATACAATAAATGGACTACAATGGCTCTATGTTGATTCATCCGATTTTAAAAGACTTTGGCCTGAGCCACCATTTACGATGAGAGAAAAAAATTACACAATTAAGGCTAAATTCGAAACGTATAGACTTTTAAGCGGAGCATATGCAAAAGCGACTTTATTGGAGTGCGATAGTATTGAAGGAAATCCAATGATTACTAAATAAAAATGGATTTGAAGATGTTATGAAAACAATATTGATTACGATACTTTTTCTTATAAATGTATATTCTTGCCACTCAGATAAGTACAAACTTATTGAGAATGATGATTTAAAGGGTGCTTTTATAATTAACTCTTCGCCGACATTTAAAGGATATTTTTATGTGGGTACAGATTCTAACTATCATTATTTTGAAAGCAGATGGGACTTACAGAAGGACAGGTACTTCAAGATTCGAAAAGCTGATTTAAAAGTAAATGAGCCATTTGATTTTGACACAAAAGAGTTGAGAATTGACCTCTTTGACAATACAAAAATTAAATTTGGAGAGAATGAATATTATAAACTTTATATAATAGATAAATAACTACGTTTGCCAACACGCAATAAAAAACATAGGGCGGAAAGTGCTAAATTTGAACAACATAACATTTAATAAACGGCTCGGTAACTTGATAAGTAGGAGCTTCGAAATGCCCTACGTTTCTTATTGCCACCGTTACCACCAATAAAACAAACTGCGAAAAGATGTATATTTTGACTAGACTATTTTAAACTTATTAGAAAAAATATTGACTGGATTGGATAAGATTTCAAATCAATATGGCACGACAATTAATTAAATATTTTTATCACGATTATGGACAAATCACCCCTCGTAGGATATTTCATAGTAGGTATCGCTCTTCTTATTACTCTAGTTGAATTTCTGAGTGATATAAAGAAAATAAATTTATTAAACCGCTATTTGAAAGGAAAAATTAATGACAGTTTCATTGAACTTGATTTTGTGTTTGATAAAATTGTGAACCAACCTATACGTGCAAATGGAATACCAGCAGGATATATTACCTATTTATTAACGACTAATTCTAATCAATTGACAATAGCCAGTTTAATAAATGATAAGGATAAGTTTTACAAGGTAGAGTTATTAGATACGAATAGCAGAATAAAAGCAAAAGTTAAACTTAGAGATTATCAAAAAGCTACCCGAAAGAGTAAACGATATAAAAAAGAGAAATCATTGAACGGTTTGAATTTTGAAATATACGAATTAAAAGATGGAGAAAATAACTTATTGTTGTTCAATGAGAATCTCACTACCGAGATTTTCAAAGAATATAGAAAGGAAAAACGACAAAAAATATTTATGGCTTCATTAAAACCTATAGCAGTGATTGGATTTTACTTATTGTATAGATATTCAATTAACTAAATTTATAGAAGGATTAAATTATAAAGTAATAGACAGAATTCAGATAAATAAAAAATAATTACTGGTGGTAACACTTTGTAAATTGCATTGCGGTGTTGGTGCAGTTTGTCGCCCCGGATTCACGCATGATTGTCATCGTCCTTGCGGACGGACAATCACCCGCAATCCGCAACGACAACTTACAATTTTCCGTTAGCGGTTATGTTAGGAAACATCCTCCGCCTCACGATATTCCAAAATATCACCAGGTTGACAATCTAAAACTTTACAAATAGAATCAAGAGTTGATAGTTTTATAGCTTTTGCTTTACCCTGTTTTAATATAGAGAGGTTTGAAATTGTAATCCCGACAAATTCAGACAATTCGTTTAATTTCATTTTTCTTTTAGCAAGCATTACATCAAGATTGATTATTATAGCCATGTGGATAATTTTAAATTGTTAAATCTGATTGCTCTTTTAATTTTACACCTTCTTTAAATACAACAGAAATCACATAAAATGAAAATGCAGCCAATAAAAGACTATAATTAATAGATAACATAAGACTTGATAAAAATCCTTTATTCAGCGGTATATAATTATAGTTGTATTTAACCAAAGACAGCGGAATAAATAATTGAATTGATTGATACAACAGAAAATCAATTATAACCCATGCAAAAAGCAGATATGAAATATTCTTGACAACTAAAAGATTATCTATTAAGAAAAATGGTTTTTGTCTAATTGAATATAATAACTTTCTAAGCTGAAGGACTAAAAGACCAAATAAAACAAGGTAAATAAGGCTATACAGTGTTTTACGGATAAACTCATTTCTCTGAATTTTCTGATATAAGACCTTGTCGTTTTTCAATATTTCTGGCTTGAGATGTAATTCTGCACCTTTGACAGGTCTGATAACTGGACTTTCAATTTTCAAATCATCAAACTCATTTGGATTTATTATTACTTTGTTAGTAAAATTCCAAATTTGAGCTATTGCGGCAAAAGAAATAAATATCAGGATTACATAAATGATTATATTTATACCTGATAAACGGAGTGATTTAAATGTTTTCATAATGATTAATATTAGAATTAAAAATTGATATACGCAAAGTAATAAATAAATATTGAATTAAGCAAATTAATTATTGTAAAACGATAAGTATATATTAAAACACAACCGCTAACACACGGTATAGCCAATAAGGGTTTCAGTGGTAGGCGAAGGTTTGTAGCCCGCCTCAGAGTTCGTTGTAACTTGATAGGTAATCGCCCGCTTTCCCTTACTGGCCATACCGCCACCGTTAGTACCAATTTAAGAACGACCTGCATCAATGACAGATAGACCAAATATATTAGTAGTTTGTGGACGTAATAAAAAACGGAGTCGGACAGCTGAGTCGATATTTAAAAACGATAATCGATTCAGTATTCGTTCAGCAGGATTAAGTTCCAAAAGCGACAGAAAGATTTCGGAAAAAGATTTGAATTGGGCAGACCTTGTTTTTGTAATGGAAACTGGATACAGAGCAAGGATTTGGGGACAATACAGACACATGGAATTGCCCCAGATTGAAATTCTTGATATCCCAGATGATTACGAATTTATGGATGAAGAATTAATAGCGTTATTGACTGACAGGATAAATAATACTTTAAAAATCGTTTATAAAATTTGACTATTAATATGACAAGTCATAAACCATTAAAAAGCGTTACACATAATTTTGGACATTCATTTATAAGTTTAATGAATTACATAAATGACGATTATTTCATGGGTCATTTATTGAAACAGGCTCGCAAGACAAATTGTAATAAACTGACAGTTGATATTTTGAAAAACATTGCACAACCGACAGAACTTTTAACTGACCAAATAAGACAATCAGTAGAATATTGGAATAAGTGGTTTCCCAAATTAGTAGAAAGTAGCGGTTCGACAATGGATTTTGTAAATTCGGCAACTATGACTATAGAATTTGATTTAACCAAAACAAGACCATATGCTGGCAATAAGGATTATTTAGAAAGTCCATTTGTTTGTGAAATCGTAATTATTGATGACAGACAGAAAGAATATAAAAGGAAACATGAAGGATGGTGGTTTCCAGAGACAAAATAAGAAGATTTGAAATAAAAACTGGTGCTAACAATGTATATACAAAATAGGCGAGATAGTAGTAAATTCAACGGTTGTAGCCCGCTTCAAAATCTGTAACGGTTTGATAAGTTTGAAGCCCGCAATCGCCTACTTTGCATATACTTACCGTTAGCGGTAAACTATGTGCTTTAACAAACATTTTGAGAGCCAAACTGCACATATATAATTTTAATAAAGACTGAGAATCTATGAGATTAATGTATTATTTGAGCCTTCTTTCAATGATTGGGATAAATACTCAATTATTAGGACAGAAACGAGCTGATTCTATTAAAGAGTTACTGTTATCCAGACAAGAATTTACAAATTTAGATACAAATCTTTTAGACTTAGGGCTAAATAGGCTTAATGAATTTCAATATAAGTTCGGAATAACAGAACAATTATATTCTTACAAAAAGAATCGATATAAAAATTCTATTAAACTAGCTTTGCTGAAAGCTCAAGTTGATAATAACAAGGATGTCGTTTTATACTATGAAATTTACCGGGATTATAAAGAGAAAATTATTTATTCATCATTTCTCGACTCAACTAATCTTGAAAGGGTAATCTCGCTATTTAAGAAGCATGGGTTGTCATCGATAAATATACATGATGAAATGACTTATTTACAATCTGGTTCAGACCTTCTAGGATTTGCCTGCGGTTTTGCTGCCTCGATGCCATATCATGGGAAGATACTTCTTGATATATTAAAAGAACATGACCTAAGTAGATTATTTGAATGGTTAAACTCTATAAATCCAACAAAACAAGCATATGGATATCTTGGAATTAAGATTATGATTAAACAAGGTGTGCAACTTGCACCTTCTCAGAAAAAAATATTGGATGATTTTACCAATGATATTTATGGCTTCAACAGATATTATTATGTCCGAACTTGCGCTGGATGTACTGAGTGGGAATTGTATTCTCTTAAAGAGTTACCTGAAACTGACTTTATGAAAACAATGATAAATTTATATTCAATTGAAGATAAAAAAACGAACTACAACACGCAATAAAAAACATAGGGCAGAAAGTGCTAAATTTGAACGATATAACATTTAATAAACAGCTTGGTAGCTTGATAGGTAGGAGCTTTGAAATGCCCTACGTTTCTTATTGCCATCCGTTGTGGGTAATGGTGAAAGGAAATCTAAAAATATACTTTAAGATGGAAATAGTTCTGCTATTCATAATTAGATTAATTATTTGACTTAAATTTTAAAACCATGGAAAGTACAGGTTTATTAATCCCAACCATGCAACCTTGTTATTTCAGATCAATAGTAATTTGGCCCTGCTAATGATCACCATGGGTGCCACTGCCCAACAATCAATTCCACATGAACCCGTTCCCATGCCCGGTTCCGAGCTCAGAAAGTTCCACTCCAAAATCATGGACCAGGATTTCCGCGTCTATGTCCAGCTGCCCCTGGATTACGTTTCTGACGGATCAAGACAATACCCCGTGATGGTATATGACCGACGGCAACCGTTCCTTCCCCATGGTCTGCAAATATCTCCACGGTCCTTGGATTTCCTCCGACCGGATTTCCGCAGGTCATCGTTGTCGGGATCGCATATGACATCAAAAACATGGTCGGATTGGGCCGCATGGCGGACACGGGACTTCACCCCAACAGTTAATGCTGGTGATGAACAGTACTGGGAAGGTGTCCTGAGAAAAATGACAGGCGATACTACCCTTCAGGTTGAAACCGGGGGAGCATCCCGTTTTCTCAGTTTCATTTGCGATGAACTGATTCCGTATATAGATTCTGAATACCCGGTTTCGAAAGAGGACAGGGCGCTGGCGGGATACTCCTCCGGGGGGCTCTTTACCATGTTTGCCTGTTCGAGCGGCCGGGAGTGTTCCAGCGGTACTTTGCAGGAAGCCCGAGTATG
This sequence comes from uncultured Bacteroidales bacterium, assembly GCA_963748095.1. Lineage (GTDB taxonomy): Bacteria > Bacteroidota > Bacteroidia > Bacteroidales > UBA10428 > CAVVIO01. The sequence continues at coordinate 18,459 of CAVVIO010000020.1, forward strand.
GAATACGACAAGAGGGTGATTTTCGAGATGGAAAAAAAGTATTCCGAAAGCCACACGGACCTGCCCGCAAGGCTTTTTCTAAGTTACGGCGAACTCGAAGAACAGTGGATGTCAGGGGTGAAGGAGATGGCGGATCTGCTGAAATCCCGAAACTATTCCGGTCTGGATGTCCGAACCCATGTTATCGCTGGCGAGTGGCACGCTTCTGCATATCCTGAGTCAATCATGAGGGCATTTATCACCCTATATGGGGAATAAAATAGTGCATTAGTTTATAAATGAAAAACCACATACCCACAACATTTTGTATAAGTAATGGCAGGGAAAGTACTAAATATGAAGGTTTGTAGCCCGCTTAAAATGCGTAGTAGTTTGACAGGTAAGTGCCACGAAATCTGCCACTACTCATACAATTTACCGTTAGGCAACATTAATGCAGAACCTCGACATGAAACGAATTATAATAATATCAGCAATTTTGATTGGGATTTCAATTCCAGCATTTATTATTTATAAAGTGATGACAATTCCATCAAAAATAAAAATGATTCTTCCAAAAGATTCAGATTTACAAACTGATCCAACTAAATCAATTGTGATTAGTATTGATAAAAATGAAGATTTCTTTATTAATAACAAAAAGACTCAACTTGCAAAGATTATATCGCAACTGGATTCGCTTGGACAATTGGGATATAATGATACGACAATAATACTGGATGCTGATAAAAGTGTTATGATATCAAAAGTTGTTCAAGTTATGAATTTAGCGAAAGAAACAGAAAGAAAAATAATTATAAAAACGAATCCTAAAAATGACTAGAGCTATTATACATTTCCTTGGGATTACTTTTTTCACGATGATAATTATAGGTTGTGACCCTTTGACAAAGTCTGAGATTATAAATAATTGCGATTCAGATATTTTGGTGCAATTACAGTTTGATAAGGACTTATTAGACAGTACTTGGCATGGCGCCAATTCATACATCGCCTATCTAAACGATTTTGGAGGAATGAAAGATAATCGAATTTTGTTTGATTCTATTAATTTGATCGCAACCTACCGACTAACAAAAAATGATACCTTTTTAGTTCATGGAGCAGTTGGGACTCATCCTCGATTTATTTTCAATAGATTAGTGTTAATTAAAAACTCAGATACGGTTAATTTTGATGGCTATGACAAGATTTACAGTAAATTTGAAAGTATTGGACCTAGATTTTTCGAGTTTAATATTTCAGATAAGGATTTTTTATATAGATAATAACGTTGCCTAACAATAAATATACGTAAGCTGGGGGCTTGCAGGTTATTTTAACTTTTATACATTTAATAAAAATTTGTAACGGTCAGATAGTTTGGAGGGGTTTAATCCCCAGCCTCCGCATATTCTGGACGTTACCACCAATAAAACAAACTGCGAAAAGATGTATATTTTGACTAGACTATTTTAAACTTATTAGAAAAAATATTGACTGGATTGGATAAGATTTCAAATCAATATGGCACGACAATTAATTATATATTTTTATCACGATTATGGACAAATCACCCCTCGTAGGATATTTCATAGTAGGTATCGCTCTTCTTATTACTCTAGTTGAATTTCTGAGTGATATAAAGAAAATAAATTTATTAAACCGCTATTTGAAAGGAAAAATTAATGACAGTTTCATTGAACTTGATTTTGTGTTTGATAAAATTGTGAACCAACCTATACGTGCAAATGGAATACCAGCAGGATATATTACCTATTTATTAACGACTAATTCTAATCAATTGACAATAGCCAGTTTAATAAATGATAAGGATAAGTTTTACAAGGTAGAGTTATTAGACACGAATAGCAGAATAAAAGCAAAAGTTAAACTTAGAGATTATCAAAAAGCTACCCGAAAGAGTAAACGATATAAAAAAGAGAAATCATTGAACGGTTTGAATTTTGAAATATACGAATTAAAAGATGGAGAAAATAACTTATTGTTGTTCAATGAGAATCTCACTACCGAGATTTTCAAAGAATATAGAAAGGAAAAACGACAAAAAATATTTATGGCTTCATTAAAACCTATAGCAGTGATTGGATTTTACTTATTGTATAGATATTCAATTAACTAAATTTATAGAAGGATTAAATTATAAAGTAATAGACAGAATTCAGATAAATAAAAAATAATTACTGGTGGTAACACTTTGTAAATTGCATTGCGGTGTTGGTGCAGTTTGTCGCCCCGGATTCACGCATGATTGTCATCGTCCTTGCGGACGGACAATCACCCGCAATCCGCAACGACAACTTACAATTTTCCGTTATGTGGCATTAAAACGACTCAGCATTATAATTAGAGGATTTAAGCTTTTAATTTGCCTGTTGAGTTAAAAATATTTTGTTCGATTAGTAATTAAACGGGTATTCAAAAAAAATTTAAATATGAAGCTAAAATTTTGGATTACTTCAATTCTTCTTGGATCCATTATCCTTTATATGATAATAAGCGGATTATTAGCATTCAGAGATATAATCTTTTTGTATCTCCTGGTATTAATTTCAACGATTATTGCAATAACCATTGAATATTTCATAAGAAAGAAAATTCCTTTCAAAGATTTTATAAAAGGTAAAGTCTTTGGACATTTATTAACCATGATATTTATTTTCGGCTTTTTCACCTATTATATTTCAGGTAAACCAATTTCTAAAAAAGCTGTAATAAATGATTTGAACTTTATGATTGAATCACTGGAGAACATCCATCCTGATATATACTATATGATTCCAAAGGACTCTTTCTTAACAAAATTCAACAATGAAATTGATAATTTACCTGGAGAGGTATCCAGGTTGGAATTTCATAAGGTATGTGCAAGATTAACATCTCATTTTAAGACCGGTCATACCCGACCAATGGAAAATCTTATATATACCAATTTTATGTTTAACAGATTGTTCCCATTTGAAACAGTAATATTAAATAGCCGGCTTTTTGTAACAGAAAATTTAACCCTTTTTGGTTCTGTTCCGGTTGGTTCTGAAATTATTGAGATCAATAATAAAGGCATAAGTCGGGTAATAGATGAATGGAGTCAATTGGTTAGCTATGAAAACGAAGCTTTTAGAAACTACCTCATAACCAAACCTATGAACATTGGTATATGGAATAATTTCAAAAGTTTTAAAATTAAATACATTGAATATAACAGCAAGAAAATTAAAGAGAAAGTAGTGAGCGGAAGTGTTGCGTCAAATATGTATCGTTTTTTAAGGTCCAAATTTCAGAAACCTCAAGAATTAGTCTACAAGGAATTGACACCTGAAACTGGATATATCGGTTTTTTTAGTTGTACGGATTTAAAGAACTACGAAGTCTTTTACAAATCAACGTTCAGCGAATTAAAAAATAAGGGTATTGAAAATTTAATCATCGATATAAGGGACAATGGCGGAGGATATAGTATTATAACTGCCTGGTTAGAACAGTATATTTTCAATCAAGCCCATAATGATATTGATTCTGCAATTGTTAAAGTTAGTGATGAGCTTATTGCTACAGCGAAGGTAAAAAAGAAGCTGCCGAATATTAAGGATGTTAAAGTAGGGGAAACTTACACAAGAATTCCGGGATTACGTCAGTTAAAAGAACTTCCATTACGATACAAAGGAAAAACATATTTATTAACGAATAATGGAACTTTTTCCGCTGCACAAGGATTTGCTTCAGCATATAGGTGTTATGGACAAGGCATAATAATAGGAGAAGAAACAGGTGGGGCAACCGTGAATTTTGGAGATGTACACATATTTAAACTTCCAAATACTGGGTTGGAAATTATGACCTCATGGGAACAGGCATTTAGTGCTTGCAGTACAGATAATCAACGAGGAGTGATACCTGACTTTACAGTAAAAAACTCAATAGAAGATTATATTAATCATACAGATAAAGTATTAGAGTTTACTTTAAATTTGATAAATGATAAAAAATAAACGCCACATAACATTTTGTATAAGTAATGGCAGGTAATCTGGCAAATATCAAGGTTTATAGCCCGCTCAAACTGCGTAGCGGTTTAACAGGAAAGTGCCACGCAATCTGCCACTACTCATACAATTTACCGTTACCGCCAAGCAGAAAAAAAGAGAGTGCGGAGATTAATAGCTTTAATCCAAGCATATTTTGCGGAGAAAGTTTCATTTGCGGAGAATAAGATGTATATTTGTCGCATAAATTGCGGAGAATGAAAATTTATATACACGAAAAAGTAAACTGGACTGACTTCACTTGGGACAACAAGAAAGTGATGACAAAACTTGGTGAAGCAAGAAATCAACAGGGTAGACTTCTTGGTAAAATGGAATCACTAGGCTTTGATTTGCAGAATGAAGCGGTTTTGAATACACTTACTTTAGATGTTATAAAATCATCTGAGATTGAAGGCGAGTTTTTAGAAATTGAACAAGTACGTTCTTCAATTGCTCGTCGACTAGGAATTGATATTGCCGGAGCAGTAGAATCGGAACGCCATGTTGACGGAATAGTTGAAATGATGCTTGATGCTACACAAAGGTATGGCTTGCCTTTGACTAAAGACAGATTGTTTGGTTGGCATGCAGCGTTGTTCCCATCTGGTTGGAGCAATCAATATAAAATCACAGTTGCAGACTGGAGAAAAGACAGGACTGGTCCAATGCAAGTCGTATCTGGACCTATGGGAAAAGAAAAAGTTCACTATCAAGCTCCAAGCTCAGACAGGATAGAACCAGAAATGAAAAGATTCTTAGACTGGTTTGAAAACGAGAAAGAAACAGATTTGGTTCTAAAAGCCGCTATTGCTCATTTATGGTTCGTGACAATTCATCCATTTGACGATGGAAACGGACGAATTACAAGAGCAATTACAGATATGACATTGGCACGTTCTGACAAAAGTATCAGGCGATTCTACAGTATGTCAGCGCAAATTAGAGTCGAAAGGAAACAGTATTATGAAAAACTTGAAAAAACACAAAAAGGAAATTCAGATATAACAGAATGGATTTTATGGTTTTTACAATGTTTAATAAATGCTATTGACTCAACAGATGGGACTTTATCGAAAATACTTCATAAAGCAGAATTTTGGAAAATACATTCCACCACAATTCTTAATGACAGACAACATAAAATAATAAATAGACTGCTTGAGGGGTTTGATGGAAAGTTGACAACCTCGAAATGGGGAAAAATTAATAAGTGCTCACAGGATACTGCTCTTAGAGATATTCAAGACTTGATAAAGAAGGATATTTTGCAAAAAGAATCAAGTGGTGGACGGAGTACAAATTATGAATTGAAAGAAATGCCAGGCGGTAACAATGTATATACAAAATAGGCGTAATAGTAGCAATTTCAAGGGTTGTAGTCCGCTTCAACTTTTGTGTCACTTGACAGGAAAGTGCCACGCAGTCGGCTACATATTCTTATACTAAACGTTTGAACAAAATCACGCGGGCAGGTTGCTGATTTGTTATAGGAGTTTTTAATCTGTTCTCGGAGAGTATTACGCTGTAAAAATTATCATTCATTTCCTGAATAATCAGCCTAAAAACGAAGACTCACGGTAAACCCGCAGGCAGTGGAGTACATTCCTGGTTGTATATTTGGGGCCACATGTAAAGAAAGATCATCGCTGACATCGAAATTAAAAAAATAGGCATCTACCATGGCATCAATGATATTTAAAAAATACAATCCGGCGATTCCGATAACACTCAGATCGCGGTATTTACGATAATAATCGCGTGCATTGGCCAGAACATCTTTACTATACCTGCCATTGAATTCGTCGGGGTTGTTGGGGTCATTGGCTACAACTGCATCGTATGCCTTTCTAAACCGTTGATATTCTGTATTATTTGTTTTAATAAAATATACCAGTGTTCCACCTGCTGCATAAATAATTGGAACCTTCCAGTATTTTTTATTATATACCTGCCCCAAACCCGGTACAATAGCCGAGTAAATTACAGCTTTATGCGGGGAATGCATTCGTCGTGTGGAATCTCTAACAGAAAGACTATCCTGTTCCTGGGCTTTTACTATGGCAAAGGAAAAAAACAAAGCACCCAACAGGATGCTTTTGAAGAAAATATTTGGATTGTAAGATTTCACGCTCAACTTATTTTACACAAAAATAAGTGATTTATGCATTCAATTTATCTAATATTCCGATAATTCTTTCTAATTCATCATCCGTTTTAAAAGGAATAACGATTTTCCCACTGCCATTTTCGTTTCGCTTAAAATCGATACGGGTTTCGAAGTATTTTTCGAGGTGGTTTTGCAGATCATTGTAATCTTTTGGCAAAGTCGCTTGGGTTTTCGGTGACTTTTTCGTTTCGTCCTGTGGCTGAGTAAGTTTTCGTACCAGATCTTCCGCTTTTCTTACCGACAGTTCCTCATTGATGATACGGTGGTAAATTTGCAGTTGAGTTTCCGGTTGTTCAATCGGGATGATAGAACGGGCATGGCCCATCGACAATTTTTTATCACGTATTCCTAACTGAATTTCAGCCGGAAGTTTTAACAATCGCAGGTAGTTGGTAACTGTAGCCCTTTTTTTTCCTACGCGCTGGCTTAATGTTTCCTGAGTGAGTTTGCACTCTTCCATCAATCGCTGGTAACTAATGGCAACTTCAATAGCATCGAGATCTTCCCGTTGTATATTTTCCACCAGTGCCATTTCAAGCATATCCTGATCATTGGCAGAACGTATGTAAGCAGGAATAACATCCATTCCGGCAAGTTTAGTTGCTTTAAGCCGTCTTTCGCCGGTAATTAGCTGATATTCACCATTTCCTTTTTCACGAACGGTAATAGGCTGTATAATTCCTAGTTCTTTTATAGAAGATGCCAGTTCTTCCAACGTCTCTTCATCGAATTTCGTCCTGGGTTGAAAAGGATTGGCTTCAATAGAGTCAACCGGTATTTCGGTAACACCACTTACTTTTTCTACGATCGCTTGTTTTTCTTCTTCGTTCTCGATCAATGCACCTAATCCCCGGCCTAATGCATTCTTTTTCGCCATATTAAAAAATTATTCTATTATTTTTTCTTCGTTTTTTATCAGAGTTTCTTCATTATTTTGAAGCAATTCCCTTGCTAAGTTAAGATAATTTACTGATCCCTTCGAATCGGCATCGTACATAATCACAGGTTTTCCAAAACTGGGTGACTCGCTTAGTTTAATATTGCGTTGGATAATTGTATCGAAAACCATCTGTTGAAAATGTTTCTTCACTTCATCCACCACCTGGTTTGATAACCGAAGACGAGCATCATACATGGTCAGTACAAATCCTTCAATTTCGAGTTCGGGATTTAACCTTCCCTGTATAATTTTTATAGTATTTAATAATTTACCTAATCCTTCCAGGGCAAAATATTCACATTGTACCGGTATCATTACAGAATCAGCTGCGGTTAATGCATTAACAGTGATCAGACCCAGAGAAGGCGAGCAATCGATAAGAATATAGTCATACTGTTTTTCAATCTTTTCAATTACCTGTTTCAGTATCCTTTCGCGGTTGGGCATGTTCAGCATTTCTATTTCTGCACCTACCAGGTCGATATGCGATGGAATCAGGTCAAGTCCTTCAATTTCACTATTTAATATTATGTCATTGGGATTAATTTCATCAATCAGACATTCATAAATACTTGTCTTAACATTCCGAACATCAAATCCGGTTCCTGAAGTTGCATTTGCCTGAGGATCTGCGTCTATTAATAATACTTTTTTTTCTAAAACGGCCAGACTGGCAGCCAGGTTAATAGCTGTAGTAGTCTTTCCAACTCCACCTTTCTGATTTGCTATAGAGATAATTTTTCCCATCTATATGATATTAATGTTAGGTAAGATAATTTACAATAATAGGTAATTTTTTTAATTATAGAAGTCCAAAATTAGTATTAAATCCTTCTCCAGATTTTTAATCTTTTTTGTTTTGTAAACATTTCATTCGCTTTTTTAAACATCTTTTCAACAATAGCATTATTTGAATATTTTCAATTGTTAGCAACTAATTTATTGTGCAGAAAATCAACTTTATATAAAGAATTGAATAAGATATTTCAAGATAAAAAATTCCGAATCTTTTTTCACTTTTGACCAATATTTAAGATCGTTTCAATTTTTATTCTATCTTGGTGCATCTTTTTAATCTCGAAAAGTGTGGGTATACTGGCAAAAAAAAGTGCTAAGTGGCTGGTAATCGTTAATCCGAATGCCGGCCGCAAAAGAGGGAAGAAAGACTGGCCGGTAATTGCGGCATTGCTGATTAAGCATAATATTTCTTTTGTCCACGAATTTACTACGGGAAAACTTCATGCTACTGATCTTACCCGAAAATATATTCATAAAGGATTTCATAAAATAATTGTTGTTGGCGGAGATGGCACCATGAACGAGGTGGTAAATGGCATATTTACTCAACAATACATTCCATCAACCCAGGTGATGCTGGGAATGATAACTGTTGGCACCGGTAACGACTGGGGACGAATGTTCGGTATCCCCCTGGATTATGAACAAAGTATTATAGTTATTAAAAATCAGAAACTGTTTTTACAGGATGCGGGAGTGGTGAATTTTTATAATCAGCACCTGAAAAAACTCCGCTATTTTGCCAATATCGCAGGACTGGGTTTTGATGCCGTCGTGGTAAAGAAAACAAACAGGCTGAAGGAAAAAGGACGGAATGGTGTTCTTTTGTACTTTCTCAATATTTTCACTTCTTTACTTAATTATAAACGTAAAGGCACCAGTATCCATATCGACGGAAAACGTATTTATACCGATTTGTTTAGTATGAATGTCGGAATTTGCAAATACAGTGGAGGAGGCATGATGCAGGTTCCCAATGCCATTGCCAATGACGGGCTTTTCGATCTCACTATTATTAAAAATATACGAAGAAGGGAAGTAATAAGAAATATAGGTAAGTTATACAACGGGAAAATAACAGAACATCCTAAAGTAGAAACACACCAGGGAAAGTCGGTAAGAGTTTTCTCTAATAGCTCACTTCTGGTTGAAACCGATGGGGAATCCCTGGGTCATGCCCCCTTTGAATTTTCAATCATTCCGCAAAGTATCAAAGTGATAGTAGGAGATAGTTTTATTTCTCCGGAGGCACCAGTTTCACCTCATACAGAACCGGCCAGTATTTCCCTGTAAGGTATAAATTTCCGGTGGCCGGGTTATAGGCGATTCCATTCAGCACATGGTCCATATCTTTTGGAACTCCCTTTGGCATAAGGTCTTTACATTCTATACTTCCGGTGACTTTACCGGTAGCAGGGTCAATGATCACGATCCGGGTGTCGCCGTAAACATTTGCAAACACTTTCCCATTAATATATTCGAGCTCGTTCAGTTGGGATACCATCCCTTTATTGTCGAAATACTTCAAGCTGGCCGGTCTGGGTAAAAAATTCAGGATCGATAAAGTAAAGGTGTGAGGATCCGTCGCTCATGATTAGTCTTGCTCCGTCAGTAGTTAGTCCCCAGCCTTCGTGTATGGGATAATCGAATTCTCTTATTTGTTCGAGTGTCGACTTATTGTATACAAATCCAACCTGAGATTTCCAGGTAATCTGGTAAATATTATCTTTATAAATGGTAATCCCTTCACCGAAAAATTTGTTTTCGAGATTTACTTTTTCAATGGGAATTCCGGTTGAGATATTCACTTTTCTCAAAGACGATTTTCCGGGTTGCCCGGTACCTTCGTACAAATAACCACCTTCATATACCAGGCCCTGTGTATACGCATCAGGATCATGCGGGTATTTGTGAATTACCTGGTATGAATATTTTGCAGGCTTTATATCCGAAAGAAATGTAATCTGGGTAGCATGGCTTTCCGTCAGGCTATCGTTATAATAGATCACTATTCTAAAGGTATTTTGCCCAACCTTCACATTATCCGATTTCCAGCCGGTTTTTAATATTTTCCCGGATGTTGAAAACAAATACCGGGGACCATCGAAATAGCGAATGGAATCTATTTTAGCAGACGTATCTGTAAGGTTTATATTAAACTTAATTTCATCACCACAGGTATATACACTTCCTTTTTCTGGTTTATCCAATGATGTAATCGAAGGTGTGGCCATTTCCCCGACATTATTTTCAGAGATGGCTTTTTGATTGTGGTCGCTGCTGTTACAGGATACTGAAAGAAAAAGGATAAAAACAAAAGGATTTATTAAAGATAAATAAGGACAGCGTAATTTTCTCATTTCTATAATTTACGATGAAAGTATTACTTAAATAATTTTTTTAAACGGTCGCCAACAGAAAGATTTGCTTTATTCGATAAATTCCCGAGTTCATTAAATTCCGAATCCGCATAGTCCGGATTCAATATTTGCCAGATCTCACTCCATCCGGGGAACCCTCCTACATTACGGTCATCGATAAATATATCGGCATCGATTTTACGGCTCACAAGTTGTGGATCGAACTCTTCTTCGGGAAAACTTTTATTTACTGCATAAAACACAATTCCTTTCTTCTTGCAATATTCCACAGCTTCATCCAGTTCTTTTCCGGTTCTGAAAGTCCACATAATAAGCTGATGACCCAGCTTTTGCAACTGTTTGAGGGTTTCGAAAGCAAATAACTTTTCTTCACCTATTTGCGGGAAACGGTGTTCAACAATGGTTCCGTCAAAATCAACTGCAATTTTCATGTATTTTGCTTTTTATGCATTTTTCAAACAAAAACGAAATTAGTAATTCGTATTAATCAGGCAAAAATAGTAATTATTATCTTTTAACAGTATTTGTGAACAAACGGGTATTCAACGCTAAAAATTTTATCGTTTATTTACGCATAATCAACATTCTGCAAAGTTAAACGATTATTGAAACAAGCCTGACATAGATAGCTTAAATCAATATAGAATGGTATATAAAAAATCATAAAATTTCTTAAATGTTTAAAACCAGCAATCATTTTACACAGGCTTCTATTTTTTTAATTTATTCAGTATGTTTTATCTAAATGCTGAAAGATAAATGAATCTTAATCATTAAACGGTTTAATTATTATAATATGTCGGTATTTTCCCGGCAATGTCAGTTCCTGTTTTTATGGGATTAATGACTGGGAATCATCTTTTAATCAGATTGAATCGGTAATTTTTCCGGCAAGGTGATACATAAACACGTTAATAGACTTTGAAAATTAAAATTATTAAGTATAGTTATGATGGATAATTTATATCTATAGTGCCCTGATACTTCCTCTGATTGTATTAATGGTTTGATAATGATATTGTAACTATCCAAAATACTATGAGGGGAAACGCAACAATTCACAGTCAATCTTTGTTTAGAATTATAAGCTTTTGTGAGATAATTTATTTTTTAGAAATTTTTTATTTTTCTTCGCAAGTTTTTTAAGAAGAGCGTGTCTTATAATCAGTTTTCATAATTATTAATAATTATTGAAGACATTTTTTGTGTCTTCAAAAATATAACCAGAATTACATGATGATGAACGTAGCAATTGGAAAAGTACGTGTGTTAATTTTCTTTGTTTTTATTTCCATAACCGGTTTCGGACAACCCCCGCAGGGCACATATGCAGGAAAACCCGGTAGTGGATATGGTAGCGGAAATATGGCAAAAGACGGATTATTAAAAGGCGTAATAAAAGACGCTGCCACTGATAAGGGAGTAGAATATGCCAGTGTGGGATTATATCATTCGAAAGATTCTTCGCTGGTTTCGGGCACTATTACCGGACCCGATGGTAGTTTTGCATTATCAAATTTACCTTATGGTAAGTATTATGCAGAAATAACTTTTGTAGGATTCAGAAAAATGCGTGTAAATGAAATTGGTATTACACCCAAAGCAAAAACTGCAAATCTTGGGGAAATCAAACTTCAGCTAAGTAATACGGATATTCAGTCTGTTGAAGTTGTTGGCAACAGGCCCCGTATGGAATACAAAATCGATAAAAAAGTAATTAATGTAGCCCAGGATATCACATCAACCGGTGGAACAGCTGCTACGGTACTTGAAAACACACCGTCCATACAAACTGATGTCGAAGGAAACATATCACTCAGGGGAAGTTCCAACTTCACTGTATTGATTGATGGAAGGCCGTCGGTGCTGGATGGTAATGATGCCCTTCAGCAAATCCCGTCAAGTTCTATTCAGCGTATTGAGATAATTACAAATCCCTCCGCAAAATACCAGCCCGATGGAACTGCTGGAATTATCAATGTGATTATGAAAAAAGAAAAGCAGAAAGGGTTTAATGGTATCCTGAATGCTTCTGCCGGGACAAGACAAAAATATAACGGTGACTTTTTATTGAACTACAGGTTTAGCAAAGTAAATCTATATGGTGGGTTTAATTTCAGTGACCGACACTTTAACGGAAGCGGGAATTCTGAAAGGCAAACGTTTTACAATGATACAACCGATTTTCTAAGTTCTTCCACCGATTTGAAAATGAAACGTAATCATACGGAATTCAGGGGAGGTGCTGATTTTTACCTGAGTGATAATATTACACTTTCCTTATCGGGCGAAGCCGGCGATCATAGTTTCGGACGAAACAGCTATGCTGATTATTATGAATATAAAAATCCGTCGGCATATGAAAGATATTACATTAATAATAACCTTTCTAACAGAAGTGAAAAATTTTACACCCTGAATGCATCGTATCAGCAAAAATTCAAAAAACCGGATCAGCAATTGTTGGCAACTTTCTATTTTTCCAATGAAAATGGCGATGATATAGAAGACCTGATAGAACAGAATACTGATGCCAACTGGAACCTGATTGCAGGTCAGTCATCAGATATGTTGCGGACAAGGGAAAAAGGTTTGAATGATGAATACAGGATGAAAGTCGATTACCAGCAACCTTTAGGTGAAAAGGGCAAACTGGAAGCCGGTTACGAAGGACGATTATACAATGAAAGTTCCGATTATTTTTTTGATAATTGGGATTCTGAGCAGCTTTCATGGGTAGTTGATAGTTCGAAAAGCAATAAACTGGATTTTGTAAGAAACATTCAGGCAGCTTACGGATTATATTCCAACAGTCTGCTGGGATTCGATTACCAGTTGGGCCTGAGGTTAGAGTATACCCACCGGTTGATTAAACAAATAACTACAAATGAAAAATATCCCCTGGACCGGTTCGATTACTTCCCCACAATTCATCTCTCACGACAGTTACCTAAGAATCAACAGATAATGGCAAGCTATAGCCGCCGTGTTAACCGGCCCCGGCATTGGTACCTGAACCCGTTTCCCGATTACCAGGATAAATTGAATATACGGATTGGAAATCCCGGCCTTGAACCAGAATATACTGATTCGTACGAATTGAATTACCAGTTGAGGGTGAAAAACCAAACCTTTTCTATTGAAGGGTATTACCGGCAGACAAACAATAAGATCAGCCGAATTCAACAGTTGGGACAGGACAATATTATATATCATACATTTGCAAACCTCGAACGTGATTACTCATTGGGATTGGAACTGATGGCGGATGTAACTATAGCAAAATGGTTTCAGCTAAATGCCAGTGGTGATATTTTTAAATATCACATTAACGGTTCATTACTTGACTCTACTGTTACCCAGGCAACCAATACATGGTCCACACGGATAAATGCAACCTTCCGTTTAAACCCGAATTCACGTTTCCAGTTAACCGGGATGTATAATGGTCCGTCAGTTACCGCCCAGGGATCACGTAAAGAGTTTTATTTTCTGAATGCCGCCTTCCGCCAGGATTTTCTCCAGCACAAAGCTACTTTAACACTTCAGGCCCGTGATATTCTTCGGTCATTCAAATTTTCAATGGCAACAAGTGGTCCCGGATTCACCAATGAATTTTCATTCAGACGGGAATCCCCAATTGTAATGCTAAGCTTTACTTACCGTATTAACAATTACAAGCAGAAACGTAATGGAAGCGATAGCGGCGTTCAGGAAATGGATTATAACAACGGTAGTGTTGATGAAGTGCAATAATTGAATTGGATTAATAATAATCTTTCATAAAATAAGGATTAATAATAACCCGGCAATTTTTGCCGGGTTTTTTTATCGGCCTAAAATATTGATGGATACAATTATCTGCAATACGTGATCATTTTTAAAGTTGACAGGATAATTTTTACACATTGAAAATATTTTTAAATAGTATAACTTTAAAAAAAAATCAGTTATGAAAGTTAACGATATTTTAATGTTGTCCCTGATTATTTTATTATATGCAGTTTATAATATTTTTGCAAACTTTATTGTAAGTCAGAATTCAAAATTCTCCCAACGATTAAAGATTATAATTGGTTTACTTACATGGATTATACCTGTTATGGCTGGAATAATCATTATTCAACGGTACTACCCTTCAAAGAAAAAGCCACCGGCAAAGTCCGGGGGAAAGGGAAAAAATAAAAAGAAGAAAAAAAAGAAAATTACAACCTGATTAATAGCAAAATACATGGAGTTCAGTGAATTAATAAGATACCGTGAAAGTGTGCGCAGTTACGACCCCGAACGACCGGTAGAAGATAAAATACTTGATCGCGTTCTAGAGGCAGGACGTATAGCTCCATCTGCCTCGAACCGACAACCCTGGAAATTTGTTCTGGTATCATCGGAAGAAATGCTTTCTAAGGTGAAGGCCTGTTATCTGCGGCCCTGGTTCCAGGATGCTCCCCATATTCTGGTTCTGGTTTCCAACATCAAAGAATCCTGGATAAGGGCTTACGACAGTTATAATTCGATAGAGATCGATGCAGCCATTGCCATGGATCACATGATTCTTGCTGCAACCAATGAGGGATTGGGTAGTTGCTGGATAGCAGCATTTAACCCTGAAATATTAAAAAAAGCATTGTCACTTAAAGATCATGAGGTGGTTTTTGCCTTGACTCCCCTGGGTTATCCGCGAAGTGATTATGTTCGAATACAGGAGAAAAACCGTAAAGATTTTAAAGATGTGGTGCTGAAAATTTAATTGTTTTTGTTTATGATAACTTGCCCGTTTTGTCATCCTTCGATTAAGGAAGCAGTTTTTTATGAAAGTACTCATTTCATGGCCATTTACAATGTTGCTCCTGTTTTTCCGGGACATGCCATGATAATTCCCAAAGCTCATATTACTGGTTTGCTGATAATACCCGAGGAAGAGATAGTTGAAATGGTAAAATTAAGCAGGATAGTTGTACGAATATTGCAAAAAGCTTTTCATGCTAAAGGCTTTAACTGGTCAATTCAGGAAGGGGAAGAAGCAGGGCAGACCGTAGAACATCTACATATGCATATAATACCACGCAAGCCGCAGGATTTGGAACATCCGGGAGACTGGTATCCTTTGTTAAAAAATTTTTACACAGAAAACATTGATAGTAATTTACGTCCTAAGATCAGTGCCGATGAGATGAAACGTATTGTATCAAAATTAAAAGAAGTAGCAGGAACTTTGGATACACCCCTTTAATCGATTTTGATATCCTTGATATTAAGTTGCATCGATGTATTTCCCCTGAAATGGTTTTCAGTAATGGAAAATGCAATATCGAATCCTTTTCCGTTATTGATTTTATCAAAATGTCCAGCCTGGTTAAAAGCTATCGCCTGGAAAACATTATAAGGTTCTTCTTCCTGGATAAGGCTGAGTTTGAGATGTTCGTTTCCCGACCCGACTACCCTGCCGTATCCGTTGTCCACCACGTTTTCGGCAAAAAATACGGGGTTCATATTTTCAGGGCCAAAAGGTTCGAACTGTTTCAATATCCTGAAAAATTTCGAGGTTATATTTTTAAGGTCTAATTCAGCATCAATATCAATTTGCTGGATTAACTGATCGGGAGTAATTGTTTCGGATACAACCTGTTCGAATCGTTCTTTCAGTTTGGTTATATTTTCAATTTTCAATGTAAGGCCAGCGGCATACATATGTCCTCCAAAGCTTTCGAGCAGATCTGAACAGGCACTGATGGCCTTGTAAAGGTCGAACCCCATAACCGAACGTGCCGATCCGGCTGCAAGTCCGTTCGATTTGGTAAGTACAATAGTGGGCCTGTAATATGTTTCGATAAGGCGCGATGCGACAATGCCTACAACGCCTTTATGCCAATCGGGATGGAACAATACCGTACTGTATTTATAGTTGTTACCGGTATTTTCGATCTCTTTCAATGCCTGTTCGGTTATATCCTTATCGATACTGCGTCGGTTTTGGTTATGCGTATCAATTTTTTCACAATGAAGAATGGCTTCCTCTGTTTGTTGTGAGATAAGCAGGTCAACAGCCTGGCGGCCCGATTCCATCCGTCCTGCCGCATTAATACGGGGACCTATTTTAAAGACAATATCATCGATTGTAATATCTTTTTCTGCTATTCCCGATACACTTATAATGGCATTGAGCCCCATACCCGGGTTTTCATTTAATTTTTTCAATCCGTGAAATGCAAGGATACGGTTTTCATCGACCAGCGGGACAATATCAGAGGCAATACTTACAACTACCAGATCGAGGTACTCCGTTATTTCTTCGAAGGGAATATTGTTTTTCATGGAATATCCCTGCAGCAATTTGAAACCAACACCGCATCCTGAAAGATACCGGAATGGATAATTGGAATCATTACGTTCCGGATCGAGCACGGCAACAGCATCCGGAAGCGTCTCCCCCGGTGTATGATGGTCGCAGATTATAAAATCAATCCCTCTTTCATTTGCATAATTTACTTTGTCGATAGCTTTAATCCCACAATCAAGAGCGATGATAAGCGTATTTTTGTTTAAAGCGGCATATTCAATACCTTTGAAGGATATCCCATATCCTTCGGTGTATCGGTCAGGTATATAATAATCAAGATGTTTATGAAATTTTTTCAGAAAGGAATATACCATTGCCACTGAAGTAGTGCCATCAACATCATAATCTCCGTATACCAGAATTTTCTCTTTATTGGCAATGGCTTTTTCAATACGGTCAATTGCCTTTTCCATATCGGGCATTAGAAACGGATCGTGTAAATGGTCAAGGCTGGGACGAAAAAAGTTCTTTGCCTGGTCGAAAGTTGTAATATTACGTTGTATCAGCAGGTTTGCCAGCACCGTATCGATGTTCAATTCTTTTGCCAGCCTGCTTGTAATTTCGGGATCACTTTTTTCCCTAATCTTCCATATTTTGCTCATCGATGGTTATGCTATCTTTATATTGTATTCTTTTACAAAATTTTATTCCCGGATAGAAATTCAAATTTCATTCATCACAATGATCACTTCAGCTAAATTATTTTACCGGGAAGAAATGATCTTCATAAAATGTGATTGACTCCTGTAAGATAGAGCAATCCTTTATGCCAATTATATAAACCGAATTTATTTTAAAATATTTTCCGATATTAACATGACTATCTGAAAATGATGGCATAGTTGAGAATTATCCGGTTTTATTAATATATACAAATGTAATTAAATATGTTACCTGTTTCCAAAATTTCCAGTCATAATTCCGTTTGTCTTTAATAATGTATTGGATTACTTATGTTATATCCGGAACCAAACTGACATTTAATTCAGTAAGCAGGTTATGAAGCAGTTTTTCTTTCACATCTGTAAATTCCTGTAGTTTTCCAAGTTCTTTTTGCATGGAGGTCACTCCCTTGTCTAAAAAACCACACGGATTGATATTGTTAAAATAACCCAGGTCGGTATTTACATTGAACGCAAAACCATGCATGGTTACATACCGGCTTACTCTAACACCAATCGCGCATATTTTCCTGGTTTTACCCGGAACTTTTGTGTCTATCCATACTCCCGTGGCTCCATCCAGTCGTTCCGAAACGATACCGTATCCTGCAAGTGTCTTAATAATACTGTCTTCCAGTTTATGAATGTATTCTTTCACCCCTAAATTGAATTGTTCCAGGTCAATAATAGGATATCCGACAATCTGACCCGGGCCGTGATAGGTAATATCTCCTCCTCTGTCGATCTTGTAATAGGTAGCATTTATAGATTTCAGGAACGCATCATTGATAAGCAGGTTGTTCGCCTGTCCGCTTTTGCCAAGTGTATACACATGCGGGTGTTCACAGAATAAAATATATCCGGGGATATGTACCGTCGGATCATTGCGGTATTCCTGTTTTTTAGTGATGACTTCTTCCAGAAGCTTTTCCTGGTAATCCCAGGCTTTTTTATAATCGATCACACCCAAATCCTTGAATACTATATCCGGTGACTCCATTTTTATTGTTGGTTTTATTTCAGAAACTAAATTCATTTTTTATAAATACAAATTTAACTACCTCTAAGGAAGTATACCATGATATTCGTTTTAAGATGACAAATATTATTATAAATTACAAGTGGCATTTATAATATAAGAATCACCATCAGGCATTTACGTGCCTTTCGGCATGATAAGACGATCGTACCTGTGGACCGCTTTCTACATGGGTGAATCCTTTTTCAAGACCAATTTCTTTGTAGCGGGCAAAAACTTCGGGACGGATATATTCTTCCACTTCGATATGCATTGCACTGGGTCGCAGGTACTGGCCCAGGGTAAATACCTTCACGCCTGTACTCCTGATATCATCCATGGTCTGAAGTATCTCTTCTTCGGTTTCGCCAAGCCCAAGCATCATACCCGATTTGGTTACCACATCTTTGGATGCGACATATTCCAGCAGTTCAAGGCTATGCTCGTACCTCGACATGGCCCTGATCTTTGGCGAAATGCGGCGTACAGTTTCTATATTATGAGAAATAACTTCCGGACTTTCATTAATTACCTTGTCAAGAGCTTTGGTTCCGCGACGAAAATCGGGTATCAGCACTTCCATAGTTACTCCCGGATTTTCACGTTTAACAGTACGTATGGTTTCTGCCCAGAAAGCTGCTCCGCCATCGGGTAATTCGTCCCGTGCCACCGATGTAAGTACACAATGTCTTAGCTGTAGTTTTTTTATTGTTTCTGCCAGCCGCATCGGTTCCTCCCAGTCCACCGGATCGGGTTTCATCGTGTATACCTGGCAGAATTTACAATCGCGGGTGCATTTTTCACCCAGGATCATAAAGGTAGCAGTTCCTGCACTCCAGCATTCGCCTTTATTCGGACAGTTGCCACTGGTGCAAATGGTATTCAGCTTATGTTGTGTTATTAAATTCTTGACTTTCGAGTAATTTTCTCCATGCGGCATGGGAACTTTCATCCAATGTGGCAACCGTACTCTTTCTTTTGTATCTTCTGTCATGATAAATTCCTCTTCACTTGTGCAATTCACGTTACTATTTAGAATGTGTAAAAATAGTGAATTTAATGAAAGGAATCCCTGAAATTTTTCCCCAACTTTTTCTTAAACTGGTGCCCGTCTTCTGACTTATGCCCCTAATCCAAAATTAATCCTTTAGCTGAACATGCTTTTCTGCGTGATACGATGAACGAACCAACGGACTACTCTCCACGAACATAAATCCCTTTTCAAGTCCTGCTTTTTCATACCGTGCAAACTGATCGGGATGAATATATTCAACAACGGGAATATGAGTGAGCGTGGGAGCAAGGTACTGTCCCAGGGTAAACACACTGCATCCTGCTTCCAGCAGATCGTCCATAACCTGTAATATTTCTGGTTCGGTTTCTCCCAGGCCAAGCATAATCCCCGACTTTGAAGTAATGCCTGATTGAGATATTGTATTTATCACACTCAGGCTTCTCCGGTATTGTGCACTGCTTCTGATTTGTGGTGTCAGCCTTTCAACTGTTTCCAGGTTATGGGAGATCACATCCGGTCGGGCTTCAGTTACCTGCCGGATCAATCTGGTATTTCCCCTGAAATCGGGAATAAGCACTTCAATAGTGGTTCCAGGGTTTACTTCTTTTACTTTACGGATTGTCTCAGCCCAGATCGCTGCACCGCCATCCTCCAGATCATCACGATCGACAGAAGTAATTACACAATGCTTCAAGCCCATTAACCGTACCGATTCTGCAACTCTTTCCGGTTCCTGAGGATCGACAGGCAAAGGCTTACCGGTTTTTACACCACAGAATTTGCAACTGCGGGTGCAGATATCACCGAGAATCATGAAGGTTGCAGTTCCTTGTCCCCAGCATTCGCCTATATTCGGGCAGTTGCCGCTGGAACAGATCGTGTGCAATTGATGGCTCTGCACCAGGTTCTTTACCCGGGAATAATTCTCTCCTTTGGGCATCTTCATTTTCATCCACCGTGGCAGTCTTGCCCTTTTTTCTGTGTTTTCTTCCACCCTGAATTTTTTCTGCAAAGATAACTTTTATACGCGGAAATTATTTCTTCTACCGGCGAACTTTCGATCACACCACTATTTATTATATCTTTGCAAAAATTTTTAAACGGGTGATACTATGAGTAATATGGAATTAAGTGAACAGGAACAACTTAGAAGGCAGGCGCTGGATGAAATGCGAAAACTGGGAATCAATCCCTATCCGGCTGCACAATTTAAAATAAATACCACCAGTAAGGAAATAATAGAGAAGTACGACCCTGATAAAAATAATTTTCAGGATGTAACTTTTGCAGGGCGATTGATGTCGCGCAGGATCATGGGAAGCGCTTCCTTCGCCGAACTGCAGGATGAAAAAGGAAGAATTCAGATATACATGCGGCGCGATGACCTGTGTCCTGATGAAGATAAAACACTTTACAATACTGTGTTTAAAAAGTTACTGGATAACGGTGATTTCATTGGTGTGAAGGGTTTTGTTTTCAAAACACAAATGGGGGAAATTTCCATTCATGTTAAAGAATTAGTTGTTCTGAGTAAGTCTCTTCGCCCGTTACCCATTGTAAAAGAAAAAGAAGGAAAAATATACGATGCGGTTTCCGATCCGGAATTCAGGTACCGCCAGCGATATGTCGACCTGGTTGTTAATCCCGGCGTAAAAGATGTATTTATTAAACGTACAAAACTCATTAATTCGTTAAGGGAATTGTACGATTCAAAAGGGTACCTTGAAGTGGAGACACCTGTACTTCAGCCGATACCCGGAGGCGCTTCTGCACGGCCCTTCATTACTCATCACAATGCGCTGGATATGCCGCTCTATTTAAGGATTGCCGACGAGCTTTATCTGAAACGTTTGATTGTTGGCGGTTTCGAAGGAGTATACGAATTCTCCAGAGACTTTCGCAACGAGGGGATGGACCGTTCCCATAACCCGGAATTTACGGTTATGGAAATTTATGTGGCTTACAAGGACTATTACTGGATGATGGATTTCACGGAAGAAATGATTGAAAAGGTAGCGCTAGATCTGCACGGAACAACTAAAGTCCCTTATGCAGGTAAGGAAATAGACTTTAAAAGGCCTTTCCGGAGAATGACCATGATTGATTCGATTAAGGAATATACCGGCTTTGATATTTCCGGAATGGATGAGGAACAGTTGCGTGACACCTGTAATAAAATGGGTATTGAAACTGATCCTTCCATGGGGAAAGGAAAACTGATAGACGAGATCTTCGGAGAAAAATGCGAATCAAACCTGATACAACCCACGTTCATCATCGATTATCCGGTAGAAATGTCTCCTTTGTGTAAAAAACACCGTGATAATCCCGAACTGACCGAACGTTTTGAGTTAATAGTGAACGGAAAGGAATTGTGTAATGCCTATTCCGAGCTGAACGATCCTATCGATCAGCGGGAACGTTTCCAGGAACAGTTAAAGCTTTCGGAAAAAGGGGACGATGAAGCCATGTACATCGATCAGGATTTTCTGCGGGCGCTGGAATACGGAATGCCCCCTACTTCGGGTATGGGTATGGGTATCGACCGGCTTACCATGATTATGACCAACCAGACAAGCATACAGGATGTGCTGTTCTTTCCGCAGATGCGTCCGGAAAAGAAAACAACTGTTGACAGTAAGGATAAATATACGGCCCTGGGCATTCCCGAAGAATGGGTGGATGTTATTCAAAAGTTGGGCTACACTACAGTAGCCAAACTCGGCGAGGTGGAAAAACATACCAAACTGCACCAGGATATATGCGGGTATAATAAAAAGAATAAACTCGGGCTGACTAATCCGGCACAGGATGATGTAAAGGCCTGGCTGGAAGCGATTGGATAGTAAACCTTTCAGCGGATTAAAAAAGGGCTGAAGCCCTACCTTTATATTTTTAATTAACAATCTCCGCCCTGAAGGACGGAGCTATTGATCCATCTGTATTAAGATCTACTTTACACTCTCTGCAAATTTTCAGAGAAGGATACCATAATTTGAAATTTCGCTCCTTTTCAATTATAAAAGCTCCAATTGCCATATCCTTTCAGTTGCCATGTCCTTTCAGTTGCCATGCCCTTCAATTGCCACGCCCTTAAATTGCCACGCCCTTCAGGGCGTGGATAAAAAGAAAATGAAAAGAGGGCTTTAGCCCTTTATTCAAAACCATAGTTTTTCATAAATTCATCATATTCCTGCTGAAATGTTTTCTTTTTATGATGATGTTCCTGGTTTCTGATATATCGTCTGACAGTCTCTAACTGCGATTCACTGACCGATACAGCGAAATATTCATCCTGCCAGCCGAATTTATCTCTTGTTAATTTCTGCTTATTTATCCAGAAGGACGATTCACCTTTAAGCAGGTTCATGATTGTGGCAATATTCTGGTCGGCACGTAAAGAGATGAGACAGTGCAAATGTTCATAATAACCATTAATATGATCAATAAAAATGTTTTTTCTTTGGCATTTTCCCTGATATGTTTAATGACCTGTTGCTTTATATCCGACAGGTAAGGATGCCTGTGCTTTGTAGCCCAGACAGTGTGGACAAAGATTTTAATATACGGCATTTTTTTTAATGTTTTAAAGGGCTAAAGCCTTGCCTTGCATTACTATTGTATGTTTCTTATCTCCGCCCTGAAGGACCGAGTTATTGAAATGTTTCATAATAGATCTGCCTGAATTTCAGGCAGGATTAATTTCTTGTAATAGATAATTTATAAATTGTTTAATAATAAAAAATAATAAATACCGCCTATCATATCTGCTAAATCTTCCCTGGGTGCGGTTATTTATATGTCTTTATTCCGATTTTGACCAAAAAGTAACCCTTAGGGATTAAATTATTTTTTAAATATCTGATTATCTGAACCTTTCTTAACCCGTTTCTGCCAGCTTTTTCACCGTATTCCAGTTGCGGGTGGTAGCAGTAACTTTCAGTTTGTTTTCGAAAAAAGTGTTGTTCAGTTTCGTTCTTCCATAACCATTGGGACAGTAGAGGTATATTTCTTTACCTGCAATGTTAAACCGGTCGGGTTCGTAATTCAGTGTTTCTGTTTTCTGTATTTGTTCCTCTGAAGGAAACTCACCCAAAAAGGTGACATGTAGTTTGCTTTCATCGATATTTTTTTCACGAAGAAACAGGTTATTGTTCAAAACGACTTTCATTTCATCGGCAGTACGGATAATAACCGGGACATGAAAAGTATATTTCTCCTGTATCTTTTGTTCAATGCGTTGCGCGGGGTCCCTGTCATTGCTTTCAAAAATTACATTGCCGCTTTGAATATAAGTCCTGACGTTCTTAAAATCCAGTTCTTCAAACAGTGATTTCAAATCGGTCATCTGAATTTTTTTCTGCCCGCTTACATTGATTCCCCTTAATATGGAAATAAATGTTGCCATAACCACTTTGTGTTTGGAGTTAATTTATCCGAAATTAGGAAATAAATTGTGATTTTCTTGTGCAGGATGTATAAACGTCAATTGAAACTTAGGATGCCATTATCCGGTTAAGCTGCTCCATATCCAGATTGGTGGATATCCCGGTGGGATGCCAGTGTTTCGCGCATCCTGAATAATTCAGCAATACACATTGTACCGGCAAACCCTGCGAACGGACCTTCCAGCCCCCGGCCAGCAGGCACGGAACGCAGGCTACCCCTACAATGGCGCAATTCTCCGGAAGTATCGATCCTGATGAATGGGCAAACATGTTCGATTCGTGCAAAAGTATCTTCACTTTGTAGCCTTTTCTTTTACCCTCCTCGTTTACTTTGTATACATTGCATTGATTGTTGCATTCAGCGCAGGAAATTCCCGATGTATCGGTTACAGCCTTGCAGTTGTGGCCCTTTCCGGCCCGCATGCAACCCGGAACGAATACAGTCCGGTCATCACATTTCAGAAATTCATCCCGGTAAGCACGGTTCAGAATTTCAGCGCCGACCATATTCAGAAAATATTCACCGGTTCGTTTACCGGTTTGCAACATGTCCTCTCGATTTTTCCTGGATTTGAGTGTGTTCTTAAATTTGGGAATAGTTGTTGTATACTCACCTAACTGATCCTGACAATAATCGATAAACCAATTGGTAAATAAGAGGATTTTCGGGAATTCAATTTTCATTTCATCGGACCGGGTTTTCCAGAAATTATACCAGTTTCTTAACTGATGTGCTTCGTGATAATATTCACCTCCTGCATGCAGCCACCTTAACCATTTGTGATAATTTTCTGCATTTATGGTTGCTTTGTTGTCCGTTTCATCCAATCCGTATGGGAAAAATTGTGTGAGTATCCATCCTTTGCACCGGTCAGCCTGATTTTTAAAAGATTCCATTATTTATGGTACGCAGGTAATTCAGTAAATTCAGAACTTTTTCCGTAACAGTTGTCAGGCGGATGCTGTAACCGGCATAATATTTCCACAATACTCCCTGTGTCAGCAGTTCGATCAGTAATTCATATCGTGATTTTTGAATTTGTCCGTTGGTGAAAGAAAAAGCAAGGAAAATATCCATAACAGATCCCATTTCCGCTTCACCTTTGGACATAACAAAGTCGGTAATCCCGGAAATTTTCATGTAATAATTTCCGGCCGTTTTTCCATCTTCTGCGATCAGATAAGTCGGGATATCTGTTTTTCTCATTGTAAAAATTGTATTAACTTTCAGGGAAACAGGTTCATATTGTGAACATCTGATATTCAAAAGTATAACGTTCCCGAAAAGGAAAACAGTAAAATTAGGTGAACAGAATGTATTTACCGGTGAATAGCATAAAATCCAAAATGATTGTCAAAACTGAATAAAACCATGCCTTGGGTAAATTATCACTCGCATTGTAATTTTTGTGATGGTTCGCATGAACCGGAAAGGTATGTGCTGGAAGCATTGAAAAAAGATTTCCCTGCTTACGGTTTTTCATCGCATGCACCGCTACCATTCCCCACAGATTGGAGTATTCCCGAAGACAGGTTCGGGGCATATCTTTCGGAAATTAACAGGATAAAACAAAAATACAGTAACAGAATTCAGGTGTATCTGGGACTGGAGGTCGATTTTATTCCCGGATTAACCGGGATAAAAAAGTTATTATCCAACGGCATAAATATGGATTACCAGATCGGATCGGTTCATTTCATTGACGGATTTGCAAACGGAGATCCCTGGTCGTTTGATGGGAATATTGAAGCATTTCAAAAGGGTTTTGAACAAATCTTTCATAATAACGGACGAAGAATGGTGAGTCGCTATTATGAATTGGTCCGGCAAATGATAGAGGAAGATACACCTGAAATAATCGGCCATCTGGATAAAATTAAAATGCACAATCATATTCATAAATACATGAATGAAAACGATACGTGGTACAAAAAAGAAGTGGAAGAGACCCTGAAATCAATAAAGAAATCAGATGCTGTTGTAGAGATAAATACAAGGGGGTATTATAAAAATAACCGGCCCGAACTGTTATATCCGGCCGAATGGATACTGGAGCTGCTAAAACAAAAAAACATCAGGATAATGATAAATGCCGACGCACATCATCCGGATGAAGTGGATGCCGGATTTGTATACGCGGCAGAAATTTTAAAAAAAATTAGGTTTCAAATATATTTGGGCGTTGTTCGACGGAGAATGGAGATCTTACAGGTTCGATGAAAAGGGTATAAAGATGGGAGAAGTGTATTAATAACTTACTTTTTTAAGCAATTGACCATTCTGATCATAATAAATCCAGTCGCCTTTTCTGCTGTTATTCAGGTAGGTGCCTTTCTCTTTCATGTTTCCGTTTAAGTAGTAAGAGATAAACTCACCATTTACGGAATCGTTCCGGAAATTCACAATATATGTTTTATTTCCCTGTTCGTTCCTGAATTCCCACTTGTCGACCAGATTGTTATTGTTATAATTACCCTGACTTTTAATTTTTCCATTATCGTAATAACAGACAGCCCTGCCATTTAATCGACCGTTGAGATAAGTGAATTTATATTTGACGTTTTCAGAATTCCGGTATAAAATATAACAGGTTCCGGTATAAGGTTCCATATCCCCTTTCAGGCATAACATGTCCGAATCGAGATCTTCTTCTGTAATGATCACTTTATTGTTATTACAGGAAGCCAGAGATATTAAAATTACCAGAAAGATGAGTTTAAAACTATTCATTATTTTATAGTTGACATTTCTGAATAGTAAACGGATACAGTTTCCGGCAGTTATTCTAAATTGATAAATACCTGTTTTTAGGGTATAAGCGACATAAAAAACAGGATAAATAAATTTATCGGAATTAAGGACATGCAATTAATGCTGTTATACCTGAAGGCAGGTTAATTCCAACTTCAGGTTACTGAAGATCAATCCCGGAGACCTTCTTCCCTGGTCCATGAAGTTTCACGCCCCAGGAATCTCATTCCCAGCACATAACCTTTTATTTTTAATACATTGGGATCATCTTCAAACCACATATAACAATCGTAAGTTTTACCGGTATCAGGATCGTAGATTGTACCTTCTTCCCACTGTTTCTCATCATTGTTGAATTTAAATCCTTTCAGAATTTGCATGCCTAGTAATCTGTTGTCACGGAGGCTTTCGTCAGGATTATGGATATCTCTTTTATCCGTATCGTTTTTCAGCCATTCTATCTTTCCGTAATACATACCATTTGTGGCTTTGAAAATTTTAATCTGGGAAGTGCCTTTTTCTGTCAACCAGTAACCCAGAACTTTTTTTTCCTGGCTGAATCCGACGATTGTTGCCAATAACAAAATACTAATTAACAATGATATTCTTTTCATAACAGGTAAATTAGGATTAATAATCAGTCAGAAATATAAATCTTTTTTTTATTAATTCCTAACTTATATAATTCATATAATATTGTGATTGAATTATGCCGATGATAAAATAAGGGGAAAAATAATTAATTACTTTCTGATATAAGTTATAAATGAATAGGATACCCCAGCTTTTTCATCATATTCACAATTGATATGTTCCACTTCATTCCATTCGTTGGTATTAATTTCGGGGAAGAAAGTATCTGCGTCAAAATTTTTATGTACCCGTGTGAGGTAAAGTTTATTGGCAAGCTGTAAAAATTGTTTATAAATAGATCCGCCGCCGATTATAAAGCTTTCATTATCATCACATTTTTCAAGCGCGTCTTCTATCGACCACGCCATGGTACATCCTTCAAACCGATCGTTCGTATTATCAGAGATAACAATATTCTTTCGTTTAGGTAATGCTCCGTTGGGCAATGAAGTAAACGTATTTTTACCCATGATCACTGTTTTACCAGTTGTTATCCGTTTAAAGCGTTTCAGATCTTCCGAAATATGCCACAACAAGCGGTTATCTTTTCCAATGGCATTATTTTCGGCAATAGCTACAATGATGGAAATATTTTTCATGAATGATCTTTTTATACAGAAATTTCTCCTTTGATATGAGGATGAGGGTTGTAGTTTTCAAGCGTAAAATCGGCGTAAGTAAAATCGAAAATATTTTTAATCTCAGGATTCAGATTCATTAAAGGCAATTCGCGGGGTTCGCGTGTAAGCTGCAGTTTCACCTGTTCCATATGATTCAGGTAAATATGGCCGTCGCCAATAGTATGTACGAACTCTCCCGGTTGTAAACCGGTTGCCTGCGCCACCATCATTAGCAGGAGGGAATAGGAAGCGATGTTGAAAGGCACACCCAGGAAAATATCGGCACTACGCTGGTAAAGCTGGCAGGAAAGTTTACCTTCAGCTACATAAAACTGAAACAAAATGTGACAGGGGGGCAGCGCCATTTTATCCAGATCGCCTACATTCCATGCGCTTACAATATGTCGGCGTGAATTGGGATTGGTTTTAATAGAATTAATAACCCGTGATATCTGGTCTATATGTTTTCCATCGGGAGTTGTCCAGGATCGCCACTGATATCCGTAAATCCTTCCGAGGTTTCCGTTTTCATCCGCCCACTCATTCCATATTTTCACCCCGTTATCGTTCAGGTAACCGGTATTTGTATTTCCCTGGAGAAACCAGAGTAACTCGTGGATGATTGATTTTAAATGAAGCTTCTTTGTTGTTAACATTGGAAAACCATCAGCCAGGTCAAAACGCATTTGGTAACCGAAAACGCTTAGTGTTCCCGTACCTGTGCGGTCATCTTTTTTTACTCCCTTATCCAGTACATGATCAAGTAATTCAAGGTATTGCTTCATTTCAATAATTTGATATATATTCGACGGGAAGAATCCATTTTTGATATCTGTGTAAAAATAGTAAAGTTCACAATCAGGAAAAAGATAAAAGCGATATGGTTATTCACAGGTGTTAATTACTTTTATGTTTTTAACACTTTTAGTAGGTTCAAATTTTAGTATTTTTGATAAATTACAGAGGTTTTAAATGAATAAAACAGTTCGATATATCTTAATAATACTGGGGATCATCCTGACGGGATTCATTCTTTGGTATTTTAAGAGTATTGTCATATATATTATTGCCTCTCTGATTTTATCACTGATGGGACGGCCGGTGGTCCAATTCCTCGGTAAAATACGTATAGGGAAATTTGTTTTGCCCAAGGCATTAAGAGCTTTTTTGGGGCTTATCGTACTTTGGGTTTCTTTTTTTACATTTTTCAGGATTTTTATTCCTCTTATCGCCCAGGAAGCAAATTCACTTTCACAGATCAACATTCAAAAACTTATTTCCGATCTGAATGACCCTATCCTGCGGATCGAACATTTTATTAATGATTTTAAGTTAACTGCCGAAACTTCGCTTGAAACCTACCTGACAAATAAAATGATGTCGATTCTGAATATTTCTCTGTTCTCGAACTTGTTCGGCACACTGGCCAGCCTTTTGGGAAATATTTTTGTTGCCATTTTCGCGATTTCATTCATCACTTTCTTTTTTTTGAGAGATGAAAAATTATTTGCAGAATCAATTTTGTTGTTGATCCCCGATAAAAACGCTGAATCATTTCGTCATGCACTAAGTTCGATAAGGCGGTTGTTGATGCGTTACTTTATTGGAATTATGGGTGAAGTTACCGGTATTATAATTTTAGTAACTATAGGGTTGACAATCGTGGGTGTGGGATTCCGGCATAGTCTCCTAATCGGGCTTTTAGCCGGCATATTGAATATTATTCCATACCTTGGTCCTTTAATAGGTGCTTCTCTGGGAGTGTTTTTGGGAATGGCTACCCATCTGAACCTGAACTTTTATCATGAATTGCTTCCACTGGCGGGTTATATGATCATTGTTTTTAGTATTGTACAGGTTATAGACAATATATTGTTTCAGCCGCTTATTTATTCGAGCAGTGTACAGGCACACCCGCTTGAAATTTTCCTCGTGATCCTGATTGCGGGAAGTATGGCGGGAATTGTCGGAATGATCGTAGCAATCCCTTCATACACCATTCTCAGGGTATTTGCAAAAGAATTTTTTAATAAATTTAAAGTCATTAAGAAGCTGACCGAAAATATTCCATAAAAATGAATGAATGAAAAAAACTTATAAATTCATATTATTATTCCTGTTTTCTTTAAGTCCTGTTTATCTGTACTCCCAGGTTGACTTTAAAGCCGATACAACCGAAGGGTGTACACCGTTAACAGTCAAATTTTCCTACTTCACGACAGCAGCTTATACTATCGATTCGCTTTACTGGGATTTCGGCAACGGGCAGACCAGTAAATCACTCGATCCGCCACCTGTTACTTATACTAATCCAGGTGATTATGCGGTAACTATGGTGGTGAATGACGGGGGTGATATTTTCCTGACAAAAACCGATTATATTGTAGTACACCGCACGGTAAGCGCCGCATTCAATTTTGCCGATACGCTTCCTGCCTACACACATACTGTCATCTTCAGACACCAGGACCAGACCTTTGATCCTGCAGCCACTTATTCATTCGAATGGAATTTTGATGACGGTACTACCGGCACCGGCCGTTCCAATCTGCATTCTTTCCCGGATCCGGGAAATTATAATGTACAGTTTAAAGTAAGCGATAGTTACGGATGCAGCGATTCAGTGCAACAAACCGTGAATGTAGCCGGTGATATACGCGAACAATATATCCAGGCAAGTGATGTCGAAGGTTGTGATACCCTGGCAGTTAAATTTAGTTATACCGGATCCACTAGTACTATAACTTCTGTTTTATGGAATTTCGGGAATGGTGAAACCAGTACTCTGATGGACCCTGATTCGGTAGTGTATACTGATCCGGGTCTTTACACAGTGACAATGGTGATAAACAATGATACCGCTAATCCAATTGTGAAGTACCGATTTATTCATGTTCACGATGTGGTGAAAGCTTTGTTTGAATTTCAAAAGACTGACGTAAAATATGGCTATAACTTTACCCACCTCGATCAGGGGAATGATACTTCGGCTACATATAATTACCAATGGAATTTTGGAGATGGCGCAACATTTACGGGTCCCGATGCAACGCATACATATGCTGATACGGGTTTGTATTTAGTAAGATTAACGGTTTCGGATAATTACACTTGTTCCGACACAAAGACTCAGCGCCTTTTTGTGACCGATGAAATAGTAATCCAGAATGTGTTTACCCCAAATGAAGATGGGAAAAACGATTATTTCGAAATTATTCCCAAAACAGATGTAATACTTGCTTTTTATGTTTACAGCCGGACAGGTGTTCTGGTTTACAGCATAAAATCGCCCAAAATAATATGGGATGGAAGAACCAGTAATGGTGTAAAACTTAGCTCCGGAATTTATTATTATGTAATTCAGTCACTGGAAGGTGACACGCAGGGATTGTATAACAAATCAGGATTTATTTATTTATACAGATAACTTAATTCAAAACAGGATTCATAATATTTACAAAATGATAATAAACCTGCTTGATTTATTTATCTGATTAAAATCAATGAGTTCAGGCTCGTTTTTCTTTTCCGGCTATTATTATTCTTACAAGTAGAGTTAATAACACCAACACTGAAAAGAATTTAGCAAGTCGTGCCAGGTAATCACCATGTTTCACATAAAAGGTAATTTTATCATTTGCATTGAGCGTGCCTTTTAGAGCCCCCCTTTTCCACCAGGTGAGTTTTTGAAGTACTTCTCCACGCTGATCGATTAAGCTGGAAATACCGGTGTTTGCCGAACGTGCAATCGACCGTCGTGTTTCAATAGCCCTGATACTCGATAAACTGTTGTGTTGCCGATATCCCGGAGTATTCCCCCACCAGCCGTCATTGGTAATAACAAAAATTAAATTAGCGCCGGCATGTTTAATGTAATCCGTCACGTATTCACCATACACCGATTCGTAACAAATTACGGGAGCAACCCTGACTGAATCCTGCGGGGATAAAAATGTCTCGCGGTATTTTTGTGTTCCGTTACTGCGAAAAGTACCCCCCAGATGTAGTGTCAGTTTTTTAAGGAATTTCAGGTATTGGGGATATGGCATTTTTTCCACGCCAACCACCAGTTTCGATTTATGATAGACTGGGATTTTACCGGTTGAGTCGAGTTGAATGGCCGAATTAAACATATCGTAATAATAAGGAGTTCCCTGTAATTTCATGGCTGTGGGCGTTAAAGTGTCACCAGGATTGTATTTTTTATAACTGGTTATTCCTACCACAAATTTAGCCCCCGGATACTTTTTCAGAAATTGCTGCACCAACTGAATATCCGGCACAAAATGAATCTGATCGAGCCAGATGTTATCATTAATAGAAGTTTCGGGTGCCACAAAATAATCCACCGAACTGTCAGCATATTCACCGGCTATATTTAACAGATCCCTGGTTTGTTGAAGACTGGGAATTGCTACGAATTTTTCATACGGGTCTACATTGGGCTGTATCACTACCACTTTTTCGGGCCATTTTTTTTCTTTGTAGGTATAAAAACGGAAAAGCGATATCCCAATCGGGATAAGTATCAGAAGTATTGTAGCCAGCAGGATACCTCTGACATATTTCAGTTGCCGGTACTGAAGATATTTTTTTATACCTGTAAATATCAGGATATTGCATAATAATATCCAGAGTGTGCCGCCAAAAACGCCGGTTACTTCATACCATTGAATCAGTCGTATATTATAGGCAAAACCATTGCCAAGGGTTAACCAGGGCCAGGAAATTTCTCCATCAGTATAGATTTTCTCAAACGACAGCCAGAATACGATCAATGCAAAATATCCCATTAACGGCCCCAGTTTTCTTTTAGTAATATGAAAAAGCCAGAAAGTAAGAGCCATTAAAAAGGTGTTTATAAGATTAGCCATAAGCAAACCGGCAAAGGTTGCGTTATAGATCCACCAGGTGGTTAAAATATTCCATACTAAAAATGTGATACTTCCAAATAAAAATATTTTAGAGGCGGGTAAACGGTCCTTATTTTCATCGAAATAATCTTCTACAAATAATAAGGGAACAAGAGCAAATAAAAGTATAAGTCCTGAACCCCATTCATACCAGCCTGCGCTTAATAATATGCCGCTGAAAACAGTATAAAGTAATATTTTTCTGGTTGACATTGTAAGTGAAATTTTGTTTATATCTCCCGGATATATTCCAGGTAAAATAATTGTAATCCATTAAGTTGTCACGGCATAGTAATCAGCATATTAAGTGTAATCAATAAGGAGATGTGATAGCCGTGTAAAAAATAAATGCCAAATATAATGTAAATATAGATGCATATAATTTCCACTGAGATGAAAATGGACACTTGCAAATATTGGTAAAGATTAAGTATATTTAAAAATTGTTTGGGATTTAAGTCGGAAAGCTATTGTTATTTTCGTGAGTGACTTTTGTGTGTTTAAGAACAATTAGTTGCAGTATCAGAGTAATTGTCTGATACTTTAGCTAAATACAATTGTTTGAAATCTCATTAGATACTATTTGAGAAAAAAAGCAGTTTATTTAGCTGTCCGGATACTCATAATTGGAACGCGAGATAAGTGATCACGAAAAAAAACAAATGAATGAAATTGTTGTTATATTCTCATGAATTTTCCGGCGCTTGATTTATGATAAAAAAATATGATCAGTGTTATGCTGTTATGGGAAGAAAAGAAAAGAGAATAAATTGGAAAATCCATCCTGAGAATTTTCTCCCTTTTTTCATTCTCATTCTGAATCTTAAAATAGGTTTTTCGCAGGAAACCATTGTTAAAGGTGTTATAACCGATAGTACCAATGGATCACCGCTTCCCTTTGCTAACATTTACTTTTCAGGAACAGAAACAGGTACTACTTCAGATGAAATAGGGAATTATGAATTACGGACCAATGAGGCTGTCGATACCGTTGAATTTGCCACCCTGGGCTATAACAAATTGAAAATAGCTCTTCATCGCGGTACCTTAAATGTATTGAATGTATCCCTTTCTCCACAGGTTTTTTCATTTGGTGAAGTTACAGTCAAGCCTGAAGGAAGTCTTGCAAAACCCATACTCGAAGCAATTCATAGAAATAAGTACCGTAATGATCCTGAAAAATATAAGCGCTATTCGTATCAAAAATATTCACGTTGGGAATACAGGATAAACAATATTCCTAAGAAATTAATGGATTCAAAATTGTTTGAAAACTATCAGAATGTTATCCGTTTCGATTCAATAGATTCTGCATATTATTTACCGGTATATTTTTCTGAGCAGGTTTCCTATAATCAGTTTCAACGTAATCCTTTAAGGCAGAAATCAACTGTTTTAGCAGATAAAACTTCCGGTCTTGGGTTTTTAAACGACCATGAGGTGGGGGGATATACTTCAGCGCTTGATATCATGTTTAATTTTTATGATAATTACATTAAATTGTATGGTATCAGTTTTGTAAGTCCGCTGGCTTCTAATGGTAACTTTTATTATCGTTATTATGTGGAAGACAGCACCAAAACCGATTCGGCTATGGAGTATCGAATTGGTTTTCGCCCCAAACGCCCGGGAGAAAATGTTTTTTACGGTTATTTCACTACAGAAAATAAAAGGTATTCTGTGGAATGTATTCACGCTGATCTGTCGACAGGAGCGAATCTTAATTTTATTAAAAAACTGAATATAGTAAGTAATTATCAACTCATTCACGATACAATACCTTTTTATGGTAAAAACCGGATTGACGCTTTACTGGATTATTATCCGGGCAACGATACTACCAAAATGCGCCTGAAACTGTATTCTTCCATAGTATCCTCTTTCAGGGATGTAAATATCGATCCTAAGCAAAACATTAAACTGGATAATAAAGGGGTTTCGTATGAAACAATCAGGCAGGAAGGAGCATTGGACCGTGATTCTTCTTACTGGTCATCTATACGGCATGAGAAACTTCAACCTGAGGATATCAATTTATATAAGACAATAGACTCAATAAACCAGATTCCTGTGGTAAAATTAGCAGATAACCTCACGACCATGGCCATAACCGGGTATTATGATTTGGGTAGATTTGAACTGGGCCCTTATCTTGAAATGATAAATTACAATAAGGTGGATGGGTACCGGTTTTTATTGGGCGGCCGTACCAGTAATGAAATCAGCAGGAAATTTATGGTGTGGGGGGGGCTGGGTTATGCAACAAGAACATCCAGCATTTTTGGCAATGTAGGAATGGGTTACAAGCTTCCCGGTAATTACCGCAGAGTAATTATGGCTTCATTAAGCAATAGTGTACAGCGAATAGGCGAAAATGAAGACATTTTATATTTGTATGAAAATGCACTTACGCCCTCGGAAGATAACCTTATTTCACAACTTTTCAGAAGGCATGGTGTCGATCAGCTGATGAAACAGCAAAAAATCAAACTTACTTTTGAAAACGAGATCAGGCCCGGTTATTCAATCAGGTTTAATTTGTCAACGTTTACCCATTACTCTCCCGAATTTTATCCGTTTGTTGTTAATAACGAACCCATTAGCAGCTTCACTGGATATGAGTTTTCAATTGACAACCGTTTTTCGTGGAAGGAGAAGATTATGGATGACCAGTTTCAGCGATTATATCTGACTACGCCATATCCAGTCTTCCATTTGGCACTTGGGATGGGACAATATAATTTACTGAATCAAAATCACGAATATGCAAGGATACATGCCACGGTAAAGCAGAATGTTTATCTGGGGCAGACTATTTTCCGCTATGCACTGGAAGCAGGTGGCATTTTTGGGAAGGTACCATATACATTATTAGACATCCCCCGGGGAAATGAAACCTATGGATTGTATACCTATGATTTCAACTTATTAAACTACATGGAATTTGTTGATGATCGATACATTCATGCCTATTTGGAGTACCATCTGAACGGATTCATTTTTAACCGGGTTCCGCTTTTAAAGAAGATTGGTTTGCGTGAAGTTTTTTCTGCAAAAGCAATGGTCGGAAGTCTGAGCCAGTCACATCAGACAATCCTCGATTTCCCGGTTGGGATGCAACCATTAACTAAACCTTATCTGGAGGTAGGGACAGGAATTGAAAATATTTTTAAATTTTTCTGTGTTGAAGGAATTTGGCGTGTTACACCACCTTCAAAAGTCTCAGCACCTTCTTTTGGTGTAATGGCATTGTTTACGGTACAGTTCTGAAATATTGATCCACGGTATAATTCAGTTTTCGGGTTATCCAAAGTACCCCCAGTCATATTCATATCTGAAAAGATTACCTTTTTAAATCTTATAATTGCAGACGAAAATATCAGACAAAAACATTACCGGTAAAAAATTGTTAAAACTCAATTAAAGAATAAGTACTATACAAAATGAAAAATAAAAATATTTTATTGAATAATTTTCAGACGGTTTATCAGACCGTACCCTTTGATAAGATAGAAGCCAGTGATTATTTACCTGCTTTCCAGGAGGCTATTACTTTAGCCAGAAATGAGATTGACGCTATTATTAAAAGTAATGAACTGCCCAACTTTGGCAACACATTGGAAGCCCTTGAGCATAGTGGTGAAATGCTCGATCGTATCGAAGCAATTTTTTTTAATCTGCTTTCGGCAGAAACAAATAGTGATATGCAGCAGATAGCGCAGGAAATTTCACCAATACTCAGCGATTTCAATAATGACATCATGTTGAATGAGGATTTATTTAAAAAAGTAAAAGCTGTTTATGAATCTTCTGAAAAAGACTCGCTGAAACCGGAAGAAAAAAAGCTACTGGAAGATACTTACAGGAATTTTGCACGTCGAGGGGCTAATCTTTCACCCGAAAAAAAAGAAGCATTCAGAAATATCACCCGCGAACTATCACAGCTCACGCTTAAATTCAGCGACAACGTACTGGCAGAAACAAACGATTTTGAATTACATCTGATCAGCGATGACGAGATATCAGGTATACCGGCAGATACCCTGGAAGCTGCACAACAAACAGCTAATGAAAAAGGGAAAGAAGGCTGGATATTCACATTGCATTTTCCCAGCTACGGACCTTTCATGAAATTTGCCGACCGTCGCGATTTACGAGAAAAAATGTATCGGGCCTATAGTTCCAGAGGATTCAAAGATAATGATTATAATAATCAGCAAATTGTACTCCGGATTGTTGAGCTACGACTCGAGATGGTCAGGTTGCTCGACTATCAAACTTACGCTGAATTTGTTCTGGAAAACAGAATGGCTGAAACGCCGAAAAAGGTAAATACTTTTTTGCATGAATTGTTGGAAGCATCGATGCCTGCCGCGCAGGATGATCTTTTGGAACTCAGGAAATTTGCCGGGAATAACGGAGCTTCATTTGCACTGCAGCCATGGGATTGGGCGTACTATTCCGAGAAGTTGAAGAATCAAAAATATGACTACGACGAAGAGATGATAAAACCGTATTTCCAGCTTGAAAAGGTACAGGAAGGAATATTTGAACTCGCCCGGCGGTTATATGGCTTGCATTTCAAAGAAAACAAGGAGATTCCGGTATACCATCCCGATGTAAAGACCTATGAAGTAGCTGATGGTGAAGGCAAACAAGTTGCAATTCTTTATCTCGATTTCTTCCCGCGTGCAGGTAAGCAGGGAGGCGCCTGGATGACAGCATACAGGGAGCAGTATAAAAAAAATGGAACGAATGTCCGGCCACATGTTTCCCTGGTATTCAATTTCACGAAACCTACAGCCACAAAACCGTCGTTATTAACCTATTATGAGGTGACTACATTTTTACATGAATTCGGGCACGGTTTACACGGAATGTTAAGTAATTGCACTTATCAGAGCTTGTCAGGAACGAATGTTTATCGCGACTTTGTGGAGTTACCTTCACAATTGCTCGAAAATTGGGCCGAACAAAAGGAATGGCTCGATGAGGTTGCCGTTCATTATAAAACCGGAGAAAAAATA
Source organism: uncultured Bacteroidales bacterium (assembly GCA_963748095.1). Lineage (GTDB taxonomy): Bacteria > Bacteroidota > Bacteroidia > Bacteroidales > UBA10428 > CAVVIO01. The sequence continues at coordinate 56,198 of CAVVIO010000020.1, forward strand.
CCTGTTGATCTGTTAAAACGGATTCTTGACAGTAATAAATTTCAAAATGGATATTCCTTTATTCGCCAGTTGAACTTTGGAATATTGGATATGGCATGGCATTCAGTAACTAAACCTGTTAATATGCATGTGAATGATTTTGAGAAAGAGGCTACAAAAGCCTTAATGATTTTACCTCCTGCTGAAGGATGTAATATTAGTACGGCCTTTTCGCATATATTTGCAGGTGGATATGCAGCTGGTTATTATGGGTATAAATGGGCCGAAGTATTGGACGCCGATGCTTTTTCGGTTTTTAAAGAAAAGGGTATTTTCGATACAGAAACGGCAACATCATTCCGAAAAAATATACTTGAGCGGGGAGGAACAGAGCACCCTATGATCTTATACAAACGATTCAGGGGAAAAGAGCCATCAGTGGAACCTTTACTGCAAAGAAGCGGGCTGAAAAATCACCAGGCAGATGCTTCCATGAATAAATAGCATTGAAAAATTATCATAAGTTAATAAGATTGTCTGTAAACACTCAATATTTTTTTATAAATTGGTAGTACCAATCGATACTTAATAATATGAAAATAATAGTTGTTGGAAGCTCCAATACCGATATGATTATCAAAGTTCCCAGATTACCAGTTTCAGGAGAAACAGTGTTGGGGGGAAGATTTTTTACTTCTCCTGGTGGGAAAGGTGCTAACCAGGCTGTAGCAGCAGCCAGGGGTGGTGGTGAAGTTACATTCATTGCCCGTACGGGGAACGATATATTTGGTAAACAAGCCATCGAAAGGTATAAACAGGATCATATTGATGTAAGTTACATGATTGAAGATAAGGACGCTCCTTCCGGGATGGCTGAAATTATCGTCGATGATAAAGGAAATAATCTGATCGCTGTTGCCCCGGGAGCTAATCTGAATTTGTCTGTTTACGATATCATTGCAGCCAAAGAAACTATCGCAAAATCGGATATATTACTGGTGCAATTGGAAATACCTTTAAAAACCGTGGAATATGCAGTTAAGCTGGCACGTGAAAATGGGGTGCGCGTCATTCTTAATCCTGCCCCGGCACAATCACTTCCTATTGAACTTTTAAAAGAAATTTCTATTCTTACTCCAAACGAAAAAGAAGCAGAGTTTTTAACTGGGGTTAAAGTCACAGATGAGAGTTCGGCTGAAGATGCCGGAAGAATTTTAATTTCAAAAGGAGTAGAGAAGGTAATCGTAACACTCGGTAAAAGCGGGGCTCTGGTATTGGACCGTGGCGGATCGGAAATGGTTTCCGGGTTTAAAGTTAAAGTGGAAGACACCACTGCAGCCGGTGATGTATTTAACGGCGCTCTTGCTGTAGCCCTGGCTGAAAAGAAAAATATTTACGAGGCAGTACGTTTTGCCAATGCTGCCGCTGCATTATCGGTAACAAAACTGGGCGCTCAGCTATCTGCACCTTCCCGTGATGAAATTCAGGCATTTATCTGAAAGAGTACTTGTTTATATTCTGGCTTCTCATATTCACAGATAATTCCTGATTTTATTCGTGAAACTCAAATTTTAAAAGCGAAGCACATTAACCCCGATATTTATCGGGGGTAAGTTGAACGAACTGAACGAAGTGGTCTCATGACCGAAGGGAATAATCCCGATAGCGCAGCGTATCGGGATAAATGAGTTTAACCTGCCAGATGTCAGGCTGGTACTCCGTCCCTTGGAGCGAAATATAATAAATTCGAATCTTGATACTCTGTCCGTTTACCGCGTGGTCGTCCATTTATTCAAAGTTGAATGCCTTTGTAGAAATAAGATATTCACGTATTAATTTCGTTTTACAAATGATTAAGCCATAATGGCAGTTTAGAAACAATATAACTGCCATAATTACCTGTTTTTAGTTCCGGCATCGAAATTGTCTGTATTAGGATGAATTTGAATTTAATGTAAAACTAAAAATAAGGAGGATTTAAAATGTTACCGATATTAAGAACCAGAAACAGTTGGCCGGGTTTGGTCGATGAACTTTTCAATAACGATTTCTTTCCAAAATTTGCAGAATGGGAAAATAATAACTTACCCGCTGTAAATATCAGTGAAAACAAAGATGATTACAAAATTGAACTGGCCGCACCGGGTTTAAATAAAAACGATTTTAAAATTAACCTGGAGGATGATGTCCTGACTATTTCTTCCGAAAAGGAAGAAAATACGGAAGAAAAAGATGAACAGGTAATGCGCAGGGAATTTAATTATAGCAAATTCAGCCGTTCCTTTACATTACCAGAAACAGTAGATGTTGATAAAATAAAAGCTTCATTTAAGGATGGCGTTTTAAAACTGGTACTTCCGAAAATGGATGAAGCAAAAGTAAAACCAGCTAAAGAAATAAAAATTTCGTAATTCTGACAGGTTATTGAATTTAATTGGGTTAATAATAGCCACCACCGATCAGGTGGTGGCTTTTTTTATGAAAAATTTACTGCCTTCCTACTTCAGGTGATTGACTATTTTCAGTTATTTATAATTTGTTAATTGACTAATTATACCCGGATTTCGGTATGTTATAAATTGTTAAATAATCTTAAAAAGCAACCTACTTATTCATGAATTTATTTTTTTTGCCTTCACTATTCGAAAATCAACCTTTTAAAATGATGTAACATGGATATTGTTGTTGAAAACATTACCAAACGGTATGGAGCACAACGTGCAGTGGACAACGTATCTTTCCGTGTTAAAACCGGGGAGGTATTAGGTTTTCTTGGGCCAAACGGAGCAGGGAAGACCACTACTATGAAAACCATTACCTGCTATTTTATGCCAAATGAGGGAGACGTAAAAGTTGGCGGTTATTCAATTAAGGAGAATGCCGAAGAAATTAAGAAGATTATTGGGTATTTGCCGGAATCGAATCCGTTGTACCGTGAAATGCCGGTAATCGATTATCTGCATTTTATTGCTGAATTGCATGGGATAGAAAAACCAAAAATTCGCCAAAGGATTCTGGAAATGGTAAATACTTGCGGACTCGAAGGGGAGAAACATAAAAAGATCATGGAACTTTCCAAGGGTTACCAGCAAAGGGTGGGATTAGCCCAGGCATTGATCCACGATCCGCAGGTACTGGTTCTGGATGAACCTACTTCGGGACTGGATCCAAACCAGATCATAGAAATTCGTGAACTGATCCGGAAAATCGGTCGCGAGAAGACAGTGATACTCAGTAGCCATATTCTTGCCGAGGTGGAAGCTACCTGTGACAGGATATTGATTATCAATAAAGGAAAAATTGTGGCTGATGGAACGTCGAGTCAACTCCGTAAACAGGCACAGGGACGTGAAATATTGAAAGTTACGATTGAAGGTGGAGATAAAAATGAGATTTTCAAGGCTTTACAGAATACTTCTAACATTGCTATGGTCGATTTTCTTTCAAAAAGCGATAGTTCTTATGAAATTCAGAGCAAACCCGAAACCAGTACACGGAGGGATATCTTTAATTTGTGTGTGGATAAAGGATGGTACCTCACTGAGCTTACGCCGACGGAAACCAAACTTGAAGATGTTTTCCGTGAACTTACCATGAATTAGTAAAAACGCAATTTGCATAAAATATACATAGTTATGAAGCAAATCTGGATTATTTGTAAACGTGAACTGAATTCCTTTTTCGATTCTTTACTGGCTTATATTATGATTATTGCCTTCCTGGGATTCAGTGGTTTTTTTACCTGGCTTTATGGTCAGGATATTTTTTTGGTGAAGCAGGCAAGTCTTTCTTCCTTTTTCAGTGTTGCTTACTGGACATTGTTCTTCTTTATTCCTGCTCTTACCATGCGCTTGGTTTCAGAGGAGAAAAGTTCGGGTACGCTGGAACTTATTCTTACCAAGCCCATATCCGACTGGCAGTTTGTTACCGGTAAGTTTCTGTCAACACTCATGTTAATAATGATATCTCTTGCACTTACTTTGCCTTACTATATTACCGTAGCAAGCATTGGCCCAATTGACAATGGGGTGGTATGGACAGGATATCTCGGTTTGATACTGATGAGCGCAGCATACATTAGCATCGGGCTTTATGCCAGCAGTGTGACCAACAACCAGATAGTCGCATTTCTTTTAGCATTGCTTATCGGAATATTTTTCCATTTGTTATTTGGAATGCTCGCAAGGAATTTTTCAGGTTTACTGGGAAATGTTCTGAATTATCTCAGTCTCAGCACACATTATGATTCCATTACACGGGGTGTAGTAGATTCCAAGGATCTGATTTATTTCTTCTCTGTGATTTTTATCGGATTGATTGCCTCGGGATCTTCACTGGCTAAAAGAAATGTTATTGAGAATTAAACAGAAAAAACAATGAAATCGAAAAAAACAATAATAACTTTCTTCTTACTCATTCTCGGAGTACTTGTATTGATAAATATTTTAGCAGCCCGTTTCTTTTTTCGGCTGGATCTCACAAAGGATCATCGCTATACTTTAAGTAAAGCAACAAAGAATATTCTTAAGAATCTGAATGAGCCGGTAACAATAACGGCCTATTTTTCTGAGAATTTACCACCCGATTATGATAACATACGAAGAGATTTTAAAGATATGTTGGTGGAATATGCCAACAGGTCAAAAGGGATGCTTGTCTATGACTTTGTGAATCCTCTTGAGGATAAACAAACAGAAAGCAAAGCAGAAAAGGACGGAGTGATGCCATTACAAATTCCTACGCGGCAAAAAGATGAAATTAAGTTGCAAAAGGCTTATATGGGTGCTGTGATTCAGATGGGTGAAAGTTCGGAAGTGATTCCGGCAATTCAGCAAACTACAGGGATGGAATATAATCTTTCAACGGCTATAAAAAAATTGACCGTTAAGGACAAACCACGTGTGGGAATATTAAGGGGACAGGGCGAAGCTCCGCTACAACAGATGAGTAAGGTCGTAGATGAACTGGAAGTGCTTTATAAAGTGGATCCGGTAATGCTGACCGATACCACCTCCGAACTGAGTAAATACAGAACAGTAGCTATTGTTGCCCCTACCGATTCGTTTGCTCCATATCAACTGGCACAACTCGATACATTCCTGGCACATGGGGGAGGATTGTTTATTGCACTGAACAGGGTGGACGCAAACCTAAATAAAAATCCTGTAGGTCACTCAATAAATACCGGTTTGGAAACCTGGTTAAGCAAAAAGGGGATTAATGTAAATGATAATTTTGTGGTAGACGAAAAATGTGCTCCTGTAAATGTACAGATGCAACAGGGTCCGTTTTCTGTTACCCAGCAGATACCCTTCCATTATTTTCCGGTGATACAGAATTTCCCTGATAACCCTATTTCTTCAGGCCTGGGACAGGTGGTCTTTCAGTTTGTAAGTTCCATCAGCTATTCAGGCGACTCTACATTAACATATATTCCATTAATTAAGACTTCGGATAAGTCGGGGACAGTACCTGCCGATACATATTTTGATATAAGAAAAGAATGGACGGATAGTGATTTTCCATTATCAAACCTGGTGGTAGCCGCCGCTCTTAAGGGCAAAATAGTTGGGAAAACACTTTCGAGAATGGTTGTCATTGGCGATGGAAATTTTCCGGTAGATGGAGGAAGACGTAATCAGATCAATCCTGGCAACGCTAACCTGATGGTTAATTCAATCGATTGGTTATCGGATGATACAGGTTTGATTAACCTTCGTTCGAAAGGTGCAACAACCCATCCGATAAAAGATTTGAGTGATGCAAAAAGGACTACTTTAAAATGGCTTAACTTCTTGTTACCACTTATTCTCATCATTATTTATGGAATATTCAGGTTACAACGTAACCAGCATATACGAACTAAAAGAATGGAGGAAGGTTATGTCTAAAAAAATAAATATCAAGTCTTTATTGATTATTTTTGCGGTTCTTCTTGTTATAGTGGTACTTGTTTCTATCAGGGATTCGAAAAAAGGGGACCGGTCCTTTAAAGTAGATCTTATACCTCTTGATTCTTCACAGGTAACGGCTATAACCATTTATCCGAGATCGTATAAAAACAATCCGATTAAATTGCAAAAGGAGAGTGGTACCTGGAAATTGCTGGCAGGTGATAAGTCCTATACTGCCGAGAAGAATACAGTAAAAGAAATACTGAATACGCTTATTCATCTGAAAGCTGAACGTGTTGCTGCCACAGATAAAGGGAAATGGGCAACTTTTGAAGTAAACGATACATCGGCCACGCGGGTAACCTTAGGTACCGGGAATAAATCAGCGGCTGATTTATATATAGGTAAGTTTTCATATCAACAGCCTGAAAATCCCAATCCTTCTTATAATTACGGGCAACAGGGGAAGATGACTACTTACGTGCGATTGGCAGATGACAAAAATGTTTATGCAGTTAATGGATTTTTGAGTATGATGTTTAACCGCAAAGCGGATGCTTACAGGAATAAAACCATCATTGATTCAGATAGACTGGATTGGACAAGGTTGTCATTTACGTATCCGGCCGATAGTTCATTTGTATTGGATAAGGAAAACAATAAGTGGATGATTAACGGCCTGTTAGCTGATTCAGCCTCTGTGATTCGATATTTTAATAGTATTTACAGATTGGTTAGCAGTGATTTTGTGGATAATGAAAAGCCACAATCTTCCACGCCGGAATTTAGTCTGAAGATTGAAGGCAAAAATTTCGTAAATCCTATACAGGTGGATGCATATGCGTCTGATACTACCAATGGTTACCTGATTGCTACAAGCCAAAACAAGGATACGTATTTCAGTAGCAAAAAATCAAAATTGGCAGCGAAATTGTTTGTTGGGAAGGATCATTTTCTGAAAAAACAGGCAAAAACAAATCACAATTAGTTTTACTTATAGGATTAAAAAGGGATTGTTATGTGGCAATCCCTTTTTTTTATGAAAGATAATAATTTCTAAGAATCTTTAACCCTGCTGAAAGATAAGGCATTTAACAACCACCGGGGAAGCGATTTTTCAGGATTCCTTTTCTGAAGGTTGAGATACCAGCCCAGTTTTTTCAAAATAGGAATACGGTGCGTTTCTACAAATTCTATCAATGTGCCATCGGGATCTTCGGTATAGGAAAATGCTCCTGCAGCCTCACCCATGTCGAAGCTGTCGCCGGTGTCAACTGTAAACGGATGCCCTTTTTCCTTACATTCTTCACGTAACAGGCTCATGCCATTAATATCGTAACACAGGTGAATAAAACCGATATCTCCCCAGAACCGGTCACGATATATTTTTTTAGGCTCGCGGTCAAGCACCTGTACAAGCTCAATCTGGCTGGTGCCGAAAAGGGGGCTGAATGCTCCCAGCCGTGGTTTGCTATGTCGTAAAATAACCCTTCTGAATTTATTATTTCCTCCCGGTAATGCAGCAAAATCTTCAAAAACGCCGGTTTCGTCCAGCAATACTTCATCATAACCAAGAATGGTACTGTAAAATTTCATGGATTTCTCCATATCAGAAACGCCTATAATAGCGCCATAAACAGCGCCTGTCAGTTTCTTTTCGTTTTTGAACCAGGTTTTACTTGGGACAATCTGAAACAAATTGCCTTTTGGATCGCGGACAAAGAAATAATTCCGGCCGCAGGGATCATTTTGTAATCCGCCTACCAGGTCAAGCTGTTTTTCTTTATAATGTTCGAATGTTTTTTTTACATCTACACTTTTTATCTTGGCGGCAAATATTCCCAGGTCACCCAACTGTATTTTAAAAGTAGGAGAGAGTGGTTTGCGTTCGGTATATTGCCATATTTCAAATCCTCCGCCACCCTGCATGTTCAATACCAGCGCGGCATGCCTTTTTTGAGGCTGACCTCCCGTATATGGCAGCATGAATTTTGCTTCTGCCGATTCTTCAAACATTCTGATGTCCATCCCAAAATATTCTTTATACCATTTCCATGATTCCTGAACATCTGATACTCCAATCCCCAACTGCTGAATCCCGCTGATAATTTTTTCTTTCATTTACTGTTAAAATTTAATCCGGCGAATATAAAAATAATTTGTCAAGTTGATATTCATTGGAAATCATTAATTTTTCTTCTTGCGGTTAACATTTTCAATTCAAGACATATATTTTTTTGTATATCGTTCCGACGAGGTATTCTTTATTTATATAATATGAAAATAATACTACAAAACAGGTAACTGATGAAATTGTTTTATAGGTGATAATCACTTGTTGAAAGCTTAAAAAATAGAATGTGGCCCGATTAATTTAAAAGGGACAACATGAATGATGCTATTTTAGGACTATAAAGTGCTTGCCCGAAAAGTCCGGTATCGGATAAGAAAAGTTCATTTTCAAGGCTTGCGAAGTCAGAAAATTCGCAGTTTACTAATGTAAATGAGGAATTTTCTGACAAGCGTAACGCAGAAAATGGAGTTTTCTTGCCGACACTATGTAGGACTCACTTTCCTTGCTAATTTATAATATAGTCCGGGTAAGTATTTTCGGATAGATACCATTAAAGTCTCACTTTTCCCGACCAGGATTTCCTTTTTATTTTTTTTCAGTCCTTTAATGATTTTTCGTACACACTGATCAACCGGCATGCCGGCAGCCTGTCCTTCATCCATTACGCCATATGCTTTTCCTTCTTTATCAATCGCATTAATTGAAATATTGGTACTTATCCTGCCCGGAACAACCAGTGTAACCAGTATATTTTTGCTGTATAATTCAGCCCTGATGGTATCAAAAAAACCATGCAAAGCGTGTTTAGATGCCGAATAAGCCGAACGTAGCGGGAAACCGAATTTGCCAACAATACTTGATATTACAATGATATGTCCGCCGCCATTAGCCACCATCGAAGGCAACACCGCTTTTGTAAGGGTAACAGCACCGAAAAAGTTGGTTTCCATTACCTTTCGGTCCACTGCAACTGGCGTTTCAAGCGCAAAGGAACGTTGGCTGATTCCACCGTTATTTATAAGGATATCTATTTTCTTAACTTTTTCCAGGACCTGCCGTGATGTTTCATTAATATTTTTTTCATCTGTCAGATCAATTGGAAATACATGACAGGTCGATCCAAGTTGCTCACATTCCTGCTTCACTTCTTTCAGGCGGTTCAGGTTTCTTGAGGAAAGAACAAGCGTGGCTTTTTCTTTGGCAAACTGGAGGGCCAGTTCCTGTCCGATACCCGATGAAGCACCGGTTATCCAGATAATCTTATTGGTGTACAGCATATTTTGCAAATAAATTAGTGATCATTGAATTATTTTGTTGTTGCAGACTGATCATAAATCTCATTCATTGTCCCGATGATCTCCTGTCGAAGCTGTTGTAAACTCTGTAATTTTTTATTTTTTCTCAGTAAGAAGAAATTATACCTGCACCTTGCACTTAATTTTTTAATAGATATAAAATAATTGAAGGCAAACTGGCCTGTAAAGGGAAGTGTTAAAATTCCAATTATTTTGAGCCACCAGAAAGGAACAAATATCAATATCAGAATGGTTAGAATTAAATAATAAAGAATAAAAAATACGAGGCCCAAACCGTATTTAAAGGTACCAACAAATTGAGGATCCTTGATTTTTGAGGTAAATAACAGGGGCATTTTATAGGGAAGGTAATTTTCTGCTATCCCTGCAAGGAACAATGGGAAAGACAGGATAAGACCAAGTATGTGAAGGAGCATCATGAAATAAGAATACCGTTTCTTTTTTAATACCCAATCACGCAATTTTAAATCATCCAGTCCCTTCATGTACTCCTGCATTTTTGAGTTCATGATCTCAACCTTTTTCGGTTGTTTTTCCTCATAGGCGTTTAATACAGATATCATTTCCTGATCGGCCTTAAATTTGTCCCACAGCCGGTGGCCGGAAATCCCCAGTCTTTCGCGCATGCTATCATTGTATACTATCCTCATATCCATGTATAACCCGTAATTAGTCTCACTGGGAATATGGATCATGTATTTTTTCATTTCTTCAGATAGCCTGTCTTTTAGGGCATTTATTCCTAAAGCATTATTTTCCGTATACAGCTTATAATATTCCGAAACTTCAATGGGTTTGCCATAGTTGATAAGAAGGGTGGATCTGAATTTTTGGTAATGCCCGTAATCCAGTCCCACTGGAACAATTTTTACTCCCGGATTAGTTCCATAATCTTCCTGGGCTTTGAATGCCATACGGAAAATACCCTTAACAAGGGGCCGCAAACGACGGTATTCACCATGGTTGCCTTCGGCGAAAATAGTTATTGGGTTTTTCTTTCTTCGAAGGATATCCAATGTTGAGTTAAATATCTCATCATTTTTTTTCAGGTTTTCAGCGCCGTCCCGCATCCTGTACATCGGCAGCATTTTTAAAAATGTGAGTATTGCAACTAATAGCGGAGTATTAAAAATATCAGCACGGGCAATAAATATTGTCTGGTATTTATTGCTGCAAACTACAGCCAACGCGTCTAACAGGGCATTTTGATGATTCGGTGCCAGAATAACAGGTGCATTCTCCGGAATATTTACTTCATTTTTAATCGTGAATTTTTTGAAATATTTTCGTATAGAAAAACCGATAATTGTCCTTTTTAAAAATTCGTAAAACAATGACCAGTGATCAATCCTCTTTTTACTCATCTGTTCTTTTTAATATGATATGTTACTGCATGTATCTTTTATCTTCAGCTTTTGACGGAAGTTTAATTTTTCATAGGAATTTTTGACCATAAATAGGCTATGCTCAGTCCGGACAATATATGCCAGATACCCCACCATGCAGCTATATAAGCCATTCCTCCGATAGCAAGTTCAGGAGGGAAAATTTTAGGATTAAATAAAAGTACAAGCGCGAGCCCTGAATTTTGTATTCCGGTCTCGATGGTTATGGTCCGGCGATCGGCAGCATTTCTTTTAAAAATAGTAGCAAATGTGAAACCAGTCGTCAATGCCAGCGTGTTATGTATCAGTACAATAAAAAAGATAAATTTTATATGGGCCAGGAAATGATCATAGTTTTTAAGAAATGCCAGTAATACTATTACCATAAAAAGAAGTACCGAGATCTTACGGATAGGTTTCATAATTTTGGCTGTAAGCGCAGGAAACTTCCAGTTGAACAACATTCCTAAAATCAGGGGAATTCCCAGAAGGATAAAGACTGTCTGAAACATTTGCACCGGATCGATCTGCAGGGGCTGTAACAATGTACCCGAATCAATCCTTCCTATAAAATTGGTATACAATCCACCCCAGAAAGCAAAATTAAAAGGGGTAAGAAAAATAGCAGCCAGCGTGGAAAAAGCTGTAAGACTTACTGATAATGCAGTATTTGCTTTTGCCATAGCCGACATAAAATTTGAAATATTCCCTCCCGGACACGATGCTACCAGGATCATGCCCATTGCCACCGACGGGGTTATGATTTGGTTAAAAAGGATTACAAGAAGAAATGTGACCAGGGGTAACATGAAAAATTGTGAAATCACCCCGATTATAGGAGTTCTTGGATTAAGCAGAATGCGCTTAAAATGTTCAACCTTGATTTCCAGCGCAACACCGAACATGATAAAAGCTAAGGTGAAATTTATAGCCAGAAGACCCTCGGGAGAGAAATTAAGACGAATTGTATCCAGCGCTTTCAGGGACTCAAACATAGGTTTCTATTTATAGTTATCAGCAGTTGTCGTTAGGGTTAGTGGGGGATTCAGTGAAAATACCCGGGAATATTTACGGAAAATCCCGCGACTAATATAGTAAAAATTCTTTTAGTTAAACAGTTGAATATATCAGTGCAATTCTCAATATTTCTATATTTGTGAAGCTGAAAATATAAGAATTATGAATTCATTGGAAAATTATTTTAACCGCGTACCTGCCGAATCAATAAAAGATAACGTATTCGATCTTATTGGCAGGCAGTGGATGTTAATTACCGCCGGTACTACCGGTCATTTTAATACCATGACGGCCAGCTGGGGCAGTATGGGTATTTTGTGGAACAAACCCGTGGCTATTTGTTTTATACGCCCGACTCGCTACACCTATAAGTTTGCCGAAGAATACAGTCATTACACCCTAAGTTTTTTTGATGAAAATTATCGTGATGTATTAAATATATGTGGTACCAAATCGGGTCGCGATATGGATAAAATCAAAGCCACCGGATTAACACCCCTGCTTACTTCAGATAAGAATATAGGATTTATGGAATCGAGGATGATAATCGAATGTAAAAAGCTGTATTCCGATGATCTTGTCCCCGGTAATTTTGTTTTTCCGGATATTGCTCGTAAAAATTATCCACGTAAGGATTTCCACCGTTTTTATATTGGCGAAGTGGTGAATTGCTTTCTGAAAAAGAGCTGATTGCCGATTAAACAATTCTGTTGATCTGGCGTTTCAGGATATATGTCAAAAGAAAAATCACTTGTTTTGTTCGATGGTATTTGCAATTTATGCAGCGCTGCAGTACTATTCATTCTGAAAAGAGATGGTAAGGACAGATTCAGGTTTGCTTCACTGCAATCGGAAAGCGCCGGAATAATTCTGAAGGAATACAACTTTTTTGGAAATATTCCGGATACAATTATTCTTATCGAAGAAAGCAAAGTTTATTTAAAATCTTCTGCTGTTCTCCGGATTGTTAAACATTTAAGGGGCGCCTGGCCACTGTTTTACGGGTTTATTATTTTTCCCGTGTTTATCCGTGATCGTATTTACGACTGGGTGGCCAGTAACCGTTTCCATTGGTTTGGCAGGAAAAGTCAATGTTATATTCCGGATGAAAAATGGAAAGATCGCTTTTTTGGTTAGCATTTTTTCATCACAACATTTTCATTCAGTAAGATAACTGAAACCAGTTGATTTTTTCTAAAAGAAAACTGTAAAAAATTCACTAAAGATTTATAAATTGTAAATAACTAAACCATTAAAAATATGAAATACCTGAACTCAAAAAAATTAACCCTGTTATTGACAAGTTTTGCGATAATTGGATATGTAAACGCGCAGGATACATTAAAAACAGATACCACTAAATTCTGGGCTGCCGGGGGGATGACAAGTATAACTTTTTCGCAGCTCAGTTTTAACAATTGGGCTGCCGGTGGTGATAACTCAATGACCGGACTTCTCAGTTTAAATCTTTTTGGAAATTATTCAAAAAACAAATTAGACTGGAAAAACACACTCGATCTGAATATTGGATTTCTAAAGCAGGGTTCCGATCAGGCCAAAAAAAGTGACGACCGCTTCGAAGTAGCATCAAAATTAGGGTACAAAGCTTCTAAACATTGGTTTTATAGTGCATTACTAAGTTTCAAAACCCAGTTTTTAGATGGTTTCGATCCGGCATTTGCTGATTCTTCGGTGCTGATATCTTCTTTTATGGCGCCTGCTTATATCCAATTATCAATAGGTATGGATTATCAGCCCAATAAATATTTTTCCATGATGTTATCACCATTATCGGCAAGAATTACACTCGATCTGAACGATACTTTAGCCAGCCGTGGCATGTTTGGTATAAAACCCGGAAATAAAGCGCTGTTCGAAGTTGGAAGTTATGCCCGGTTCGTTTATAAAAAGGAATTATTTAAAAATGTACTGGTCTCCTCAAAACTATCACTTTTCTCCAGTTATACAGACCATCCCGAGAATATCGATGTTGACTGGGAAAATAATATCAACCTGGTAGTCAACAAATTTTTGACGACTAATTTCATTCTGCATTTACTGTATGATAATAATGTAATTAAGCGGGTACAGGTGAAGGAAGTATTTGGCGTGGGTATTACCTATAAATTCTGATCGGTAGCCGGCAACTATAACTCCAGTTTACCTTCTTCCATATCTTTATACCTTTTCGAAAGGTAGGCCAGCAGGCTGCTGAAAGTCGACATGGCTTCATTTGTTTCCGCGCTGATGTTCTTTTTCTGGAGGCGTAACATTAAAAGTGCATACAAACCATTGAAACAGGTTTCGATATCGTTGGCGGCCTTGTATACCGACCGGTCATTAAATTCTTTTATGTTCGGTTCTGCCAGGCGATATAACCCTTTGTATTTTCCATCACCCAAATCGTTCAAAAGCCGCAAATGGAGATCGTTCATTTCATTAATTGTATTTTTCACAAACTGAAGGTGCCCTGTTTTTTGAATACGTTCTTCATACATCATTACGATCAGGTTGGTGTACCAGTCGCGAATTTCCTGTTTAACTTTTTCAGGTTGCGTGTACTGCGAAACGATATTTTTCTCAATCCGCTCCATATCGAACCCGTAAACCCTTATCAGATCCTCTACCTGCCACATGTATAAAACATATTCGGCTATGTTCGATTTTTTCTTTTCTCTAGCTATCAGCATATTTTATTGGTTTTATCAGATATCATCCAGGTTATCGTCTTTCATCCGGTCTATCACCCGGCGTTCTTTTTTAGTGGGGCGTCCGGTTCCACGATCCCTTTTTACAAATACTGTTTCGTTAATATTCAGTTTATTCAGTTCCTCTACCGAAGTAAGGTCTTCAATATAGTCCTGCACCAAACGGGCAGATAGTCTTTTCTCCAGCACATCTTTTACCTTGTAAGTATATACTACAGGTAATTTACGAACCAGTATAATATCCCCGGTTTTAATTTCCCGCGAAGGTTTAACCTGTACATCGTCAATAATTACCCGCCCTTTTTTACAGGCTTCTGTAGCCAGGCTTCGTGTTTTATATATTCTTACGGCCCATAACCATTTGTCAACTCGTACTTTTTTATCCACACCTGTTAGTTTGTGGCAAAATTATAAAAACATCTCGTTCTTTCAGAATTCTGCATGAAGATTAACAGGGTTACAGGGTTGGAGACAAATCTGCCTTTTCCAACACTATGTTCCGGTTCGTGTCTTCACAAACCGGAACATGCATATGATTCGTATGTTAAAAGTATGTAACTTGGGAGGGGATTTTTAAAGAGATTGAAAGTGAATCCAATAAAAAAATAATTCGTATACAACGACATAAAGATTAAGTTTAATTAAATTGAATATTATGAGCGCTTTTAAATTAATGAAAAGATTGCATTCTAGCGGGAGTAAAGTACTGTTAGCTTCAGTACTCACATTATTATTTGTAATGTCAGGATGTGATAAAAAAGACGACAATGCCGGGGCACCGGAATTACCGCCCCTCGAGTCGATGGTTATGGATATCAGTGGATTTACTTCACAGCAAAAGTCTGCTGCTGAAATTAATACGTCTTTTAACTGGAGTGTTGCCGCATTAACGGTAATCGCATGGAATGCCTTTATTGTCGATACACTTGCTGTTCCTGTTGTTGCATTTAGGGAATCGTTTAATCATGCGGCCGTAAAAGATACAAATGACACCTGGAAATGGTCATATACTGTATCGGTTGCAAGTGTAATCTATACGGCTGAATTATTCGGGAAAATAGTGGGAGCGGATGTAAATTGGAAAATGTATGTTTCACAGGAAGGTGGCTTTTCAAAATTCTTGTGGTTTGAAGGCAAATGTGATATAGCAAGAACGAGAGGAACATGGACGCTTTATGAGAATCCCCGGAACTCTAACCAAGTTATTAGCATCGAATGGTCGAAGGACTGGAGCAAAGGAACCGGAAATATCAAATATACCAATGTAAGACCGAATGATGACGGGAATGGTGATTATATCCAATATGGAATAACCGCTGATACCGATTTTGATGCATTTTATGAAATATACGACAACAGTAAGGATAACCTGGTACAGATAAAGTACAACAGGGAAACCCATGTAGGGAAAATAAACTACGCACAGGCATGGCATTGCTGGGACGAATTACTGCAGGATATTACCTGCCCATAACGAGAGTTGTCTGATAATGAAAAGGCCGGGATTGTTCCCGGTTTTTTTTTGTTATAAATGTGTTCTTCCCGTAATTGGAAACCGGATATTAGAATTGATATTATCCCAGGAAATTATTGATAAATAAAATTCTTTATTGAAATTTCAAATACCTGATCAAAATCATCCCACCATAGTTGGAAAATTCACGTATAAGGGTGAAATTTAAACTTTATTGTTAATTCATAATATACAATGGATGTAGAGAAAATATTGCTTGATCTGGAAAAACGAAATCCCGGAGAAGCAGAGTATTTACAGGCAGTACGCGAGGTACTAGATTCGATCGAAGAGGTTTACAATGAGAATCCGCAGTTCGAATCCGTCAATCTTATTGAACGCCTGATAGAGCCCGACAGGGTGCTGACATTTAAGGTTCCCTGGGTGGATGACGAAGGACAGGTCCACGTGAACCGTGGTTACAGAGTACAGTTCAACAATGCCATAGGGCCTTACAAAGGGGGATTACGTTTTCACCCAAGTGTTAATCTAAGCATTCTCAAATTTTTGGGTTTTGAGCAGATCTTTAAGAACAGCCTTACCACGTTGCCAATGGGCGGTGGAAAGGGAGGTTCCGATTTTCAGCCCAAAGGAAAATCGAATGCCGAGATCATGCGTTTTTGCCAGGCTTTTATGCTGGAGTTATGGAAAATCATCGGGCCCGAGACCGACGTACCGGCAGGTGATATTGGAGTAGGTGCCCGTGAGATCGGTTTTCTTTACGGGATGTACAAAAAACTGGCTCACGAAAATTCAGGTATACTTACCGGAAAAGGGCTAAACTGGGGCGGTAGTCTTATTCGTCCCGAAGCTACCGGATTTGGCGCCGTGTACTTTGCCAAGGAAATGCTTGCTACCCGTAATGAATTACTAAATGGTAAAACAGTAGCCGTTTCGGGATTCGGAAACGTTGCCTGGGGCGCTGTTACCAAATTGAATGAGCTGGGTGCAAAAGTTGTTACTTTATCCGGTCCCGACGGATATATATATGATGAGGAAGGTATATCCGGTGAGAAAATTCAATACATGCTCGAACTCCGGTCAACCAACGAGGATATAGTGGAACCTTTTGCCAGTGAATTTAAAAGCGCGGTTTTTGTTAAAGATAAACATCCATGGGAAGTAAAGTGCGATATTGCCATGCCCTGCGCTACACAAAACGAACTTGACCTGGAAGACGCCAAAAGCCTGGTTAAAAACGGTTGTATTTGTGTGTGTGAAGGCGCCAATATGCCCAGCGTCCCCAAGGCTATCGAATATATTCAGAAGAATGGTCTGTTATTCGGCCCCGGAAAAGCCGCTAATGCAGGTGGTGTTGCTACTTCCGGACTTGAAATGAGTCAGAATGCCATGAAACTGATGTGGCCGAAAGGGGAAGTAGATGACCGTTTGCATCATATTATGGGTTCCATTCATGCTTCGTGTGTAAATTACGGTACCCGCCCCGACGGATATATCGATTACGTGAAAGGAGCCAATATTGCCGGTTTTCTGAAAGTTGCCAATGCAATGATAGATCAGGGGGTGATTTAACTCCCTTTTTTAGATTTCAATTATACCTGCCCCGTCTTTAAATGGCCTGGATAGATGTGAGGAGTGTGTCCATTAATCAGGATAATTGTTTATTTTTATAAATTTCAAACAATAATTCGGATTAATTGATTGGGCTATGAAACCACTCTGGGGCATTGATCTGGGAGGGACTAAAACAGAAGGAGTTGTCTTCGATCAGGATACGGAAAAGGTATTGTGCAGAAAGCGTGTGCCTACAGAACGGGAAAAAGGATACGAGCACATACTCGAAAATATCGGGCTACTGGTTAATTCACTTTCACGCGAAACTGGATTGTATCCGGAAACAATCGGTATTGGAACTCCGGGTACACTTGATCCGGTATCCAACACCCTGAAGAACAGTAATACCACCTGTTTGATAGGCAAGCCATTGAAACAGGACATCGAAAAACTGTTAAAAGTAAACATTAAAATAGCGAATGATGCCAATTGTTTCGCCCTTGCAGAAACACATCTGGGTGCTGTTCGTAAATTTCAGCCGGATGCGGAAACGGTATTCGGAATAATTCTGGGAACCGGCGTGGGCGGCGGAATTATTGTAAACGGAAATGTTATTTCCGGAAAGCAGGGTATAGCCGGCGAATGGGGACATAATTTCCTTGATGATTCGGGAGGCAACTGTTATTGTGGAAAAACCGGTTGTGTGGAAACCATCCTTTCAGGACCGGCGCTTGAGAAATATTATTACAAGATATCCGGAAAACTTAAAACATTGAAACAGATTTCTGATATTTCCGGTAAAAATACAGATAAAGCTGCTGAAATGACCATTCAACGCTTATGTCATTTTTTTGGTAAAGCCATTGCAGTGGTAATAAATATTCTCGACCCTGATATTATAGTAGTTGGAGGAGGAGTTGGAAATATCGAAGCTATTTACAATGAGGGTGTAAGTGAAATTGAGAAGTATGTTTTCAATAACCGTATGGAAACGCCGGTCGTCAGACCTGTTCTTGGTGACAGTGCCGGAGTTTTCGGTGCAGCAATATTGGTAAGAAACTGAGTGATGAAATATGAATGAGGAGCAATGAGTTGTACAAGGCCGGAAAACGATAATATGAAGGTGCGATGAGGCGAAAGGGGGGTCAACTTGAAAAGTTGAGGAGATGAAACTTTTCATGGTAGTTAAAATATTTTTACATTAACAATAGGGAGATCTATCAATATTAATAGCTCCAAAGGAGCCAGGTCATAAGTATAGCCCAAAGGGCTATGTGTTGATATAATAGATGAAATACGAGCACCAAAGGTGCGCGGTCATATATATTTTAATCCAAATTGAGAATTTAATAAGAAAACTTACTCGATTTTATTCGTGAAACTCAAATTTTAAAAGCGAAGCACATTAACCCCGAATTTATCGGGGGTAAGATGAACGAATCCCGATAGCGTAGCGTATCGGGATAAATGAGTTTAACCTGCCAGATGTCAGGCTGGTACTCCGCCACTTGGAGCGAAATATAATAAATTCGAATTTTGATACTTTGTCCGCTTGCGGCGGGGTCGTTCATTGAAAATATTTTCGGAAAATTAACTTTGTTATATTTCAAACTATTACTATTTTCAAGTATGCCACAATCATTAGTTAAAAACTATATAATAAACCAGGAAACGCATCACAAGAAAATATCATTTCAGGATGAATACAGGGCCTTTTTAAAAAAATATGATATAGAATATGATGAGAGATATGTTTGGGATTAAGACTTCGCACCTTTGGGCTTAAGTTTTGGGTTACATTCTACCTTGGGCTTAAGCCCAAGGCTTATGATAGCGCACCTTTGGTGCTAAAACAGGAAGAAAAAAAATGAAAAGTAAAGAGTTCTCATATATATATACTCCTCCAAAACTATTTAAACTGATCCCGAAAGGGCTAAATCCAGGTAACAGGATTGGCTATTGTCGGAGTCTATAAAATCCTTTAATTTAATAGTCTACAGTCTAAATGCCTATGGTCTAAACGCCTATCACGTTTGTTAATTAATTATGAAAATTAAAAGCAGGATTCAAAGGATACAAAAAGTCAAATATGTAAATTTGGCCTTTCATTTCTGAAACGTCGACAATTGTGCAAGATTATCTGAAAACACTCAATCCTTCCCAGGAAGAAGCAGTTATAACAACCGAAGGCCCAACACTGGTAATTGCCGGTGCCGGTGCCGGTAAAACCAGGGTACTTACTTACCGGATAGCTTACCTGTTAAGCAGGGGAGTAAAACCTTCATCCGTTCTGGCGCTGACTTTTACTAACAAAGCAGCCCGTGAAATGAAAGAAAGAATTGCCCAGCTGGTTGGTAATGATCTGTCAAAGTACCTGTGGATGGGCACCTTTCACTCTATCTTTGCCAAGATACTACGAACAGAAGCAGTTGTGATGGGTTATAAATCCACCTTCTCTATTTACGATACCGATGATTCCAAAAGCCTCATCCGGTCGATATTGAAAGAACTGAATCTGGATGATAAGATATATAAACCGGGCGAAGTACTAAGTCGCATATCCTCAGCTAAAAACAACCTCATTACGGCACAGGCATATTACAACAATGCCCAGATACAGGAACGTGACCGTGCGGCACAACGACCGCGAATAGCTGACATATATAAGATCTATGCCGGACGTTGTAAAAAAGCAGGTGCCATGGATTTCGACGATCTGCTGCTGAATACGAATATACTATTCCGCGATTTTCCCGAAATTCTCAGGAAATACCAGAACAAATTCAAATATATCCTGGTAGATGAATACCAGGATACAAACTACTCGCAATATCTAATTGTAAAAAAACTCGGACAGGAGCATAACAACATCTGTGTGGTAGGCGACGATGCACAAAGTATTTATTCTTTTCGCGGGGCCAAGATCGAAAATATTCTGAATTTCCGTAATGATTACCCAACTTATCACCTTGTAAAACTGGAACAAAACTACCGGTCTACTCAGACGATCGTGAATGCGGCCAATAGTATTATCGAAAAAAACAGGGACCAGATCCGGAAACGCGTTTTCTCGAAAAATGAAGAAGGGGAAAAGATAAAGGTTGTAAAAGCTTTAACTGACCACGAAGAAGGATTCTTAGTGTCCGGGTCTATCCTTGAGACAGTGCTTAAAGAAAAACAACCTTACAGCGATTTTGCTATTCTTTACCGTACCAATGCACAGTCGAGAATATTCGAGGAAGCACTGCGTAAAAGAAATATTCCTTATAAAGTATATGGCAGTATTTCTTTTTACCAGCGGAAAGAAATTAAAGATCTGCTGGCATATCTCCGACTTACTGTTAATCTGCAGGACGACGAAGCATTGAAGCGCATAATTAATTATCCGGCAAGGGGGATTGGAAAAACCACCCTTGATAAGATAGCAGCAATAGCCAATGAAAAAGAACAAAGTATCTGGGATGTTCTTATGGAATCCACCAGCTATATTTCCCTGATTAACAGGGGTACTTTTTCCAAACTGCAATCGTTTGTAGGAATGATCAATGGTTACAGAAAAAATTTGGCTATATCCAATGCTTACGAACTTGCAAATGAAGTCGCCACGTCATCAGGCATATTACGCGATTTGCATAACGGAAACAGTCCCGAGGAGATTAGCAAATACGAGAACCTGGAAGAGCTGTTGAACGGTATTCGTGAATTTGTGGAAAACAACGATGAAGGTCTTGAAATGGTCACCCTGGAGAATTATCTTGAAAACATATCCCTGCTTACTGATGCGGATAATGAAAAGGAAGAAGACAAAAATAAGGT
Organism: uncultured Bacteroidales bacterium; assembly: GCA_963748095.1. GTDB lineage: Bacteria > Bacteroidota > Bacteroidia > Bacteroidales > UBA10428 > CAVVIO01. The sequence goes on from CAVVIO010000020.1 coordinate 77,415, forward strand.
AACCATTATGACCATTCATTCTGCAAAGGGGCTAGAGTTTAATGATGTATATTTAGCGGGAGTGGAGGAGGAATTGTTTCCCTCACGGATGTCGTTTAATTCGCCGCAGAGTATGGAAGAAGAAAGGCGGTTGTTTTATGTTGCTGTAACACGCGCAAAAAAACGGGTAACTATTACCTATACACAATCACGTTATCGTTGGGGAACACCTACGGATTGTAAACCCAGCAGGTTTATCGACGAGATTGACCCCGATTTTACCGACCGGACAGATGACACCTCGCAAAAAGCATCCCCATGGCAGAATGACAGTCTGGCAGGCTTTCCCGACAGGTCGCCTGCTTCACAAATAAACAAAAATATATTTGTTCCTCCTTCTAACGGGAAAGGCAGACTAAAGCGTATTGATCAGACAGAACGGGTTCCCATGAACACTTCCAAATCAGCTGACCCCGATTTTAAATCGGATGCCCCGGAACTTATACAAACCGGCATGAATGTGGAACACCAGCGATTTGGTATGGGAAAGGTTATTCAGCTCGAAGGGGATTTCCCTAACAGAAAGGCGCTGGTACATTTTCAGGAGATTAATCAGCAGAAGCAGCTTTTACTGAAGTTTGCCAAACTGAGAATCGTTAAAACGATATAATAAATTTCTATTTCTTTGACAGATACATTTATTTCCATTAGTTTTGCAAAAAAATAATATCATGGATTACGATTATAATACCAGCAGGGGTAAACTTATTTTACCCGAGTATGGAAGGAATATTCAACATTTGGTGGAATTTATCAGAACTGTTGAAGACCGGGATGAAAGGAACAGGGTTGCTCGGGCAGTGATAGGCATTATGGGAAATATGAATCCTCATCTGAGAGATATCAGCGATTTTAAGCATAAATTGTGGGATCACCTGTTTATCATGGCGGACTTCGATCTGGATATCGATTCCCCTTATGAGGTACCTACCCATTTATCAATGAATCAACTACCCAAGGTTGTCCCTTATGGTACGCATAGAATTCGCTATAAGCATTATGGTTGGGTAATCGAGCAATTAATACAGGCTGCTATTGATTATCCTGAAGGGGAAGAAAAAGAACATCTTATTCGCACAATAGCCAATCAGATGAAAAAATCATATTTAACCTGGAACAGGGAAGTGGTAAGTGATGAAATAATATTTGAGGATCTGCAACAATTATCCAAAGGAAAAATTTCTGTGAAAGACGGCTTAAAACTTCACGACTCACGCGAAATACTGGCCAAAAATAAAAGAAAAAGAACGGCGAGAAAGGGCAAATTTTAATCCTTCCGGTTTTCAGAACCTGATACATGGGATCATTTAAAATTAAAGGAGGCAATCATTTAAAGGGTGATTTAATTCCCCAGGGAGCGAAAAACGAGGCTCTTCAGGTAATTTGTGCTGCATTACTAACTTCACAGGAAGTTATTATCCGGAATATTCCGGAAATAAGTGACGTGATGAATCTTATCGGATTACTGTCTGATATGGGTGTACAAGTAATAAAAAAAGCCCAGGGTGAATATGCTTTTTGTGCAAAGCAGGTAAATATAGAATACCTGCAATCTGAAACCTACCGCTCTCAAAGTTCAAGTCTGAGAGGATCCGTTATGATTGTTGGTCCGCTTTTAGCCCGTTTTGGGAAAGCTTATATTCCAAAACCCGGAGGTGACAGGATTGGCCGCAGAAGGCTTGATACTCATTTTGACGGTTTTCAGAAACTCGGTGCAGAATTCAAGTATTCGAGGAAAGAAGATATTTACGAAGTGGAGGCCCGTAAACTTCAGGGTGCATATATGCTGCTTGAAGAAGCATCGGTTACGGGAACGGCCAATATACTCATGACTGCCGTGATGACAAAAGGCATCACTACCATATATAATGCTGCCTGTGAACCTTATGTACAACAATTGTGTAAGATGCTGAACCGGATGGGAGCAAAAATTTCGGGAATAGGATCCAACCTGTTGACTATTGAAGGTGTAACAGAGCTTAACGGATGCGAGCATAATATACTACCCGATATGATAGAAGTTGGTAGTTTCATTGGTCTGGCTGCCATGACAGGTTCGGAACTAACCATTAAAAATGTTTCGTACCCGAATCTGGGTATTATTCCCAATTCCTTTAAAAGACTGGGTATACGATTTGAGCTGAGAGGAGATGATATTTATATTCCCGAACAGCATCACTATGAAATAGAAACCTTTATCGACGGTTCTATTATGACTATCGATGATGCCCCATGGCCAGGGCTTACACCAGACCTGTTGAGTGTGTTACTGGTGGTCGCTACTCAGGCAAAAGGAAGTATTCTTATTCATCAGAAAATGTTTGAAAGCCGCCTGTTTTTCGTTGATAAACTTATTGACATGGGGGCTCAGATCATTTTATGCGACCCCCACCGTGCAACGGTTATCGGACATGATCACCGGTTAAAACTCAGGGCTACAACAATGACTTCTCCGGATATTCGGGCCGGGGTAGCTTTACTGATTGCAGCTCTTTCAACCGATGGAACCAGTATCATTCATAATATTGAACAAATCGATCGTGGTTACCAGGATATTGATAAACGCCTGAACGCTATCGGAGCAGATATAGTGCGTATTGATTAATTTTCACAAATTAATTTTCATAATCATCTTAAAAATAAATGTCATGAAAACAAACAATATAATTTTGCTGATAATACTTACCACTGGTATGATAACAGGTTGCAATAGCAACTCTCAGAAAAAGGTAAATTCCGGATCCGAAATTAAATCGGCTGCTACCGGACTTGAAATTGGACAGCAGGCTCCTGAACTGAATTTCGACACCCCGGAAGGTACATCGCTTGCTTTATCCTCTTTACGGGGGAAAATGGTGCTGGTAGATTTCTGGGCATCATGGTGTCCTCCCTGTCGTATGGAAAATCCTAATGTTGTAGCCACATATAATAAATTTAAGAATGCAAACTTCAAAAATGGCAAAGGATTTACTATTTATAGTGTTTCTCTCGATAAAGATAAATCAGCTTGGGTGTCTGCTATTGAGCAGGATAAGCTGGGATGGCCAAATCATGTAAGCGATCTGAAAGGCTGGCAATCCAAACCCGCTGAAATATATAACGTGGATGCCATTCCTACAAATTTTTTACTGAATGGTAACGGTGTTATTGTAGCTAAAAACCTCAGAGGCCAGCAACTGGAACAAACACTTCAGGGACTGGTGGAATAACTGGCCCGTTTTGAACGGGCAGTTGTTGTGTAACTATCAAAATTTGATACTTTTACAGGGTTCGAATAATCTATCTGTCAATTTGTCCTGATTCGCAGATTGGCAGGTATTTTGTCAACTTTTTTGTCTGTTAAAATACAGGTTTAACTATAATGTACAGGAAGCATGACTAAACAGGAAAATTCAGAGAAAGAGGAATTAATGAAAGAAGAACAAAAAGATACAGTGGATACCAAAAAGGAAAAAACTGATACAACAGATTCAACAGCCAAAAAGGCTACGTCGAAAAGCAAAAAGAGCACCAAAAAAAAATCTACACATGCTTTGGATGACGGGGTGCTTGATGAAATAAAGAAAATGGAAGAAAAGAACCGTGAGTTGCAGGACAAGTACCTGCGGTTATCTGCGGAATTCGATAATTATCGTAAACGAACCCTGCGTGAAAAAGCAGAACTTACAAAAAGCGCCAGTGCCGATTTGTTATCAAATATACTTCCGGTAATGGATGATTTCGAGCGGGGTATTCAGAATATTGAACAAGCAAAGGATATAGCAGCCCTGAAAGAAGGAGTTTTGCTCATCTACAATAAATTCAAAGAATTTCTTAATCAAAACGGGGTAAAAGAAATTGAAGCTACCCATAAGGATTTTGATATTGATTTACATGAGGCCATTACTAAAATTCCGGCCCCGGAGGACGAACTGAAAGGTAAAGTAGTAGATGTTGTTCAAAAAGGGTACTTGTTAAACGATAAAGTGTTGAGGTTTGTAAAAGTAGTAATAGGAGAATAACCCAAATAACTGAATGATTTTCGGGTAAAATTTAAAACAAAAGACTGGAGGCTCAGAATAGATCATGGCTAAACGAGATTTTTACGAAATACTGGAAGTTGATAAAAGTGCATCGCAGGATGAAATAAAAAAAGCATACCGGAAGCAGGCTATTCGGTTTCATCCCGATAAAAACCCGGGAGACAAAGCTGCCGAAGAAAAATTTAAAGAAGCTGCAGAGGCATATGAAATTCTAAGTGACCCTCAGAAACGATCGAGGTACGATCAATACGGTCATGCCGGAGTTGGTGGAGCTGCTGGTGGCGGATTTAGCGGGCACGGAATGTCTATGGATGATATCTTTAGCCAGTTTGGGGATATATTCAGCGAATTTGGATTTGGTGGTTTTAGTGGTTTCGGCGGAAGCCGTGGAGGGTCATCCCGACGAGCAAATAAAGGCTCGAATTTGCGTGTAAAAGTTAAGTTGAATCTTCAGGAAATCGCGAAAGGTGTTGAAAAAAAGATAAAGGTAAATAAGTACATTGCGTGCGATGAATGCGAAGGTACCGGAGCCAGGAACGGATCTTCCTATACAACTTGCAGTACTTGCCACGGAGCAGGACAGGTTACCCGGGTATCTAATACTTTCCTCGGGCAAATGCAAACAACCCAAACCTGCCCGACTTGTGGTGGAGAAGGAAGGATTATTTCCGAAAAATGTACGAAATGCCACGGTGAAGGTATTGTTAAAGACCAGGAAGTTATTAATATCAGAATTCCTGCCGGGGTTGCAGAAGGAATGCAGTTGAATGTTTCAGGAAAAGGAAATGCTGCCCGCAGGGGAGGTATCAACGGTGACCTGCTTATTCTGATAGAAGAAGAAAAACATCCAGACCTAATGAGGGACGGTAATGATCTGCTTTATAATCTTTTTATTAATATTACACAGGCTGCGCTGGGTTCTCCGGTAGAAATTCCTACAGTTGAAGGAAAAGTTAAAATTAAAATTGAAGCCGGTACACAACCGGGTAAAATTCTCAGATTAAGAGGGAAAGGACTGTCGGAAATAAACGGTTATGGGAAAGGTGACTTACTGGTAAATATTAATGTTTGGATACCACAGAATTTATCGAAAGAGGAGAAGAAGATACTGGAAAAGCTAAATGAATCGCCTAACTTCCAGCCGAATCCTGATAGCGCAGATAAGAACTTTTTTGAGAAGATGAAAAATTATTTTGAATAATTTTTCCGTATTTTAGCTTTTTTGAAAGTCAAACCAAATCAAATAACTATTACATGGAATTTTTTACGGCATCGGGCATCGAAAAAAGTTATGCTCAGCACCTGGCCTTAGATGATGTGAGTATACGTGTGCCCGAAGGAAGCATATATGGTCTGTTGGGCCCTAATGGTGCAGGTAAAACCACACTTATCAGGATCATCAACCAAATTACAGCTCCTGACAAAGGCGAAATTCTTTTTAATAACAGAAAATTCAAACCGGAGGATATCTATCAGATCGGTTACCTGCCCGAGGAACGGGGATTGTATAAAAAGATGAAAGTAGGGGAACAGTCATTGTATCTGGCCCAACTTAAGGGTTTGTCTAAAAAGGATGCTATTAAACGGTTGCGTTACTGGTTTGATAAATTCGAAATGCAAGCCTGGTGGAATAAAAAGGTGGAAGAACTTTCTAAAGGCATGCAGCAAAAGGTACAGTTTATTGTTACTATCCTGCACGAACCAAAATTATTGATCTTTGATGAACCTTTCAGTGGTTTTGATCCGATCAATACCAACCTGCTGAAAGAAGAAATTCTGAATCTGAGGGATAAAGGGGCTACAATAATCTTTTCCACGCACAATATGGGCTCGGTAGAAGAATTATGCGACCATATTACCCTGATAAATAATGCAAGGACATTGCTGGAAGGCCCTATAAATGATATTAGAAACACCTACAAATCCAATATATTTGAAGTTGGGTACACTGGTGATCCTGAAAATTTGAAATCACTGCTGAATGGCCATTTTGAGCTGTTACTAAATAAAGACGATAAACATGATGCTGCATCGCATGTTGCCCATATCAAAATACTGAATCCGCATAAGGATAATGAGCTGCTTGCCATGCTGATTCCACACCTGCATATCAACTCATTCGTTGAGTTGATCCCCAGTATGAATGACATATTTATCAAGGTGGTAAACGAAGCACCAAAAAATTAACCCTGCATTAAAAATTATTCCATGAACAAGATCAGTTTAATCATATCGCGAGAATACCTTACCAGGGTAAGAAAAAAATCATTTATTGTAATGACCATTCTTGGTCCCCTTCTTTTTGGTGCCATGATGATTGTTCCTGCCTGGTTAGCTACCCGGGAAGATAAAGATCAGAAGACTATAGGAGTAATCGAATATAGTGATGAGGATCAGCCAGTGCCGGATTCACTCATGCAATTTAAAGGCGTCATTCCTGATCAGGATTATTTGAAATTCCAATACCTGGGGAATACACGGCTGGATGATATTAAACCCATTCTTTCAGCATCCGGTTATTATGCCATTCTATTTATCCCGCATAATGTTTTTACTACCGGAACAGTAGAATTGTATGCGAAAAAACAGCCCAGCTTAAGTGTGGAAAATCATATTACTAAGTCTCTTGAAACATATATCCGTGATGCCAAGCTTCTGAAAAAGCACATTCCCCTGGATGTAATAAATTCGGTGCAAACCCCCGTACATTTAAAAACCATTAAACTGGAAAAAGGAGGTTTCGAAGAACAGAAATTGACAAATCTGAAACGTGGCGTAGGATATATCAGTGCTTTCCTGATTTATTTCTTTATTTTCTTTTTCGGGGCACAGGTAATGCGTGGGGTAATTGAAGAAAAAACCAATCGAATTGTCGAAGTGATTATATCTTCGGTACGTCCTTTTCAGCTGATGTTTGGAAAAATAGCAGGTATCGGCCTGGTAGGACTTACACAATTTTTGATATGGGTTTTACTTACCGGAGGAATTGTGATGGTAGCACAAAAGGCATTAATTACACCTCAGGTGCCCAAGACCGAGCAGATAGCACCTGAAAACTTATTTGAATCGGGTACACCTCCATCCGATAAAGTTGCACCGGCTGCTAAAACTCAGCAAGCGGAACTCACCGGCATTCTCGCTGATTTGCAGGATGTCGATTTTCTGGCAATTCTGGCATCGTTTCTCTTTTTCTTCCTTGGAGGATACCTGCTGTATGCTTCTTTCTTTGCGGCCATTGGTTCTGCTGCCGATAGTGAAACCGATACTCAGCAATTTATGTTACCGGTTACTATTCCTCTTATTGTTAGTATTATAGTAATGTCAAGTGCTATTACCAATCCGGAAGGGCAGGTTGCTTTCTGGTTTTCAATGATACCCCTCACATCACCTGTAGTGATGATGGCAAGGATCCCTTTTGGTGTTCCCTGGCCGCAGGTCTTTGCTTCTATGGCAATACTTATTCTCACATTTATCGGAAGTACCTGGATGGCAGGAAAAATATACCGCACCGGCATTCTTATGTATGGAAAAAAAGTAAGTTACAGGGAAATCTGGAAATGGCTCCGGTATAAATCGTAATTCCGGTATTATTTAGAAGAAGTATATGCGAATTGCAGTAGTCGATCTTGGGACAAATACTTTTAACCTGTTGATTGTAGAAACAACAGGAAATAGTAGTTACAGGATCATATACAATAATAAGCTGCCGGTAAAGCTGGGTGAAGGTGGGATTAACAAAAAAGAGATCACAAAAGATGCTTATCAACGGGGGATCGATGCCATGGCTAAACACAGCCGTACGATTAGTGAGTACCGTGTTACTGCTACATATGCCTTTGGTACTGCAGCCCTCCGTAATGCTGAAAATGGAGAATTATTTATCCGTACGATTAGGGAAGAATTTAATATTCGTGTTGAATTAATTACAGGAGACCGCGAAGCGGAATTAATTTACAAGGGCGTGAAACAGGCCGTGCCCCTTGATAATAATAAAGTACTAATACTTGATATTGGCGGGGGAAGCAATGAATTTATCATCGCGAACAAGAAACAAATTTTCTGGAAATACAGTTACAAGCTGGGTATTGCCAAATTACTTGATCAGTTCAAACCTTCCGACCCCATTCTTCCAAATGAAATTGAAAATGTTACCCGGTATATAGATGAAGAACTTCAGTCATTATTTACAGCTGTTCGTAATTATAAAATCGACACGTTGGTAGGTGCCTCGGGATCATTTGAAACATTCACTGCCATGATAAAGGCTGATGATGAAAATTTTGAATCGGAAACCGGAACATCACCATCTTCTACAGTAATTAATATAAGCGAATTCACTACACTTCATAAGCGTCTGATGGCATCAACTATTGATGAGCGCCGCGAGATGAAAGGGCTTGAACCCATGCGGGTTGAGATGATCGTACTGGCAAGTCTTTTTGTAAAATTTATACTGGATAAACTTGCTATTCAAAATATTATCCAATCGAATTTTGCCCTTAAAGAAGGAGTTATTTACGATTTATTATACAAGGAAAAGAATTAGGAAATTTTTTTTAAATGCATTAAAAAGCCGCAATTATTCAATCGCGGCTTTTTAATTTCTTACATTGTCAAAGACCTGTTTCAATAACCTGTTAAAAATCAATAGCTTCTTATTTCAACAGCTCCAAATACCACATCAGCTTTGATGTAGAGGTAACTGGTACTGTCGTTGAAATTTTCACTGGTATGGTAATTGGTGCCGAACGCCACTGAATTGCCATTGGGCATGGTAGCGCTGCCAAAAACTGCATCGGCTTTGACTTTCACCGGAGTGTCGCGGTTAACTTTAATAACCGATCTTCCGAATATGGTATTTACTTTTATTTTTATAGGTTTATTATTCTCGAAAGTTACATTACGAAAATCGTAGACCCCGTTAGAGAAAATCGTATTATATTCGGTGTCCTTTTTAGGTGCTTCAGTGTAGGTATGTTCACCAAAAAATACATCATTGTTACTTGTGCGAAAGGAAAAGATCCCATGATGTCCTACCAGTATCCGTATACCGATAGCAATAATAACAACTGCAACTATTATCCTGAACAAACTTATTCCGAAAGCTATTTTGAATATAATACTTAAACCTATTAGGATTAGAATAATCCCCCAAAAAAATCCTGGTGCCATTTTCATAATTTTTAAAATTACTATTATTACGGTATAAAAGTATAAAATAGTAATCCGGCAAAGAATTATTAATAGGTAAACAAACCGATTTTATCGGTGGTTACTCAATTTTCAGCGGTTTTGCTACTTTTTGATTCAGCAAGGCAATATCCAGTACTTCAAGGATATTATTGACATAATGAAATTCAAGGCCCTTCAGATAGATATCTTTAATTTCTTCAATATCTCTTCTGTTTTCCTCGGAAAGAATTATTTCCTTAATGTCAGCACGCTTGGCGGCCAGAATTTTTTCCTTGATTCCTCCCACCGGCAGTACTTTTCCACGAAGTGTGATCTCTCCGGTCATAGCCAGATTCTTTTTTACTTTACGCTGGGTAAATGCAGACGCTATAGAGGATGCCATGGTAATTCCGGCTGAAGGTCCGTCTTTTGGAATTGCTCCTTCGGGAACATGCACGTGAACATTCCAGTTACTGAAAACGTCCACATTCAGATTTAAAATGCTGCTGTGAGCTTTCAGGTATTCATGTGCAATAATGGCCGACTCTTTCATTACTTCACCCAGGTTACCGGTAAGTGTAAGATTTCCTTTTCCTTTGCTGAGGCTGGTTTCTACAAAGAGAATTTCACCACCTACTGCCGTCCAGGCCAGTCCGGTGACTACTCCTGCAAATTCATTCCCCTGGTATTTATCTTTAATGAACCTCGGAGATCCGAGAATTTCACCAATTTCCTTTTCTGTAAGTTTTGTATCATACTTTTCTTCAAGAGCTACTTTTCTGGCAAGCACCCGTGTTATTTTTGCCAGTGTTTTATCCAGCGCTCTAACTCCCGATTCGCGGGTGTAGTTTTCGATAATATATTCAATTGTTTTTTTTGCAAAACTGGCATTCTTCTTATTTAACCCATGATCAGTAAGACATTTGGGTATCAGGTGCCGTTTTGCTATTTCTATTTTTTCCTCCACAATATAACCATTGACCTCAATTAGCTCCATTCGATCGCGCAATGCCGGGCTGATAGTCTCGATTGTATTGGCAGTAGCGATAAATAACACCTTGGACAGATCGAATTCTGTTTCGAGATAATTATCATAAAAAGCATTATTCTGTTCCGGATCGAGTACTTCCAGCAGTGCAGATGCCGGATCTCCATGATAATCGCGACCCACCTTGTCTATTTCATCCAAAACGAAAACAGGATTAGACGATTTTGCTTTTTTCAGGCTCTGAACAATACGTCCGGGCAATGCTCCGATATAAGTTTTACGATGCCCCCTGATTTCTGCTTCATCGTGCAATCCTCCCAGCGACATACGAACATATTTACGGTTGAGGGCTTTGGCAATTGATCTGCCAAGCGAGGTTTTTCCTACTCCCGGAGGTCCGTACAGACATAAGATAGGAGACTTCAGATCACCTTTCAGTTTGAGTACGGCCAGGTGTTCGATAATGCGGTCCTTCACCTTTTCAAGTCCGAAATGGTCACGGTCGAGGATGCGTTGGGCGCGTTTCAGGTCGAAATTATCCTTTGTATATTCGTTCCAGGGAAGTTCAAGTAAAGTTTGCAGATAGTTCAGCTGAATAGAATACTCTCCGGTAGCAGGATTCAGTCTTTGTAATTTATCTACTTCCTTAAAAAATAATTCTGCTACTTCCTTATTCCATTTTTTCTTTTTAGCCAGCTTAATGAGATCTTCTATTTCCTGTTCAACCGGACTACCTCCCAGTTCATCCTGAATAGTCTTCATTTGCTGGTGAAGCATATATTCACGCTGTTGTTGGTCAAGATCGAATTTAACCTTTGACTGAATGTCATTTTTCAGCTCAAGCATCTGAATTTCGCGGGTTAAATATTCAAGTAAAGCAATAGCTCGTTTTCTCAGGTCATCCATTTCCAGTAACCGTTGTTTTTCACCAATTCTAAGGTCACTATTCGAGCTGATGAAATTGATAAGAAAAGATGAACTTTCAATATTTCGTACAGCGAATGAAGCTTCAGGCGGGATATTACTTGAGAGTTTGATGATCCTAAGCGACAAGTCCTTCAATGATCCGACGATAGCTTCAAATTCTGGATTTTTCATATCCGGTTTGGAATCTTCCAGCGGATGGACAGTGGCTATGATATAAGGATCTTCCTTAACCAGTTTGTCAATTTTTATTCTTTTCTTCCCTTGTATGATCACGGATGTTGATCCGTCAGGCATTTCCAGAATACGTATTATCTGCGCAGCAGTTCCGGTCTTGTAAAGTTCTTTAAATCCGGGATCGTCGGCTTCCGGATCTTTTTGTGCCACTGTACCAATAATTTTATCAGACCGGTAAGCTTCTTTTATTAATTTCAGGGATTTATCCCTTCCTACCGAAATCGGAATAATAACTCCCGGAAACATAACTGTATTTCTGAGTGGTAATAGTGGCAGGGTTTTGGGTATATCCGTTTTGCCCAGACTTTCTTCGTCTTCTTCTGATATTAGTGGAATAAAATCTGTTTCCTCATTCACTGGTGATGCTGATATATAATAATCTTTCAACTTTTTCTCCATCATAACTAAATCTCCTTTCTGTTCCCTACTGATCAATCAACAAATAAATAGACAAATTGTCAGCAATGGGATGCGTTTTTTTTGATCTATAAACCCGACAATACTTATGCCATTATTTGTGATTGTACTATCTGATTTTCATGAATTAATTTTTCCGGTAGGATGCTGTCTTTTGAAAAACGGTTTCGAGAATTTTTTTATCCTCATCAGAAAATGCCAAATTCCTTCGTTTCATGACTATTTCGGCTACTTCAAATGCTTTGGGCAAGTTATAGGTAGTGAATCCGCTTGCTCCTCCCCACGAAAAGGAAGGAATAAAACTACGAGGGAAACCGCTGCCAAAAATGTTGGAACTGACACCAACCACGGTTCCGGTATTGAACATGGTATTAATGGCACATTTAGAGTGATCTCCCATTATCAGACCACAAAACTGAAGGCCTGTATCCTTGAATTGTTCTGTTTGATAATCCCACACTTTTACTTTAGCATAATTATTTTTCAGATTCGATGTGTTGCTGTCGGCTCCGATATTACACCATTCAGCTATTACAGAATTACCAAGAAATCCGTCATGAGCCTTGTTTGAGTATGCAAAAAATACACTATTGTTTACTTCTCCGCCAACTTTTGAATGAGGACCGATGGTGGTAGGTCCGTAAATTTTAGCACCCAGCTTGAGAGATGAATGGTCACATAATGCAAAGGGGCCCCTTATAATAGACCCTTCCATTACTTCCGTATCTTTACCGATATAAACAGGTCCGTTGGTGGCATTGATTGTGACAAAATCAAGTTTAGCACCCTTTTCCACGAAAATATTCTCGGGATGAAGAATATTATTATTGTGGATGAAATCTTCCGATGTTCTTCCTTTGGTCAATAATTCGTAATCGGCATTTATGGCGTATCCGTTTTGTTCGAATATTTCCCAGGGATGTTGTAGTTTAACATAATTCTGCCGGAATTTTATTTTTTTAAACGAACCGGTCTGCTGATAGTTGAACCGGTTTATATCAGTGTCTTTCAACCTTACGGCTATAAGATGTTCACCAGAGGTCAGCGCTTCATTATCCTTTAAATTTTCAATTTCAGAAACAAGGGCAGGCGTGGGTATTACTGAACCGTTAATGAGCAGGTTGACTTCCCCGGGTTGTATGTTGTATTTTTGTTGTAAATAATCCTGTGTGAGGTAAGAACAGGAGTTTTTAAGATACTTTTCCCATTTTTCCCTGATTGTTAAAATCCCTATCCTTATTTCTGCTACCGGACGTGTAAAAGTAAGTGGCAACATTTGTTGCCAGCTTTGATCGTCGAAAAGTATATATTTTTTCTGTGATGACGCCATACCACTGATTAATTATTTATTTTACATTTTCGTGACTACTCTCACAAAAATACATAAAAAAAAGCTCCGGGTAATTATGTAAAGAAAAAACCGGAGCTTCCATTTTATATTTAAGATGCTTTTATTTCTTTTTCTTGTCGAGGTGGCTTTTATACCTGTTCATGAATTTATCTACACGACCTGCAGTATCCACCAGTTTCATCTTTCCGGTATAAAAGGGATGTGAGGTATTGGATATTTCAAGTTTCACCAATGGGTATTCTATCCCGTCTTCAAGCGTTACAGTTTCTTTTGCTGTTGCAGCCGATTTGGTAACAAAAGTATGTCCGTTTGACATGTCTTTGAATGCAACCAGTCTGTAATTCTTTGGATGTATTTCTTTTTTCATTTCTTTATCCTGTTTTCAATTTTACAATCGATCGTATTTATGGGTCTGCAAAGGTAACTATTTTCTTTTTATTTGAAAAAAGTTTTAATTTTTTTTAATTACAAATACAATTTTCCCTCAAACTCATTATTAAACCTGATAAATTCCGCATCCTTATCGAACAGGTGCATGTAAGTAATATGTGTTTTTGCTTTAACTCCCCCGATTTTGTCATAAACACTTATCATCTTGGGATTATAGTCCCCTACCCAGGACAGTTCAATTTCTTTATGCTGCGGGCGTTTGCGCAAAACCTTTACAAACTGGTAAAACAAAGCCGAAATTATCCCTGAATTCTGATAATCGGGACTTACACCGGCAACAAAAACTCGTGTTCGGGTAATTGTCTTCGAGATATTTTTATAATACAAAAATTTCAATTTATTGATAATGTTAAGTTTCCCATTGCCAAGCTTCTTTAATAACTGGTTAATATCAGGAAATATGATAACCATAGCAATAGGTTTCCCATTATCGTAAGCAAACCAGATAAATTCCTCGTCGACCACCGGTTTCGATTCTTTCAGCATTTTCCAGATCTCTTCGTGTTTAAGCGGGCTGTAACTTTTATGAAAGCCCGACCAGATAGTATTGTATGTCTCAACAAGGTCATTTACATACTTTTCGGCATTCTTAAAGCTGAAATGTTCGAAAGAGTAGTTTGGCCTGCTTTCTATATATTCAGCAAATTTCACCAGACGTTCATTAAAAGGAAGGGAAAGATCCACATGATAGCTGTATTGCTCAAAGAAATTCTGGAAACCGTAATTTTCATATAAATCCTTATAATAAGGAAAATTATATTGCATACCATAAGCCTGCTGCATGAATCCTTCAACCAATAATCCCCAATATACAAAATTCTCCCCGAAATTAACCGGGGCTTCCATAGCTTCCATTCCACGTTCCTGTAGCCAGGCTTTAGCAGTATCGAACAACATGTTGGCAGCCTCTTGATTATTAATACATTCGAAAAAACCGGCACCTCCTGTGGGTTGTCTGAAAACATTTACTTTATTATGATCGACAAATGCCGCGATACGGCCGATTGTTTTCTGACTGTCGTCTTTTAATAACCAACGAATAGCCTCTCCATGCAGAAAGCAAGCATTATTTGCCGGGTCAAAAATACCTTCAATTTCCGCATCCAGCGGGCATACCCAGTTCTTGTCATTTTTGTAATGTCGTTTCGGAAAGTCAATAAATTCTTTGCTTAAAATCGTATCTGTTACTTCCAATATTGTCATAGTGGGTTTTGTTTTTTCAGCCTATAAACTAAACCAGTCTGTCATCCACTGCAGATTAGGCTGTAGCTGATCTTTATGAATAAACTCATTCTTTTTGGGTATGTAAATATACGCTTTTTTCCACTCTTCAAAATTTGCAATTATCTGTTCAAGAGCCTCTGCAAAAAAATTAATCTCTTCGTCTTTCATAGTTGGATGAAGTGATAATCGCACCCATCCGGGTTTTTCCGAAAGATCGCCATGGCTGATCTTGTCAGTAATCTCTTTTGAGCGGTCGTGACTTACTTCCAGTAAAAAGTGACCATACGTTCCTGCGCATGCACATCCTCCGCGTACCTGAATACCATACCTGTCGCTCAGCAATTTGACCAGAAGATTAAAATGGATACTTACATGGAAAAACGAGATTACACCCAGGCGATGTTCCACATTATCTGCAAGTATCCGTATACCTTTTATTCCCCGCAATTTACGAAAGGCTAACTGCACGAGTTCTTCTTCCCTTTTCAGCATATTTTCGGTTCCCATCTTATCTTTCAATTCAATAGCCAGGGCAATTTTAATAGCTTGTAGAAATCCGGGAGTTCCCCCGTCTTCACGGGTTTCAATATCATCTACGTATTTATATTCTCCCCAGCGGTCGGTCCAGTCGACTGTTCCTCCCCCGGGGTTGTCGGGAGCTTCCAGGTTATAAAGACTCGAATCGAAAACCAATACACCCGATGAACCGGGGCCACCTAAAAATTTATGAGGAGAAAAATAGATGGCATCCAGCTTCATCATTGGGTCAGACGGATGCATATCGATATCAACATAAGGTGCTGAGGCAGCAAAATCGACGAAACATAGTCCTCCGTTTTCGTGCATGATCCGCGCCATTTCATAGTAGGGAGTTATAATACCTGTAACATTGGAACAGGCAGTAAAAGCACCGATTTTGAATTTGCGATCACGGTAGATTAATAATTGCCGTTGTAGTTCTTCCATGTCAATCAGCAGATCATCAGTTGGATTTAACATCACTACATCAGTATCGGTTTCGAACCATGATGTGTGATTGGAATGATGTTCCATATGGGTAATAAAAACAACCGGGCGTTCAATGTCCTCATGACTTTTATCCCTGATTTGTTTTTTACCGCTTTTAAGGCTGAGTATGCGTTGCAATTTGTTAACAACAGTTGTCATTCCCGAACCCGCAGTAATGATCACATCGTTAGACCCGGCATTGACATGTTTTTTTATCAGTCGGTGTGCGTGATGATAACTTAGTGTCATACGACTGCCGGTCTCACTGGTTTCTGTATGTGTATTGGCTACAAAAGGGCCGAATTTATAAAGCAGTTTGTCTTCAATAGGACGATATAATCTTCCGCTTGCCAGCCAATCGAAATAATAAATTTTCTTTTTCCCGTAAACGGATTCATAGTATGCATCAATACCAATTATATTTTCCCTGTATGGTTGAAAATACTTTTCTAGATCAGACATGATGCATATTTATTAATTATCTTCTGCTGGCTATTTTGGAAAGCAATCGCAGAATTTCGATATATAACCAGATTAATGTTACTATAAGGCCGAAAGCTCCGTACCATTCCATGTATTTCGGGGCACCCGTTTTAGCTCCCTGTTCGATAAAATCAAAATCCAGCACCAGGTTCAGAGCAGCTATTACAACAATAAAAACACTTATACCAATGCTTAACAAGCTGTTGCCCTGTATAAAACCGACAGAAACTCCGAATAATCCCAGTATAAAAGTTCCCAGGTAAACCAGTGCAATACCACCGGTAGCGGCAAACACACCCAGTTTAAAATTTTGAGTGACTTTTATCCAGCCTGATTTGTATGCAAGCAACAACGAAAACAAGGTGCCGAAGGTAAGCGCTACTGATATTTTAACGATACCGGGGTATTGTGTTTCGAAAAAAGCAGAAATACCACCCAGGAAAAGCCCTTCCAATAATGCATATATTGGTGCAGAATACGGTGCTGCTGTTTTTCTGAAAATGGTGATCATAGCACAGATAAATCCACCGATGCCGCCTACGAGCAACCATTTCGAAATGCTTGCAAAAGCAACTTCAGGATCAGCAGCATTCATAAACAACCTCCAAGTATAAGCAGCACCCGCCATTACCAGCAGTAATAAAATACCTGTTTTATTTACGGTACCTTCCAGTGTCATTACATCGGTACTGGTATAGGTAAACGACCGACTTGAAAAGGTATTCTTATTTAATGCAGGATTTGCTGTGCGTCCGATATTCATAGCTGAAATTTTTTTACAATGTTAGAAATTATTTGCATTGAAACAACTGATTTTTATCCTTTCTGTAAAGAAATGGAATTTGATTTTACTGAACGAATATTTAAAGGAATTATTTTTATAAATCTGAAAAGATATATATCTTTGCACACCTTAAAACGGTGGATGTAGCTCAGTCGGTTAGAGCACTGGATTGTGGTTCCAGGGGTCGTGGGTTCGAACCCCATCTTCCACCCAAAAGCCTTAATGAAAAGTTAAGGCTTTTTTTGTGCATTAAAATGCCGGAAGAAATAAACCCTTAACTTATAGAGGCGAACAAGATATACATCAGCCAATTCCTGTTTTATCATTTTATCGAAAATGAAAAATAAATGATAACTTCTATAGGTAGGAAATATAATTAAGAAATTATTTGGTGTTTTTATTCTCCAGGATTTTCATACCTGTAGAATCTGCCCATGAACATATCTCCTTTTTATCTGCCGGTGTAAGTCGTGCTTTTTTATGTATTAACCGGTAACTTGCCAGGGGCATCCCACCGTCTTTAATTTCTTCACAGATTTTATTAAGCTTTGCAATCTGATCTTTCCGTGAATATTTATTCCACTCTGAAAAGTTCACGTTATCTTTAGCCCCATTAATATGTCCGTTTAGCCACCATGAAACAGGAGCTACGTAACCATACCACGGATATTTAGTGTGATTTGAATGGCAGTTAAAACAGGCATTTTCTAATAACTGCTGTGTATTGGCCGGAGTGGATACAGCCTGAAAGATATCATCCGGCCCCAGGGGATCACCCAGGTTTTTTTTCGGACGTATAAACTGTATAAGTACAAATATCAACAGAAGAATGGCTAAATACCGTATGTATTTTTTTTTCATTTGATTATGGTAATGTTAGTTCATTATTTTATTGGTTTCCTTATCTGTCCAGTCTAAAATAATCTTTTTCTGCAATTCTGTCAGCTTTTTATCCGGGAAACGAAGTAAAAATTTTTCCGGGGGCATTTTGTCTTCATTTACTTCTTTATGAATATCATTCAACTTACTGATTTTCTTCATAGAAGTAAAAGTGCCCCAATCATCAAAGTTCAATTTTTCTTTTGCTTTATCGCTGTGGGAGGTGGTACTGTGACATCCGATACACGAACTTTGTACTATCTGCTGAACAGAATCGGGAAAAACCTGTGAAGAATCTGCAGGTATATAAATTCTATTACTCGCATCAGTAGATAAGTTATTAGTTCTGAAGGCGCTTAAAAAAAAGAATGGGATGATCATAACAGGAAGAAACACTAATAATTTTTTCATAAAGGTGTTTTTTAATTTGACAACCAAATGTTATTTTCCAAATTTATATTATTTGGAAGAATATATTTCAACTATTCAAAATAAAGATAGTTTAAATATTTGAATTGAAATAACACTCTTATAACCATCAATATTGATAGGAACGGCCGGTATCAGAATTCTAGATAAGAAGTTTCAAACAGTTGCTTTAATAATTCGACATATGAGAAAGTAATCAATTGAACCAATCCATTATAAATCTGTTGTTTTGAATACCTGAAAATAGTAAATTAGGTATAAACCTTAAATTCATATTAATATGAAAACACTTACCGCATTAGGCAGATTTATTTTTGCTATTCCTTTTATTGTTTTAGGATTAAACCATTTTATGAATGCTCCTGAAATGGCGGGGATGGTACTTAAAAACTGGCCAATAGCAGAAGGGCTGGTATATATTGTTGGTCTGGCATTGATACTTGCAGGCGTTAGTATTATCATCAATGTAAAGGCCAGATTAGCGAGTTTGTTGCTTGCTTTGTTGTTGTTTATTTTTATAGTAACAATTCACTTACCGAGCCTTTTGCATGGAAACAGTATGTCGCTCGTTAGTCTGTTGAAAGATATGGCCCTGATGGGAGCATCACTTACATACGCGGGAATATTAAAGAAATAAGTTGGATAATATCTGAAAACAGGTTGTAAACATTTAAAAATTTTTGTAAATTGCAGTATAATTTAAAAGAATTTTAAATTATTAATTGATTGACACTTACTAAGCAAGATATTACTCTTGCTTAGTTTTTTAATATTCAATACCTTCTTTTGCATATTTCGGCTTTCAGGTGCCTGGTTTGTCTTAAAGAAATTAACATGCTACTGTCCTAATTTTCAACTAAGTAATATATAACACTATCCGGTGTTTGTTAATTTGTTTGTTGAAAAAGAAATTCTATTACCTACTTACTTTTCTATATATTTGCTGCAAATAAAAATTTTAATGACAGTAGCAAATTATTCGGAAGATAGCATTCGCACACTTGACTGGAAGGAGCATATTCGCAAGCGCCCGGGAATGTACATAGGTAAATTGGGAGATGGTTCTTCCCAGGATGATGGCATTTATATTTTGTTAAAGGAAGTGCTTGACAATTCCATTGATGAGTACATGATGGGATTTGGCAAGACAATCGAGATTACAATTAATGAAAGCCTTGTTGAAGTAAGGGATTATGGCAGGGGTATCCCTTTGGGAAAATTGAAGGATGTGGTTTCGATAATGAATACCGGTGCAAAATACGATTCCAAGGTTTTTAAAAAATCAGTTGGTTTGAACGGGGTTGGGATCAAAGCTGTAAATGCCCTTTCTTCCATGTTCATTATCAAGTCATACCGTGACGGTATAGTGAAAGCAATTACATTTAACGAAGGCAATACGCTGAATGAAGAACCTGAACAAAAAACAGAACTGAAAAACGGCACGCTGGTTTCATTTACTCCCGATGAACAGTTGTTTGGCAACTTCCGTTATATCGAGGATTATGTAGAATCCATGGTACGTAATTATGTATACCTGAATGCAGGCCTGACAATACTGTTAAACGGGGAAAAATTCTTTTCAAAAAACGGGTTACTCGACCTGCTGGCTGAAAACATGGGGGCAGAAGGTCTTTATCCGATTATACATCTGAAAGATGAAGATATCGAATTTGCTCTGACACATGGGGATCAGTATGGCGAGAATTATTATACGTTTGTCAATGGTCAGCATACCATACAGGGAGGTACACATCTTACCGCTTTTCGCGAGGCATTGGTAAAAACTATTCGTGAATTTTATAAGAAGGATTTTGATCCTTCGGATATACGGGCTTCTATTCATGCTGCATTAAGTATTAAAGTGGAAGAACCAGTATTTGAATCACAAACCAAAACCAAACTGGGATCGAAGGATATTGGTCCCAAAGGCCCTTCAATACGTAACTTTATCGGTGATTTTCTGAAGAATCACCTGGACAATTTTTTACATAAGCATCCCGAAACAGCCGATATCCTTTTAAAGAAGATTATTGAATCGGAAAAAGAAAGAAAAGCAATATCAGGGATACAAAAAATAGCGAAAGAAAGGGCAAAAAAGGCCAATCTCCACAATCGTAAATTACGTGATTGTAAGATTCATTACAATTCGTCAGACGAACGGAGAATGGAAACTACCATTTTTATTACCGAGGGGGATTCAGCGAGTGGGTCGATCACCAAGTCGAGAGAAGTGGCCACCCAGGCAGTTTTCAGCCTTAAAGGCAAGCCCTTGAATACCTTTGGCCTTACCAAAAAAATTGTGTACGAAAATGAAGAGTTCAACCTTTTGCAGGCTGCCCTTAACATTGAAGACGGGTTGGATGAACTTCGTTATCACAATGTTGTAATTGCAACTGATGCCGACGTGGACGGAATGCATATCCGTTTGTTACTGATCACGTTTTTTCTGCAGTTTTTCCCCGACCTGGTGCGTAAAGGTCATTTATATATTCTGCAAACCCCACTGTTTCGTGTTAGGAATAAAAAGGATACATACTATTGCTATAGTGATGAAGAAAGAGAAAAAGCGATTAAAAAGGTAGGATCAAATCCAGAGATTACCCGTTTTAAAGGATTAGGCGAAATCTCACCCGATGAATTCAAACATTTTATAGGGAAAGACATAAGACTGGATCCTGTACGTATTAAAAAAGATGATATTATTTCGGAAATACTTCCTTACTATATGGGAAAAAATACCCCTGAACGACAGGAGTTTATTATTGATAACCTGCGTGTGGAAGAAGATCTGGTAGAGGTTTAATCCTCCATTTTCAACATAAGTGAAAGAAAAGAATGAGTCAGGAAGAATTTGACAAAACAGAGGAATCGAAGGATATCCCTGAAAAACAACATGATATGGATGAAGCAGGCGAACATGGTAAAGGAACTGCACATGTTACCAAACTTTCGGGCATGTATCAGGACTGGTTTCTCGACTATGCATCCTATGTGATCCTGGAAAGGGCGGTGCCCCATCTTAATGACGGGTTGAAACCTGTACATCGCCGTATTCTCCATTCAATGCGCCGGCTCGACGATGGCCGGTACAATAAAGTAGCCAATATAATAGGTCACACCATGCAGTTCCATCCTCATGGAGATGCTTCTATTGGTGATGCACTTGTACAGTTGGGACAAAAGGATTTACTGATCGACACCCAGGGAAATTGGGGAAATATACTAACCGGTGATAGCGCTGCAGCATCAAGATATATTGAGGCACGTTTATCGAAATTTGCCCTGGAGGTAGTTTTCAACGCTAAGACAACCATCTGGAAATCTTCATATGATGGCAGGAACAAAGAACCGGTTACTCTACCTGTAAAATTTCCTCTATTGCTTGCCCAGGGTGTGGAAGGAATAGCCGTAGGATTAGCATCAAAAATATTGCCCCATAATTTTAATGAATTGATTGATGCCTCTGTTGCCCATCTCGAAGGGAAACCGTTTGAATTGTATCCCGATTTTCCTACCGGGGGATATGCCGATTTTTCAAGATACAATGATGGCCTGCGTGGAGGGATTGTTAAGGTAAGGTCAAAAATTTCAAAGCTGGATAAAAAAACACTGGTTATTACCGAATTGCCATTTGGAAAGACAACTACCACGTTGATCGATTCTGTAATAAAAGCTAATGAAAAAGGGAAAATAAAAATCAAGAAGATCGATGATAACACAGCTGAACATGTAGAAATCATCATTCAACTGGCTCCCGGAATTTCACCCGATAAAACCATTGATGCACTCTACGCTTTTACCGATTGTGAAGTGCCGATATCTCCAAATGCATGTGTGATTTTCGAAGACAAACCCAGATTCATAGGGGTTTCGGAGATTCTGAAAGCATCTGTTAACAATACAGTTAAGATGCTGACACTTGAACTGGAGATCAGGTTGGGCGAATTGGAGGATGACTGGCACCAGGCTTCTCTCGAAAAAATATTTATTGAAAACGAGATTTACGAGGATATCAAAACCTGTAAGACAGAAGAAGAGATACTCACTGCAATTGATAATGGATTAAAACCTTTTGTTAAGCAGTTAATCCGTGAAGTTACCCGTGAAGATCTGGTGCGCCTGTCAAACATTCCTATCCGGCGTATTTCAAAATTCAGTTCCTTTAAAGCAGATGAATATATAAAAGGTGTGGAAAGTGAAATGGAAGAGGTGAAAAATAATCTGGCTAATATTATACCTTATTCTATTAATTACTACAGGCAAATAAAAAAGAAGTATGGTAAAGGCCGCGACAGGCTGACCGAGATAAGAAGTTTTGATACAATAGAAGCAACCAAGGTGGTTGTAGCTAATGAAAAACTGTATGCTAACCGTGAAGAAGGATTTATTGGGACCAGCCTTCGAAAAGATGAATATATCTGTGATTGTTCCGATATCGATGATGTGATTGTGATTCGCAGGGATGGTACTTACCTTATCACTAAGGTTACTGAAAAATCTTTTGTTGGAAAGGATATTATGCATATCGCCGTATTTAAAAAGAACGACACCCGAACTATATACAACCTGATTTACCGTGATGGAAAAAATGGCGTTATTATGATGAAACGCTGTTCCATAACCGGTCTCACGCGCGATAAAGAGTATAATATTACAAAAGGTACCGAAGGATCCCGTATTCTGTACCTGAGTGATAATCCAAACGGGGAGGCTGAACTTATAAAAATATACCTGAAACCCAGACCCAGACTCAGAAATTTATTGCTTGAAATTGATTTTGGCGAACTGGCAATAAAAGGGAAAGCTTCCATGGGAAATATTCTCACCAAATATGCTATTCATAAAATAGTACTGAAAGAAAAAGGAGTGTCCACACTTGGAGGTAGAAAAATCTGGTTCGATGAGGATGTTTTACGTCTTAATGCCGACGGAAGAGGGCGTTTCCTGGGTGAATTTTCAGGTGAAGACAGATTACTGGTGATCACCAAATCAGGTAATTTCAGGCTTTCATCTTTCGAACTGTCCAATCATTTTGAAGACGATCTGCTGGTCATTGAAAAATTCAATCCCAACAAGGTGTTCTCTGCTGTTTATTTCGATGCTTCACAAAATTTTTATTACATTAAAAGGTTTGCAATAGAACCCACAGAAAAACCGGTAAACTTCATAGGCGAACATCCCGATTCGAAATTAATCAGGATCACAGAGGTAGAGTATCCCCGGCTGGAACTGAAATTTGGAGGGAGCAACAGTAATCGTGATAACGAGATTATTGAAGTAGCTGAATTTATTGGTGTTAAAAGCTATAAGGCAAAGGGGAAACGCCTTTCAAATTATGAGGTGGCACTGGTAAAAGAACTTGAACCTTTAGAGATAGAAAAGGAAGAAGAACAACAGGAACAAAAAGGGGAGGAAGACAAAAGCGGCCCCGAACAAGAGTCCAATGGCGAACAAATGACTCTTGAATGGTAAGCTGATGTTTTTTATTTTTCCGGATTAATAATGAGGCTATCTTATAAGCCACTGTTTTGTCATTCAACATATCAAACATAATTTAAAATAATGCTTTTCGGATAACCCCAGGAACTTTTGTTCCGTCTGGAAATTTCACATGGAAAATCCTATAAACTGTTAGTTATTATTTTGTTATGTTTATTACAAATTGCCCGGAATAAATATTCGGAAATTTTGCATGCATTTGTAAAAGTTGTTATCTTTCATTAATTTCGCCCGGATTTCACAATACGCATAAAAACCAGGTACTATTGAAAATTAAAATTGTCAGATCGGAACTAACAGGGGAAATATTAATCCCCGCATCCAAATCACATACCATTCGTGCTTTAACTATTGCGGGGATGGCAAATGGAGAATCGGTTCTCAAAAATCCATTGATGTCATCCGATACACTTTCCTGCGTGGAAGGAATCAAAGAACTTGGTGCCATTGTAAATTTTGAGAATGATTTTATGGTGACCGGAGTTGGAGGGAAACCAGTTGCCGGGGCAAAAAAGATCGATGTCGGTAACTCAGGGACAACTTTGCGCATATTATCCGCTATGGCTGCTCTCGCCAATCATCCCATTACTTTCGATGGCGACAAGTCTATTCGCAAACGACTCATGGTACATTTGTTGAATTCACTTGAGAACCTGGGAGTAACCGTAAAATCTACCGAAGGTAAATGCCCGTTTACAGTTAACGGGCCTATGCTGGGTGGAAAAACGACAGTTAATGGAATTAGCTCTCAGTTTCTCACGGCTCTTTTGCTGGCATGCCCGCTTGCCGTCGGTGATACTGAAATTATAGTTGAAAACCTGCATGAAAAGCCGTATGTGGAAATTACACTCGACTGGCTGAGAAAACAATCCATAACATTCGAAAATGATGGTCTCGACTGGTTCAGAATCAAAGGGGGACAATCGTATAAAGCATTTAACCAAATAATACCTGCTGATTTCTCATCGGCTACTTTTGCTTTGTGTGCGGCAGCAATCACCGGTTCCGAAATTCTGATCAAAGGGCTCGATTTTTCCGATCATCAGGGCGATAAGGAAGTTTTTACTTTTTTGGAAAATATGGGAGTACAGCTTACTCATACCAAAAATGGAGTAATTGTGAAAGGGGCTAACTTACAGGGTATTGATATCGACATGAATAATACTCCCGATGCTCTACCTGCATTAGCTGTGGTAGGGTGTTTTGCCAAAGGACAGACCCGACTGCTGAATGTTGCCCAGGCACGGTTAAAAGAATGCGACCGTATTAGTGCAATTGCAACAGAACTGAACAAAATGGGCGGAAAAATTAAGGAAATGGAAGACGGCCTTATCATTGAACAGAGCGAACTTACCGGTTGTAACGTACATGGTTACGATGACCATCGAATGGTTATGGCTCTGGCAATAGCCGGAATGGCTGCAAAAGGTGAAACTGTTGTCGACACTGCTGAATCTATGAAAATAACATATCCCACTTTTGCCGATGATATGGCAATGCTGGGAGTAAAAATTAAATTTACAGAATAACCGGATATCTAATAATTAACCAGAAAAATTACTGTTATGTTAGGATGTACTTACGGAACATTATTTAAGACCACTGTTGCTGGTGGATCGTACCAGGAAGGATTATCAATTAATATTCAGGGAGTTCCACCCGGGTATTACTTTACCGAAGAAGAAATTTATGTGGAGCTTATGCTACGTAAACCCGGCCAGGGCGAGCTCACTTCTCCCAGGCGTGAAGCGGATGTGCCGTTAATTTACAGTGGGGTTAATGCTGCTGACACAATGCCCGGTTTCAAAAATAAAGGTTTTACCAACGGTACCCCATTTGTTGTTTTGATACCGAATGTTGATCGTCATTTTGAACACATCGAACAATACCAGTCGACCAACCGTACTCCGCGTCCCGGGCATGCTTCGTATGCCTCCTATCAGAAATATGGTGAATTCGATGATGCAATCGGAGCGGGTTTTTTCAGCGGACGTTACACCTCTTCTATTGTGGCAGCCGGAAGTATTGCCAAACGTATCCTGCGGGATCATGGCATTGAAGTAGTATCATATGTTAAAGAAGCTGCGGGAATTAAGATGAAAGACATGTCTGTAGCTGAAATACTGAAAAAAGCACAGGCATACCGTGAATTACGAAAAGAACACGATCCGATTTACCAGGAACTATTTGCCGGTGGAAAATTTGATACAGGTCTCCGGTTTTTTGAGAAAATCGCTATCCTGACGGATCTTGAAAAACGTATTCCGGAAATAAAGAAGCCAAAATTCGATGAACAGGCTGTACGTGAGAAATATAACATTAATCCCAAACTATTCTGTCCCGATGTGGATGCAGCCGATGCCATGCACGATGAAATTCTCAGAATCATGAAAGAAGGGGATTCGTCGGGGGGTATTGTTGAGGTAGTGGTTACTGGTGTACCTGCCGGAATGGGAGAACCCGTATTCAATAAACTGGACGGTGAACTGGGAAGACTGATGAGTATTGGTACTGTAAAAGCGGTGGAAATAGGTTGCGGTATACAGGCAGCAACCATGACCGGCTCGCAGTGTAACGATACATTGCGTGTAAAAGACGGGAAAGTAGTATTTTCTTCGAATAACGCTGGCGGTATTACCGGCGGATTAACTACGGGACAGGATATTGTTGCCCGTGTAACGGTAAAGCCAACGCCCACCATTGCCATACCGCAGGATACAATCGATAAAGTAAGCCTTGAAAACAAAGAACTGGCTGCAGTTACCCGGCGCGACCCGACCATCGTAGCCCGTATGTGGCCCGTGGTTGAAGCTTATACAGCTTTGATTATTCTGGATAATTACATCCAGCACATTGCCTATCAGTCGATGCGTCCGGGAAAATAGAAACCCGGGTGTGACTTAAAATTGATGCATAACTCTGAATTGACACGCGTCTCCGGATGAGTGCCAATTATGTATTGATTTTAATTTTATCCCAAATGAAATCATTCATGTCATTATAAATATTGGGCATCCGATTGCTGAATTCACTATTTTTGCACCTTGAAGTTTAATTATTTTTTTCAAAAAGTGAGACTATTTATTATCGGATACAAAAGCAGCGGAAAAACAACCGTTGGAAAAAAACTGGCTAACCGGCTTGGTATGGAATTCGTCGATTTGGATGAATGGATAGAGCGCATGAATGGCAGAACGGTTCCGGAAATTTATTCACAGGAGGGGGAAGAAGAATTTCGCAATATTGAATGGAAAGCGTTGAAGGAAGTTGTGAAAAAGGACAACATTGTGGTATCCACTGGTGGCGGGGCTCCCTGTCATTGCGATAATATGAACCTGATGGAAAAATACGGGGATGTTCTGTATTTACGTGTGGATGAAGATACCCTTGTAAGCAGGCTGAAATCAGCTACCAAAGACCGCCCTATTGTAAAAGGTAAAAACGACGAAGAATTGCGAAAATATGTCAGTGACCTTATAAAACGTTGTGAACATCATTATACCAGGGCTAAATATATTGTAGATGGCAGGGATATAAAACTCGACCATATTGTTGAGATGCTGAATGTATAAATTTTAATCCGTTTAAATCTCTTCTTCCACTTCCAGCCTGTAATGTTCAACCGGATCAATATTCAGGTATCTGGACAGTAACCTGACCCCGATATAAAACGGGATCGTATCCAGCAAGGCCGCCACAAATTTGAATAAATAATTGGATATGATAAGAATCACCAGGAAATGCATTGCGCTAGTACCCAAAGGTACATGTATTGCATTAGTTAGTGTATAAGTTATCAGCACTACTGAAAGTGAGTCAACCATCTGACTGGTAAGTGTTGAACCGTTATTGCGCAACCACAGATGTTTTCCGCGGGTACGGTCTTTAAAATAATGGAATATATGCACATCGATAAATTGTGCTGTCAGATAGGCGATCATCGAAGCAAAGGTGGTGCTGAAAGTAAACAGACGGATTTCATAAAACAGATAATTCGGATCGTTAACAGCCGGAAGACCTGTTTCAGGATTCATATGGGGCACCGGTGGTAAAGCTCCTCCCAGCCACAATATGAAAATAACCCACAGGTTCAGAAAAAAACCCACCCATACCACGTAGGTAGCGCGTTTTCGTCCATATAATTCACTTATAAAATCGGTACATAAAAAAGTGATGGGATAAGGTAAAACACCCACAAAGACCTTAACCGGGAATGTGAAGCCGAATAATGTAAAGGATAAATCGACCAGTCTTGTTATTCCAAGGATATTAAGCATTGCCAGTGTGCCTACAAAAAGTCCCGAAAGAGCTAAAAATACAATTTCTCGCCTTCGGTCATATTTATCTTCCAATGAATTCTGAGGATTGTACATAGGTGAAAAAAATTAGTTAAGGTTTTGGTAATTGATAAGTAGGATAACATCAATATTTGCAATTGGTTTATAATCATCTGATAAAAAATTCCATGATATTACAGTTCGATCGGGTAAACGTGCATTAACTTTAGATAAGAAATCTGGAAATCATTCAGATATTTCATAATTTTATTTTTTCTTAATGTTAATTGCTTCTAAAAAGAATTTTAAATTATTTTATTATAATTCCGGTTTAACATGCTTAATTTTTTCAACAGGATATTTAATATCAGACGCAATGAAGTTGGGATTATAATACTTATTTCGCTAATTGCATTACTTACAGGATGTTTTCTGGCATCTTTCGACATTGGGGCACATACTGTTTTTCTGAATTATTTTACAGCTGACGATCTTATAGAAGCATATATGATCTCCGGATTCTGCGGGGTTTTATTATTTTCGGTTTATATTTTGTTTTTTAAACATTTGCCGTTCAAAGCATTTACTTTTATCAACATTCTTCTTGTAGCTGTGGCAGTGTCTTTATATGAGTATCATATAAATTACGGAGAAGCTAAAATTGCTGCTTACAGCGGATTTGCCGGAATGTTTCCTGTTAATGCAATGATTTTGATTAATTTTTGGTATTTTCTTAGGAATATATTGTTGCCAGAGCAACGGAAGCGACTGTTTTACCTCACGCAAATCAGTCTTATCAGTGGAGTCATACTGGGCAGTTATGGGAACATAATATTATTATTTAAGTACGATTCGTTTATATCACTTTTAATCAGTACAATTGCCATCTGGTTATTGGTGTTATTCATTCCTTTACTCTTTCTTTCACATCATTTTTTGAAAAATTTAAATCACCAACGTGTAAAAAAGGTTCCTATCAAAACCGGATTTTTCTTTTTGTTTTCGTCGAAATACACATTTTGGCTTTTTCTGTTTGTATTGTTGTCGGCAATTATCGGATTTACCCTGCATTTTATTTTTATCAGTCTCACGCGTGCAAGCTATCCGCAAATAATCGGTTTTTCAAAGTTTTTAGGCTTGTTTACCGGCACATTGTATCTTTTTATATTCGGGATTGAATATGTTATTATCCGCAAGGTGTTAAACCCATACGATAGTCCGTATAGTATTATACTAGGGCCTGTTGTAATTGGTCTGATTACTTTTATTTCCATTGTATATTTTCATCACCTTTGGATATTCAACAGCTTATGCCCGGTTTACATTTTTCTTTATGATGATTGGACTGACTAAGCTGATATATGAAACCGTTCGTTTTACAATACAAAATCCTTCTTTGAGGGTTTTATTTATGACACTTGACGTAAGGTTCCGCCAGACAATTGTACCACGGCTTGAGGGCCTGATTGTAATGTTGGGAATATTAGTAAGTGGAATTTTACTTTATGTATTTCAACTGGTTAAATTATTACAACCCCTGAATCTTACAATTTTTGTACTCATAGCAATTATTGGCTGGGCTTTAATATCTGTTAAACTCATTCGGTTCTATAAACAGGCACTCCAGGAGTCTATTCGAAAATTAAAAATCGGATTATCTCATTCTTCACAGTCAGGAAGTTCACGGGCCGAAAAAATTCATAACCTTATTAATAGTAATGATATTGAAAAAATCAAACATACCCTTTCTATCGAAAAAAAAACCAATCCGCTTAACTACGAAAAACATTTAGTTAATTTAATTACTCATCCCTTACAATGATGTTAAGGAATATTCCCTTAAGAATATCAATGAATTGTCCCTGATCCAGGCATTACCTGTTTTAAAACAATTACCTGAATTTGAGCAACCGGAATTAGCCACGTTAATGCATCAGACGATTAATCAACTGGAAAAGAAATTAAAAGTGGCTGAAAATAAACAAATACTGACAGAATTGTCGGTTTCACATCAGAACAATGACCGGATAATGGCCACCGAAGTAATTGGTGCTTCTTCTCATAAAAATTACAGTAATTTACTTACGGCACTTTCACGCGATTTCGAACCCGATGTAAAAATGGCGGCTATACAGGCCATGGCACGTCTGGGGAACGCCGAACATAGCTATCTGCTGATTGAATACTTATCTGATCAGAAATATTATCCATATGCTTTCGATGCATTGGTTAACATTGGAGAACCTGCCCTGGATCATCTGGAACAGGTATTTTATTTACCGGATGCTGATAATACATTATTATCCAGAATAATTAAAATTTATGGAAAAATTAATGGTGTTAAAGCAATTGAATTATTACTGAATAAGATCGAAAGTCAAAATAATGTAATTGTAGAAAATGCTATAGCTGCTTTAAAAGAAGCTAAATACCAGGCCGGATCGTCTTCTATAAATAAAATTCTGAACGCTGTTGTAAGGGTAATCAATACAATGACATGGAATTTTGCAGCCCTTTATAGTTTTAAAGAATCAGATCGTTATGCGGCAGCAAGGAGGGCCCTCAGGGGTGAAATAAATGATAATTACAAGACACTGTTTGATTTGCTTTCACTAGCTTACAATGCAAAAACCATTTCTATAATCCAGAATTATTTGTTTAATGGCGATAACACCGATATTAGTTATGCCATCGAGATGCTCGATCATTTTATCTATGAAGATATAAAGCAGGTTTTATATCCTGTATTGGAAAATATTACTTTAAAAGACAGGGTGAAACAATTGCAATATTACTTTCCGTTTGAAAAGATGAATCCGGCTGAATTAATTTCTTCAATAGTGATACGTGATTTCAACCAGATATCACTTTATGCCAAGGCCAGTTGTATTCAGAATTACCTTCAGGTAAAAAATGCGAAAGTCAATCAGGAACTAATATCTGTTTTATTCAGCCCATACAAGCTATTAAGGA